>JBKJUW010000139.1:0-21658 GCA_046589725.1 Gemmatimonadaceae bacterium
ACTCTGCCAGCCATTGTTCGGGGTGCCGCCGAACCCGTGCTCGTGCTCGCACTCGCAGGTATACCATGCGCCGTCCGTCTTCGGATGCTTCGGATCCTTGAGATCGAAGATCTGGAGACCATCCTCGTAGGCGGACACGAACACGTACGGCCAGCGTACCTCGTGATTGTGCGAGAGATCGCGCCAGTCGGCGGTCCAGGCGCTGATGGGCTGGTCGATGTTCTGGGTCTTGCCCGATTGCCCGGCCGAGAGATCCCAGATCCGGAGGGGCGTGTACTGATATTCGGTCTCGGTCACCGCGTACTTGCCGTCGGGCGACGGCGTGAACGTGTGCGCGATGTCCATGCCGAGGCTCGTGATCGTGAACACCTGCTTCGGCGCGTCGGGGCGGGTGACGTCCCACACGGAATAGCCGCCGAGGCCCGCACCGTAGAACTTGTCCTGCTTCGTTGCGGGATCGTAGCCGACGTAGAAATCGTGGTAGCCACCTCCGCCGATCTGCTTGAAGGGCGTGGGATTGGGCACGTCACCGATGAGCCACGTGGACTCTGGCGCGCCGCCGACCACCTTCGCAAGGTCATAGATCAGCGCCTTCGACTGGTTGACCGTCGCGAAGTAGAGGACTCGGCCGTCGGAATGCTTATACGCGAACGTGTTGTGGAACCCACCGGGCGACGCTGGATAGCGGATGCGCGCGACGACCTTGACCTTGCTCGTATCCGGAAGGCCCGTGACGTCGAAGATGACTGCGCCGAGATCGGTGTCGGGGCCGCCCTGCATGAACTGGTACGACTGCGCGTAGTAGTAGCGGGTGCCGATCTTGAAGTACTTGCCGTCCATTGCTCCGATGCCGCGGTGCAGCTCCGGGTTCTCGATCGTCCAGTCGTAGATCTTCTTCGGCGACGCGGGGTTGCTGATGTCGTAGATCTGCGCGTCGAAGTTCACGAAGCCGCTGATATAGACGTAGGGCCGGCCGCGGTCCTGCTCGATCTCGATGTCGGCGGCCTTCCAGGCGCCCGGGTGACTTATCACGTGCGCGACCATGTGCATTTTCTCGGTGCCGGCGCGCTTCTGGTCGAAGTCCTTCAGGGAGACACCGGGGTCCTGCGCGCGTGCAACGGTCGCAAGCACGAGCAACCCGGGGAGGACGAGGGATCGACGCATCACGAAGCCTTGGCTGAGTGGAACGGTCGCGCCTGCCGCGTCGTCGTGACGCGGGCGCCTTTTCGGAGTATGGCCGTGCGGCGGTTGCCATGCAATACTGTTTTCCCATGGCTGCCTTCGAGATTCCGATCGTCGTCCGGGCTGACGACATCGACGACATGAACCATGTGAACAACGTCGTCTACCTGCGCTGGGTGCAGGACGTCGCGCTCGCGCACTGGCTGGCGAATGCCACGGAGGCCCTGCGCGCCGAGTATGCGTGGGTGGCCACGCGGCACGAGCTGGACTACAAGCAGGCGGCGATCTTCGGCGACGCGATCACCGCGCGCACGTGGATCGGCGCCGTGGATTCACGCCGCTTTGAGCGATTCACGGAAATCGTCCGCACCAATGACGGCGTGGTGCTGGCGCGCGGCCGTACGCTGTGGTGCCTCATCAACAGGACGAGCGGACGCATCGCGCGCATTCCGGAAGCGCTGCGCGCCTGCTTCCCCGACGAGGGCGATCGATGAGGACAACGTGTTTCCTTGCCGGCTGGACCGGTCTGGAACGTCTACGGAAACAGCACTTCCGTACGCCACCCCTCCCCTTCCCGCGCATAGACGTTGCGCTCGTGCAGACGGCTTGGCTTCCCCTGCCAGAACTCGATCCGTTGTGGCACAACACGGAACCCCGACCAGTGCGGCGGTCGCGCGACCTCACGCCCTTCAAAGCGCCGCTCCACTTCGCGCACTCGCGCCTCTAGCTCGCCCGCCTTCTCGATCGCCTGACTCTGCGGCGACGCCCAGGCGCCGATCTGGCTCCCTCGCGGGCGGCTGGCGAAGTACGTGTCGGCCTCCGTGGCGCTCACCACGGCCACGGACCCCTCCACCCGTACCTGACGCTCGAATGGCTGCCAATGGAAGCACATCGCCGCCTTGGGATGCGCGAGCAATTCTCCGCCCTTCCGGCTCTCGTGGTTGGTGTAGAAGACGAAGCCACGTTCGTCGAACGCCTTGAGGAGCACGATCCGCACGGACGGCTGTCCGTCGTTGCCGACGCTGCCGAGGGCAAAAGCGGTGGGCTCGGGAAGCAGCGGCGCACCGATAGCCTTCGCGGCAGCGAGCTGCTCGGCGAAGCGGGCGAATGGCTCGCCGAACGGCGCGGTGCCGCTCATCCGATCGCCCGCTTGCGGAAGCTGCGCAGCCCCATCGTCCAGAAGAAGCCGCTGATCACCAGCAGCGCACCCATCGCGGCGAGCAGCGGCATGTGCGGCACCTCGGGAGTCAGCGCGCCACGCATGCCTTCGGCGACGTAGACGAGCGGGTTGATGAGGACGACGTACTTGAGCACCGGCACGACGTCGAGCCCACGCCACGGGTAGTACGCGCAGCCGAAGAACATCATGGGCGCGATGATCGCACTGAACATCAAGCCGATCTGCTGCGGTGCGATGGCGGTGCCGAGCCACATGCCGAGTGACGAGAAGGCTGTGGCGCCAAGGATGGTGATGACGAGGACGTCGCCGATGTGCAAGAAGGTGAGGTTGGCGACTGGCCCCATGATCAGACGCGCGAGGGGCAGCACGAATAGCGCAGCCACGCACCCCTGGATCACGCCGGACACGATCTTCTCGGCCGCAATCACCCATGTGGGCACGGGCGCGAGAAGACGATCCTCGATCTCCTTGGTCCACCCGAAGTCCTGCACCATCGGCAGCGCGACCGACTGGATGGCGGAAAGCGCGAGGCTCACAGCGAGGATGCCGGGCAGCAGCGTGGTGGTATAGCCGCCGCGAAGCATGCCCATCTTCGGCATCAGGAAGCCGAAGACGATGAGGAAGAGGACGGGCTGCATCACCGTGCGCAGCAGGAAGTAGGGCAACTCCTTCATGGCGACGCGAATGTCGCGGCGCAGCAGTGCGAGGAACACGGTGGACGTCCGCACGACGGGCGGCGCACTGATCGAGGTGGCGGGTGCGATGGCGACGGCGGTCAATCGAGCTTCCTCCCGGTGAGCTCGATGAACAGCGTCTCGAGACTTGGCTCCTTGAGCGTGATGTTGCGAACGGTTCGTCCAGCGCCTTCCGTGGCTTCGATGGCGGCGGAGATGATGCGTCCACCGGCGGAGCTATGGATACGGAGCACGTCGCCGGCGACGTCGGCCTTGGTCACGTGCTCCAGCGAGCGCACTCGCGTGGCGGCATCGTCGCCGGGGCCGTCGAGCGACAGCTCGATGAGGGTGCCGCCGGGCGCCTTGGCCTTGAGCGACGCAGTGGTATCGAGCGCGAGCAGTCGTCCGCGATCCACGATGGCGAGCCGGTCGCAGAGCTGGTCGGCCTCTTCCATGTAATGCGTCGTCAACACGATGGTGCGACCCTGCCGGTGCAGGTCGCGCAGCACGTCCCACAGCGCGAGGCGGGTCTGCGGGTCGAGGCCGACGGTGGGCTCGTCGAGGAAGATGACGGTGGGCTCGTGCACCAGGGCGCGCGCAATCATCAGGCGCTGCTGCTGCCCACCGGAGAGCGCGTCCACTTTCTCCTGGGCCTTCGCCTGCATGCCGAACTGCTCGAGGTACTGCATGCCGCGCCGCTCCGCTTCATTACGCGGGATGCCGAAGTACGCGGCATGGAAGACGAGGTTCTCGAGGACGTTGAGGCTGCGGTCGGGATTGGCGCGCTGCGGCACGACGCCGATGCGACGACGGACGCCGACAGGATCGTTGATGACGTCGGCGCCGGCGACGGACGCCAGCCCCGCGCTTGCGAGAACGCGGGTGGTCAGGATGCCGATGGTGGTCGTCTTGCCCGCGCCATTGGGGCCGAGCAGGCCGAAGAACTCGCCTTCGCCGACCTCGAGGTCGAGGCCGTGGAGAGCGACCAGCTCCTTCTCGCCATTTGCGCTGGGCGGCGGTCCCTGCTGGCCGCCGGCACCGGGTGGGCCGAAGCCGGCGGACGGGGGGCCACGCCGTTTCGGCGCGGCAATCGGATAGACCTTTCGGAGGCCCTGCGTACGTATCGCGTTCACGCGCGGCAATCTAACATGGACCGACAATTCCAGCGCCTCGCGGGCATGCGGCGTCATTGGCACCCGCGTGCGGCAGACGACGGGACCAGGCACATCCGCGCTGGCATGCAGCGCCTGTCGCATTGCGGTATGCGCTGGTAGTTTCGCGGAATCTTCGCACCCACCCGAGGTCCCCATGTCGTTCCCGAATGCCCCACTGTTGCGCGCAGCTGGCCTGAGCTGGACGCTCCTCCTCGCGATCGCAGCAGCCGCGCAGGCGCAGCCCACCGCCACCAAGCTGACGAGCGTCGAGGGCATTACCGAGTATTCGCTGCCGAACGGACTGCACGTACTCCTCTTCCCGGACGCGTCGAAGCCCACCGCTACCGTGAACATCACGTATCTCGTGGGATCGCGACAGGAAGGCTACGGCGAGTCTGGCATGGCGCACCTGCTCGAACACATGGTCTTCAAGGGCACGCCGAAGCACCCGAATATTCCGCAGGAGCTCACGGTGCACGGCACCAGGCCGAATGGCACCACCTGGTACGATCGCACCAACTACTTCGAGACGGTTCCCGCGACCGACGCGAACATCACGTGGGCCCTCGAGCTCGAGGCCGACCGCATGGTGAACAGCTTCATCGCAAGGAAGGCGCTCGAGAGCGAGTACTCCGTCGTGCGCAACGAATTCGAATCGGGAGAAAATTCGCCAGTGCGCGTGCTGATGGACCGCGTCATGTCGACCGCGTACCTCTGGCATGGCTACGGTCGTTCGCCCATCGGCTCGAAGGATGATATCGAGAGCGTGCCGATCGACCGCCTCCAGGCGTTCTACCGCCGGTATTATCAGCCAGACAACGCGGTGCTCGTCGTCGCCGGGAAGTTCGAGCCGGAAAAGACGCTCCGCGTCATCGAGCGCACGTTCGGCACCATCCCGAAACCGCAGCGGACGGTCGAGAAGGGCAACCTCCTCTACAAGACGTACACCGTGGAGCCGACGCAGGACGGCGAGCGCATGGCGGTCCTGCGCCGCACCGGCGATTCGCCCTATGCGATGGTCGGCTATCACATCCCGGCGGGCTCGCACCCGGACTTCGCCGCAGTCGACGTGCTTGCCGATGTCCTCGGCAACGAGCCATCGGGGCGTCTCTACAAGGCGCTGGTCGAGCCGAAGGTCGCCGCCGGCATCAGCGTGTTCACCTTCCAGCTTCGCGAACCGGGCATGCTGCTCGCCTATGCGCAGCTGAAGAACGGCGGCAATGTGGATTCTGCGCGCGCCGTACTCGAGCACACCTTCGACGCGGCGGCCTCCGCACCCGTGACCGACGCGGAGGTGTCGCGCGCGAAGGCGGCGCTACTGAAGCAGATCGAGCTCCTGCTGGCGAACTCCGAGCAGGTTGGCTTTTCGCTGAGCGAATGGGCATCGATGGGCGACTGGCGCCTCCTCTATCTCTATCGCGACCGGATCGAAAAGGTCACCCCTGCCGACGTGCAGCGCGTGGCGGCCACCTACCTCAAGCCGTCGAATCGCACCGTCGGATTGTTCTATCCGACCGACAAGCCGGATCGCACGACTGTCCCCCAGGTTGGCGCCGTTGAGCAAATGGTCGCGGGATACAAGGGCCGCGTCCTTGCCCAGTCGGGCGAGGTGTTCGACGCCTCGCCCGCGAACATCGACGCGCGGGCGAAGCAGAGCGTACTCCCGAACGGCATGCTGCTGACACTTCTCCCGAAAAAGACACGCGGCGCCGTCGCGAACGCGCAGCTTTCCCTTCGCTACGGGACCGCGCAGACACTCACGGGAATGAGCACGATCGGCTCGCTCACCAATGACCTGCTCTCGCGCGGCACCACGGCACTGACCCGCCAGCAGGTAAACGACTCGCTCGACAAGCTGAAAGCGCGCGTGTCGATGGGGGGCGCCGGCAACAATGTCACCGTCAGCATCCAGGCGACGCACGATGCCCTGCCCGCGGTCCTCAAGCTCGTGGCGAGTGAATTGAGGACACCGCGCTTCGATCCGGCGGAGCTGGACAAGCTGAAGCAGGAACAGACAGCACAGCTGGACGCGATCAAGAGCGAGCCGCAGTCCAAGGTCAGTGTCGCCGTCGCCCGCCGCATGTCGGGATATCCGAAGGGCCATCCGGCCTATGCGATGACGCCGGAGGAGCAGATCGCGGCGCTCAACGACGTCACCATCGACCAGGTCCGGAAGTTCCACAGGGACTTCTACGGCGCGACGTATGCCCACCTGGCGATTGTCGGAGATATGAACGCCGACTCGACAGCGGCGCTCGTCGGATCGCTGTTCGGGACCTGGAAGAGTCCGCAGCCGTTCGAGCGTATCGTGCGCCTCGCGCCCGCGATCGACTCGACGACCATCGTCATCGAGACGCCGGACAAGGCCAACGCGTTCATTGCCGCCGTCCAGAACGTCACCCTCCGCGATGACGACCCGGATTATGCCGCGATGGCGCTGGCGAACTACATGATGGGCGGCGGTTTTCTCAACTCGCGCCTCGCCGTGCGCCTGCGACAGCAGGAAGGCATCAGCTATGGGGTGGGATCGAACCTGAGCGTCGCGTCACTCGACCGCGCCGGCAGCTTCTCCGCGTTGGCGATCTACAACCCGCAGAACGTGGACCGGCTCGTCTCGGCGATGCACGAGGAGTTCGACAAGGTACTCACGACGGGATTCACCGCGGCAGAAGTCCAGGCAGCGAAGCCGAGCCTGCTGCAGCAGCGCGAGCAGTCGCGGGCGAACGATCCAGAGCTGGTGAACACGCTCATCGCGCGCAAGTTCGCGGGACGCACGATGACGTACGACACGAAATTCGAGGCGGCGATCAACGCCCTCACGCCGGACCAGGTCAACGCGGCGGTGAAGAAGTATCTCGACCAGTCGAAGCTCACGATCATCCGCGCCGGCGACTTCAAGAACAAGCCGCCGGTAAAAGCCACGCCGTGAGGCGCGGCCTTTACAGAAGGACAGTCTGACGGTCGGACAGAAGGACAGACTGTCCGCCCCCGAGTTCTCAGCCGTCTCTACTGCCGAGCAATCCTCCGAGCACGGCGCCGCCCACGACGCCCAGGGCCGAGCTGCCTTCCTGCATCTGACGTCCGCCGGCTCGTGGGGCCGCGGCGAGAATGCGGTCCGCAAGCCGCGAGAACGGCATCGTCTGCAGCATCACGCGTCCGGGGCCACTGAGTGTCGCGAAGAACAGTCCTTCGCCACCGAACAACGCGGTCTTGATGCCCGGCACCATCTGAATGTCGTAGCGCACCTGCGACTCCATCGCCACAATGCAGCCCGTGTCCACGCGCAGGGTCTCGCCAGGTGCCAGCGTCGTTTCCCACATCGCACCCGACGCATGCAATACGGCAACGCCGTCACCCGAGATGCGCTGGAGAATGAATCCCTCGCCGCCAAAGAAGCCCGCGCCGATGCGCCGAGTGAACGCGATGTCGACGAGGGTGCCCTTCGGCGCACACAGGAAGGAATCCTTCTGCGCGATGATGGTGCCGCCCCACTCCACGAGGTCCACCGGCTGGATCTTGCCGGGAAAATGCGATGAGAAGGCAACCCGACGGCGATCGCGTCCCGCGTTCATGAACGTGGTGACGAAGAACGTGTCGCCCGACAGCACCCGTCGCGCACCGGCAAAGAGCTTCCCCATCACGCCGCCGCCCTGCTTGTTCGGGTCGAGCGTGGTGTTCATCTCGATCCCGTCTTCCATGAACATCATGGCGCCCGCCTCGGCGATGACGGTCTCGCCGGGATCGAGGGTGACGATCACGGCCTGCAGGTCGCCGCCAATCAGCTCGTAGTCGATCTCGTCCGATGTACGTCGCACGGGGATTTCCTCTGGTGGTCGGTTGTCAATCGTTGGCAGGAAGAATCTCCTACTTCCCGCGCCCGTACAAGCCTTTCAATTTGATCATATGCCGCTTCACATCCGACTGCCCTTCGCTCCCAAGTGCCGTATGCGCATCATCCTCGCCGCCGCCTTCGCTCTCAGCGCTTCCTCCGCACTGGGCCAGACCGCGCCCACAAGACTCACCGACTCCACCACCGCGACGCTCATCGTGCCCGCACGTGTGTTCGACGGGATGACGATGCACGAGGGATGGAGCGTGCTCGTTCGCGGCGATCGCATCGTGAGCGCCGGCCCTGCGTCGTCACTGGTGCTCCCCGCGGGAAGCAGGCGCGTGGACTTGCCAGGCGCAACGCTGATGCCCGGCCTCATCGAGATGCACTCGCACCTGCTGCTGCATCCCTACAACGAAACGACCTGGGACGACCAGGTGCTCCGCGAGCCGCTCGCGCTTCGGGTCGCACGCGCAACCAACCACGCGCGCGAAACGCTTCGAGCGGGCTTTACCACCGTGCGCGATCTCGGCACCGAGGGCGCGGGCTACGCCGACGTGGGACTGAAGCGCGCCATTGCGCAGGGCATCATTCCCGGGCCGCGCATGATCGTCGTCACGCGCGCCATCGTGGCGACGGGCACCTACGGGCCGCACTACACCGGCGACGTCGACCTGCCGCAGGGCGCGGAGGAAGCGGACGGCTCCACCCTGGCGAAGGTCGTGCGCGACCAGATCGGGCACGGCGCCGACTGGATCAAGGTCTACGCGGACTACCGCTGGGGACCCAACGGGGAAACTCGGCCGACGTTTACGCTCGATGAGTTGAAGCAGATCGTCGACATCGCACGGTCATCCGGACGCGCGGTCGTCGCGCACGCGTCAACCGCCGAAGGCATGCGTCGCGCCGTGCTGGCGGGCGTGGAGACGATCGAACACGGCGACAACGGCACGCCCGAGGTGTTTCGGCTCATGAAGGAACACGGCGTCGCGCTCTGCCCCACGGTCGCTGCCGGTGACGCGATCCTGCGCTATCGTGGATGGAAGCGCGGCGATCCCGATCCGGCGCGCATCACCGAGAAGCGCGAGAGCTTTCGCGCGGCCATCGATGCCGGCGTCACGATGTGCAGCGGCAGCGACGTCGGCGTCTTCACGCACGGAGAGAACGGCCGCGAGCTGGAGCTCATGGTGGAGTACGGCCTGCCGGCGCTTCAGGTGCTTCGCGCCGCCACCAGCACCAACGCGCGCCTGCTCCACATGGAAGATCAAGTCGGCAGCATTCGGCCGGGCCTGTTCGCGGACCTCGTTGCCGTGCGAGGCGATCCGATCGCCGACATTCACGCGGTGCGTGACGCCAGCTTCGTCATGAAGGGCGGCGTGGTCGCGCGATCGACGCCCTGACCGGGGGGCTCAGGTCGTCTGCGGATGAAAGGTGATGCTGAAGCATGATCCCTTGCCCAGCGTGCTCTCCGCACGGAGATCGTGCCCCATGAGGCTGCACAGCTTTCGCGAAATCGCGAGCCCGAGGCCGGTGCCGCCATATACGTGCGCAGTCTGCGCGTCGGCCTGCTCGAACGCCTCGAAAATCGCGTCGAGGCGGTCCGCCGCGACGCCTATGCCCGTGTCCTCGACGTCGATGCGCAGCGCCTGCCCGGTGCGGTCGTCCGCATCGACACGCACGATGATGGTGCCGTCGCGCGGCGTGAACTTCATCGCGTTGCCGACGAGGTTGATCAGGACCTGCTTGAGCTTCGCGGGGTCGGTGGTCGCGTAGGCGGCCGGAGGCGAGATGATCCGAAGATGCAGGCCGGCGGTCGTGGCGTTCACCTCGAGCTCCGCCAGCGTCTGGCGGACGAGGATGGAGATCGACGTCGGAGACATCTCCACGGTTTCCGTACCGGACTCGATCTTTGTGAGGTCGAGCACGGTGTTGATCAGCGCCAGCAGGTGCTTGCCGTTGGCGCGGATGCGGTCGAGATAGGTCAGCTGCACCTTGCCCAGGGAGTTGTCGGCATTGCGCAGGATGACGTTCGTGAACCCGATGACCGCATTCAGCGGAGTACGCAGTTCGTGACTCATGCGTGCGAGGAAATCACTCTTCGCGCGGCTCGCCGCTTCAGCCGCTTCCTTGCTCGCGAGGATCACCTCCGCGACGCGTTGCTGCTCCGAGACGTCGCGTGCAACGAGCAGCCCGCCCAGGACGGTGCCGTCTGGGGCACGCATGGCCGTGGCGGTCAGGTCGAGGTAAACGCTCTCTCCCCACGCACGGTTCGCGGCACGCATCGCGATCACCTTCGTCGCGCGCCCGGCGAGTGCATCCTCGAGCAGCTGCGCTTCCTCACCCTGCCCGAGAAAGGGCAACAGTGTGCCGATGTGCGCATCACCGAGGTCGTCATGCTCCCAACCGGTGAGCGCGGTCATGGCGGGATTCCAGGTGTGCACACGTCCCGCATTGTCGAATGCGACGACCGCATCGACGGTCGACCGAACGAGCGCCGCCCCGAATTCGTGCGCGCGCCGAAGCTCGTCGGCCTGGGCCGCCAGTACGTCCGTCGTGCTTTGCAACTCGCGGTACTGAATCGCCAGTTCCGCCGCCTGCACTTGCAACAACCCCGCATTGTCATCGCGAAGCGACTCTGCCTGGCGTCGGGCCTCGTTCTCGGCATCGAGGCTCTCAACCGTCTGCGCGAGCGTCGCCGCTTGCTCCGCGGCAACCTGTGCCGCCCACACGATGCGCGCGGCGAGCGCAGCGCAGATGAGCGCGGCGATGAGGAAGGTCGTTGGCAGCAGTGACGAATACTCCGCGATCGTGCGATTGGTTGGGTAGACGGATAGCTGCCATTCCCTCCCCAGCGCGACGAGGCCCAGGGATGCTGCTGCATCGTCGTGGGAGAGTGCTTCCTGGCTGGCGCGCGCGGCGAGCGTGAGATGTGCGTCGCGCAGTGCGTATCCATACTGCTGATCGAAATCCGCGGGCAGTGTTTCCGCGATCAGTCGCTCGGGGATGAGCTCGACGATGAGATAACCGTCCAGCGCTCTGCTGTTCTTCGTCATGGGCGCGGCCATGAACACCGTGGCGTTGCGATCAGCATGCATTTGCGGGGCGGAAATGACCGCGTGCCCCACGTCACGCGCGCGGCGCAGAAGTTCGCCGCGAGCGACCGAGCGGGCGAACTGCTGGCCAACGACCTCGTCGCCTGTGGCCGTTTCGGCCATGCGCCATGTGACGATGCCCGCCGTGTCGAGCCAGGTCAGCGCAGTGACTCCGGGAAAATCGCGGATGACTTGCGACGACGAGACGCTCCGCGTCGCCGGTGTTTCACCCCCCAGGATGCTGCGGCCCTGCACCAGGCGGTCGACGACGCGGGCGCGATTGTTCACGCTGCGTTCCAGTTCCGCCATGATCGCAGCAGCCTCGTGTCGCACGCCGGTCTCGAGGCTGCCGCGGTCGTGCGCGACCAGCGCCTCCCACATGAAGAGCGCGGCAATGACGACGGTGGTAGCGGCGGCGCCGGGGACGATGCGGCCGGTGTAGACATCCGCGCGCCGAGCGGAGAGGACGGACGCGGAGAGCAGTCCCAGCCCGACGAGGATGAAGGAAACGGCGGCCCACGACGACATGGCGGGCGTGTTGCCCCAGCGGTATAGCGTCGGCAATCCGACCACCGTTCCCGAAACGCCGATAAATCCGCCGAGCGTCGCGACCAGCGCGCCTAAGGATCCGAGCACCAGCCGCGAGCGGGTCATGCGACCCATGCTGATGGCGACCAGCCCGATGGACACCATGGCGAGCATGACGCCGGCATTTGGAGCCATGCGCATGGAAATGATTGTTGTCGCGTCGACCGCATCCTGCAGGACCTCGCGACGGGCACCAATGCGCCATGCCAGCTCGTCCAGTCCGGGCGACCAGGTCGTCAGGTGTTCGACGAGCGTCACCACCGCGAGTGCGCCGCTCGCAAGCGCGGCGACCGCCGTCACTCGACCCCGTTGTGCGACCAGTGCCGCGATTGCGACAGCAACGAGGAGGAAGCAGAGCGAGGTGTTGAACGGCACTTCCGCGGCGCTGGGCCTGAATGCGACTGGTCCGCGGCCAAACCAGCCCATCAGGGTGGCGGCACTTAGCAGCGCCAGCGGCACGGCGCAGAGCACTGCGGCAGCACGCAGGCGGCTCTCACGCCAGAAACGCTGGCCGGCGCCGAGCTTCAGCGCGGTCGGTCGCATGGCAGTTCCTGAAGCTGTGGTACCGTGCAATGGCCGGGCGACGGTGGGGAATTGAGTCGGGGTCTCCTCATTATCGGCGCACGCGGGCTACTCCATGAGCCCCTGGCCTTCACCGGTCGCGGGACTGACGAGTTCCGAATGGACACCAGCTCGTCTCCATCCTGAAACAGCGGATTTGGCAGAGGCGGACATGCATGTGTCCCTTTATCGACACGAACGCGGGGATCCATGACGCACACCGAACGATCGACTTCGAAAAACACGGCGGCCGCAGACTGTCGCAGGCTGCGCAATCGCAGAAGACGCTGAAAGAGCATGGCGCAATGATCTTCCGTCCGCTGTTGTTGCGCCCTTCTGCGTTGGCGAAGCCTGCGTATTTCTGCGTCCGCCGTTCTGCAGTGAAAGCGCAGGAATACATGATGGTAGTCTGGATTCCCGCTTTCACGTTGAACGACGAACGAATGCACGAATGCCGGTTTCAGGATGGACACTAGCTCGCTCGTGATTGAGCACGGCGAGCAAGACTGTACGCCACCGGTCCGAGGCCGATGGCGACCGCGGCCGCGGAAACCGCCGGCAAACCGTATTCTCCATCCTGGAAGCTGAGTACGACCACCAGCCCCAGCATGCCCATGGGCAGCGCCGCGAGGAGGCTGACACCTACGGTGCCAAGCGGTATGCGAAACGAGCCGCGGAGCGAGGGTTCGCGTACCCGCAGCACGATGAGCGACAGGAACTCGAGCATCAGGGCAAGGGAATAGAGGAGGACGTCGGCGACGATGAGCCCTGCGAATGGAAGGAGCATGAAGGCCGAGTAGCAGACGGCGGCAAAGATTACAGCGTTGCGTGGCGTGCCACTCGCGTCCGTTCGCGCCAGGGGCGCGGGAAGCAGGCCGTCCGTCGCCATCACGAATGGAATGCGTGACGACGCGAGCAGCAGCACATTGAACAGGGCCATCGCGCTGATCATGCCCGCAATGGCAATCCACGCCGCCAGGACGGGGCCGAAGCGACCGCCGGCGGCCAGCGCGATCGCCGGCCACCCGCCTTCGGTCCACGTCCTCCAATCGGTCGCAGACAGGGTCGCAAGGAGCGGAATGAGATAGCCCGCGGCCACCAGCGGAAGCGCGAACGCAAGCGCCCGAGGGTATGCCCGTGAGGCGTCCCGCACCTCACCCTGGACGGTGGATGCATTGTCCCAGCCGAAGTAGTTCCAGATCGCGATGGAGAGCCCGACGGCCAGCCCGTTGGTCCCCTGCTTCCCGGGAGCGGCAAAGGGCTGCCAGGGCGTGTGGGTCGCATGGCCGAGGGCGACGATCGAGAGCGCAAGGAATCCACCGACGATGAACGTGCCGGCCCACACCGAGCTCCGGCCGACCCGTTGCGAGCCCATGAGGTTCAGTGCCGTCGACACCCAAATCACCGCCAGTCCGACCAGCCAGGTGAGACTCGGCGAAAGCCCCGGGATGAAATAGTTGAGATACGTCACGAAGAGCTTGGGATAGATCGCCATGTCGACCAGCGAGTACAACCACGTGAGCCATCCATTCTGGAATGCCCAGAATGGGCCAAAGGCGCGTTGCACCCAGCGGTAATAGCCGCCTTCTTCGGGCAGCATGCTCGCGAGCTCGCCCACGATGAGTACTTCCGGGAGCGAGTAGACGAGGGGGACGAGCACGAGGATGAGCAGGGCCAGTCCGGGTCCCACCGACTGCACGAGCGTCTCGGTAGTGAACGCACCACCGGATGTGCAGAAGTACAGGATGAAGACGAGCGACAGCGTGCTGACAGAGCGTGCGAGCTTCATGGGGCAAAAGTGCGCGTGGAACGCGGCGACGGCAACGCGAATTAGGTTGACACCATGTCAGTCCCCACGCGTGTCCTTGGTGGCGTCGCGCCAATTCCGGAGGAGGATCGGCCGAAGCGCTGGCGTGAGCGTCTCGCCGCGCTCCGCTACCTGCCTTCACTCCTCGCGCTCGTCTGGCAGACGCATCGCGGCTTCACCGTGGCGATGGTGCTGCTGCGGCTCCTGCGCGCGTTCACGCCCGTCGCGTCATTGTGGGTCGCGAAGCTCATCATCGACCAGGTGGTGCAGCTCGCCCAGCTGCCGGGCGCGTCGCTCGCGACGCTCTGGCGGGTCGTGATCATCGAGCTCGGTATCGTCATCCTGGGCGAGTTTCTCGCGCGTGCATCATCGCTCGTGGAATCGCTGCTCGGCGACCTGTTCTCGAACACCATGAGCGTCCGGCTCATGCGCCATGCCGCGACGCTCGACCTTGCCCAGTTCGAGGATCCCGAGTTCTACGATCACCTCGAGCGCGCGCGCCGACAGACGACCGCGCGCATCGGCCTCATCGCCATGCTCCTCGCCATGGCGCAGGACAGCATCACCCTCGGCACTCTCGCCGCGGCCCTGGTGCTGCACAACCCCTGGCTCCTCCTGCTGCTCACCGTCGCCATCCTGCCGAGCTTCCTCGGCGAGACGCACTTTGCGGCGCTGAGCTACTCGCTGCTCTTCCGCCGCACGCCCGAACGACGGGAGCTCGACTATCTCCGCTTCGTGGGCGCCAGCGACAAGACAGCGAAGGAAGTCCAGATGTTCGGGCTCGCCGGGTGGCTCACCGATCGCTATGCCGCACTCGCCGCACGGTACTACGAGGAGAACAAGCAACTCAGCATCAGGAAGGGCGTCATCAGTGCGCTGCTCTCACTCATCGGGACGCTGGGCTACTACGGCGCATACATCACCATCCTGCTGCGCGCCGTGGCGGGCGCCATCAGCCTCGGCACGTTGACGTTCCTCGCCGCCGCGTTCAGCCGGAGCCGCGACCTCATCCAGCGCCTGCTCCTCTCCGCGAGCGACATCTATGAGCAGAGCCTCTATCTGCGGGATCTCTTCGTGTTCTTCGAGATGGAGCCGACCATCCGCTCGAAGCCTGGCGCTGCGCGCGTACCGGTTCCCATCCGCGACGGATTCGTATTCGAGGACGTGGGATTTCAATATCCCGGCAGCGACCGTTGGGCGATTCGCCACGTGAACCTCGGCCTCGTGCCAGGAGAGCGCATTGCACTCGTCGGCGAGAATGGCGCGGGGAAAACAACGATCACGAAGCTGTTGGCGCGCCTTTACGAGCCGACCGAAGGTCGTATCCTGCTCGATGGCGTCGACCTCCGCGACTACGACCTCGCCTCATTGCGCGAGGCCATCGGCGTCATCTTCCAGGACTTCGTGCGCTACGACATGCGCTTCGACGAGAACGTCGGCGTCGGCGAGATCGCAGGGGTCACGGACTACCTCGCGCAGGTACGCGATGCCGCGCCTGGCGAAGGCGACGCGCCGCCCGTGGCCCTGGTGGATGCGGCCGACCGCTCGCTCGCGTCGAGCCTGCTGCCGCGGTTCGCCACCGGATATCGGCAGATGCTTGGCCGGCGCTTCGACGACGGCGTCGACCTCTCTGGCGGCGAATGGCAGAAGATCGCACTCGCGCGTGCCTACATGCGCGCCGCACAGCTGCTCATCCTCGACGAGCCCACGGCGGCCCTGGATGCACGCGCCGAGTACGAGGTGTTCGTGCGATTCAACCAGCTGATGGCGGGTCGGATGGCCGTCGTGATCTCACATCGCTTCTCAACGGTACGCATGGCGGATCGCATCGTGGTGCTCGATCAGGGCAAGGTGCTCGAGGAGGGAACGCACGCTGACTTGGTGGCGCGAGGCGGGCTTTACGCCGAGCTCTTCGAGATGCAGGCGAGGGGATACCGCTGACTGACCACACGGTCGGTCTGGAAACGCGCCGAACCGGCGCGTGCCGGCGATGTTCCTTGCGAACCTCCCCTCGTGGTGGTGCATCGTGCGTGGCATCCCGGTTCGAGAGGGCCTACTGCACGCGCATCTTGAGGGCGATCACACCCGATCCGTAGGAGCTTCCAAACTTGGTCGTCGCCTCAGGGCCGGAGTAGTACCGTACCTCTTCCACCCGCGATGCAAGGAACCGCTGTAACGACTCGATCTCTCCGTACTCCGTTTCGTTGACGAACACGACGGCGACGGTACGGGCGGACGCATTGACGACGGACGTCGGCCCGCGATTACGCAGAAAGTTCGGGTGAAGGCGCAACACGGCGTCGTATACGGTTGCACCGCCCGCCGCATCGAGTTCCGCCCGGGAGATCACATTGGATGGGGACGCTGTGCCTTTGCCGGACGACGCGCAGGCGACCATCACCGCCACCAGTATCATCCACATGCTCCGCCAAGTTGGCTGCATGCTCAAATCCTCCATGAGGTAGGGCGGAGGGTCGAACGGCCGGTGCTGGTGGAGAGCACCGCCCGTTCGTGGGACCTACTGCACAGTTCAGCAGCCGTTCGGCTTTGTGTCGCGGGCGTCACACTCGGCCTTCGGGATTGGAACGACCTTGGCGACAAAGTGGATGGGAAGATCGAGCGGCAGCGTGCCCAATTTCCCGAAGCGCCGCGCATCGAGCCACCGCATGCCTTCGAGCAGAAGCGAATAGCGCCGCTCGTAAAGCAGGTCGTCGATCGTCGCGGTAGCGAGTGGCGCCAGACCACCGGATACGGCACGGACATTGTTCAGGTCGACCAGAGCCGCCGGAACGTTCCCAAGCCGCAGATTTGCTTCCGCGCGGATGAGCAGCAGCTCCTCATTGCGAATAATCGGCGTGGGGGTGGTGTTGGAACCGTACCCGATGAATCCCTGCGTGGCCGGGATCGACTTGGCCTGCGGGTTCCCCGAACGCGGGACTGCAAGTGGAGCGATCTTCCGGCCCAGACGGTCGTCATTCGATCCATCCGGCTTTTTCTGCACATCGGCCACGAAACTCGCATGCGCTACAAAATTCGGATCATTGGCAGATGAGAGCCGATTCAGCGCATCGCCCGACGCCGAAGAATACACGTTGTACGTGCCGGCATTCAGATCCGCGAGCGACGCCGCCGGCGCAACGAAGGACTCGCCGAGCGCCGCGAGCGCCTGCGTATAGCACGCGTTTCCGCACTCGAGAGACCCGCGCGCCGCGAGTACACGCGCCGCGATGGCACGGTTGAACTTCACGAACGTGGCGCCTGTGGTGAACCCCGAGAATCCCGAGTGCAACGCGAATGGGAACGCCGTGGCTCCCGCCGCGGCGAGGTCCGTCTTGGCGCTATCGAGAATGACCGAAATACGGGTGTAGACCTCGTTGCGGCTCACAAACGAAGCCTGACCCTCGGTCGGGTTTGCCAGAATCTCGACTGGCATCCCAAGCGTATCGCGCAACGTGATCGCGTAATACATGTCGAGCGCCCTAAAGGTGTTGGCAAACCCGCGTGCGGCGGCCTTCTGGCCGGATGAAAGTGACGACACTTCCGCGGCTCTCACCAGGTTGACCGCATTGCGCATGTTCGCGAAGTAACCGAACCAGTTGCCCGAGGCAAATCCGGTATTGGAGAGTCCGCTGCCGGTGCCGATCAGGTAGTCCGTCACGAAACGCCCGTCGGTCGCGAAGTAATAATACCCCTCACGCCCGAGAATCGTGATATCGCGGATACGCCCCGTGTAATTGTTTCTTTCGCTCACGAGTACGCCGGTTGCGGCGAGCTGAAGCCCGGCTGGATCCTTGGACAGACCCTCGACCGTCGCTGAGTTGTAGTTGGGGAGCGTCAAGTCGTTCTGGCAGCCGACGAACGACAGGGCGGCAAGCGCGACGACTAGACTGCGTCGGAACGTGGGTCGCATCAGTCCTCTCGTGAGAAGTCCCGTGCGGGACGAGTGTTGTGAATGGGTCGTCATGACTAGAAACCCACGTCGACGCTGAAGAAAAAGCTCCGGCTCGGCGGGAACGGCGCCAGATCCACGAAGCGCGCGACGAAGTTGCCCCCGTTGTTCACTTCCGGATCGAAGCCATTGTACGCCGATATGATAAACAGGTTTCGGCCGCTCAGATTGACGCGTGCCGACTTTGCGTTCAATCCACGTATCGCGTTCACCAGCACTGGCGGCAGGTCGTAGCCCACCGTGATCTCGCGAATCTTCGTGTACGACCCGTCGACCAGATACGCTGCAGTGTTGTTGCCGCCATTCCAGGAATTGTAGCGGTACTCGCCGAGCGTGGCGCCAATTTTCGTGTCGGGGGACGGATTGTCATAGTCGTGAGAGTTCTCGCCCTCGTCGAACAGGTTCAACGTCATGTTCGATACCGTGCCACCTCGGCGATAGTCAACGACACTATTGACCGACCAGTTGCCCCTGCGAAAGTCGTTGCCGAAGCTCATGAGGTACCGGGGATTCGCGTCCCCCAGCGGGGTGTCGGGCGTCACTTTCCCAGTCGAGTCTGGCGCGTTGCCCCAGATGGTCGACACCGAGTAGCCCGGCGCGTAGCGAAGCCGGCCGTAGGCGTTGCCGAATCCACCCGCAGCCGTGCCCGTCGTAAACGGCCGAATGCCAGGGATGAAGCTGAGAATCTTCGTGGTGCCCTGATACCACGACGCGCGCGAGGTCCAGTTCAAGCCCGTGTTGCTCTCAATCGGAATTACCGTCAGTCCGACCTCGACGCCCTTCGACTGCAACGTGCCTCCGTTGAGGTTCTGGAGATTCACGCCAGTCGACTGCGCCAGCTGCGCCCGGACCAGCAGGTCCTTGATGCGACGGTCGTAAATGGTGCCTTCGAAGCGTACGCGCTCGCCGAGCAGTGACGCGTCCACGCCGTACTCGAGCTCGTGCAGACGCTCGGGCTTGATGGCAGGATTGCCGAGCGTCGAGGCCACGACGAGACCAGTCTGCCCGCCGATGAGGCCGGCGTTTTCCAACGTGACGAAGCGGGCACCGTAGTCTGGGCGGTTGCCGGATTCTCCCAGTGCTGCTCGGATTTTGAGCTCGTCGACGTGGGGCACGAGATTCACGAACCGATAAGACGCCTGGCCGCGCGGAAAGTAGAACACTTTGTCCACGTCGCCATTAACACTGCTCCGTTCACCGCGAATCGCACCGGAGATCAGGAGTTTGTCGTCGAACGCGAGGATTTGTTCCTGTCCGTAGAACGCGCGATTGCGCACGAATGACCGGCCCTGCGCAACCGTGGTGTTGGTGTTACCCGACGCATTGGCCAGCGTCGGCACCGTGCCGCGTCCAATGATGGTGTAGTCGTTCCCTTGGGAGTCTTCCGCCTGGAAGCCGCCCGTGGTGGTGAACGACATGCTGCGGCTGGTCGGCGTGAAGGTCCATACCGCGCTCAGCGCGCTGTTGGTGAGCAGCTGCGTTCCATTGCCCTGCACGGCCGCACCCTGAAACGACGCGCCGCGGTCGGTGCCCCTCCGCTGGAACTGAAGATCGGCCGGCGCAAACTCGTAACCTTCGTTGCTGTAGCGGTCTGCACCACCGACAAAACTCAGCTGCACGTCGTTGTTCGTGCCCGACAGCAGGCTGTAGTTCAGGCGCGCGTTGGCGATCTGCCGATACACGTCTTCGTTGTTGACGAACCGCTCGTACGTGTCGAACGGATTGGAGCACGACGTGTATCCGCCGCAGAACGGATTGAGCGGGAAAGTGCCGCTGTCATCTTTCCGGCTCAGCGGCAGCAACGCGGGCGTGTAGGCGAACGCGTAAAGCGGGCTTGAATTCGCGTTGTCGTTATTCGAGACGCCACGCTGGGAGAAGGACCGAATGAGCGTACCGCCCAGCGCTGCGGTGAACTTCGTGCCGATCCCCTGATCCAGGTTGAAACGCATCGACTGGCGCCGCGCTCCGGTGTTGCGCGCGATGCCCTTTTCCTGCTTGTCGTCGAGCGACAAGTAATACTTGGTGGCGTCGTTGCCGCCCGTGACGCTCAGGATGCTTTCGACGGTCGGTTTGGTTTCGCCGAACAGCTGTTGCTGATAATCCTCATACGGCGCCGGGTTGGCGGCAAACGCCGCCTTTACCGCGGCCGTACCCTCGTCGGACCCTGCCTGTCCATTGGCCAGCGCCGTGGCGAGCGTGAAATGGCGCGAGCCCTGCTTCCGGATGAGCTGCGATGTACCGATGCGCTGCGTCGCGTTGATGCTCGTTGCGCCGCTGCGACCCCGCTTAGTGGTGATGACCACAACGCCGTTCGTGGCCTGCGAGCCATAGATGGCCGAGGCGGCGGCACCCTTGAGCACCTCCAGATTTTCGATGTCATTGGGGTTGATGTCGGCGAGGCGATTCGTGCCGTTCTCCTCGCCGGCGTTCAGGGAGCCCGTGAGGACGCGCTGCCCACTCTGGCGCACAGCATTGGAGATGATCACGCCATCCACCACGTACAGCGGGTCAATGCGGCCGAGGAGGGACGAAGCGCCGCGAATCTGTATCTGGCCTCCGCCACCGGGCGCGCCATTGTTCATGCTGATCTGCGCGCCGATCACCTTGCCCTGCAGCGCACTCTCGAGCGACGGGGCAGGCACGCGGGTCAACTCCTCCGCACTCACGCTCACGATCGCCGTGGCCGCATTCCGCTTGTCGACGCTTGTCGCAGCTCCCGTGACCGTCACACCTTCGAGCTGAAGGACATCGCGCACGAGCGTGAAATTCGCCGACTGCGCGTCGGCCGTTACGCGCATTTCCTGTCGCTTGTACCCCAGCGCGCGTGCCTGGAGCGTGACGGCGCCTCCGGTGACGCGTACGCGAAATTCACCGCGCTCGTTCGAGCGTGCGCCGACCTGCTGTCCGAATACGGTGATGGTCGCGTCCGGAAGTGGCGCACCACTTCCACTCATCACGACGCGTCCCGAAATGTCGCGGGATTGCGCGAGCAGCGTGGCCGGCAACAGCAACGCGGCCGCGCAGAGCACACGAGGTAGAATGTTTCTCACTGGGCCTCTAAAATCTGAGTGATGTTGACTGGCCTGAGCGCCTTCGGTGCGTTCAGGATCGGTGGTCTTGCAACTGCAAATCGCGCCTCTGGGACGGGTCGAGCGCTCACGACGTAGGCAGTGCCGAGGTACCCCTCCGGAAGGAGACCCCCGTGCGTCGCGTTCTGCCACAAAATTGCCGCGCATCATTTACGATGACGAGGCCGCCAAGCGTGCACGGCGTCTGAAGCCCCATAGCGGAACGTCAAGCTCCCTCGCTCCGCACGAAAATGATGCGGGGGTGAGCGGGGTGCTGATCAGTAGAAATACCCAAAAATTATGTCCATCTCCTGGTCGCTCGTCAACCCGAAGAATATGGGGGATGCCGTCGTATTGTTGTAGGTCACGATGGACCGCAGCCCCTGCCCTCTCTCGAGAACGATGGGCGAGGCAAAGTTGATGAGGGCGGGATGTTCCCAATCAAAATTCTCATAGACGAGCTCGCCGTCCCGCGCACTGCCGGGCGCCACGATCTGGATCTGGAACTTCGTGCCCCGCGCATGCATGTGCGACGTAAGACCTGTAATCGTCGTGCGCGTGTCGAAGAGAAAGT
>JBKJUW010000094.1:0-63674 GCA_046589725.1 Gemmatimonadaceae bacterium
CGGTCAATCGTGTCCAGGAAGTCCTCGGTATTCAGGTACGGAGCCTTGGCATCGATCAGAATCGCGAGGTCCTTCGTCATCTCGCCAGACTCCACCGTCTCGATGCATACCGCCTCGAGTGCGTTCGCGAATTCGATGAGCGCCGGCGTGTTGTCCAGCTTCCCGCGATGCGCGAGGCCGCGCGTCCACGCGAAGATCGACGCGATCGGATTTGTCGACGTCTTCCGTCCCTTCTGGTGCTCGCGGTAGTGGCGCGTGACCGTGCCGTGCGCCGCCTCCGCCTCCATCGTCTGCCCGTCCGGCGTAAGGAGCACGCTCGTCATGAGGCCGAGTGAGCCGAAGCCCTGCGCGACGATGTCGGACTGCACATCGCCGTCGTAGTTCTTGCACGCCCAGACGTAGCCGCCTTCCCACTTGAGCGCGCTCGCGACCATGTCGTCGATGAGGCGGTGCTCGTAGGTGAGACCCTTGGCCTCGAACGCGCTCTTGAACTCATCCTGGAACACCTGTTCGAAGATGTCCTTGAAGGCGCCGTCGTAGGCCTTGAGGATGGTGTTCTTCGTGCTGAGGTAGACCGGGTAGTTTCGCTGGAGGCCGAAGGTGAGGCTCGCGCGCGCGAAGTCGCGGATGGAGTCGTTGTAGTTGTACATACCCATCGCGACGCCACCGTCCGCACCATACTTCGCCACCTCGAAGTGCTGCGGCTCGCCGCCATCGGGTGTGTACGTCATCGTCAGGGTACCCGGACCCTTCACCTTGAAGTCGGTGGCCTTGTACTGGTCGCCGTGGGCATGGCGCCCCACGACGATCGGCTTCGTCCAGCCGGGGACGAGGCGCGGGATGTTGGCCATGATGATCGGCTCACGGAAGATCACGCCGCCCAGGATGTTCCGGACGGTGCCGTTGGGGCTCCTCCACATCTTCTTGAGCCCGAACTCCTTCACGCGTTCCTCGTCCGGCGTAATCGTCGCGCACTTGACCGCGGCGCCGTGCCGCTTCGTTGCGTTGGCCGCGTCGATCGTGACCTGGTCGCTCGTGGCATCGCGGTGCTCGATGCCGAGATCGTAGTAGTCGATCTGGATGTCGAGGTACGGCAGGATGAGCTTGTCCTTGATGAACTTCCAGATGATGCGGGTCATTTCGTCGCCGTCCATCTCGACGAGTGGATTGACCACCTTGATCTTTGTCATGAATCTCTTCCGATGTTGGTTCGCGCTCTCCCGGCGGGGAGCGCACGGAAGTTAGGCGCCCGTCGTCACGGGGCGCCACTTCGTCGCTTTCGGCATCGCGAAATTCTCGAGCGACACGTTTCCACCCGGGTTTATCGACCTTCCTCAACGCGCGGGAGTAACTCTCCCCGTGGAGTTTCGCGCTTACGACGTGTGAGGCGGGAGGGGAACGAACATGCTGGTTGCCGCCTGATAACGGCGGTACGCGTCGCCGCGGGAACGCAGTGACTGCGCTTCCGACAGCGGGACGCCAGTCACACGCAACAGCAGGTAAAGAATGGCCGCCGGCGCGATGATCGTCGCCACGCCCCACGGCCCGGCTCCACAGGCCATCAACCAATAACCAACCCAGATCGTCCACTCGAAGAAGTAGTTCGGGTGGCGACTCAGGCGCCAAAGCCCCACGTCGCACACGCGACCGGCGTTCGCATGGTCTGCCTTGAAGCGCGCGAGCTGCGCATCCGCCACGCTCTCCCCCGCGACGCCGATCACGCACACCGCGAGACCGAGCACTTCCAGGAACGCGAAACCCTCGCGCGCATTCGAGCAGATCACCAGGAACGGGAGGCCGAGCACTATGACCGACGCGGCTTGTATTTCGAAGAACCGGAACATCCGCGAGGCAAGCCGGTCACCCCATTCGCGCCGCATGGTGACGTAGCGGCCATCTTCGGAGGGATGATGTGCGCGGATCCGCCGGGCGAGGTGCGTGCCGAGCCGCGCACTCCAGATCCCGACCACAATGGCGACGACGATACGGCGAGGCACCCATCCCGTGCCGGCGAGCGCGTAGAACAGCGTAAGCACGCCAAACGCGTAGCTCCACACGACGTCGACAATGCTGTAGTTGTCTATCCGCCGCGCGAAGCCGAACGCGATGGCGAACAGGAGCAGCGCCCCCGCGGCGGCGACTGCCTCGAGGCTCGCAAGGGTCATGCGGCGCTGCCCGCGCGCCGGGTCACCGTCGCGAGGCGTACGAGCGGTGGTCGCGCAACGAGGTAGAGCGCGCCGGCGACGAATGGCGCGGTAATCGCCCAGGCCGAAACCGCGTGGACGCCGGCCCAGCCGAACCGTTGGAGGAAATCCAGCAAGCCGCGTTGATGAAAGGTCCGCACGACGTCTGCGACCGAGAAATGATCGGCGGGAGTATTCCAGAGCCACTCGCCGGCGCGCACGTAGGCCAGGATGAGCGCGAGCTGAAGTGGCGCGAGGAGCTGATTCACGGTGTGCATCACCAGCTGATTCAGTCGGAGCGCAAGTCCCGCGGCGAGCGTCACCGCGGTGGTGGCTCCGAGGAGCGGGAAGATCGCCGTCGTCGCACCCGCGGCCAGTGTGAACGCCAGTCGCTCTGGCGTAACGCCGAGGGTGAGTTGCGCCGTGATCGGTGCGACGACCCGCCGCTGCCAGAACGAGGTGGCCCGGGGATCAGGACCGCTCACGCGCGACGCCAGTCGCCAAGCGTGAGATTGTTCGGCCGGGTGTACACCGCCTGCACGACTGAGACGTTCCGCAGCGCAAAGGCGGCTTCGCAGTAACTGAGGTAGTAGCGCCACTTGCGCATGAACCGCTCGTCGAACCCCTGCGAGCGCACCGCGTCCGCGCGCTCATCGAACGCTTCGCGCCAGGCCCGCAGCGTGCGGGCATAGTCGAGTCCCATGTCGCGAAGGTCGTGCAGGACGAAGCCGCCAGCGTCGGCGAGAAGGCTGCTGACGCGATTCGTCGAGAGGAGGAGCGAGCCGGGAAAGATGTGCTTCTGGATGAAGTCCACGCCGCGACGCAGCTCATTGTAGCGAGCATCGGCGCAGGTGATGAACTGGAGCGCGGCGATACCGTCGGGTGCGAGCACGCGGTCGATGGTGGAGCAGAACGACACGTGGTACTCATGACCGAGCGCCTCCATCATCTCGATGGAGACGATCTTGTCGAAGGTGCCTTCCACGCGTCGGTAGTCGAGGAACTGCACGTCGACGCGATCGGAGAGTCCGGCCGCGGCCACCCGCTCGCGCGCGAGCGTGAGTTGCTCCTGCGAGATCGTGATGCTGGTCACCCGGCATCCGTAGTCGCGCGCGGCCTGGATGGCCCAACCGCCCCAACCGCTCCCGATCTCGAGCACGTGGTCGGTGGGCTGGAGTCGGAGTGCCTGGCACAGCGCCTCGTTCTTCGCTCTCTGCGCCTCGGCGAGTGTTGTCGCCGTGGCCCACACGCCCGACGAATACATCATCGCCGGGTCGAGGAAGAGTGAGAAGAAGTCGTTCGACAGGTCGTAGTGGTCCGAGATGTTGCGACGAGCCGTCGCCTCCGAGTTCCGGCGGAGCAGATGCCGCACGCGGTTGACGAGTCGTCCAGCCGCGGACGGCCAGCTGTCACGCGCGCTCGAGCCCGAAAGCGTTGGCGCGCGATCAATGTTCAGCACGAACCAGCCAATGACCGCCGCGAGGTCATCCGTCTCCCACTCGCCATCGATGAACGACTCGGCAAAGCCGATGTCGCCCGACACGACCGCGCGACGGAAGAAGGCCTCGTCCAGTACGCGGATCGTGGCCGTTCCAGGGATACCCAGCGGCAACGAAGACCCGTCCGCGTGCGGATCCCCGAAGAGCAGCGTATCTCCCTCGGGTAACTGGAGCTCCAGCCGGCCGCGCGTGACTTGCTTCAACGCGCGGAAGACCAGCCGTCGCGCGATGCTGGTGCGCGCGGGGGCCTGTGTCCGGGATCGTGCCGGGGTGAACGGAGTCTCGAGCTTGATCGACGTCATAGTGGGTTCACGATGCCGAGCCGCGCGCGCGTCATGCTCGGCGCCGCGACTGAAATGTGGGGGCGACGCAGGTCGCGCTGCGCCGTGGCGCGGGCGCTCTTTCGGTACCAGCGGGTGCCCTTGAGGCACAGGCGCAGCGCCTGCCAGTGAATGAGTGCGATCACGCGTAGCGTCAAAAGCGGATATGTGACGAGATACCACGCCAGTCGTGCGTCGCTCAGCGGTCGCGCGTTTCCCGTCAGACCGCTCGTGAACGTGCGGAGCGCCCCGTCGTAATCGTCGATGCGAACGCGGAGCTTGTCATCCGCGGGATGGAGGGAGAAGTCGAACGAAATGTCCACGTCTGAAAATGGGGAGACATAGAAGTCCTTGGGCACTCGCATGCGAAACGCCCCATCCGAGTGCGCAGACGGGCCGAGCACGTAGACCTTGATCTCGCGAAAGGTGTTCGTCACTTCGACGATGGTCGCCAGTGGCTGTCCATCCGGCGCGTAGCAGAAGTAGAAGCTCACGGGATTGAACAGGTATCCCAGCATGCGCGGCATGGCGACCAGTTCCACGCGTCCCCCTCGTGCCGAGAGTCCATGCGACGCGAGCACCGCTTCCACCCGCTCCCGCAGCGGGGCCCCGGCGGCTGCGACCACCGCGCCTTCGGTGTTGCGGTTGTGCACGGGCTCGCCCACCGGGAGGAAATCCCGGTCGTTGAAGCTGAACAGGTTCGGCTTGTCGACAGAGAGCAACCGAAACGCATCGCGCAACGTTGTGATTTCGTCGAGGTCGACGGCCAGGTAGAAGGCGCGATAGGCAAACTGGTGTCGGCGAGGACTGAAGCGAGCATGCGTCACTCGGCACGCGAAGAGTCGGCTGCGCATGGTCAACCCAGCGCGCGGCGCGGCGCGTCGACGAGCGCGCCACGGATCGGGGATGGCGCCGCGTCATCGTTCGTCATCCACGGGTTCCTCCCAAGGAGGAGTGCGCACACCGAGGCAGCGCTCCAGAGCGCATCCTCGTGGAAGCCGTATCGTGCATAGCTGCCGCAGAAGAATGTGTCCGTATCCTCCTCGCCCTTGAGATTGAGCGAGGGCAGCGCCATCTGCGCGCGAACGGCGTCATGGTTGAACAGCGGATGTGTGTATTCGGCGGTGTGATGCACCCTGCGTGGGTCGATGCGCTCCTGGCCGTTGATCGAGACGAAGACTGGCGGACTGTCGCCGAGCGGCTGGAGACTGTTCATCCAGTAGTGCGTCGCGGGCGCTTCGCCCTTCCCGGCGCGCGGAATCTCGTAGTTCCAGCTCGCCCAGGCGCGCTTCGTCAGTGGCATCACCGTGGTGTCGCCGTGCACCGTCGCACGGTTGCGCTGGTAACTGAACGCCCCGAGTACCGAGCGCTCGTCGTCCGTGGCATCGGCAAGCAGGCCGAGTGCCTCGTCGGCGTGCGTTGCGACGATCACGCGATCGAAGAGGCGCCGCTCCCCTCGCGCCGTGGTAATTCGGATGCCGCTGGTCGTACGCTCGATGAGCCGCACTGGATCCCCAACACGGATGCGATCACGCCAGGGTTTGGTGAGTCTGCGTACATACTCGCGGGATCCGCCGGCGATCGTCCACCACTGGTGCTGCGTGTGCAGGCCAAGAAATCCGTGGTTGTAGAAGAACCGGAGCAGAGTCGTCGCTGGGAAGTCACGCAGCATGTCCGGTGGCGTGCTCCAGACGGCGGCGCTCATGGGCACCAGGTACAGCGCCAGAAAATCGTCGCCGTAGGCGCGTGCGGCGACGTACTCGCCGAGCGTCATCGACGCGTACGCCGGATCCCCGAGCGCCGCGACGCCCTCCTTATTGAAGCGGTCGATCTGCCCGAGCATGCGCCAGAAGCGAGGACGCAGAAGGTTGCGGCGCTGGGCGAAGAGGTGATTCAACGAGCTCCCACACCACTCGAGACCGCTCGTCACATCGCGCACACTGAAGGACATGTCCGTCTTCACCGCCGGCACGTCGAGCGCATCGAATAGCCGGCAGAGCAGGGGATAGGTGACTCGATTGAACACCATGAAGCCGGTGTCCACGGGCACGGGTGGCGCCATCGCCGGCTGCGGCACGAACATCGTGTGCGAATGGCCGCCCGTGCGCTCCTCCCGCTCGAAGAGGGTGATGTCGAAGTCGCGATGAAGGAAATGCGCGCAGCCCAATCCAGCGATTCCGCTGCCGACGATGGCGAGCGACCTCATGCCAGTCTTCGCTCTGCCGCATTGCCCATTCCTTCATCCAGCACTCGGCGCGGCACAGCTCGGAGGTCCCAGATGAGCCCCGTTATCGCGAGCAGGCGCAAGCCATAGTAGGTGGGGTCGATCTCCCACCAGTAGAAGCCATTGCGCGTGGCGGTCGGATAGCGATGGTGATTGTTGTGCCAGCCCTCGCCGAGCGTGATGATCGCGAGCCACAGGCTGTTGCGAGAATCGTCGGCCGTGTTGAAGCGACGGCGTCCGAGAATATGCGCCATCGAGTTGATGCTCGCCGTGCCGTGAAAGAGCACCGTCGTGCTGATGAAGAAGCCCCACACCAACATCTGCCACCGAGTGGTATGCAGCCCTGGAGCATGGCTCTCCAGAACCCATCCTGTGGTCCAGAGGCCTACGGCGAGGAGCAGGGGCACAAGCGCGTCGAAACGATTGAGGAAGACGAGCTCGGGATACTTCGCGAGATCCCTCACCCGCGCGTAGTTAGTCGGGAAGTTGCGGCGGCTCGTGATCCAACCCACGTGCGCCCACCAGAATCCGTGCACGTGCGGAGAGTGCGTGTCCTCCGCCTCATCGGAATGCTGGTGGTGGTGGCGATGGTGGTGCGCCCACCAGAGCGGGCCGCGCTGCACGCAGGTGGCACCCCACAACGCGAGGAAGAACTGCCCCGCGCGCGACGTCTGGTACGTTCTGTGGGAGAAGTAGCGATGATAGATCCCGGTCACCGCGAACATCCGCACGACATACAGGATGCCGGCCGTCCACAGCGCGACGGGCGACCATCCCGTGGCAAGCGCGAACAGGCAGCCAAGGTGAAGCGCAATGAACGGCAGGGTCCGCACCCAGTCGACGCGATCGGGCGCGAGCGCGATCACCTCGGCGGGTTCGGCGTGGTAATCGGCATCGAACCAGCGAATGACCGCTGCCAGCGCACGTCGCGGCTGGAGGGCCGCGTTGTTCATCGAACCGGTCCCCACGTCGTCGCCGCCCAGTAGCCGGCCGATGACGCCAGCGCGGTGAGCACCATTCCCCATGCCATGTCCACCGCGGCGATCCGGATCGGAAAATCACGAATCAGGGCGAGGCTGGTCAGGTCGTAGGTGGCATAGGCTGCCAGCCCGAAGAACGCCCCCAGCGCGAGCGCACGCGTGAATGACCGATGCTCGGCGGAGGGGACGACGACAAACACAACGACGGCGGCGACATACAGCGTGTAGAATGCCAGGGCCGGCACCCACTGCACGTCGGGACGAAGCAGTGTTCCCATCTCGCGCGCATACAGCGTCTTCGCGACCACGCCGAGCCAGACGAGATCGAGTACGAACATCGTGACGGCCGTCGCGCCGTAGGCGACGGAGAAGAGGCCGACGCTCATGCGGTCGTTCCTCCCGCCCGCTGGAACAACGCGCGAATCGTTTGCCCGCGATAATCGAAGATGGACCGCAGTTGATGCCGCACGACCAGCCAGTGCACGAGGCGGCCGAGCGGGCCAAAGGGAAGGCGGTAATCCACGACATCCGTCATCTCGACGCCCCCTGCGATCGACCGGAACGAATGCCGGTGGTACCACTGCGCGTACGGTCCGGTGACTTGCTCGTCGGCAAAATGGGAATTCTCTGCATACTCTGTGATACGCGACTCCCACCGCATTCGGATTCCATGAAGCCGAAGTTGGTAGCGAATGCGGGTTCCCTCGCCGACGACCTCGTCACTCGTTGACGTGATCCGGAATGCGAGCCAGGGCGGCGTGATCAGCTCGAGGTTGCGGGGCTCGCGAAAGAACGCAAAAACGTCGTCGAGTGATCCGGGAAGAAGTGTGGTGCGTTCGAGTCGGTGCGTCATGGTGCGTCCTTATTGACGAGGAGGGACTCGCGCGCGAGCGTCGCGCGAAAGTCCACGAGATCACGACAGACGATGGCGCCGAGCGCGGCGAGCTTTGCGCTCAGTAGAACAGCCGCCGCTCCGCCGACGATCAGCGGCAGGCGCGATGCGGCCTTCCGGACCTTGGCGACCTCGCGCAGCACTTGAGCGCGATTGTCGTCATATACGATGCTGAGTGCCACCGCGCGCGCGCCGCTGGTCGTTGCCGCCTCGCCGATGTCGGTCGATGGAACGTCCACACCGAGGTGCACGATCGCCCATCCCTCCAGCGCGGCGACGGCGGCGGCCAACGCTGCCCCGACCCCGTGCCGCTCCTGCGAGAGCGTGGCGACCAGCAGGCGTGGGGCGGATGGAGTGACCGGCAGCGCGCGGACCGTATCGAGCGCGATGTTGAGGACCGCGGCAGACGCGAGGTGTTCCTGCGCGACACTCATGCGGCCGGCCTCCCAGTCATCGCCGACCCGGCGCATCAGCGCAGGTGCGTCCACCTCGAGGAACAGGCGAAGTCCGCGCACTGCGACGGAGCGTCGGAGCGCGGCGTCGAGTCCGGCCGCATCGAGCGACATGGTGAACGCGAGCGCCGTGGCGAGCACGGACGCATCAGCGGAAGCGTTGCCCGCATCGCGGAGCGTCTCCTCCATCTTCGTGTCGCCGGCGACGAGTTCCTCCAGTGTCGCAGTCGCAAGGGACGCGACCGTCCGGATGCTTCGTCCCGTGCTCGTCGCCGCGGCCAGCAGTCGAAAGCGCGCGACGTCCTCGTCCGTATAGAGCCGCTGGTTGCCCGCCGAGCGCGTCGGCTCCACAGCGGCGTACCGGCGTTCCCACACGCGAAGGACATCCTGCGAAAGGCCGGTGCGTGCCGACACGACGGCAATGGAATGTCGCGGCTGTTCGGACGATGCGTTGCGTGGTGATCGGAGTGCCATGCCGAGAAACCTACATTCTGTCCAAGTATTGTCAAGCTATTTACCTCGACAACATCACCGCCCCAGGCCGGCCTCCTCCCCACCTCGCGCCTGACGCTGCCGCAACACTTCATACGTCGCAACGGCGACGCTCGTGGACAGATTCAGCGACCGCACGCGCGGTGAGACGATCGGCATGGCCAGGAACCGATCCGCGTACCGCATGTGCAGCTCGGCAGGCAAACCTCCGGTCTCGCAGCCGAAGATGAGCACCACGTCATCGGCAGCGCCCAGCGGCGCATCCCAGACCAGGCGCGTGGCCTTCGTCGAGAAGAAGTATGGCTCGCCGAGTGCCGGGAGCGCGCGCTCGAATACCGCCCAGCCAGACCACACGCGGAGGTCGACGTATTCCCAGTAGTCGAGCCCAGCACGCTTGACTTCGCGTTCATCGAGGGAGAATCCGAGCGGCTCGATGAGATGCAGCGTCGCGCCGGTCGCGAGACAGGTGCGACCAGCGTTTCCCGTATTCCAGTGGATCTCGGGGTGAACCAGGACCACATGCAGACCCATCGCGCTACTCCAGCTTCGAAAGCGTCAACGGTCGCAGGCGGTGGCCACCGCAACGCGCGGCCACACGTTGTCCGACGGATCCCTGTCCGGGAAGCGACATCCTGGATCGAGCGCGATACGCTCGATCTTCCGCCCGCCAAAAGTCAGGGTCGCATTGAACGTGCGGCTGCCCGCGAACCACACGTCCACTGGCCAGGTCACGACCGCCGTCACGCTATCCGACATGACGGAATTCGCCATCCGCTTGATTGCCGGCCCACTCGGCGCAAACTGCACCTTCAACACGACGGGTGACGGCATCTGCCCGTCCTGCCTTACGAGCACCGTTGTCCGGCCAGCGGCGTTTGTAACACCCTGTATGGACCCATCCACTCGCTCAGTGGTGAATAGCCAATAGTACCAGAACCAACCGAGGTCGCGGTGGAGGGAGCGATTCATGGAGAACATGTAGTCCCACGGCGACGGATGCTTGAACATCCATGCCGTCGCCCACTCACGGTGTGCCCGCTGCACGGCGGTGTCACTCACGATACCGCCGAGCATCGACAGCATGAGCGGTGTCTTGCTGTAGGTCTGGAATGAATAGCGCTGCGGGCCCGCGTAATTGGCGTTCCACATCATCGGAGGCTCCGCTTCGTCGCCACTCACGGTGCCGTACGACTGACCCAGGCGCGTGAGCACCGGCGTGACATGATTGCGGTCGGCAGCCGAAAGGATGTTCATGTATTGATTGAATCCCTCGTCCATCCAGCCATACCACGTCTCGTTGTTGCTGACGACCATCGGCCACCACTGGTGCGCCGTCTCGTGATCCGCAGCGCCCTGGTTCGAGTTGATCACCATGGGGTATTCCATCCCAGCGCTCGGTCCGTCCTGGAGTGTGAGCTGCGGGAATTGATACGGAAACCAGAGCGACGAATAGAATTCGAGCGCGTGGCGCGCGATCGGGCCCGCGTTCGCGTAGAGCGACGAATCGCCCGGCAGGAAGTACATGTTGACGGGCACGCGCGATTTTCCGGGAATCGTCGCGCGCGTGGCGGTCCAGTTGAACTTTCGCGCGGTGGCCCAGGCGAAGTCGTTCACGCTGTCAGCCACGAAGTGCCACACGAGTCGCGAACCGGCCGCGGTTGCCAGCCCTGGTCCAGTCTCGCTCGTGCCCACGATCGTGCGGACGTCGTCCGATTCGAGCACGTGTGCCAGTCGTTCGCGCCCAGCTGCCGTGAGGACGTTCTGCGGATTCTGGAGCACACCCGTGCCGCTGACAATCCAGCCGGCAGGCACGTCGATTCGGACGTCGAACTTCCCAAAGTTGTTGTAGAACTCCGAAGGTCCCAGATAGAGCTCCGGATCCCAGCCGCGGAGGTCGTCGTAGACGGCCACGCGGGGATACCACTGCGTCGGCTGAAAGAGGGTGTCGGCCCATCGCTGCACCATGCGATGCGCAACGCCGGGGCCGCCCGGAACCTTGTGGCTCCAGTCCACTTCGACGGTTGCGCGACCTTTCGCCGGGATCGCATGCACGAGCGAGATCGTCGCACGTGTCGTGTTCATTCCTGACGCACTATTCTCGGTTGGTGGCGGCGCGGAAGAAACGCCTCTACCTCCGGTCGCGAGCGGCCAGAGGTTCACTGGCTGGCCGTTCACGATCAGCCGCGTGATCGCGAAGCCATCGGTCGGCTCCGCGGGGACCCACGGCGACGCATGGGGGCTCTGGAACAGGAAGAGGTTCTGGTCCAGCCGCATCACGATGCTCGCCAGCGAGTCGTCCGTGTTGTTCTGCAGGACGATGATTTCGTGGCCGGTGATCCGTGACGTGGCCGGGTCGAGTCGCGCGTCGATGGAGTAATCCGTCCGCAACTGACCGTAATTGCGACCGGGACGGCCACTTGAATCTCGCGTCCCCGCGGCAAAGGCGCGGCGTATCGCGTTGGTGATGGGGATGTCGCGGCGTACGGCGCGTTCCGGGATTCTCGCGGTTGCTGCGCGCTGCGCGGGCAGCGTGAGAGCCGTCGCGGCAAGGAGGACGGCGGATGAACACAGTCGTTTGAACACGAGACTCGGTTGGGTGCGATCAGCGGGACGGACGCAGCGAACCTGCGTACGCGACAACGGAAATCATTTCGTCGATGCTCAACGATGCCGCCACTTGCTGCATCGGGGCGCTCGTCGCGGCGGCGCGCGTGCCGTTCCGGAACGCCAGCAGTTGCCTGAACAGGTACGTCGGCGAACGACCTGCGATCGGTGGAACCTGCCCGACACCGAGAAGAGTCGGTCCATGGCAGCTCACGCACGAACGCAGCGGAACCTTCTCCTTCACCGTGGCCAGCCGTTTTCCGCTCGCGATGCTGCCCGCGGGGACATACGCTGTGTACGTCGCCTTCGCGTCGCGAAGTTCGTGTCGCTGCGCGTCGTCCGCCACCTCGATGATGCGCTGGCCGAGCGGCTCCGTGCCTGCGCCGGGCTTGACCGCGTACAGCAAGCCTGCCTGATACGTGACCGGAACCTCCGCGCCCTCGACGACATGGAAGCGCGGCTTGGCCTTGATCCGCGCGAAATATCGTGAGGCGGCGAGCGCCTCCTTCTGGGTGACACTGTCGGCGACGCGATGCATGTTCGCCGTCGAAGCCCAGCTGTCGAGTGCGCCGCGGCGGGCGCGGGTCTTCAGGTCGTCAAGCTGGCGCATCATGTACTCGACCGGCAATCCGGAGAGCGTTGCGTTCTCCGTGCGTCCCTGGCCGTCCGGAAGATGGCAATACCCACAGGCCATCATCGCCCCCACCCGTCCGTGCGCGACCGGCTCCGGCACGGGCGGATGCGCCGAAGGGTACCAGTCGGGCGGCGCATTCTGGTTCTTCACCTGCGCCATCGTATAGGACTTCCTGCTCGTCGGAACGTGCAGCCGTACGACCGAGTCGAAGGGCGCCTTCAGCGTGGGCGCCTCCTTCGACGTGGTCGGGTAGGCCCACGCCGGCACGGGAAGCGGATCAGCGGGTGCGGATCCCTGGGCGCGCAGCGGCGCAGACACCAGCGTCGTTCCGACGGCAAGCACGAGAACGCACGACGAACGTCGAAATGTCATGAGGCAATTTGTTTGATGGCGTTGACGAACAGGTCGAGCTCAGCAGTCGACGTATACACACTCGGCGTTATCCGAACGCCGTGGACGTTGGCCGAGTCGATCGCAACGGTCCACACGCGATAGCCGTCCAGGAGTGTCTTCGCGAGCGCTGCCGGCGGCATGTTGCGCACGCCCACGTTCGCGATGGCACACGACCGACGAGGCTCTTCGGGAGTGTTGAGTACAACGTTGGACACACCGCGCACTCGACTGGTCCAGTACTCCTTCAGGTAGCGAAGTCGCGCTTCCTTGCGCGCGATGCCGATCATCTCGTGAAAGTCGATGGCGTCGTTGATCGCGAGGTCGGTGTGCACGGGATGCGTGCCGGTATGATTCAGCTTCCGGATGTCGGTGTCAGCCATGCTGAGATCGGCGAACACTGGCCAGAGCCCGGCGATGCGATCGCCGCGCACATACAGGATACCCGCGCCGAGTGGCGTGCCGAGCCACTTGTGCAGGCTCGCACCGAAATAGTCGCAGTCGAGATCGGGGATGCGAAAATCGAGTTGGGCGAAACTGTGGGCACCATCGACCATCACCTGGACGCCGCGGCTGTGCGCCATATCGACGATGGCGCGGACCGGGAGGATCTGGCCGGTGATGTTCACCATGTGCGAGACCAGCAGCAATCGCGTCGTCGGCGTGATGGCGCGTGCGTAGCGCTGCACCAGCTCATCATCCGACGCCGGATTGATCGGCAGCGACACGATCCGGTTCACCATGCCGTAGCGCTTGGCCTGCAGCGCGAACATGTCGAGCATGGCGCCGTAGTCCTGCGCGGCCATGATGGCTTCATCGTCCCGCTTCCAGTCGAACCCCGCAATGACGGTGTCGAGCGATTCGGTGGTGTTGCGCGTGATGATGAGTTCACTCGGCGAGCAACCGGCCATGGCAGCAAGTCGCGCGCGGACGGCGAGCTTGTCGTCGAACTGGCGCGTACGCATGTAGTACGACGCCTGGCGGTTGATGTCGCGCACATGCCCGACGAATGCGTCGAGCACGGGCTGCGACTGCATCACGAAGTAGCCGTTCTCGAGATTGATGTAGTCGGGCGTCAGCAGATACTTCGATCGGATGAGCGCCCAGAATGGCTCGTCGTGCGCGAGTTGCGCTGCGGGGAGCGACGCATATTGCGCCCAGAGCCTGTCACCAAGCAGCAGTCCGATCGACGCGCCGCCCATTGTGCGGAGGAACTGGCGCTTGTTCATACCGACGGTGTGTGGCATGCGATAACGTGCCGCGAGGAGTGCTGTGCCGCCAGCGTCAGCTGTCTGCATCAGTAGGAAGGTAGGGATGTTCGGAGGGCTTTGCTCAGGCGAGTTCTCGTCCCCCTGTTTCGGGAATCCACCGCCACGCAATGGCGCCGAGCAGGTACGCCGCCCCCGTGATCGCGAAGGCCACGCTGAACCCGTGTGTCGTCGCGAGTCTGCCCACCGTAAACGGCGCCGCGGCACTCGCGATGCGACCGATGTTGTAGGTGAATCCCTGCGCGCTCGCGCGAATGGCCGTCGGGTAGAGCTCGGCCGTGACCGCACCAAAACCGCTGAAGAACCCCGTGCCGAAGAATGCCACGAAGGGCCCGAGCAGCAGCAGGACGACCGGTATCGACATCGAGCCGTACAACGGCAGCAGGATACTCGCCATGAGCAAGTAGGTGATGTACACGCGCTTCCGTCCCACCACGTCGGAGATGTAGCCGAACGTGATGTATCCGAGCCACATGCCGACCTGCATTGCCACAATGAACCACGACATCGTCGACGTGCTGAGTCCGATCCCACCTTCCGCCGATGGAAGCGAGAGATACGCCGGGATCCAGCCGTTCAGGCCCCACCACCCGAACAGCGCGCACGCATTCATGAACGTGACGGTCGCCGTTGTCCCCAGCATGTCGCCGCGAAAGATGTCACCGAAACGGTGGCGCGGTGCCGTGGACGCACTGGCCCCGTCGAGACGGAGGCGATGCTGCGCCTTCCACACGTCCGGCTCCTCGACATTGCGCCGGACCCACAGCGTAAAGAAGGCAGGCAGGATGCCGACGAAGAACACCGCCCGCCATCCGTATCGAGGCAGCACGATTCCCACGACGAGGGCGGCGGCGGCAAACCCGATGGCCCAGGAGCTCTGCATGAAGCCCAGGGCGCGCCCACGGTATTTGGTCGACCACGTTTCGGAGACGAGCGCTGCGCCGCTCGCCCACTCCCCACCCATTCCCAGGCCGAGTAGACCGCGGAAGATCGCGAACTGCCACAACGTCTGCGACAGGCCGCACGCGGCGGTGAAGATCGAATAGATCAACACGCTGGCCATCAGAGCTCGCGTGCGTCCGAAGCGGTCCGCGACGTGACCGAAGACGAGACCGCCGACGGCGCCGCCGAGCAGCGTTATCGAGCCGAGCGCGCCTGCCTGGGTCTTCGTGAGCCCGAGGTCGCGGATGACCGACGCGAGCGTGAGCGAGAAGAGCATGATGTCGAACGCATCGAGCGCCCACCCCATTGACGCCGCGATGAGCGCCCGTCGCGCCGGCGCCGGCGCGACCCGCCACCATCCAAGGAGCCCGGAATCCTGCGCCTCGCCGGTCAAGCGAATCGCTTCCGCGCCCGCTCCTTTGCCTTCCGCAGCTCCTCGTCCCGGTCTCGCGGCGGCGCATGGATCTCGAGCGACGCCAGTAGTCGCGCGGCTGACGCCGTTACTTCATCGACCGCGAGATTGAACGCAACCTCGTTGACCTTCGACGGCTTCGAGCTCCCGCTCAGCTTGCGGACGAACTGGAGGGCCGACGCACGAATCTCATCCTCGCGCGCGGGCGGTTCGAAGTTGGCCAGTACCTTGATGTTACGACACATGAAGCGTTCCTTCCGGGCGGCTGCGACTGGTAAAGACACGACTTCGATGTTCCGGGGGCGCGGCGACCACGGGGAATATGTCTTCCCCTCCTGCGCGGGGCGATACTAGCCCGTTCTCCCGCTACAGAATGTCGATGACCAACGGAACCTGCGCGCGGTGCGCGCGTAATGTATGGAGTCACAGGGACGCACGGGCACCCGCTTACCGTCGCCCCACTCCATATGATAGTATGTGTTGGTACAGCCCGAACCTCAGCCATTCCGGCTCGTACCGCGCACCCCGGGACATAATTCTATGAGACACGCCAGATCGATTCGCCTCGCCGCGGTACTGTACGCCGTGCCGGCCATGGCACTGCTCGCGCTCCCCAACGTCACCGCCGCGCAGACTACATCTCCTGCGCCGATGTCCGCCATGGCCCAGGGCCAGGCGGCCGCGATCGCCAAGGCGCGCGCGGACAGTGCGAGGTACCCGTATACCACCGCGGACGTCAATTTCATGGCGGGGATGATCCATCACCACGCCCAGGCGATCATCATGGCGAAGATGGCGCCGACGCACGGGGCCAGTCCCTCCGTGCGGACGCTGTGCGACCGCATCATCAACGCGCAGCAGGACGAAATCACCGCGATGCAGCGGTGGCTGCGCGACCGCAATCAGCTTGTGCCCGCAGCAACAGCCACCGGTATGAAGATGGTCATGAATGGAATGACGCACGAAATGCTCATGCCCGGCATGCTGAGCGAGGCGCAGATGAATGAGCTCGATGAGGCGAGAGGCTTCAAGTTCGACAGCCTCTTTCTCTCGGGCATGATCCAGCACCATCAGGGCGCCGTTTCGATGGTGGCTGATCTCTACAACACCTTTGGCGCCGCCCAGGACGAGCTCACGTGGAAGTTTGCGTCGGACGTCCAGGTCGATCAGACCACCGAGATCGGGCGCATGCAGCGGATGCTGCTCATGCTCGAGCTCGAGGGCCATTAGCGGTCCACGTAACCAAGTCTTCCCCGCAGCACCCACCCGCATTTTAAGAGGCTGACATGAAGTCTGTGCTACACTCACTCGCTGCGGACGTGCGCCGAAACGCCGTCTGGGCACTCTCGCTCGTGGCAGTGGTCGGAGCTCCGGCCGTCGCCAGAGCCCAGGCCCCGAATCCGGACCCGCGCATCGGCCTGAAGGCCGGCCTCATGAATGCCGGCGAGGCCGCGTGGAACATGCGCGTCGTCTCCCGGACCGCGCCGTCCGGCAAGTTCCTTGGCAGCACCAACTCGGATCTCGCCTTCAAGGGCAACTACGTCATCCAGGGCAACTATAACGGCTACCAGATCTGGGACATCTCCAATCCGGCGGCGCCGAGCCTGCGACTGTCGAACTACTGTCCGGCATCGCAGAGCGACGTATCAGTCTACAAGAACCTCCTGTTCGTCTCCGCCGAGGGCAACACGGGCCGCATCGACTGCGGTGACCAGGGGGTGAAGGAGACGGTGAGCGACGCGCGCATCAAGGGCGTCCGCATCTTCGACATCACCGACATCGAGCACCCGAAGAACGTCGCGAACGTGCAGACGTGCCGCGGCTCGCACACGCACACGGTGGTCGTCGACCCGAACGACAAGGACAATGTCTACGTCTACGTCTCTGGGTCCTCGTCGGTGCGTCCGGACGCCGAGCTGCACGGCTGCTCCGATGCCATGCCGGACAAGGATCCGGGAAGCGCGCACTTTCGCATCGAAGCCATCAAGGTGCCGCTGGCGCATCCGGAGCAGGCTGCCATCGTGACTTCGCCCCGCATCTTCGACAACCTCGCGGCGGCAAAGAGCCACGGAAACGCCCCCGACGACCTCAAGGCGATGGCCGACGCGAAGGCCCGCGGCGGCTATGCGGTCAAGCTGGGCGGGAGCGAAATGATGTTGCCTGATGGGTTCGTGAAGCCGATGCTCGACAGCATCGTGAAGGCGCGCGGTGGCTCGGGCCCAGCCACAGCCGCCGACAGCGCCGAGTTGCGCGCTGGCGTGCAGGCGTACGCCGACAAGCGGTTTGGCGGCGGTGTCGCGCGCACGCCCACCGGTCCCGACCAGTGCCATGACATCACCGTGTTCCCGGCCGTTGGCTACGCCGGTGGCGCGTGCGGTGGCTACGGCCTCCTGCTCGACATCCGCGATCCGGCGCATCCGGTCCGCATCGACGCCGCCGCAGACACGAACTTCTCGTACTGGCACTCCGCCACGTTCAACAACGACGGCACCAAGGTGCTGTTCTCGGACGAATGGGGCGGCGGTGGCGCTCCCAAGTGTCGCGCAACGGATCCGATGGAATGGGGCGCCGACGCGATCTTCACGATCGAGAACGGCAAGATGCATTTCAAGGGCTACTACAAGATGCCCGCTGCCCAGACGGCGATGGAGAACTGCGTTGCGCACAACGGCTCGCTCATTCCGATCCCGGGTCGCGACGTCATGGTGCAGGCGTGGTACCAGGGCGGTATCTCCGTGTTCGACTGGACCGACCCCGCCCACGCGAAGGAGATCGCGTTCCACGATCGCGGACCCGTCGACTCCACGCACTTCACGATGGGCGGTTCCTGGTCCGTCTACTGGTACAACGGCGTCATGGTCAGCTCCGAAATCGCTCGCGGTCTCGACATCTTCGAGCTCACGCCCAGCCAGTACCTCTCGCAGCACGAGATCGACGCCGCAAAGACGGTGCACCTCGACTACCTCAACACACAGGGACAGCCGAAGTTCGTCTGGCCGGCTTCGTTCGCCCTCTCGCGAGCGTACGTCGACCAGATCGAGCGCGGGAATGCCCTGCAGGCGGCGCGCATTGCCGTGATCCGCAACTCGCTCGACAAGGCCGAGAAGTCGTCGCTGACGCAGCGAGGCAAGACGCTCGCGACGCTCGCGAAGCAGGTTGACGCCGAGGCCAAGGGCCGTGACCCGAAGCTGGCGATGCTTGCTGCATCCATTCGCGACCTCTCCACATCGAAGTAATCGGCTGATCGTTTCAAGCTGGCAGAAGCGCCCCGCACCTGCGTGCGGGGCGCTTCTGCCATGCGTCCATGACTCCGGCAACCGATTATCCTTGAACGATGCCTTCCACACTCCAGGAGCGCGTCGCCAAGGCGCTCGCGAACGTCAGGAATCCGCGCACGGGTGCGGACGTCTATTCCACGCAGCAGGTCCGCGACATCGGCAGCACACCCGACGGACGCGTGCACCTCACGCTGCTGCTCACCAAGGACGACGACCCCGCGATCGCGAAGGCGGTGCGCGAGGCGGTGTCCGGCGTCGAGGGGGTGGCCGACGTGCAGCTGCAGATCACGCCCGTGAAGATTCCAGACGCACCCACTGCTCCGCCGAAGAGCCGCATGCTTCCCGTGATGGACCAGGCGCCTCCCGCTCCCGCCCGTCCGTCCGCCCCCACCCCGAAGCACTATCCCAAGCTCGGAAAGATCATCGCGGTTTCCTCGGGAAAGGGCGGGGTGGGCAAGTCGACCGTCGCGGTGAATCTCGCCGTGTCACTGGCCGCTTCCGGTGCGCGCGTCGGGCTGATGGATGCCGATATCTATGGCCCCAATATCCCCAGGATGATGGGGGTTTCCGGCCAGCCGCCCGTGATCAACGAGAAGATCATCCCGCTGGAGGCCCATGGCGTGAAGCTCATCTCGCTCGGCATGATGATCGAGCCGGATCAGCCGGCGATCTGGCGCGGCCCCATCGTGATGAAGATCATCACGCAGTTTCTCGCCGATGTCGCGTGGGGCCAACTCGACTACTTCTTCGTCGACATGCCCCCCGGCACCGGCGATGCCCAACTGTCGCTGGTGCAGGCCACGCAGGTGGACGGTGCGATCATCGTCACCACGCCGCAGGACGTCAGCGTCGGAGACGCGCTGCGCGGGGTGAAGATGTTCCAGCGTGTCGGCGTGCCCGTTCTGGGCATCGTCGAGAACATGAGCTGGTTCGAGTGTCCGCACTGCGGCAAGCCGTCGGCGCTGTTCGGATCCGGCGGTGGCGAGAAGCTCGCGAAGATGGTGGACCTGCCGCTGCTTGGTCAGATTCCACTGTACCCGCGTGTCATGGAAGGCGGTGACAGCGGATCGCCCATCGTCACGTCGGACGCGGGATCCACCGCTGCCAAGGCGCTCGCGAAGATCGCGGCCGCTGTCGCCGACGCGGCGAAGGCGCTCACGCCCGCCTGATGACGTGATGCACGACGACCAGCTCCTCGGCGGTTCGCTTCCGCTCGAGTCCCACGAGGGGTTGGCGACCGTTGCCGTCAGGAGCGAGTGGGAGTCTGCGCATCTGGTCGCGGATCCGCTGCCCCGCACCATCGCGCGCATCGCGCTGCCCGCGGTTGCGTCGTCGCTGCTGATGACGCTGTTCTTCTCGGTCGACACCTACTGGATTGGCACGCGGGTCGGCTCGATTGGGCTCGCCGCTGCCTCAACCGCCGTCTTCTGGATCTGGTTCATCGTCTCCCTGGCGGAGATGGTGAATGTCGGCCTGACCGCAGTGGCCGCCCGCCGATATGGCGAGGGACGTTCTGCTGAAGCCGCGCGAATCGCGGGCGATGCACTCCTGCTCTCGCTCGCGCTCGGCGTGGTCGTCGCGATCGTCGGCCTGCCATTGCTGCCGCAGCTCTTCGCCATCATGCAGACGCCGCCCGAGGTGAGCGCGCTCGGCGTGCGCTACCTCGGCACCTACCTTGTCGGCGCGCCGCTGATCTTCGGCTTCTTCGCTATCGATGCCGCATTCAGGGCGGCGGGCGACACCCGGACGCCGTTCCTTCTGCTGAGCGCGTCCGTCGGCGTGACGCTTGTCCTCGACCCAGTACTCATCGTCGGCTGGGGTCCGATTCCCGCGCTCGGCGTCGCGGGCGCGGCGATCTCCACGATCTCGACGCGCGCCGTTGCGTTCGCACTCGGCCTCACGATCGTGGGTCGTCGCGGCGTGCTGAAGCTCGGTCGCCCAGACTGGCGTGCCATGCGGCAGGTGGTGCGCATCGGGTTGCCCACCGCGGTCACCGGCGTGGTGTTCTCGCTCATCTACGTCCTCGTCACGCGCACGGCCACGCAATTCGGAACGCCAGCGCTCGCGGCCCTCGGCATCGGTCATCGCGTTGAGAGCTGGCTGTTCATGATTGCCGTCGGATTCGGAGCTGCGACCGCGGCCATCGTCGGACAGAATCTCGGCGCCGGTCGAGCGGACCGTGCTGCGCGCGCGGGTTGGTTGTCCGTTGCGTTCTGCTCGTGCTTCGGTGTGGTCGCGTGCGTCGTGGAGTTGCTCGTGCCGCAGCGCTTTGCCGCGATCTTCAGCCAGGATCCCGCCGTGATCGCCGAGGCAACGCGCTACCTGCGCATTGCGGCGTTCTCGCAACTTGGGATCTGCGCCGAGATTGTCCTGGAGGGAGCGCTGGGCGGCGCAGGGCACACCCTTGCCCCGATGGTGACGTCGACGTCGATCACCGCGCTGCGCATTCCACTCGCGGCGTGGGCCGCCTCGCGCTATGGTAGTGCCGGATTGTGGTGGACGATCTCGCTCACTGCACTCGCACGCGCGGTCGGAATGATAGGCATCTGGTATGCGGGCCGCTGGAAGAGGACGTCGATCGCCTGAGGATGGACGCATGACGCGCATCATCACGCTGCTCACTGATTTCGGCACCGCCGATGGCTATGTCGGCGAGATGAAGGGAGTGCTCGCGGCCGATGCGCCGGGATGCACGCTGGTCGATATTGCCCACGATGTCCCGGCACACGACGTTGAGGCAGGACGTCTCGCCGTGGCGCGCTACTGGCATCGCTTTCCGATCGGAACGGTGCATGTTGCCGTTGTTGACCCTGGCGTGGGCGGAGGCCGCGCTGCGATCGCGGTCGCGAGTGAGGGACGGTTGCTCGTGGGTCCTGACAACGGGATCCTCTCACCCGCCATGCTGTATCAGGGCGCCCGGTGCGTTGTGCTGCCGGTGCCGGTGTCGGCATCGCCGACCTTTCATGGTCGCGACGTGTTCGCCCCCGCCGCCGCGCAGCTGTCATCAGGCACCCCGCTCGATTCGCTCGGCACGCTGTGCACGGACCCGCTGGTGATGCGAACCCCGGAGGCCACGCGAGGTGCCGATGGATCGACGAACGGCGTCGTCATTTCGGTCGACCGGTTTGGCAACCTCGTGACGAACCTCATCACGCGCCGTGCCGGCATCGTGGAGATAGGAGGGACGACGATTGCGATCGGCCGCACGTACGGCGATGTCGCTTCGGGCTCGATCACCGCGTTGATAGGATCGAGCGGGCTTGTGGAGATTGCGGTGCGCGATGGATCGGCTGCGGAGCGGCTCGGAGTGGTCCGCGGCGCGAGCGTGGTACTCCGCGCTTCGAGCTAGTCTGAGCTAACAGCTCGAGCGAACCAAGGCAGCGGCAACAGATCGTCAGCTCTCTGCATCCGCGCGCAAATACCGCAGAACTGTTGTGGTTCCGCCGTCAACGAGAGGGCTTGAACTTCTCCATCGACGGTGTCCCGGGCCCGGAATCCGACACGATGCGGCCGAGGTAGACCTCACCCTTCAGCGGATCCAGTGCCCCTGTCCCGTGATGCATCTCCGACGCGAACTCGCCACCCGAGAGCACGACCAGCATCGTGTAGTACATCCAGGACAACAGCGCAATCACGCCGCCGATCGTGCCGTACGTCTTGTTGAATGCGCCGAAGTGCTGCACGTACAGCCGGAAGATCAGCGTGGCCACGATCCACAGTACTGTCGTGACGATCGACGCGACGATCACGTGAGTCCATCGCTGATGCACGTTCGGGAGCAACTTGAACAACGTGATGCAAAGGACCACCAGGAGCGACACCGCGACGAGCAGTTGAAGCACGGTGAGCAGCACGACGCCGGCCTGGCCGAGGTGAAAGGAGCGCCCGATCCATGCCGAAACGACTTCGCCATCGAGGAGTACGAACGTGGCCGCGAAAACGATGACGGCCGACAGCAAAAGGCACCCGAGACGCAACGCGATGCGCTTCCAGAGCGGCCGCGTCTCGGTCACGTCGTACGCGATGTTGAGCGCGTCCATCAGCGTGCCGAAGATGCTCGAGCCCGACCATCCGGCCAGGAGCGCGCCGAGCGACATCACGCCGGCTCCCCCGCGTGAGCCGATGATCTCGGTCAGCGTTCGTCGCAACAGCGAAAGGGCATCGGGCGGAAGCGCAGTCGCGAGGCGGCCCATCAGTGCCTCCATGAGCTGCTGGCCGTTCCCGATCAGCCCGAGGAGGGGCGTCAGGAAAAGCAGCAGCGGAAACAGCGAGAAGAAGAAGTAGTACGCCGTTTCCGCCGCGAGCGACGGGATGCGGTCCGCCCCGATCTCGCGGAATGTCTTCTTGACGAGCGGAACGACGTTGAAGCCCTGGATGATCATGGGCCGCTGTCGGGCAAGGGGCGGGCCAGCCTCTGCTTCCAGCGCGTCAGCCTTTATCGCGCAGAGCGCTGGACCTCAATTGCGCCGAAGAACGTTTCCGCACGTACCTTCAGCTTGTAGGGCGCCGAATCGTAGTTCGTGGAATACCAGGCGTCGTCGCGCTTGATCAGGCCCACATGGTCGAAACCGGCAGCCACCCGTTGCACCTCGACCCGGAGGCCGACGTCCGCCGGCACGTGCAGTGTCAGCTTGCCGACGGCAAGCCGCGTGACGACACTGATGTCGTGGGTCCAGGTCCCGTTGAAGTCCAGGTCGACGCTGCCGACTCCACCGCGCACCCGGATCTGGTCCGCATTCGCATTCGCAAGCAGGCGGCCCGTGAAATCCGCGGCTCCGACGTTCACCTCGAGGTCGCGCATCCTCACTCGGTTTGGCCGCGAGAAGAGCAGCATCGCGTCCGCGGCGCCACACTCGAGTCGAACTGACCGCAGTGACATCTCACCGAGGTCGAGCGTGGCCTGCGTGCCGCCGAACTCCATGTCGAGATCCAGTGGCACTGTCCGCGGCAGCAGCAGGCGGAGTTCGCCGGACTCGCCATCGGACATCTGAACGCGACGGCCACGCGACTCCAATCCGAGCGACGTCGTGTGTTGCTCGGCATCGTGCCGATGGAGTGGCGTCGAGCGCGCCTCGTCGTACCGGAGGTGCATCGCGTACAGCGTCGCGTCGCTCGTCCCGCGCACATCCACGCGTCCAGCCCCGTACTGGACACGGATCCGTTGCGGGAGCGTGTCGCGCAACTGGCGCGAGATGTCGACATTGCGCCACAGGGGAGCGTCCTGCGCGCGCGCCACCGAAGGAAGCAGCGCGACGATCGCTGCAACGACACCACCGAAACGACGCATGTCAGCGCACCTCCCTGATGCCTGACGTCCGTCGAGCAGCCACCACGCCGGCCACAGGGGTGGGCGTCTGCCAGGCCGCGAGCTCGAGCGGGCGCGCAGAACCCGATACGCGCCGATGTGTTCCCGCGCGCGACAGGATGGCCGCGCCTAGGCCGAGCGTCATGGCAGCCCAGGTCGCGGCCAACGCAGCTGCTCGGATGATCGTTGCTGCGAAGGGCGCCCATGTGACCAGCGACGCCACGAGCCATAGCGCGAAGAAGATCGACACGCCGACGAACAGTGCGGTCAGGGTGCGACCACGTGGCGATGCCGAGCCGCCGCGCCACAACCCGTCGCCGACGAGACGCGTGACTGCGAGGAATCCGAGTGTCGCGATGCCAGCGACCGCGATGCCATAGGCCACCACCGCAAATGGAATCAGCAGGATGCCGATGATCGTCAACGCCAGGGCGACGATGAGAACGAGCAAACCCGGAAGGACGAGGACCTGGCCGAGCACGCCATACCAGAACGAGCGGACGTAACGGCCCTGGATCGTCGAAACGACCTCGTCGAGATTCGGTCCCGCAAACAGGAACACGCCCACCGCGATGATGAGCAGGATCGCAAAGGAACCCGCGACCGACTTCACGGAATCGGCAGTGCGCCGCGCGGGCGTCCGTTGATCGGCCAACGCCGCGGAATGGCTGACGAGCGTGGGCAGGACGGACATCGCGCGCATCTCTCCGTCCACCTCGCCGCTGTCCGCGTTCACGCGGCCGCCGACGGCCAGCGCATCGCCGGTGATGACTCCGCCGCGATGCACGTTGACGTCGCCGGCGAGGCTGACGACCGTGCCTTCCACACGGCCATACACGTCGACCGGTCCCCTGGCGACGATTGTGCGATTCACCGTGGTTCCCGCCGCAACCGTGCGCGCGCCTGGCGCAACGCTGTCCGCTGGAGGGAGCACGGCGATCTGTTCACCCACCCGAAGGCGCTCGAGGTCACCGCCTGCTGATTTCAGAGCCGGCTGCTGCGCGGCCAGCATGGCCGGGACCAGCGTGAGCAGGGTGGCGAAAACGGCCGAACCGCCGCTCATCCGACGTGACGGCCAGCGATTGCCAGACGCCGGATGCCGGCCACGGTGCCGACGGCCGCCAGGAGAAACCCGGCCACCAGCAGTGACAGTCCGATGGCGCCGGTTGTCTGCAGGGCGATGACGGCACTTTCCCCGAGGACCGCAAGTGTGACATCACGAGCCGCGCCGAGGACCGCGGTCCGCGCGCGCTCGCCAAGCAGGCCCGTGATGAACACGGCCGCCTCACCCTGCGTGGCGAGCCAGACCATGGCCAGCGTGAGCAGGCCGGCAGCCGAGGCGAAGACGGCGGCCGCGGCCGCGCGGGCGGGACCAGGTTTCGGCATCCATCGGGCGACCGAGTCCCGAGCCGCCACATGGGCAGGCACGAAGACGGGCACCTGCGCCATTACCCGGTCCGCGAGGCGCGAATCGGGAGCGAAATGGGGCAGGGACTCCAGTGCGTCGACCACGAAGCGCGCATCCTCGTACCGCAGCCGGCAGTCGGGGCACTCATCGACATGGTCACGCAAAGGGGCGACGCCGAAGCCGGCTTCGCCGTCGACCAGTAGGTCGATCTCGTTGGGGAGGAGGTGTCTATGGTTCATGGCATCTGCACCCTGTACGTGGGGTGGAAGTTGCAGGTTTCAACGGCGGGAATCGCGGTCCGGCGCGTGGCGTTCATTCGCGGGTGTGCTCCAGGGCGGCCCGCAGCTCGTGGCGAGCGCGGTGGATATAGGTCTTCACGGTGCCAAGGGGGAGGTCGAGGGTGCTGGCAATCTCCTCGTACGACCTCCCCTCGACGTGTCGGAGCATGATGCAGGACCGGTATTCGGGGCGCAGGCCGGCGATCGCCCGTTCGATGGCACCCCCAAGCTCCTTCGCCTCCATTTCCTCCAGCGCGTTTTCGGCGTCATCGCCGATGTCGAGACGTGAGGATTCGATCGCTTCTGCACTTGATGCATGGGGCGAACCGTCGATGCTGATGGTGTCCAGCCGGCGTTTGCGGAGGTGGTCGATGGCTACGTTGTTCGCGATCTTGAAGAGCCAGGACGAGAACTTGAAGTCGGCGCGATAGCGGTCCAGATGCGACAACACCTTCACGAACGTGTCCTGCGTCAGGTCCTCTGCGAGCTCGCGATCGCGGACCATGCGGAAGACCAGCGAGAAGACGGGCCGCTCGTATCGCTTGATCAGCTCCCTGTGCGCAGCCTCGCGGCCCTCGAGGGCGAGGGCAACGACATCGGCATCAGGAAGGTTGGCGAGGTCGAGGGCGCGGAGCATCTGGGGAGGCGGGGGCCGCGCAGCTCGGGTCCGAGCTCTCGTCGCGCTGGCAGAAAAGTACGCACCCCCCGCGTCGCAATCCAGCCGCGCGCTTGCCCAGCTTCATTCGCCCGGCGACCTTACGGTGATGTACGACACGGATGTGGAATCGGTCCGCGCGGAGCAGGCGGCCGAGGGTGGAAGCGAGAAGCGGGCGTACGTGCGCACGGTGTTCGAGCAGATTGCGCCACGCTACGACCTGCTGAACCACCTGCTGAGCCTCAATATCGATGTGCTGTGGCGCCGACGCGCACTCCGTGCACTCGAATGGAAGCGCGCGCCCCTTGGCACCTACCTCGACGTGTGCGCCGGCACGCTGGACGTGGCTGCCGAGCTCGCGAAGCAGGCTGGCTTCGGGGGATTCATCGTCGGTGCGGACTTCGCGGTCCCGATGCTGCGGGCTGGTGCGGGGAAGTCTCCCGCGGCGCGGGTGGGTGCCGTCGGCGCCGACGCACAACTGCTCCCGATTGCCGATGCGTCGATGGACGGGGCGACGGTGGCGTTCGGTATCCGTAACGTGGCGTCACTCGATGTCTGCTTGCGAGAGGTCTATCGCGTCCTGGCGCCGCGTGCACGGTTCGTCATCCTGGAGTTCACCACGCCGCGGTCATTCGTGGTGCGGACGTTCTACCACTTCTACTTCCACAAGGTGCTGCCGTTCGTCGGCGGGCTGATCAGCGGTCATCGAACCGCGTATCAGTACCTGCCGAAATCGGTGGCGCACTTTCCGGCCGAGCCCGAGCTGGCGAATCGCATGCAGGCGGCGGGGTTTACCGATGTGCGCTGGGAATCGTTGAGTTTCGGCATCGCGGCGATCCATGTCGGCACGAAGCGCGATGCGTAGTCGGAAGTTGTATGGGGAAAGCAATATCGTTGATCGTTGGCATCGCGAATCCAACGAATCTCGACGAATCGCCGCGAATCCTCTTCAAGAAAGGGAACGACGACTTCCGGGGCAGCGCGGATCGTCGCGGAGGCAGCGGAGCTTCGCGGATTGCTCCTACGCATTGGCATGCTGGTGCAGCACCGCAGGTCATAGGGAATTCCAGAACAATCCAAGGGTTGTTCTTGATTCAGGCGTGATTCGGCGCGCTGAATGATTCGCGTTGCTTCGCGGGGATTCGCGGGGATTCGCGATGACCAACGATCAACGTCTTTTGAACGTCCAACTTCGAACGACAATTGTCCCTCGACACACTCAAGCAGTTCGTTGAAGCGATAGAAGCGGCGGGCGAGCTCGTTCGTATCACGGAGCCGGTGCGCCTCGAGCTCGAGCTCTGCGAGATTGCCGACCGCGTCATGAAGAAGCCGGGCGGCGGACCCGCGCTGCTCTTCGAGAACGTCATCCTTCGCGATGGATCGCGCTCGGCCTATCCGGTTGGCATCAACCTGTACGGCTCCATGTCGCGGATGGCCATGGCGCTCGGCGTCCAGAACCTCGACGACCACGGCGATCGCATCACGAAGTTGCTCGATCTCAAGGTGCCGGAAGGCATCATGGGCAAGCTGTCGATGCTGCCGAGGCTCCTGGAGGTCGCGAAGTTTCCGCCGCGCATGACGACGAGCCCGCGCTGCCAGGAGGTGGTGTGGCGCGGCGATGAAGTCGATCTCGACAAGCTGCCGATCCTCACCTGCTGGCCTGATGACGGCGGACCGTACATCACGTTGCCGATGGTCATCACCCGCGACCCCAAGCGGGGCATCCGCAACGTCGGGATGTATCGCGTGCAGCAGATGGGGAAGAACACACTCGCGATGCACTGGCAGCGCCACAAGGTCGGCGCGGCACACTGGCGCGAGATGGCCGAGCGCGGGGAGAAGATGCCAGTGGTGATCGTGGTGGGTGCTGACCCCGCGTCGCTCTATTCCGCCTCGGCCCCCCTGCCGCCGATGGTCGACGAATTCATCTTTGCGGGATTTCTCCGGAGCAAGCCGGTGATGCTCGCGAAGGCCCTCACCTGTGACCTCGAGGTGCCGGCCGACGCTGACTTCGTGCTCGAGGGCTATATCGACCCCGCAGAGGCGCTTGTCACCGAGGGACCGTTCGGCGATCACACCGGCTTCTATTCACTCGCCGATCTGTATCCGCTCGTGCACGTCACTGCGGTGACGATGCGCAACGATCCGATCTTCCCGTGCACGATCGTCGGTCGTCCGCCAATGGAGGACTACTACCTCGGGCATGCGACCGAGCGAATCTTCCTTCCCCTGCTCAAGCTCACGATTCCGGAGATCGTCGATTATCACATGCCGGCCGAGGGCATTTTTCACAACCTCGTATTCGTCAGCATCCGCAAGGAGTATCCCGGACAGGCGCACAAGGTGATGAATGCCATGTGGGGGCAGGGGTTGATGTCGCTCGCGAAGGTGCTGATCATCGTGGACGACTGGGTGAACGTGCGCAATCCGCAGGAGGCATGGTGGGTGGCGCTGAACAACATCGATCCCGAGCGCGACACGCGCTTCACGATGGGACCAATGGATGTGCTCGATCACTCGTCTCGGGCGTTCACCTACGGCTCCAAGATGGGCATCGATGCCACACGAAAGCTGCCGGAAGAAGGATTCACGCGTGCCTGGCCGCCGGTGATCGTGATGGATGATGCGACCAAGGCATCGGTGGACGCGATGTGGCCCACGCTCGGAATCGCGGACGGGTGATGTGAGCGCGTCCACCCCGGGGCCGGTGCGCGAAGGCCAGACATTCGAAGGCCGCACGCGATTCTCGATTTACGCGAGCTTCGTGAAGCTCCCGCACACCGTGTTCGCGATGCCCTTCGCGCTGATCGGTGTGATCTTCGCTTCGTACCGCTATTCCGTCACGTGGGCGATGCTCGGCTGGACGGTGCTGGCGTTCACCTCCGCGCGATTCGCCGCGATGGGATTCAACCGCATCGTCGACCGTGAGTTCGACGCGCGCAATCCGCGTACGTCGATGCGCGAGATCCCGCGCGGCGCGCTGTCGGTGCGACAGGCGTCGGTCGCGGTGCTCATTGCGTCGGCTCTGTTTGTAACGTCGGCGGGTGCGTTGAACCGGCTGTGCCTCGCGTTGTCGCCGGTCGCGCTGACGTGGGTGTTCTTCTACAGCTACACCAAGCGCTTCACGCGCTTCGCGCATCTCGTGCTCGGTCTCGGCATGGCGATAGCACCGGTCGGCGGATATCTCGCCGTGGCGGGACGCTGGAGCCAGCCATGGTGGCTTCTCTGCATCCTGGCCACGACCGTCGCGACCTGGGGTGCCGGCTTTGACATTCTTTACGCGCTGCCCGACATCGCGTTCGACGAAACGCATGGACTGCACTCCCTTCCCGTTGCGCTTGGCGAGCGCGGTGCCATCGTATGCGCGCGCGTCCTGCACGTGCTCACCGTGACATGCCTCGTGGCCATGGGCTTCGTGATGTTTCCTGCCCCGTCGCTTGCCGCGTGGTGCTATGGGGCTGGCGTGTTGATCGCGGCGTCGCTGCTCCTGTACGAGCACTCGCTGGTGCGTGCGGGCGATCTTTCCCGGCTCGATGCGGCCTTCTTCACCATGAATGGCGTCATCAGCCTCACATTGTTCGCCTTCGTGCTCGCGGGGCGGCTTCTCGCCAGCACCTCATTTGATGTCACCATGTCCATCCGATGATGAACGGAACGTACCCGGTGGTGATGGCCGTGACCGGTGCGTCCGGCGCGCCGTACGCCGTACGGCTGCTCGAGCAGTTGCTCGTGGCGAAACAGCCGGTGCAGCTCATCGTGTCTGGCCACGGCCTGCGGTTGCTCCGCACCGAGACGGAAATCTCCTCGATCGAAGCGCTGCGGATCTGGGTCGGCATGGAGGCGTGGGACCGCTACGTCACCGTCTTTGACGATGCCGATCGTGGCGCCGCGCCCGCATCGGGCTCCGCGCGCAATCGCGGCATGGTCATCTGCCCGTGCTCCATGGGCACCGTGAGTGCGATCAGCCAGGGCACTTCGCGTTCGCTGGTCGAGCGGGCGGCGGACGTGGCGCTCAAGGAGCGCCGCACGCTCGTGTTGGTTCCGCGCGAGACGCCGTACAGCACCATACATCTCGAGAACATGCTGCGGCTGACGCGCGCGGGTGCCGTGATCCTGCCCGCCAGCCCGGGATTCTATCACCGGCCCACGTCAATCAGCGAGCTCGTGGACTTCGTAGTCGCGCGTGTGCTGGACCAGCTTGACGTGGAGCACAGTCTCGGACGTCGCTGGGGAGAGTCGCCGGAGGACGTGTGAGCGATAGCGCCACACACGTCATTGGACTCATCTCCGACACCCACGGCATGCTGCGAGCCTCCGTGCATACCGCGCTCGCGGGGGTCGAGCTGATCCTGCATGCTGGCGATGTGGGTGGCGACGAGATCCTCGACGAGCTAGCGCTCATCGCCCCGGTGAAAGCCGTTTACGGCAACACCGATCTGCCAGGTGATCCGCGACTTCATGCCTTGCTGAGCGAGACCATCGGAGGCATGCGCATTCACGTGTCGCACGGCCACGAAGTCGGCTCGCCGACACCGGCCAGACTACTCGATGCCTATCCAGCGGACGTGATCGTGTATGGCCACACGCATCGTCAACTCGTGGCGCGTGCCGCGGATGGGCGTCTGGTCGTGAACCCGGGCGCCGCCGGAGCGCGTCGCTTCAAGCTGGAGCCGAGCGTCGCGCGCTTGACGATTCGAGATGGGCATGCGGACGTCGAGATCATGACGCTGGACGTTCCGTAAGGCGTGAAAAGGTGGCTTGCTAGTCTGCTCGCCGATCAGATCGCCTGGAAGTGCGACGCGGGATACAGGTAGTCGTCGCCGGAGTCGTCGAGGATCCGGTAGAACGCGCCCTTGGCCTCGACGCCGAGCATCTGGTAGATGCGCCCAAGTGTGAGGTCATGACATCCGCCCGAGCCGTCACAGCCCGGGTACGTGAGCCAAGGCTTCAGGCTGATGCATTTCATGAGCGTCGTTGGCTGCCACGATGTCGTCATTGCATCATCCGCTGCCGCCCGTCCATCGGGCGCCACAGGTGGAATGTGCAAGACGCTCGCCATGTCAGGCTGTGAGCTGGCGCACCTCGTGGAACGATCGCTTAGCGACGAAGGCAGATGCTGCCGTCGAACGCGCGAGCTCCTTTGGAAAGCGCCGAAACCATGACGAGAGCAGTAATAGCTCGTCGACTTCATGCGAGGGCAGCTGCGCACTGTCCCGCTCCGACGGATTGAAGACGCCCTCGACCATTTCCATCAGCCGCGTTCGGTCCTGATCGCTGCGCGGAATGGCGTGCTCGCTCCGCACTCGACCACGACGAATGAGATAGACGCGATCATCGCCGCCGTACCCCGGAACGGTGTAGACGAACGAAAGCGTTTCGATGGCAAATCGAAACTTGATGAACTGATGACGGAGGTCCTCGAGACGCCTGAGCTTGTCACGAAGGCTCCCCGCGCGCTCGAACTCGAGTCGCTCGCTCGCGACGACCATCTCCTCGCGGAGGGTCGTGAGCGGTCCATCGTCGTCGCCATCGAGGAAGCCGCGCACGAGTTGCACACGCTCGTTGTACTGCGACGTTGTGCACCCGCCCACACACGGGCCGAGACACTTGCGGATCTCGTACCGGATACAGCCCGGTGTGCGCGGATAGAGCTGGAACAGTTCCGGCTGGTCGGCGAAGTGCATCGGCTGGTCGAGTCGGCAATCGCGAAGGCCGAGCGCATCGTTCAGCTCGCGCACCGCCTCGCCGACTCGCTGTGCGCCATGAAATGGCCCGTAGTAGATCTGTGCGTCGTCGCCACCAGCCCCGCGGACGACCAGCAGCTTGGGCGCTGCCCCACGCGTCAACTTGATGAAGGCGAAGTGCCGCGCGTCGCGCTTCATCGCCACGTTGAGGCGCGGGCGGTAGCGCTTGATCAACCGCAGTTCTTCCAGCAGCGCCGCGAACTCGCTCGGTGCGTAGTCCCATTCAATGCGGTCGGCCTCGCGCACGATGCGCGCGCCCTTGTCGGCCGGAAACTCGCAGCGGAAGTAGGAGAGCAGGCGCGTGCGAAGCTGCTTCGACTTGCCGACGTAGACGATCTCCCCGTCGGCGGCAAGCATCCGATAGACACCGGGGCGATCCTTTGCATCGGCCTTCACCGCCGCCCGCATGATGGCGAGCTGCGCTGCGGGCGTTGGCGGACGGTGCGGGGCTACTTTTGGCAATGCACGCACAGGACGGTGGTCCGTCCGTCGACGGCATGCGTCTCCACCAAGCGCGCCCCGCAACGCAGGCACGGTTCGCCCCCACGGCCATAGACTGCGAGCGAGCGCTCGAAGTCGCCCTTGCCGCCGGACGCATCACGGTAGTCGCGGAACGACGTGCCCCGGGCCGCGATCGACTCCGACAACACCGACGTGACGCCCTGTTGGAGCGCGGCAGATTCTTCGCCGCTGATCTCGCGCGCCACGCGTGAGGGATCCACGCCGGCGCGCCAGCACGCTTCGTTTGCGTAGATATTGCCGATTCCAACGACCAACCGCTGATCCATGAGCACCTTTTTCACCGCCTGCCGCGAGCCCCGAAGAATTCCCGATAGATGCGAGGTGGTGAACGCGGGGTCAAGAGGCTCGATGCCCAGCGCGCCGGTGTATTCGCCGAACCGGCCTGGCGACATCAGCGCCACGGTGCCGAGCCGCCTGATGTCGCGGTAATGAAGGTCGCGTGCGTCGTCGAGGGCGAGGTGCAGGGTGGAGTAGAGCGCCTCGCGTTCGGGCAGTGGGCCGCGAGTCAGCAGCAGCGCACCCGTGAAGCGAGGCTGCACCACGAGACGATCGGCGGACGAGAGGTCGATCACGACAAGCTTCGCGCGGCGCCAGCACCGCAGGATCGCGGTTCCCGTAGTCCGCTCCCCGAGTTCGGACGCGGAGACCTCGCGCAGCACATCGGGCTTCCGCACCACCACCGACACGATGGTGCGGCCACGCAGCTCGCGATCGAGGTCGCGGGCAATCGTCTCAGTCTCGGGTAGCTCCGGCATCGCCTCGACTCCGCGCGCGCGCGATCTCCCGCCAGCCGATGTCCGATCGCATCTGCCTGCCCGAGAAGTGAACGCGACGCGCGTAATCCATGCTGCGCGCCTGCGCCTCGGCAACCGTTGCCGCCACGGCACTCACCGCGAGCACGCGGCCGCCCGCCGACACGAGACGTCCGTCGTCCGTCCGCGCCGTGCCGGCATGGAAGACCTGGATGCCCTCTTCGTGCGCCGGCAGCGTGATCTCGTCGCCGGTACGCGGTGTCTCTGGATAGTGGGCGGCGGCGAGCACCGTCGTCACGCAGGCGCCAATCGCTGCGGGTACTCCCACCGGCATTGGCTCGCCGCGAGCAACAGCGAGGAAGAGATCCAGGAGGCGCGTGCCGGAGAGGACTGGCATCAGCGCCTGCGTTTCGGGATCACCAAACCGACAATTGAATTCGACGATGCGTGGCCCGTGCTCGTTCATCATGAGCCCTGCATACAGCAGTCCTGTAAATGGGCGTCCTCGACTGGCCATACCCTTCAGCGTCCGGTCGATGACCGACCGCACCGCCTCGTCGTGCCGCCATGGATCGAGCGACACCGGAACGTACGCCCCCATGCCGCCGGTGTTCGGGCCGGCGTCGTGATCGAGCAGGCGCTTGTGATCCTGCAGGCCAGGCAGCAGGACGAACGCCGTTCCGTCCGTGATCGCGAATACGGAAAGCTCTTCGCCTTCCATGAACTCCTCCACAAGCACTTCCGCGCCGGCTGCGCCGAAGCGGTTCCCCTCGAGCATGTCGTCGATCGTGCGATCGGCGTCCTCGATCGACTCGCACACAATCACGCCCTTGCCGGCGGCGAGCCCCGACGCCTTGATCACCACGGGCGCACTGAGTCGATGCGCCGCGGCCTTTGCCGCCGTCGTATCGGTGTGCATCTCGGCGCGCGCCGTGGGGATGCCATCCTCGAGCATCAACTGCTTCGCGAACGCCTTCGACGTCTCGATCTCGGCGGCTGATTGTGTGGGGCCGAAGATCGGCAGCCCCGCGGCGCGAAAGCGATCGACGATCCCGGCGGCGAGTGGCGCTTCTGGCCCAACGATGGTGAGGTCGACTGCCCGCACCCGCGCGAACTGCTCCAGCGCAGGGAGGTCCAGCGTGCCGATCGGCACACATTCGGCGATCTCGGCGATTCCAGGATTGCCGGGCGCGGCGAATAGCTCGAGGTGAGGCTCTTCCTGACGAAGCTTCCAGGCCAGCGCGTGCTCGCGCCCTCCTCCGCCGACGATCAATACGCGCATCGCGTGAATATGAGTGTGATGCGCCTATAAGCGAAGGACCCGCGCCTCACGAGTGAAGCGCGGGTCCGACGCCCTCAGCTTCCGATCAGGTCGGCTGGGTCGGTTCTGCGGGTGGTGCCGGGGGCTCGTCGCGACCGCGGAACGCATCATTGAATGCGCTCCTGGCGCGATCGAAGGCGTCGCCCACGCTCGAGATTCCCGCATTGGCCTTCCCGGAGTAGTAGCGCGACGCATCCGAGAAGTCCTCGCCGAGGCCCTGCCGTTTCTCGCCGCGCCGCGTATACGCGCCGGCGATGATCGCATCGTAGTCGCCACTCGTGCGCCAGCGCTCGAGCTCCGCGGCGCGGACCGTGTTGAACGGATGCTCGCGGAAGGCGGTGTTGAACACCTTGAGGATCTTGTCCCAGGTATCGCCGCCGGTTTCGTAGGTGGAGGCCTGCGTCATGAACGCATCGACGCTGCTGGTGTCGCCGTAGTCGCGACCGCCGGCGAGCCGCATGAACGTGCTCCCGGCGACTGTGCGATCCTGGAGGGCAAGCAACGCTGCGCGATCGCTCGACAATTCGCTCTTGCGGTGCCACTCCAGCAATGCGAGCTGGAAGGGAAGCAGTGCGAGCCCCACCGGCATCAGCGCCAGAGATCCGACGGCGGTGATGACCATCGCGATGGTGCGATACGTCATATGGTCGCTCATGATGTGCCCGAGCTCATGCGCGAGCAGGAAACGGCGCTCGTCGTCACTCTCGAGCAACTCGAGTGCGCCAGACGTCATCACGATGAAGGGATCGTCGTAGCCGATGGCGTAGGCGTTCACCTTGGGCGTCTGGGTGACGTAGAGGTCAGGCCGCTTGGGCCAGTCCATCGTGGAGAGGACGTCCGAGAGCAGGGCGTCGAGCTTCGGCCGCTGCACCGGGTTGACCTGCACGGCGTTCGCCAGGAAAATCTGGCGGACGCGCCGTTCGGTGAGGAACGTGGCCGCCTGACGCACGACCTCGTCGAAGCCGGGGATGGCGCGCAGCGTATTGAGCGCGGCGCGGTCGGCTGGGTGCTCCCAGCTCTGGGACGAGATTTGAGGAAGCGGCGTCGGCATGGCCTTGTTGCTCCTGGACAGAAGTATTCTCGATCTACGTGTCCTGGTCGTCGAAAGTGTCACTGCAGTCTGACAGTCGGACAGTCTGACCCGGGCGAGCGGCTCCGCCGCCGCCCTCGTCTGACAGCGGGGCTCGACTGCAGTCTGACAGCTATACGCTACACGACTGGGTCCCTTGGCCTGAACGCATCGATGTGTAAACTGTCTGGTTGCCGAACGGGCGCATCAACTCAGTGGTGTAGATCATGGCCGTCCGACCAGTCGGTTGACCCGCTGTCAGACGAGCAGCCGCGCAGCGGCGAGCGGGTCTGACTGTCAGACTGCGTTCAGTGCCTGGTCGAGATCCGCGAGGAGATCGCTCACGTCCTCAACCCCGCAACTGAGACGGATCAGGCCCTCCGTGATCCCGAGCGACGCGCGTCGAGCGGGCTCGACGCTGGCGTGGGTCATGGAAGCGGGGTGGCTGATCAAACTCTCGACGCCACCGAGCGACTCGGCCAGCGAGAAGACCCTGCAGCGGCTCAGTACCGCGTTCGCGCGCTCCTTGGTGCCCAGCTCCACGGAGATCATTCCGCCAAAGCCGGTCATCTGCGCGCTGGCAAGAGCGTGCTGCGGATGCGACTCGAGGCCGGGATAGATGACGTTCTCCTCACCCAGCCGTTCGGCGAGCCAGTTCGCGATGCGGCGGCCGTTCTCGTCGTGGCGCGGCATGCGGAGGTGCAGCGTCTTGGTTCCACGCAGCGCGAGCCATGAGTCGAAGGGGCCCGGCACCGCACCGGCCGCGTTCAGGATGAACTGGAGGCGAGTCGCGAGGTCGTCGTCGTTCAGGATGGCAATGCCGCCGATCATGTCGGAATGGCCGTTCAGGTACTTCGTGGTGGAGTGATAGACGATGTCCGCGCCGAAGCTCAGCGGTCGCTGGAAGAACGGCGACGCAAATGTGTTGTCCACCAGAAGCAGTGCATCGTGCGCATGCGCGATGTCGGCTGCCGCACGAAGGTCGCAGATCCGCATCAGCGGGTTGGTGGGCGTCTCGACGAACACGAGTCGCGTGGCGGAGGTCATCGCGTCGGCGATCCGCTGCGGATCGCGCATGTCCACCCACGAGAAGGTCAGGCCGTAGTTACCGAGCAGCTTGTCGAAGAGTCGGAAGACGCCACCGTAGAGGTTTTCACCGCAGACAATGTGATCCCCGGACTTGAAGAGCTTCATGATCGAGTCGACGCATCCCATCCCCGAGCTGAATGCGAACCCGTGGCGACCTCCTTCGAGCGCGGCTACGTTGCGCTCCAGGGCCTCACGTGTCGGGTTCTTGCCTCTCGCGTACTCATAACCTTTATTCTGGCCGAGTCCTTCCTGTACGTATGTCGATGTCAGGTAGACTGGGGTCATGATGGCGCCAGCAAGCGGTTCTGGCCGCTGTCCGGCATGTACAGCGCGGGTGGCGAACCCCGGCAGCAGATCGTCTTCAAATACTCTGGTCATGCCGATACTCCAATGGCTCGAGTCATCGGCGCAAGATAGCAGGAAGAGGGGTGGGGAGCGAGGACGCTCCCGACCATGCCTCGCGTACGGTTCTACTTCCAGTCCCTGCATGTCCGAAGAAGCACGAACCGACCAATATTGCCTCATCGTTGACGACGAGCCTCGGCTGCGCCAGGTGCTCGTGCATCTCATGCGCAACGACGGCTTCACGTGCCTCGAGGCGGGCAATGGTGAGGAGGCACTCGAGCATCTGCAGCAGACGCCCATCTCGCTCGTGATGAGCGACCTGCGGATGCCGAAGATGGACGGACTGGAGCTGCTGCGGCGCGTGCGCGGCCGCTGGCCGGACACAGCGGTGGTGATGATCACCGCGGTCGCCGACGTGGAAGTCGCCGTGAGCTGCCTCGCCATCGGCGCAATGGACTACCTCACCAAGCCTTTCCATCTCGAGGAGGTTCGCGCCCGTGTTGCGCAGGCGCTGGAGAAGCGGCGCCTCGTCGTTGAAAATCGCGGCTACCAGGAGAGTCTTCAGGAGAAGGTCGCGGTCCAGGCGCGTCGCCTCGAAGAGTTGTTTCTCGCGAGCGTGCAGTCGCTAGCCGAGGCGCTCGAAGTGAAGGATCCCTATACGCGTGGTCATTCGATCCGCGTGAGCCACTACTCCGTGTTGATCGCGCGCGAGCTCGAGCTGGACGACGAGCTGCTCCGACAGATCGAGTTGGGCGGGCATGTGCACGACATCGGAAAGATTGGCGTGCGTGAAGAAGTACTCAACAAGCCCGGCAAGCTCACGGACGCCGAGTACGAGCACATCATGACGCACCCGGTGGTCGGATGGCAAATTCTCAGACCGCTGCTCGGCGAGACCCCCGTAGCGCTGAACATCGTGCGCTCGCATCACGAGCGATACGACGGGCGCGGCGTGCCCGATCACCTCGCCGCGGAGAACATCCCGTTCGAGGCGCGTATCGCGGCGGTGGCGGACTCGTTCGACGCCATGACAAGTAATCGTCCCTATCGCCCGGATGGGATGAGCCTCGAAGCGGCGATGGCCGAACTGGTCCGGTGCAGCGGAGCCCAGTTTGATCCGAGGGTCGTGGCCGCGATGGTCTCCGCCATAGACAGCGGGCGCATCTCGCTGGTGCCGCGCACGCCGTCCTATTCCTCCGCTGCCGCCACCTGACCTACTCGGTCCTCGGTCACGCCGGGACGACCTCGATCACACTCGGCTGCTTGTAGGCACTCAGGCGCTCCTCGCACCAAAGCTTGACGGCGTCTTCGCTCACGGCGCCGTGCACACGGAGCATTACGTCATTCTCCTTTACCGGATCCGGCCGACTTTCCACCTCGACCTTCGTGACGCCGGGCATTTCACCCACCACGCGCTCGATCTCGCGCGGATAGACATTGAAGCCGTTCCGCGTGAACATCGGCTTCAGCAGCCCCAGGAACCGCACCGATCCATCGGCGCCGCGCACACCGCGATCGCCGCTGCACAGCCAGCCGCCGCGCCGGGGCAGGCCGGGTCTGCCATGGAGATACCCGCGAAGCACGTTCTCACCGCGGACGCAGATCTCGCCGTCGACACCATCCGGCAATGCGTTGACCGCAGTTTCCTCGGTTGCGCCATCGTCGTAGCGCGCTGGCGGGAAGATGCGAACGTCGACGCCGGGGAATGCGGTGCCCATCGCGCCCCGTACGTTCGGCCGGTCCACACGATTGAAGAGGCAGACCGGCCCGCCTTCCGTGAGGCCATAGCCCTGCCGCAGTTCGTGGCCGGTGACGTCAGCCCATCGATCCTGTAGCTCGATTGGGAGCGCCGCCCCGCCGCACACGCAGAGGCGAAGGGCACTCCCGCGGAGATCGACGCGCTTCCGAGTGATGGCCGTGAGCATTGCGTGGAAAACGGCGGGCACACCGACGACGAGGGTCACGCCATTCTCCAACAACTCGACCGCCTTCAATGGATTGAAGCGCTCCATCGTCGTCACGCGGCCGCCGACCATCAGTGGCGCGCTCGCCGTCACGGTGAGCCCGAACAGGTGCGCGAACGGCAGGATCGCCAGTGCGTGCTCGTCGCTCGTTATCCCGAGCGCGTCGATCGTGGAGCGTGCATTCGCGAGCAGGTTTCGGTGCGTGAGCACGGCGCCGAGTGCCGTGCCCCGCATCGCTGAGGTATAGACGATGGCGACTTCCTCATCGCGCCCCGCGACATCACGCTCACCCTCCAGCGACAGTCCGTGGTGGGAGCCGAGATCCACTTCCGCGGACCGCCCATCGATGACGACCGTGGCACGATGCGGCGCGGCATCGAGAAAAGCGGCGGGAAGTCCCGGCGGCAAGCGCGAGGCGAACGCGCTGCTGGTAAAGATCGCGCCAACGTTCGCGTCGCCGCATTGAAACGCGATCTCGGCCGGAGCGGCCAATGGGTTGATCAGGACTGCGCCGCGGCCGTCGCTCGCGGCCATCGCGGTGAGGTACGCCGGTGACGTGGACAGCAGGATGGCCGAGCGGCGACCGCTGAGCGCGCGGACGAGGGGGGCGCTGCGCTGGAGGAGAGTGAGGCCTGCTGCGATCAGTTGTTGCGCCTCGAAGTCGGGATTGCTCGCGCCCGCGGCAGCGATACGCCCACCGCCGGCGGCAACGGCGAGCGGAAGCAGGGCCAGTGGATTGCTCACGTACGTCGGTCGCGTGTCAGAGCTCGAAGTGATTCAGCGACGACTTGAGCCGTTCCGCCACTTCGGCAAGCACCTGGCTGGATGAGGCGACCCCCGCCATGGACGCCGTCTGTTCCTGCACGACGGCACTCACCTGCTGTGCCGCCGCCGCGTTGGCTTCCGCGCTCGCGGCCAGGTCCTCGATCTCCACGGCGAGCAACTCGGATTCGCGTCGCTGTGCTTCCGCCGCGTCCACGATGCGATCAACGGCTGTGCGCGCGCTCGCGATCTCGCGGTCGATCTGCGTGAGTGCCTCGGCCGAGGCGCGAATGACCGCCTCCCCCGTGGTCACGCGATCGCTGGCGTGAAGAATCTGCTCCTCGGTCCGCACGGCGCTCGACCGAATCTCGGCGGCGAGCTTCCGGATCTGCGCGAGCGCGCGCGCGCTCTCCGCGGCGAGCTTGCGCACCTCGTCAGCGACGACGGCAAACCCTTTCCCGTGTTCCCCCGCGCGCGACGCCTCGATGGCGGCGTTGAGTGCGAGCAGGTTGGTCTGCCGGGCGATCGAGCCAATGACGTCGGTGATCTTGCCGATCCGCTGCGACTTCTCTCCGAGCTCCACGACGGCAGGAACGGCGGCGCCCGTGACGGCGCTGATCTCCGCCATCGCCTGCAGTGCCTGGTCGGCCGCAATCGTTCCCCGGCGAGTGGTCCGCTGGGCGACGTCGGCGGCGGTGCGCGCCTGTTCCGCGTGGCTGGCGACGGCGGCGGCGCGGCTCGCGACGCGACCGGATGCGGCCGATGCCTTATTCACGCCGCGCGTTTGCGAGGCTGCCGCAGCGGCGATTGCATCCGCGGCTGATGAGACCTGCTGCGTGGAAGCGCTCATCTGCTGCGCACTCGCGGCCAGTTGTTCGGCGCTCGCGGCCACATCGCTCGCGCTGGTATCCAGGTGGCTGACCAGGGCGCGCAGGCCGCGTGTCATCTCGCGGAAGGAGTGCGCCACCTGTCCAAGTTCATCGTCGGAGTCGTACATCAGGTCGTTACGCAGCTGTCCCTGCGAGATGCGATCCGAGTGGTCCGACAGCTCGTGCATGCCGCGGGCAAAGCGCCCCGAGCCCCAGAACGCGAGGCCGACCGCCAACGCCACTGCGCCGATGGAGTAGCCGGTGAGTACGAGACCGACCTGGTCGATCAGCGCGGGCGACAGCGAGTCGCGAATCGCGGCGAACACCGGCGGAACGATGAGCGCGATGGCAAGGAGAACGGCGGCGCCTGCCATGGTCGCGATCTTGAGCCGCACAGAGACGGTAGGAGCGGCGCGCAAGGCGATGTGCGTGGGGGCGAGTGGGGAGCGAGGGCGCCGGCGCCGCTCGTCGGACAGAGGCTGCCCGTGACGGATCGAAGTTATGGGGCCGCGTCACTCCCTCACAAGCGCCGCTCCCGGATCGCCGTGCGAAAAGTCCCGCCGCCATCCTCATTGCGGGTTGCCCCGGATACCTTTCCATCTCTCACGGCGGAGGCGTCATGTCGCAGGGTGGCGAAGTGGATGGCTTGATGGTGGGGGTTTCGGGGATCCGGGGGCGCGTGGGAGCGGCGCTCACCCCCGAGGTCGTCGCGCGGTATGCCGCTGCGTTTGGCGCGTGGTCCATCGCGAATAATCCCTCGCGCGCAATCGTGGTGGGGCGCGACAGCCGCGTGTCGGGGCCAATGTTCCACCGGATCGTCGTGGGCACGCTCCAGCTGGTGGGCTGTGACGTCATCGACATCGGCCTCACGACGACGCCCGGCTGCCAGCTCGCCGTGGAATACCACCACGCCGCGGGCGGACTGATGCTCTCGGCGAGCCACAATCCCATCGAGTGGAATGCGCTGAAGTGCATCGGGTCGAGCGGGCTGTTCCTGGAGGCGAGCGAAGGCGCGGCCATGCGCGCCCTGGTCGAGACCGGAACCCCGCACGCGAACTGGGATGGCATCGGCACCGTCACCGAGGACCCCGACGTGTCCGCGCGCCACATCGAGTCCGTGCTGGCCATTCCCTATGTGGATGCCGACGCCATCATTGCGCGGAAATTCAAGGTGGCGCTCGACTGCGTCCGCGGTGCCGGCGCCACCATCATGCCGCAGCTCCTGAAGCGGCTGGGCTGCGAGGTGGTCGGCATCAACATGGAGCCCGACGGACGCTTTCCCCGCGAGCCGGAGCCCATCCCGGCGAACCTGCGTGCATTCGAGCGGTTCGTCGCAGAGACGGGTGCGGACATCGGCTTCGCGGTGGATCCAGATGTCGACCGGTTGGCGCTCGTCAGCAACGAGGGATGCGCGGTTGGCGAGGACTACACGCTCGCGCTTGCCGCGCGGCTCGTCCTGAGGCATCGGAAGGGGCCTGTCGTGACGAACCTCTCGACGAGTCTGCTGGTGGATGACGTGGCGCGCGAGGCGGGGGTCGAGGCGGTGCGCGCGCCGGTGGGTGAGGTCAACGTCGCCGTGCGGATGCGGGAGCTGGGAGCGCCCATTGGCGGGGAAGGCAATGGCGGCGTGATTCTTCCCGAGGTCCATCTCGGAAGGGATGCTCCCATCGGCGCGGCCCTGCTCCTGCAATTGCTGGTGGAGGAAGGACGGCCACTGAGTGCCATCGTGGCGGACCTGCCGAGATACGTGATCGTGAAAGACAAGCTCGACAGGCCGAACGCGAGCCTCGATACGGTGTACGCAGCGCTTCGGGCCGCTTTTCCCGATGCGACGGTCGATACGCAGGACGGGCTGCGACTGGCGTGGAGTGACAGATGGGTGCACGTCCGGCCTTCGGGGACGGAGCCGATCGTGCGCGTCATCGCCGAGGGGCCTGACGCGCATGCGGCGCAGGAACTGGTTCGCAAGTCGCGCGAGCCGCTGGATCTTCTTCGAAGCTGATCGGACGCGGGATCGGATCTCACACAAGGAAAGACCATCATGTGCGGAATTGTCGGGTACGTGGGCACCAAGGACGCGACGGGACTCCTGATCGATGGGCTGAAGCGCCTGGAATACCGCGGATATGATTCGGCGGGTGTGTCGCTGATGGACGGCGCCGGTGTCGAGACGCGGAAGGCCAAGGGCAAGATCGCCATGCTCGAGGCGGCCCTCGTGCAGACACCCGTGAAGGGCAACATCGGCATCGCGCACACGCGCTGGGCGACCCATGGCGAACCGAACGAGTGCAATGCGCATCCCCATCACGATTGCACCGGCACCATTTCGGTCGTGCACAACGGCATCATCGAGAACTACGGACCGCTGCGCGCGATGCTCCAGAAGACGGGGCACACCTTCGTTTCGGAGACGGATACCGAAGTGCTCGCGCACCTCATCGAGGCGGCATTCGAAGACAACCTGGAGGAGGCGGTGACCGACGCGCTCGCGCTGGTCGAGGGTACCTACGGCATCGCCGTCATCTGCTCGCGCGATCCGGAGAAGGTGGTCGCCGCGCGGAAGGGCAGCCCGCTGCTCATCGGTCTGGGCGAAGGCGAGAACTACGTCGCCAGCGACGTCGCCGCGATCCTCCAGCACACCCGTCAGGTGGTGTACCTGGATGACGGCGAGATGGCGGTGCTCACCAAGGACGGCTATCGCGTGATGGACCTCAACGCGAAGACGGTCAACAAGCGCCCAACCCGTATCGATTGGGATCTCGACCAGATCGAAAAGGGCGGCTTCGATCACTTCATGTTGAAGGAGATCATGGAGCAGCCGCAGACCATCCAGAACACCATGCGCGGCCGCTCGGTGGACGAGGACGGATTCTCGAAGCTCGGCGGCCTCAATATCAGTCGCGAGGAGCTCCAGCGTTTCGACCACATCATCATCACCGCATGTGGCACGAGCTGGCACAGTGCGCTCATCGGCAAGATGATGATCGAGGAGCACGCGCGGATCCGGTGCGAGGTGGAGTACGCGTCCGAGTTCCGGTACAGCAATCCCATCGTCACCGACCGCACACTGTGCGTGGTGATCTCGCAGTCCGGTGAAACGGCAGACACGCTGGCGGCCATGCGGGAAGCCAAGCGTCGCGGGGCCAAGACGCTGGGCCTGGTGAACCAGGTGGGCTCCACCATTGCCCGCGAGGACGACGGCGGTATCTACCTGCATGCGGGACCGGAGATCGGGGTGGCGTCCACCAAGGCCTTCACGAGCCAGGTGGTCGCGCTCGCGCTGCTGACCCTGAAGCTCGCGCGGCTGCGCACGATGTCCGTGGTGCAGGGACGCGTGATCACGCAGGCGCTCGAGCGCCTTCCGGAACAGATCCAGTCCATCCTCGATCGCGCGTCAGAGATCGAACGGATCGCCGAGGAGTTCGTCGACGCGAAGAATTTCCTGTACCTCGGGCGCGGCTACAACTTCCCGGTGGCACTCGAGGGCGCGTTGAAGCTCAAGGAGATCAGCTACATCCACGCCGAAGGATATCCCGCGGCCGAGATGAAGCATGGCCCGATCGCCCTGATCGATGCGGAGATGCCGGTGGTCTTCATTGCGCCGCACGACTCCGTGTTCGACAAGGTCGTGTCCAACGTGCAGGAGGTGAAGGCACGCGGCGGACGGGTCATCGCGATCACCAGCCGCGACGAGCCCTCGCTCGAGGGAAAGATCGACTACGAGTTCAGGGTGCCGGAAACCGTCGACATGCTGAATCCGGTGCTGTCGGCCATTCCGCTCCAGCTGTTGGCGTACTACATCGCGGCAAAGCGCGGACTCAACGTTGACCAGCCTCGGAATCTCGCGAAGTCGGTCACGGTGGAGTAGTTGGACACAGCGGGATTGCGCTCGCGGTAGACGACCTCGCATCGCGGTGCCTCGCACGCAGAGCACACTTGCGTCCCCGCGACGAGCGGCCGATCATAACGGGTCCTTTCGCCGAGGTTACATGCGTTTCGCTGCCGCGGGTTTACTCCTCGCTTCATTGATTGCTACGGCGTCCTGCCGCGACCGAGAGGACGAGGCGAAGGTGGCCACGCACCTCAGCCGGCCTACCGGCGCGCGTGTCGAAGCGCCACTTGCGGCTGGGGACATACGTATCACGAGCACCGATGACGGCGTCGACCTGGCAATGATTGGCGACACGATCAGTGGCGGCCTGTCGATGGCGACACTCGCCAAGGTGCGGCACGAAACGGACACGAACGCCGTCTCTGGTTCCGGGTTTGGAGCGTCGATCGAGAAGATGGTCAAGGGCACGGTGCAGAGCGCACTCGGGACGCGCATCGCGGTGCCACTCGCATCGGTGAAGGATGTCCGGTACGAGGGCCAGCGTCTCGTGTTCGAGTGGAATGGAAAGGCGCCGACGGATTTTGGGAATGCGAAGGTAAACAACAAGGACGTGATGGCTTCGTTCAGCCCCGCCGACGCGCAGCGATTCGTCGACGCCGTTCGCGCCCGCAAGGGCGCGCTCGGCCGGTAGATGTAGGTGGCGACTTCCGCACTGCGCCCGCGTGGTGTGTCGGAGCTGGTCGACGCCGCGTTTCAGGTTCTCCGCGCACACTACTCGCAATTCGTCATGTGCTCGGCGCTCGCGTATCTCCCCTGGCTCATCGTCGAGCTGCTATTCCTTGGCGATCCGGAGAAGTGGGCTGCGACGAGCTGGTGGGTGGCGGTGGTCGCGGGACTCGGGGTCTGGATGAGCTTCGCGCTCATGAGTGCCGCGATCATCACATGCGCGTCGCAGGCATACCTCGGTGACCCCGTTGACGTAGCGGCCGGTATCCGGCGCGCGCTACCGCGGTTGCCGCGGGTGATGTTCGGCGCGTTGCTGCGATACCTGCTGCTCGCGCTGGGATTGATCTGCCTGCTGGTCGGGGCGCTGTATGTTGCGGCGCGGCTCTTTGCGCTGACGCCGTTGATCATTCTCGAGGATGCGAGCATTCCGGCGGCGTTCAAGAGGTCCGGCGAGCTCGCGATGGGGCGGAAGCGCCACATCCTCAATACGCTTGGGCTGGCGGCGATCATCTACTGGGTCGTCGCGATTGGCATCAGCATGGTGGCATCGCTCGCCGGCAACTTCGTCGTGCAGGTGCTCGCCGGCGCGATCTACACGATCCTCGCCTATCCGATCATCGCCATCACCGAGTGCCTGCTCTACTATGACGCGCGGATACAGAGTGAAGGCCTCGACATCGAGTTGATGGTGGCGGAACTGGGCAGGCTACCCATCCAACCGAGCGCACTCTGAGCCTCTTCGCGGCGCTGCTCCAGGTTCCGGAGCGGTCGTGGTCCGCCTCGGCTGTGCACGACACGGTGCAGGCGGTGCTTCTCGATCCTGCCTTCAACCGCTCGCTGCGCCGGTCGCTTGGGGATCGCATCCTCGTCTGGATCGCTGATGTCTTCTCGCGAGTGGCAAGATTGCTACACGGACTGCCTTCTGGGCGCGCCCTGGTCCTGATCTTCGTCGCGGTCACGGCGCTGTTCGTGCTCGTCCGGTTTCTTGTCGCCGCCACTTCACGCGGTGACGAACGGGGGCATCGTCTCTCGAAAAGGGGTGTCGGCGCAGGAGTGGACCCGTGGCGCACTGCGGACGAGCTGGTAGCGCTCGAGCGATACGAGGACGCGGCGCACGCATTGTACCGCGGCGTGATCCTCGCGCTCGCACAGGCGGAGCGACTTCGGATCGATCCCTCGAAGACCAGCGGCGACTATGCGCGCGACCTCCGACGGCGGTCATCATCGTCGCTGCTGCCGTTCGTCGCATTCGCACGCCGGTTCGACGTCCTCGTATACGGGCATGTACCGCCGGATGCGGCTGCGGTGGCGCAGTTGCGTGAACTTGCCAGTCCATTTCGTGCGCGGAGCCGCGCCGCGTGACCACGCCGCCGACAACGAGACCCGACGTGATCCACACCGAATGGTGGACGCGTCCGGCCGTGGTGCTGCCCGTCGTCGGTTCCGTTGCGCTGCTGGTTGCACTGCTCACGCCTCAAGCGGCATCCGGCCGCTTCGGCGATCCCCGACTCTCGACGCACCTCGCGAGCTCGCTCGGTGCGAGGGTGCTGCACGACATGGCGGCGCGCCTCGGATGGAGAACGGTGCGTCAGGACTCCATTGGTGCGCCGATGGCGGGCAATGGGCGAACGGTGCACGCGGTACTCGCGCCCGTCACACCGGTAACGCCGATCGAAGCCCATCGCTACCTGGAGGCAGTACGGGCGGGCGACGGGCTGTTGTTCGTGATCGAGGATCGCTCCGCGCTCACCGATTCACTCGGCGTGAGCCACTCCCAGCGTGGTGGGCTGCTCCCGACGCAGACGCATTCCGGTGCTGACTGCGCATCGCACCACGAGATGACGCCGCCACTCTGGGCCGATGGACGCGTGCACCTCTTCGGGCTGCGCTGGATGCGCGCGGAGCCGAGCGGACGAGTCGTATTTGCGACACTGGAGCCTGACGAGCTGGGGAGCCTCCCATCGAACGAAGCCGCCGCTGGTTTCGCGCTCGGCCAGGGGCGCGTAGTCGTCGTTGCGGATCCTGACCTCCTTCGCAGCGACGTCATTCGGCATTGCGAGTGGGGCGCAGACGTCATCGCCACGCGCATGCTGGAGTGGCTGCGCGCCGGCGGGGTCGCGCCACGCACGACCCTCGTCTTCGACGAATTCCATCAGGGCTTCGGCCCTCGGAGCGACATGCTGAGCACCGCCGCGGAGTTCCTCGTGGGCCACCCCGTGGGTCGCACCATCGCGATGGGCGTGCTGGCGGCGCTCGTGTTGTTGATGGCAGTGGCACCGAGGCCCCTTCTGCCGCGCGACGCGGAACGCATCGAACGGCGCGATCCGCGCGAGCAGGTCGACGCACTGGCGCACGCGTACGCGCAGGTACGCGCCACCAGAACCGTCACCACGCGCCTACTGCACGGATTGCGGCGTCGCGTGGAATACAGCGGTTCCCGACTCGTTCACCGGTCGGACGAGGCGTTTCTCGACGCGGCCGAGCGGCGCGCACCGGAGTTGGCGGGCGATGTCGCCGTGGTACGGGATGCGCTTCAGGTAACGATACGCGATCGCGATCTCCGCGACGTCGGCGCGGCACTGCGCCGAATTGAGCACACACTAATGACGAGCCCCACATGAGCACAGGGATCACGCCAGCCGAGGGCGCAGCGCTGCTCGAACGAGTGCGGGCGGCCGTTGGCACGCGGGTGGTGGGGCAGGACGCTGCCGTCACCGATACGCTTGTTGCATTCCTTGCCCGGGGCCACGTACTCGTGGAAGGCGTGCCAGGGACGGCCAAAACGCTGTTGGTCCGTTCACTCTCCGCCGCACTCGGGCTGCACTTCGCGCGCATCCAGTTCACGCCGGACCTGATGCCGTCAGATGTGACCGGCGTGAACGTGCTGCGAGATCCGGCGCGCGGCTTCGAATTCCAGCCGGGTCCGATATTCACCGACCTGCTCCTCGGCGACGAGATCAATCGCGCGCCGGCGAAGACGCAGTCGGCGCTGCTGGAGGCGATGGCGGAGCGCCAGGTGACCGTCGACGGCGTCTCGCGCCCGCTCGGCGCCGCCTTCACGGTATTCGCCACGCAGAATCCTGTCGAGCACGAGGGTACGTATCCGCTGCCGGAGGCGCAACTCGACCGATTCCTCATCAAGGCGGTCATGCCGTATCCGTCGCGGGAAGCCGAGCTGGAGTTGCTGAGTCGGTACGAAGCTGGCTTCGACGCCGAGCGTGCGGGTGACGTCGCGATGGCTGCTGCGTTGCAGCCTGTTGACGTGGCGGCACTGCGGACGCTGGTCGATGGCGTACGCGTTGCCGCGGACGTGCGCGCGTACATCGCGGACATTACGCGTGCCACGCGCGACGAGCGCATGCTTGCGCTCGGCGCCTCACCGCGCGCGACCGTCGCGCTGTTTCGGGCGGCGCGGGCAGTGGCTGTGCTCGACGGGCGCGATTTCGCGACGCCGGACGACGTCAAGGGTATTGCACCGGCCGTGCTGCGACATCGCATCGCGCTGTCGCCGGAGCTCGAAGTGGAAGGACGAACGGCCGACGACGTCCTCGCCGCCGTGCTCGATCGCATTCGCGTGCCGGAATAACGGGTGACAGGCGCGGCGCAGCGAGCGAAGCAGATCCTCGAGTCCGTGCGGTTCACGCCGACTCGGCGCTTCGCGCTGTTGCTCGCATGTTCGGCCCCCTTCTGGTTGCTGAGTGGATCGCGCGCGGGAACTGTCCTTGCTGCGCTGGTGTTGTCGGGGCTCATCGTCGCAAAGGTCGTGGACAGCGCCATGTTGCCCCAGGCGGCCGATGTGGACGTCCGTCGCACGCTGGACGCCTCCGTCGGTGTCGGCGATGTCGCGCAAGGCTCGTACGAAATCATCTCGCGCTGGCGGCGCAGGCTGTTCGTGACGCTGCATGATGCGCTGCCTGTGCCCAGCCTTGCGGGGGCGACCCCTTACGCCGAGCACGAGCTGCCGGCGCTGGCCGCTGTAACCATGGCGATCGAGGTCACTGGCGCGGTGCGAGGGCTCGTGCCGCTCGGCGACATCGCGCTGCGCGTGCGGACGCCGCTGGGATTGTCCTCGTGCATCCTCCGTTACCCGCAGACCGACACGATACTCGTCGCCCCATCCCTTGCCGGCGTGAAGCGGTTCCGCTGGCTCGCGGTGCATCATCGTCTCGCGACCGCCGGCGTGCGCGACGTGCGGCGCAGGGGAGAAGGTCGAAGCTTTGCCCGACTTCGCGACTACGTGACGGGCGATGATCCCCGCCACATCGACTGGAAGGCGACCGCCAAGCGTGGCCATACGATCACGCGGGAGTTCACGACGGAGCAGTCGCAGACCGTCTTCATCCTCGTGGACGCCGGTCGCAGCATGACGCAGCTGGCGGGACGGTATCCCCGGTTCGAATACGCGTTGTCGACGACGCTGCTGCTGGCCGACGTTGCCATCACGGCAGGCGATCGCGTTGGTGCGCTCGTCTTCGACGACCAACTCCGTGCCCTCGTTCCCGCACAGCGTGGCGCTTCGGCCCTGCAGGCGATCAGGACAGCTCTCGTACCCGTGCAGGCGAGTCTCGTCGAGCCGGATTATGCAGCCGCCTTCCGAACATTGGCCCAGCGCCAGCGGAAGCGCGCACTGATCGTGCTCGTCACCGACGTCATCGACGGGCGTGCCGCGCGCTCCTTGCTTGCGCACCTGACGCGGGGGGCCGCGCGTCACCTCGCGATGGTGGTCGCGCTGCGCAACGAGGCACTCGTGTCAGCAGCAACCTCGGCGGGAACGCGATCCTCGGACCTCTACGCGAGCGCTGCCGCAGAGGAGCTGATCACCGAACGTCTCACCGCGCTGCAGCGGATGCGCGACGCTGGTGTCGTCGTGCTCGACGTCCCGCCCGATGCGATGGCGGCGGCCGTCGTGAATCAGTACCTGGAGCTCAAGTCGCGTGGCGCACTGTAGTCGCGAGCCCGAGCGAGCCTGATTCCTCCTGCTCCCGTGGCGACGATTCCGCGCGGGGCCGCGCGCGCCCGCCGGCGAGATACACGTAGAGGAACACCGCGCTCACACCGCTCACCGCCAGCTTGCCCTCGATCGGCCACCACTCGATGGGGGACACGAAGCCCTCCAGCGTACCCGCGATCACCAACAGAAACGTGGAGGCCGCGATCAGCCGAACTGCGCGCCGGCCATTCTCGACGAGTGCGCGGCCGCGCGTACGATTGCCGGGCAACAGCAGCCCGCTGGCGATGAGAAAGCCACCGCCTGCCGCGACACAGATGGAAAACAGCTCGAGCACGCCATGCGGCGCGATGAACGCAAGCAGCAGCATTCCGATGCCCTTGCTCGCGTAAAGCCCGACGACGGCCCCCATCGAGATGCCATTCAGCACGAGCATCAGGACGCTCAGGAGCCCAGCGGTTATGCCCCCCGCGAAGACGGCGAACGTGACCTGGACGTTGTTCGTGGCAATCCGGCTCGCCATGACGGGACGCAAGAGCTGCGGATCGTCGATGTAGCCTTCGCCGGACTTCGCGCGCCGCACGCCGTCCTCCGCACGCTGCAGCATCGAAGATGGCAGGAGACGTGAGGCAAGGTCCGGCGACCGTATCACCCCAACGGCGGCAATGATCGCGGGTCCGAACAGCAGCAGCGCCGCCAGCGCGATTGGCGCCGCACTTCGACGGATCTCCCTCGGCACGTCCGTGAACAGATACCGGACCGCGTCGCGCAACGTCATCCCGCGGTCGTGATAGAGCACGTTGTGCGCACCCGCCACCAGTCGGCCGAGGTAGAACATCTCGTCGAGCGCGCGCCCCGCCGACGCTGTACGCAAGCGCGCGAGGTCTGCGGAAAGCGCGCGGTATTCCGTCACGAACTCCCGCACGCCCGCTTCGCCGAGCGACGCGAGACCTCGCCGCTGCGCCGCGGCGAGCGTCGCGGCGAATGCCGTCCAGCGCGATGACCCTTCTGCGATCAACGCCTGTCGCTCGCGAGCCGCACCGGTTTCGCCGCGGGATGCGACCCCACGCCGGCGCGCTGCCTCCTCGCGCGCATGGAGCTCCAGCAGCCGCTGGCCCGCCGGACGGGCATCGTCCGCCAGCACCGCGCCGAATCGCGCCGCGAGCTGTGCGGCGAGTGCTGTGCGGCGGAGGGGATCGAGCGTCCCCCAACGCTCGACGAAACGACTGAGCAGGATATACTCGTCCTCGCTCAGTGCGGTCTGGAGCGCGGCGACGCCTTCCGCGGCGACTGTCTTGCTGCGCGCGGGTTCCGCCACCATCCGCACGTCTTCGCGCACGACGATCGTTCCCGCCACAAGGTCGCCAAGACGGCGGCCGCGCTTCGTGAAGAACAGGCTCGTTAGTCCCACGAGGTAGAACACCCCGGGCTGCATGTCGAGCAAGCGCACCAGGTTGCGTACGGCGGACACACCGAACGTCACGGAGTAGCCTCCGTCGCGAACGACGCGAAGGCGGTGCAGTCGCTTGCCAGGCGTCTGGCCGTCCATCAACCCTTCGAATAGCACGTAATAGCCCCACAGCACCACGAACTGCGAGAGCAGGAGCACCGCGGCTCCCCAGCTCGCGGAGCGGTCGCCGATGAGCGAGAGGCCACCGCCCAGCATCTTGATCGCAATGGCAACGACGACCAACATGCCCGCACAGATCAGGAGATCCGTGAGGCCCGCCAGGACCCGCGAGCCCACGCCCGCCACGGAGTAGGTGAGCACGACGAGCTCCGGCGTCTCGACGTCGACCGTCTGCTCGAAGGGCCGGACGGTGTTCGGGCGTGCGGTAGGTGCCACTTCGTCCCTGCGCGTGGGGAGGCCGACAATGGTGCTTCCCCAAGCTCGCCGCGGACGTGCTGCCGAACAAGCCGAGCGATATCTTTGCTCGATGCGTGTGCTCCTCCAGCGTGTCTCGCGAGCCGAGGTGCGCGTCGACTCCAGAACGATCGGACAGATCGCCCGAGGCTACCTGCTGCTCGTCGGCTTCACGGCGGGTGACTCCGAACCCACACTGACATGGATGGCCGACAAGGTCATCGGCCTGCGACTCTTCGGCGACGCCGAGGAGAAGATGAACCTGTCGCTCGCCGAGGTGGATGGTGCGCTGCTGGTGGTGTCGCAGTTCACCCTTTACGGCGACGCCGCCAAGGGGCGCCGCCCGAGTTTCCTCTCGGCCGCTCGACCCGAAGAGGCCATTCCGCTCTATGAGAGGTTCGTCACGCTCCTCAAGGAGCGCGACGTGCGAGTGGAGACCGGGGAGTTCGGCGCCATGATGGATGTCGAGCTCGTGAACGACGGACCCGTTACCCTCTGGCTCGAGAAATGACCGCACCCCGGGTGATCCTCGCCTCGCAGTCGCCGAGGCGTCGCGAGCTGCTGACGCTCGTCGGCATCCTGCACGAAGTGCAGCCGGCCGACATCGACGAGACGTACCTCGCTGGTGAGCAGCCGAGGGGTCATGCAGAGCGTCTCGCACGTGAGAAGGCGCATGTTGTCGCGCGAGAGGCGCCGGATGCGCTCGTGATCGGCAGCGACACCATCGTGGTCGTCGACGGCGACGTACTCGGCAAGCCGCGCAGTGAAGGCGAGGCGGCCGCGATGCTGGCTCGCCTCTCGGGCCGGTCGCATACGGTGATGACCGCCGTCGCGGTGAGTTGGCGTGGGCACCAACGTTCCGACGTCGTAGACGTCGGCGTGACGTTTCATGCGATCTCGGCGGAGGATATCGAAGCGTACGTCGCGACGCGTGAGCCGATGGACAAGGCCGGCGCCTACGGCATTCAGGGTTATGGCGCCACGATCGTGCAGCGCGTGGACGGCGACTACTTCGCGGTCATGGGACTTCCTCTCCAGCGCCTCGTGCGCCTCATGGCGGAGATGGGTGTCCGTTATCGCTTCGGCTCGTTCACCACAGACGCATAGTTCGCGCGCCACACCTCCACCTTGTCGAGCACGTCGCGCACGCTGATCCGCGACATCCGGCCCGGTCGATTCTCCATCGACAACGGGTACTCCTCTCCCGGATCGCCATAGGCGTCGATGAGCAGGTCATGAAAGCGGCGATAGGGGCCTACGCGTTTTGGGTTCGTGTAGCCCATCAGCGAGATGACCGGCGTGTTGAGCGCAACCGACATGTGAAGCGGGCCGGTGTCGGGTGAGAGGACGACTGCCGCGCCGTCCATGATCCCGACGAGGTTGCGCAAGCCGCTTCCGAGTGCTGAAACCACACGGGCCGTGGCGGTGTCGAGGATGACGCGTTCCGCATGCAGCTCACGCGACGAGCGGCCGCCAACGAGCACCGGCTGTAAACCGAAATCGTGGAAGAGCGCGTCCGTCACCGCCGCCCAGCGCTCTGGCATCCAGTCCTTCTCCGCCTTGCTGGTGCCGACCACGATTGGGGCGATCGGACGATCGAACTGCTGGAAGAACTCCCGCTGCCAGGCGCGCTCATGGTCCCAGGGGCCGAGGTCCCAGACCACCGGCTCGTGCGGCACGCCGAGGGCCTCGAGAAACTCGAAGTACTGGTCCTGGACGTGCTGTCCTTCGCGCGCCGGAACACGATCGGTGGTGAAGAGCCAGTTGAGATCGCGCGCGCGCGCGCGGTCGAAGCCCAGCTTCACCGGTGCCTTCGTGAACGACGTCACGATGCCGGCCTTGAAGTAGACCTGCAGCGCGAGCACCACGTCGAAGTGCCTCGAGGCCAGTGCCGTGCGCACGGCCGGGTACGCCCTCCATCCGCGCGAACGCTCGAACTCGATGATGTCGTCCACCGCCCAGTGACCGCGCACGAGCGCCGCCGCACCGGGTTGAATCACCCATGATACGCGGACGTCCGGCGAATGTCTTTTCAGTGCAGTGAGCAACGGCAGCACGTGCACGGCATCACCTACCGCAGACATCATGACGATGCCAACGTGTCGGAGCGGTCGATCGATCATGCGCGAAAACTAAACGTCACGACCGCGCCGTTGTGACGCCTTCCAGTGGCTTCCGATAAGCCGCCAGTGACGTCCCCGCGATGCGCACGATCGGGAGGCGCGTCGCCAGCTCGTTCAGCGCGCGGTACACGCCGGGCGAATGCAGCGGCCCGGCGTAGTCGTGCCAGAGCGCCAGTCCGCCCGGGCGGAGCAGCGCGAGCGCCTTGGTGCTGTCGCTCATCACATATGAATAAGCGTGAGAGCCGTCGACGAACACCACGTCGCAGGCGCCCGTCCACGGCGCGATATCGAGTGCCTTGCTGTCTGCGAACACCTGCTCGACCTTGTGCGCGACGTCGGAGTCGGTGTACAGGAATTTTGTGTGACTCGACTCCCGCGCCGCGTAGCTGACATCGCGGGGGTGATCCTCAGCCTCCGAGTGTGCATCGGTCAGGTCGTCCGGTGCGAGCGTCACCGTGATCACCGTAGCGTTCGGCGGCGAGTTCCGCGCCCAGAGATAAGCGGTCTTCCCGGTGCACGTGCCGAACTCGAACAGGCAAGACGCCTGCCTCGCGACGACGGCGAGAATCCACGCCTCCGCGTCGCTCGTTCCTCCATCTACCACGTACGGCCCACGGCCGATGAATGCGACTTCCGCCGTGGTGGACGGTCCGTAGGGGCCGGGACGGAATGCGGCGTCGATGACCTCGGGCAGCACAGGGAGGATGGGCCACTTGCCGGAGAACATTCGCAACTTCCGCATCGCACGCTCGCGGCGCAGCGCAACGGCAAGTGCCAGCACGCCCGCCGTCAGGAATGCAACGACGACAATCAGCACCGCGGTCAGCGTCCTCATGGGACGCGTTCGAGCAACGATGCATCCTCATCGCTGAACAACGCACCGTGCTGCTCGCGCCACTTGATCACCGACCGAAGCAGTCGTTTCGCGTTGCCCTTCCGCACGCCTTCGGACCCCGGTGCGCCGAACACCACGCGATCGACATCGAGCACCCACGCCACGAGCGAATCGCCCCATCGCGCCACGAGGATGTTTTTCACGTTCAGGTCATGGTGTCGGGCACCTGCGGCGTTGAGCGTCGCGAGCAGCTCGCGCGCAGCGTTCCACGCGGCCGCGCGCTCGCGCGAAGGCGTGCCGGGCAGCAGGTATTCCGAGAGGTCGCTGCTGTCCGCAATCGCCGTCGTGAGGACATCGGCATGACAGAACAGCCCATGCACCCGCTCGAGACCGTACATCACGACGGCCGGCGTCCGCACCCCCGCCCCCACCAGTCGCAGCGATACCGCCAGCTCATGCGGCGCGCGGCTGGGTGGCAGGAAGAGGGCACCCGTCACAGAAGCCAACAAGCCGCCGTGCCGATTCCGGCGCACGACAACGTGATCACCAGATGCGGGCAGCGTGATCGCATAGGCGGTACCGCGCCCCTGGAGTGGTCGTGCAGCGAGGTCGCGTACTGCGGCCTCGTACGGCGTGCCTTCTTTCAGGAGTGCTCGCGCATCCTCGACGTTCGCGGCGCGCACGGTGACATGGCACCGTCCTGCCGCGATGCGCTCGTACCCGGCAGGCGGCGCGGGATCGATCATTCGTTTCGGACGCGATAAACCTTGACGGGTTGACTCTTGTTCTTGAGCTTCATCGGCGGGCATTCGTCCAGCGGCGGCGGCGACGCCAGCACCTTGCGCATCGCATCGGAGATCAGGATCTCCTCAGCCTCCGCCTTGCCGCACAGGCGGCTCGCCGTGTTCACGGTATCGCCAATCACCGTGAACTCGAGTCGGCGTTCGGAGCCGATGTTGCCGGCGAACGCCTCGCCGTAGTTCAGGCCAATGCCAATCTGGAGCGCAGGCCGACCCTGATCGGCCCACTTCTGGTTCAGCTTCTTCAGCTCGACCATCATTTCGAGCGCGGCGGCCATCGCACGATCGGGGTCGTCCGGGCTGCCGATAGGAGCGCCCCACTGCGCCATCACGGCGTCCCCGATGAACTTGTCGAGCGTTCCACCGTGCCGGAACACGCACTCCACCATCTCGGTGAAGTACTCGGTGAGCAGCGTCGCCATCTCGTCGGGCTTCATCGTTTCCGACAGTGCCGTGAATCCGCGAATGTCACTGAAGAGCACGGCCACGGCCCGCTTGTCGCCGCCGAGCTTCAGGGCCTCCGGCGAATCGGCGATGCGCGCGGCGAGCTGTGGCGCGAAGTAGCGCTCGAAGTTGCTGCGCACGATCCCCTCCCTCCGAATGCGCTCCGCGAACTGCGAGTTCTCGATGGCGACGGCCGCAATACCCGCGAACGCCACGAGGAACTCCAGGTCCTCCTCGCTGAACCGGTGCGTCATGCTCGGGTTGTCGACATACAGGACGCCGAGCACGCGGTCCTCGCTTCCGATCAGCGGGGCGCAGATCGCCGAGCGAACCTGCTGCATGAGGATCGACTGTCCGCCGAACCGCGTGTCCTCGCCCGCGTTGTCGGACAACATCGCCACCTTTTCCGCTACCGCCTTCCGTGCGATCGACTGCGGCACCGCGCGCGGGGCATCGCCGCCGCGCTTGTCGCGCGAGATCTTGGGCGAAAGGTCGCCTTGGGCGTCCACCAGCAGGATCGCAACGCGATCCGCCTCGAGCGTCTGGTAGGCGTACCCCACGATCTTGTCGAGAATGGTGTCGACGTCCACCGCACGCGTCAGCCCCTTCGAAACTTCCAGCAGCGTCGCGAGCTTCTGCTGGATCTTGTCCGCGGCGCGCGTGGTCGGCGGCAACATCCCGGCGCGCGTCATGCCTCCGGGCACCGTCGGCGGGGCGCCGAGCGATCCGAGTCCCGCCGACGAGTCGTGCATGGGAATCTGGCGCACGATCGTGGCGCCAGGCGGCGCCGCCTGCGGTGCGGGCGTCTCCGCGACGACGGGCGCCGCGTACGACGTCAGCTTGAACGGCACCTTGCCGAAGGCAACGAGATCGTCGACCGCAGCCGAGCCCTGTTCGACCCTCTCGCCGTTCACGAATGTGCCATTGCTCGACCCGAGGTCCCGGATCCTCAACTCGTTCTCCTCCGCGACGATTTCCGCATGACGACGCGATATCGTGGGGTCGAAAACAGGAAGATCGCAGGTAGGCGCGCGCCCGACGATGAGCGGAACGCCATCGCGAAGGTCGTACGACTGCGTACCGTCGGAACTGATGAGTCTGAGTGCCATCGCGAACGAATATGCGTGGGGGCGGGGGCGCTGCCTAGTCGCGCTTTCCGGATCGCGCCCGGCTCGACGCTTCGCGCACCCTGCCGATGGCCGTCAACATCGCCCTCGCCTTGTTCTCCGTCTCGGCCCATTCACTCGCGGGAACAGAGTCCTGAACGATGCCCGCCCCCGTCTGGATGGAAGCGACGCCATTGGCGATCACGCACGTCCGGATGGTGATCGCCATGTCCATGCGCGAGCCGCCGGCCGAGATGTACCCCACGGCGCCGGCGTACGCACCGCGGCGGTCGGGTTCGAGTTCGTCGATGATCTCCATCGCGCGCACTTTCGGTGCGCCGGTCATCGTGCCGGCCGGAAAGGTCGCGCGGAAGGCGTCGAGCGCGTCGAGGCCCGGCCGCAGCCGCCCATCGACCTGACTCACGAGATGGAAGACGTGCGAATAGCGCTCAACGGTCATGAAGTCACTGACTTCCACGCTGCCGTATTGGGCAATCCGCCCCACGTCGTTACGGCCGAGATCCACCAGCATCACATGTTCGGCGCGCTCCTTTTCGTCGCTCGCCAGTTCTGCCGCGAGTTCGAGGTCCTGCGCGGGGGTTGCGCCGCGCGGACGCGTGCCGGCGATCGGGCGCACCGTCACGCGATCGCGATCGACGCGCACGAGCAGCTCCGGCGAGCTCCCCACCAACTCGATGCCATCGAGCACGAGGTGGTACATGTACGGCGACGGATTGAGCGCGCGGAGGGCGCGATAGAGCTCGCGCGGATCGAAGTCGAACGGCACGCGAATGCGACGCGCCAGCAACACCTGGAAGACGTCACCCGCGACGATGTATTCCTTGATGCGATCGACGTCGCTCATGAACTTCTCGCGCTCGTAGCTGGACACGCCCGTGGCCGGCAGTGCATCCGTACGCAGGTCAAGCGACGGCAGACTCACGGGCCCGCGCAGGCGCGCGATGGTGCGTTCCACCGTTGCGCGCGCGGCATCGTGGAACCCGCGAAGCGTTGACTCGCTGACATCGGCGCCGACAGGCGTGCCGACCACCACGCGCGCCTGCGCACGCAGGTTGTCGATGATCACGAGCGCGTCGGTGAACACGAACAGCGCGTCGGGCGCATCGTCACCGCGCGGCGGTGGCGACGGAAGGCGCTCGATGTGGCGAGCCACGTCATAGCTGAAGTACCCAACCGCACCGCTCCAGAATCCGCCCAGCTCCGGCACATCCACCGGTGGACAGGCACGGACGAGCGCGTCGAGATCCTCGAGCGGCTGCGCGGGGGTGCGAGCGCCATGCCAGCCGAGCGAGGGCGCCCAGTCCTCCACCACACCATCGCGCAGGCGCCAGGCGCCGCGCGGCGCCGTGCCGAGGAACGTGTAGCGGGCCCAGGTTTCTCCACCGGCCGGAGCGCTCTCGAGCAGGAACGCAAACGGGCCCTCGCGCAGCTTGGCGAACGCCGTCACCGGCGTGTCCGTGTCGAGGAGGCAATCACGCCACACGGGTACGAGATGGTGCGGCTGCGCGAGACGACGGTACTCGTCGAAGCTCATGACACCCCCTCGCGCGCTTGTCGCGTTACTTCACGCCGGCGAACTTTCATCGATGCATCGTATCGCCGCGGCAGTCGCCGCATGCGCTCTCTGGTTGGTGGCAGTCGCGCCAGGCGTCGCCGGGGCGCAGGAATGGAACGACGCGCGCTCCCGCGCGCTCGTGGAGCGCGCCACCGCGCGACGCGCCCAGCAGCTCGCTGATACCGGCTTGAAGGATTACAAGGCCGTCGCTCATGGCTATGTCACCTTCCTCGCGCAGGTCGGCGAAGGGCTCGCCGAGCCGCCCAAGGTGGTGAAAGCTGATGAGCTCGTGAATGAAATTTACTGGCTCGCGCCCAACCTGAGCAAGCAGCGCATCCTCGGGCGTCGTGACACGCTCCTCCTCCCCACCGACATCTCGTATCACCGCGACCACCTCGGCATCGTCCAGAACAACTTCCCCGCGATCATCAGGCTCGGTGATGGCGACGAGGTGGTGGACGTCCCGCACCCGCTGTCCACGCAGGGGCTCGCCACGTACGACTTCGCCATCACGGCGGACTCCTTCAGCCTGCAGTTACCGGGGCGCACCATCAAGGTGCTCGAGGTAAAGGTGCGGCCGAAGAACGATCGCGAGCCGCGCATCATCGGCGCGGTCTACATCGATCCGGAAGACGCGCAGGTCGTGCGCATGGCCTTCAACTTCACGCGCGCCGCGTTTCGCGACAACGCGCTGGAGGACCTCTTCGTCATCGTCGAGAACAGTCTCGTGAGCGGGCGCTTCTGGCTGCCCGCCCGGCAGGAGCTCGAAATTCGACGCGGCGGCACGTGGCTGGACTATCCCATCCGCGGCATCATCCGCGGACGCTGGGAGATCCGGGACTATCAGGTGAACGTCGGCCTCTCGCCGCAGTTCTTCCGTGGGCCCGAGATCGAGCTCGCGCCAAAGACCGTCTCCGACACGTTCCACTTTGGCGGGCGCATTCTCGATTCACTGCCGTTCGACGTCCGTGCCGTCAGCGACGCAGAAGTCCGGAAGGTACAGGAGGAGGCGCGGTCCCTGGTTCGCGCGCAGGCGCTGCGGCGTCCGCAGGCGCTGACACTCGCGGCGGGTGGCATCTCCGATTTCGTACGCTTCAACCGCGTCGAAGGCTTCGCGCTCGGACTCGGCGCCGCGTCGCGATTCGGTGCCGGGTTTGGCGCGCGCGCAAGTGCGCGCTACGGCATCGACGATCGAGAGGTGAAGGGCGCCGTGGAAATTGATTGGCAGTCGCCGTCGTGGGGTCTGCGCGCGTACGCCGTGCGAGACTTTCGAGAAGCCGGCGACGTCCAGGAGCGATCACGCATCGTGAATTCGATTGCGGCGCAGGAATTCGGCTCCGACGCAACCGACCCATTCGGCATGCAGGCCGTCGGCCTGGGCGTGGAAAGCCGCGCATTCGCCGGTCTCCGCACGCGCCTGGATGCATCACTCGAGCGGCAGCGTCCACTCACGATTCACGCCGTGCCCGCGACGGGCGCCTTCGGTCCGCTCGTGAATGCGGCGCGGTTGCGTGCCCAACGCCTGACGCTGGTCGTCGAGCGCCCCACGTCGCCGTCGGTGTTCGGAAGTGAGGTGCGCGCAGCCGCGGAGTTTCGCGTGAGTCACGTTGCCGAGGACGATGCCGCATTTCCCATCGCGCCGTCGAACGTCGCGCGCGCATTCGCATCGGTATCGCTCGAGCATCCGTACGAGGCGGGCCGTCTCGCGCTGAGCCTTGCCGGCGGCGCGGTGCGCAGCAGCGCCGGTGCTCCGCCACAGGAGTGGCTGTACTTCGGCGGACCGGTCAGCGCGCCGGGCTACCGCTACCATGAATTCGCAGCCTCGGCCGGCATGACGGCACGCGCCGAGTGGCGGCTTCAGGTGCCCGCCCCCGCGCTGTCGCTTTCGCGCTTCGGGCGCATTCCCGGTCGTGCGACCCTCGCACCGTTCGCGCAGGCGACCTACGCGCGCCGCGCCCTGGCCGCGGATATCACGCATCCCGAGGGCGCCTACCCTAGCGTCGGGATCGGCCTGCTGCCGCTGTTTGATCTCCTTCGGTTTCAGGTTGCGCGGGGACTCCGCCACGGAACGTGGACGTTCAACGTCGACGTCACGCACGACTTCTGGGGCCTGCTCTAGACTCTCCCGCTGCGATCCGGCGAGAAAACGTTTCACCTTGCCGCCGCATGATGTCGGCGGTGCATGCGCGGGCCGGTAGTGTCAGCGCATGACTGCTTCCTTCCTTCTTGGCATCTCCACCGCGGACTTCACCCACATAGATCCGCGCGCCGTTGCCCTCCTGGCCGAGCGTTGGGCACGACGCCACCGGGTCCTCCCGCTGGCGATCGATGGGGGCGCGATCGTGGTCGCCACGAGTGATCCGCTCGACCTGGACGCCGAGCGCGCGATCGCCTTCGCGACGGGCCATCGGGTGCGCTGGCAGTTGGCATCGATCGAGGACATCGCCAGCCAGCTCGACCGCGTCTATCCGGAGACGCCTTCACGCCGCGATCCCGTCGCTCCGCCTATCGAGGTGCAGCACCTCCCCTTCAGCGCTGATACTGCCTCGTCGGGCAACGGCGCCGAATTAGGTCCCTCCATCATCCGTCTCGTGGACCAGCTCATTGCGGAGGCCATCCGAGCCGGCGCGAGCGACCTGCATCTCGAGCCGGAGGAGCAGGGCATCGCCGTTCGCCACCGCGTGGACGGAGTCATCAGGCAGGTCCGGACGTTGCCGCGATACGTCGCGCCGTCGCTCGTTTCTCGCGTGAAGATTCTCTCCGGCCTCGACATCGCGGACCGCATGCGTCCTCAGGACGGACGAGCGCGCGTCGCCGTACTGGGCTCCGTCGTGGACCTCCGCGTTTCGACGCTCCCGGTATCCCACGGTGAGAAGATCGTCATCCGGGTACTCGATGGCACCGCCGGCCTTCGCACGCTCGAGTCGATCGGCTTTGCCGACGCGGACCTTGTGCGCATTCGTGGCCTGTTGGACTGCCGCGAAGGGCTCGTGCTCGTCACCGGTCCGACCGGTTCGGGCAAGACGACGACGCTCTACGCCGCCCTGCGTGAGATACAGGCGCGTGGGGTCAACGTCGTCACGGTGGAGGACCCAATCGAGTATCGCTTGCCAGGTGTCGTGCAGGTGCAGGTGCACGAGAAGGCGGGGCTCACGTTCGGCGCCGCCCTGCGTTCGATCGTGCGTCAGGATCCGGATGTCATTCTCGTCGGCGAGATTCGCGACAAGGAGACCGCGGAGATCGCGATCCAGGCGTCGCTCACGGGGCACCTGGTCCTCTCCACGCTGCACACGAACGACGCCGCCAGTGCGGTCACGAGGCTTATCGACATCGGCGTCGCGGCCTATCAGATCGCCACGGCGGTGAAGGGCGTTGTCGCGCAGCGTCTCGTACGGCGCACCTGTCCCGAATGTCTCGCGGTCGGTTGTGGTGCGTGCGAGGGCGCAGGCTATCGGGGGCGTCGCGCGATCGCGGAGATTCTCACGACGTCGCCGGAGTTCGAGCGGTTGGTTGCGGCCGGTGCGCCTACTGAATCCCTCGCCGCGGCGGCGCGTGCCTCAGGGTGCGCGAGCTTGTGGGACTCGGGTCTCGCGCTCGTGCAGAGGGGAGAGACGACCCTGGAGGAGCTGCGACGGGTCGCGGCCGCGCCAGTTCGACTCGTGAGCGAAGCGCTCCGTGCGGTCGATACGGCACCGCGTACATTGGAGCACGCGTGGCCCGCCAACAGTGGCGCTCCAGCGATCGCTCTCCGACCGCACAGCACGATGGCAACAGTCAACGTCGGCACGATTGACGTCTACCTCATCGACCGGCAAACCGGGGGCTGGCGAGTCCTGACCCTCCAGCGCGCGCTCACTACGCGATGCCCGGGCGCATGGGAGACGGTTCACGGGCGCATCGAAGCGGGTGAAGAGCCCGAGGACGCTGCCCTTCGCGAGGTCCGCGAGGAAACCGGTCTCGCCGTCCTGCGATTGTACAACGTCACCGTCCAGCCGTTCTACCTCCACAAGCTGCATACGGTCGAGTTGGCCGTCGTCTTCGCGGCATTCGTTGACGCGCACTCACCTGTCACACTCGGCGACGAACACTCGCGTTACGAGTGGCTTGATCCCACGTTAGCCGCCGAACGTTTTTTCTGGCCGCGGGAGCGTGCAGCACTGCAGGATGTCCTCCATCTCTTTCGCAACGGCGACGGCGGCGAGGCCGAGGACGTCCTGCGCGTGCGCTAGCCAGAGCGCGCACCCCAAAGAACAGATCCGTCAAAATCCGCCGCATCCGCGTCATCCGCGTTCCCCCCTTACGTCTGTGTGGCCGGCCCGAGGCAGTTCCTGAGCTGGTGCAGCCCGAATCGGTTCACGAGTCGAGCTGAACGACGTCGTTTCGCAGAGGAACATTTCCCCCGCACTCCGTGTCGAACTCGGCGTCGCCACACCCAAGCCAAGCTGCCCAATGCCCCGACACCCGATCGCTCGCGCGTTGATCGCTCTCCTCCTCGGCGCATCCGCCGCGGCCGCCCAGCAACCTGCCTCGCCCGAGGCCCCGCGACCAAGCGGCCTCCGCGCACTCTCGGTGCTTCAGGAACTCCAGATCATCAACGCGCCACAGCTTGCGCCGGCGATCAACGGTCTGTTGAGCGATACCACCTCGCATATGCGCATGGCGGAGCGTCGCGTGGCGACGTCGGCAGACTCTTCACGCGCGAAGCGCATCGTCGTCACCTCGCGCGCGGCACTCGCGAGATACGCGGACGTTACGGTTGCCGAGCAG
>JBKJUW010000072.1:0-24014 GCA_046589725.1 Gemmatimonadaceae bacterium
CGCCACTACGACACAATCTATACCGAGCGCTACATGTGGATTCCGCAGGAGAACAAAGAGGGCTACGACAAGGGATCGGTGATGACCTCCGTTGCCAACTTGAAGGGACGACTGATGCTCTACTTCGGTACCGCGGACAACAATGTGCACCCATCGAACATGATGCAGCTCATTCAGTCGCTTCAGCGGGCGGGGAAGAGTTTTGACCTGCAGCTCGGGCCCGACGCTGGCCACTCGAGCATGAACAACCAGCGGCTGATGGAATTTTTCATCGAGAATCTCGTGATGAAGCCCGTCGCCGCGGCGATGTAAATCGCACTCAGCCCCTCGCCGCCGGCGAGTGAACGGTGACGCTCGGCCGTGCGTAAGTTTGTTGAAGTACGCTCCAGTCGGCCGTTCTGTGGCCGGCTCCCCCACGATCCCCCTGGAAGTGCAAGGAGGCAGGATGTTTCTTTCGAACGTTTCGCGCCGAGTCGCGATGGTGCTGCTGGCCGCGAGCGGCGTGATGACTGCGGCTTCGGTAGCGCAGTCTCAACAGAAAAATGACGAAGAGTACACGAAGCTGATCAAACAGCATCTGCAGGATCCGCGCATCAGCACGGAACTGGTCGATCATCTTCCGGCGTCCGACAAGGTGCCGACGCCACTCAAGTTCAACGGCCGAATTGTTGGACAGCCCGGTGAACTCACGTACGCTAAAGACATCCATCGCTATCTCGAAGCGATTGCCAAGGCATCGCCGCGAGCGAAGTACTGGACGATCGGCAAGACCGAGGAAGGGCGCGACATGGTGATGCTCGCCATCGCCGATGAAGCGACGCTGAAAAACCTCGAGAAATACAAGGGCGACATCGCCGCGCTCACCGACCCGCGCAAGACGACAGAAGCGCAGGCGCAGGCGCTCCTCAAGACCGCGAAACCGATTTACTGGATCACCAGCGGGATGCATTCGCCCGAGCGTGGCGGACCGGAAATGTTGATGGAGCTCGCGTATCGCCTCGTCGTGGAGGAGACGCCCTTCATCCAGAACATCCGAAACAACGTGATCACTTTCATCACGCCCGTCATCGAAGTCGACGGTCGGGAGAAGATGGTCGACAACTACTACTTTAACAAAGCGCGCCAGGCGAGCGGTGTCGGCGGCGGAAATCTTCCCCTGATGTATTGGGGTAAGTACGTGCAGCACGACAACAATCGGGACGGCATGGGGCAGTTCCTCGACCTCACGAAGAACACCACGAAGACTTTCCTCGAGTGGAAGCCGACGGTACTTCACGATCTTCATGAGGCGCAGACCTACCTCTACTCGTCGACCGGTACCGGCCCGTACAACGACGCGCTCGATGCGATCACCATCAACGAGTGGTGGGTGCTCGCCGAGAACGACGTCATGGAAATGACGAAGCGTGGCGTTCCCGGCGTGTTCACCTACGGGTTTTACGACGGGTGGGTGCCGAACTACATGTTCTTCATCGCCCATTCGCACAACGCCGTCGGCCGCTTCTACGAAGTGCAGAGCTACGGGCCGGACAACAACGCGAACCTCACGCTGCCCGCGACGACCACAAGCCGCGAGTGGTTCCGCCCGAATCCGCCGCTGCCGAGCATCAAGTGGGGACCGCGCAACAACACGAACATCCAGGAGTCGGCGCTACTGATCTCGCTCAAGCAGATGGCCGACAACAAGGAGCTGTTCCTGGAGAACTACTGGCTCAAGAACAGGCGATCAGTGGACAAGGGACGCAACGGTCCAACGTTCGGCTGGGTCATCCCGGCCAACCAGACGCGCAAGGCGAACGCAGCGGACGCGATCAACGACCTCCGGACGCAAGGTCTCGAAGTCCACACCGCTCCGAGTGACTTCAAGGCCGGCAACCTCTCGGTGAAGGCCGGCGATTACATCGTGCGCGCGGACCAGCCGTACCGCACGCTGGCCGACATGTACTTCTCGCTCCAGAACTATCCGACCGCGAACCCCGCCCCGTACGACGACACCGGCTGGACCTTCCAGCTCATGCGCAACCTCGTGATCACGCCGGTGACCGACAAGGCGATCCTCACGGAGCCGATGACGATAGTGACGTCGACCGTGAAGGCCGCGGGCGGCGTGACGGGCTCTGGCCCGGTGCTGATCGTCGACAACTCGGCCGACAACAACCTGATGTCGTTCCGCTTCAGGAACGCCGGCGTGAAAATGCAGGCGGCCGAAGAAGAGTTCGATGCGGCGGGCCACCACTTCCGCGCGGGCGCCTTCATCATCCCCACGGCCGATCGCGCGAAGCTCGAGTCACAGCTCATCGCACTGGGTCTCTCTGCCTACGCAGTGGCCGCAGCGCCGGCCGTGAAGACGCATGACCTCGACATCCCGCGCATTGGCTACGTGCACAGTTGGTCGCGCACGCAGGACGAGGGATGGGTCCGAGCCGCGCTCGACACGTACGGCGTACCGTACTCCTACTTCGCGGACCAGAAGCTGCGCGACGGCAACCTCCGCGCGAAGTATGACGTCATCATCTTCCCGCATGTCGGCGGAACGGCGCAGAGCCAGGTGGCCGGCACGCCCAAGACGGGCACCCTGCCCCTGCCGTACAGGAAGACGGACGCGACGCCGAACCTGGGGTACATGGATCAGAGCGACGATATCCGCGGCGGCATGGGCATCGAGGGCCTGATGAACCTCTACAAGTTCGTCGAGGAAGGAGGCACACTCATCACGGAAGGGTCGACAGCGACGATCTTCCCCGAGTACAACCTCACCTCCGGCATCACGATCGAGACGCCGACGGACCTGTTCGCGCGCGGTACGATCCTGCGCGGCATCATCTCGGACAAGAAGAGCCCACTCGTGTACGGGTACGAAGGAACGCAGCTGCCGGTCTACTTCAACCAGGCACCGGTGATCAATGCGGGCGGCGCGGGTAACGCGTTCGCGCAGGGCGGCGGGCGCGGCGCGCCGGGGTTGAGCCAGAACGTCACGCCAAACGCCACACCGCTCCAGCTCTCGCCGTGGGATTCGGCGGCGGCAGCGTTGGCAGCGTCGCAGACTCCCTCAGGCGGTGGACGTGGCGGGCGTGGTGGCGGTGTTGGCGGCGGCGGTGGCTTTGGCGGATTGGCCGCAGGAGGTGGTGCCGACATCGTTCGGCCCCGAGTCGTGATGCAGTTCCCGGCCAACCCGAACGACATGCTGTTGTCTGGCACGCTCTCCGGTGGCCAGTCGATCGCCAACAAGGCACAGCTCGTGGACGCTGCCATCGGCAAGGGACACGTGGTGATGTTCGGCATCCGCCCATTCTGGCGCTGGCAGACGCAGGGCACCTACATGCTCGGCTTCAACGCGATCATGAACTGGAATGATCTCGATGCGGGCAAGCCAGTGCCGGTTGCGCCAGCGCGGCCGGTAGGCGCGCAGTAGCTCGCACGATCGGTACGCGACGGGGGCGGGCTCTCAGCAGGGCCGACCCCGGGCCGACGCTCTTTCCTTGATCAGAAGAGGAGCAGAACAGCGATTAACCACGGAGATCACCGAGGGCACGAGGAAAGCTGAGGCAACGCCGTCCTCCGTGCTCTCCGTGACCTCCGTGGTTAATTCCTGTTGCATTACCTCATTCGAGTACCCTGGACGCAATGACCGTCCAGTCAGCCGCTACGTGGCCCTTGGCGATCTCCTCGTCCATCCGTGCCGCGAGGCCTGGCAGGATCACCATGGGCATGTCAGCGGCACTCACGGCTTCCTGCATGAGTCGCACGTCCTTGCGCGCCATGCCAAGGTTCCACGACGGGTTCGCGTAGTCGGCCGCGCGTATCCGCGCGAGACGCGCGTCGGCTTGCGCGCCGGGGTTGAAGAACGTGAGCAGCTCGCGGACCTGATCCTGTGGCACATCCAGCGCCGCCGCCAGCGCGAGCGTGTCCATGAGACCTGTCGCCACGGCAAGGATGAAATGGTTGCCGAGGAGCTTCATCGCCGCGGCTCGCGCCGGATCCGCGCCGACGTAGACCAGCTTGCCGGTCATCTTCTCGAGATGCGGGGCGAGCGCATCAAAGCGCGATCGCGCACCGGACGCGAGCATCACTCCCGTCGCGGCGAGCGCATTCGGCGGGCCCATGAACACCGGCGCGTGAAGGAATTCGAATCCCAGCTCTGCCAGGCGGAGCGCGCGCTCCCCGGTCGGCGCCGCGGCCGTGGTGGTGTGGTCGACGATCGATACGCCGCCCGGAAGCGCATCCTGAATGTCGCGGAGCACCCCATCCACGGCCGCGTCATCCGAGAGTGTGAGATGCACGCGCTCGGCACCGCGTACGGCATCGGCCGCGTTGACGAATGCCCGCGCCCCGAACTGCTCGAGCGCCTTCGCCTTGTCGGGCGATCGATTCCAGACGTTGACAGCCTCTCCGCGCGCGAGCATCGCGCGCACGAATGCCGAGCCGAGGAGACCTGTTCCGAGATACGCAATCATGTTGACTCAACCGGATGGAAGTGAGGCGCACTCGCAGCGTCCCCATCACCGAGTCCGTACACAGGGGAGGCGGGCAAGCCGACGGAAACCTATGTGCGACGACTGGGCCCGTCGAGCGGACATTGCTACGTTCCAAACCGAAAGCACCTACACCTTCTCCATCAATCTCGTGATCCGTCACCTTGTCCGCGTCACCTTCGCCCTCTGCCTCGCGTTGCCTCTTCACGCGCAGGCCAGGCGTTCTACCGTGAAGCCCGTGTGGCCCGATGAGGGACCGCCCACCTGGAAGCCGCGACCGACCGTTCCGGAAATCACAGCCAACGACCTTCGCACGCGGCTTTATGGGTTCGCCGACGATTCGATGATGGGCCGTCGCATCGGCGAACTGGGCAACTTCAAGGGCACCGCATACATCGCTCGAGAGTTTCTGCGGATGGGTCTAAAGCCCGGTGGGGAAAGCGGCACTTACTTCCAGAATCTTCCGTTCGGCACCGCCGGCTTCGATAGCGCATCGGCGACGTTCGCAGCAGGCGGAAGGGCATTTCGTTCGCGTTCCGAGTGGATTCCCCTTGCTCCATCCACTGCACTCGGCAACGGGGGAAGGGCGAGTCTCGCGGACGTACCAACGGTGTTTGCGGGTCGGTGGGGTGATACGGCCGTTGCCCTCGATCGCGCGCGCTTCGCCGGGAAGATCGCCGTGTTCACGGCCGCACCGTCAGCCGTCGGGCTCGGCGCACCTCGCCCCGCGACGGTGCTGAGGTGCGACTCGGTGCCCGACAAATTCGGCGCGAGCGCCGCGGCGGCCGTCGAGGCAGCGGTCCGCGACAGCATTGCGCGCGTTGGCGGCGTGGCGCCGGCTGGCCGTGGCGCGTTTGCCGGCGTCCGCGATGCGCGCGCGCAGCGCGCGGGTGCGGTGGGCGTCCTCCTCGTGGTCCTCGACTCGATTCCGCGAACTGCTGTGAACGGTGCGTTCACAAGGCGCGCGCTGATGCAACCGGATCTCACGTCGACGATGACCGGTGCCGCCATCTCTCGCGAAGTGGCCGGCTCCTTGTTCGGCGGCTCGCTCGCGGACGTGGCGGTCGGGTCGGCCGGCGCTCCCGTGACGGAACACTGGTCGTACGACTGGCACATGTCCGCGACTCCCGCACGCAACGTGATCGCCATCCTGCCGGGATCCGACCCGACACGTGCCGCCGAGTTCGTGCTGGTGGGCGCACACAACGATCACGTGGGCACGAACGCGGCGGGCGTTGACCACGACTCGCTGCGCGCGTTCAACACGGTGACGCGGCCGCAGGGAGCGAACGACCCGCTCTGTCGCCCAACGGCCGTGCAACAGCACCGGATCGATTCGCTCATTGCGCGCGCGCGCCGCATTCGCCCCGCGTTCCGGGATTCCATCATGAACGGCGCTGACGACGACGGCTCCGGCACCGTTCTGCTGCTCGAGATTGCAGAGCGCTTCGTCATCGAGAAGCCGGCGCGCTCCATCATCTTCATCTCGCACCAGGGTGAGGAGTCTGGCCTGCTCGGCTCCAAGTGGTTCACCGACCATCCCACGATCCCGTTGGCGTCGATCGTGGCGGCGCACAACATGGACATGGAGGGCAAGGGCCGAACGGACCAGGTGAAGTTCGGCGGACCTTCATCCATCCAGACGTTGGGCGCCCGGCGATTGTCGCGCGACTTCGGCGACATCATCGACTCGGTCAATGCCGTGCGCTCGGAGACGATGGCGATCGACAAGACGTGGGACGTGTCAGCGAATCCGATGAATCGTTTCTGCCGGAGCGACCAGGTGAACTACGTCCACCATGCCATTCCCGTCACCTACTTCTCGACCGGGTATGCGCAGGACTATCACCAGCCCACCGACGAACCGCGCTACATCGACTATGAGCACATGGCGCGCGTCGGGCGCTTCGTGCATGACATCATGATGGCGGTCGCCGATCGGCGTGACCGGCCCCGCATCAGCGGCGCCGACCCGAGCTTTCCGGTCTGCCGATAACTGCCGAGCCAATGCCGGTCTAGTCTCGAAAGCCCTTCTCGATCGCGGAGGAGGGTACGGCGGATGAAAGGCGCGTAAACGTCCCGTACTCCCTTATTTCGGTCGCCGCCGATATGAAAGCCCCCCACGCGACACGCGCGAGCGCGCCGCCGACGCTGATGCGTCGCACGCCCGCGTCGGCCAGCACCGCAATACTCGTAAAGTCCGCGCTGACGAGAACATTCACCGGCTTTGGTGCCACTGCGTCGACGACCGCATGGATGTGGTCCATGGTCCGAATGCCCGGCGCGTAAAGACAGTCGGCACCCACGCGCGAATAGGCCTGTAACCGGCGAACAGTCTCGTCGATATCCGGTCGTCCCACGATGAACCCCTCCGAGCGACCGGTGAGTACGACGCCGGTGCCCGACGCATCGATGGACGCGCGCGCCGCAGCCACGCGCTCCACCGCAAGCTCGAAGTCGAAGAGCGGTTCTCGTGCATCGCCGGTCGAGTCCTCGATCGAGAGGCCTGCCACCCTCGTCGCTACCGCGAGCGCGACATTGTCTGCGACCTCTTCGGGATCGTTGGCGAACCCGCCCTCGAAGTCCGCGTTCACGGGCACGTCAACCGTTTCCACCAACGAGCGCAGATGAGCCAGCACGGGCCCGAGGCCGACCTCGTTGTCCCGTCGCGCGAGCGACCAGGCATAACCGGAACTCGTGCTCGCGATGGCGGGGTAGCCAAGGTGCTGGAGCATTGCGGCGCTGCCCGCATCCCACGCGTTGGGCATGACAAAGCAGCCCGCCTCGTGCAGTCGCCGAAACGCGGCAATCGACATCAGAGCGACGGGTGCTTCAGGTACACGTCGTTGTGCGTCTGGAACTGGTGCGCTACCGCGAGGATCACGTCGTCGTTGTAGAGCGCGCCGGTGATTACGCCGCAAATGGGCTGCGGGTTGAGGGGCGCGGGCGGTGTCGCGGGTGCAGCGCCACCGCCCTGCTGCACGACCGGCACGTCGAACTTGTATGGCACCACGACGCACGGGTGCCCCGTCTGCGCATTCGGGGCGATGTCCGCCGTCGGCGCGCCAATGAAGAGGTCGAGGTCCTTCATGAATGCGCCCCACTTCGCAACGAGTGCGTAGCGTCGGCGCTGGTTCTGGAGGAACTCGAACGCCTTGACGGTGCGTCCATTCACGAATCGCGGATTCCAGTCGGCGGGAGCCATGGGGCTCGGCGGGCCAGCGGGTGCCGGGACGGTGCCCGGAAACGGCGTGCCGCCCGTCGTCGGCGTGAGCACGGTGTTCAGGTCGAGACCGATCTCCTTTGCCTTGCGCTGCACGTACTCATCGAATGCCGCGGCATACTCGACGTTGAGACTACCGCCGCCCACGCCGGGAATACTGGGCCGAGCGCCAATGGCCTTCGTTTTCATGCCGAGTGCTTGCAGCTTGTCGACGAGCTCCTTCGGCGCGCTCGAGTCCACGCCGACGCGCAACGATGCGAGCTTGATGTTCCGGTCGAAGTTGAATGGCGTCATCACGGTGGACGGATCCTTCTCGTCCCCGCCGTGGATGGCATTGAAGACCATCGCGCAGTCCTCGATGCTGCGGCAGATGGGCCCGACGCGGTCCTGGGACCAGGCGAGCACCATGCCGCCCGCCCGGCTCACTCGCCCAAAGGTTGGGCGAAGCGCGCTCAGGCCACAGCGGATGGCCGGTGAAACGATGGAGCCCTGCGTTTCCGTCCCGATACCGAAGGCGACACATCCCGCCGCCGTCGCGCTGGAGGGTCCCGCGGACGAGCCACTCGACCCCTGCGTGAGGTTCCACGGATTGTTCGTGCGGCCGCGGAACCACTGGTCGTTCTGCGCAAAGATCCCGGTCGAGAGCTTCGCGATGAGCACGGCTCCCGCGTCGCGAAGCCGCACGACGACTTCAGCGTCCTCGTCGATGATGCGATTCTCGAAATCCGCGGCGCCCCACGTCGTGGGTACGCCCTTCGTATTGAAGAGATCCTTCACGCCATACGGGAGCCCATGCAGTGGGCCCCGGTACTTCCCCGCGGCGAGCTCGGCGTCCGCACGGGCGGCGTCGGCCAGCGCTTGCGACTCCATGATTGTGACCGCGCAGAGGAGAATCGGGTTGAGCCGCTTCAACCGCTCGAGGTAAATCGTCGTCAGCCGGACCGATGTCATCTTTCGCGCCTTGATCAACGCGGACAGGCGGTGCGCCGGAAGAAAGGCAATCTCCTCATCGGTGGTCGGCACCGCGCCTTTCCACCGCTCGACGTTGAATGACGAGCGCTGGAACGCCTTCGCGCCGTGCTGCTTCACCATCTTCTCCATCAGCGCGCCGGTTCCGCCGGGGTATGGCATGAACTGCTCGGCAGGTGGTTCACCGTTGCCGAGTGGATACGGTACCACGGGTTGCTGCTGTGGCGCTGTGCCGAGTGTCGGAGCAGCGGGCGGTGATTGGCCGAGCGCGAGGTGCGCACCGAACGAGCTCGCCGCGGCGGCGACCATGGACATGAACAGGAATTCACGACGCCCCACGCCCGACAGTTCCTCCGCTTCTTCAGCCCGCAGCGCGCGGTCGCGGTCAGTGGCGTCGAGCATCTCCAGCAGGGTCTTCATCGAATTCCTCGGTGGGCGGGCATGGTGGATTGCCTTCGATGGTGTGGACACGAAAGGCGCGGCCGACTCATCGAGGGCCGCAATATGGATGGCGAACGTTCAGGAGCCGGGATGGTACTCGCGCTCGGTGTGGTTCTTCAACTGTGAGCGGTAGAAGTAGACGTCGCGCAGCTCGCCGGTGCTGTAGCGTACCGCCTGGTCATCGAAGTGCCTGGACTTCGGATCGCCGCTCTCGCCGCCGGCGGAGATGGCCTTCGCCCGCACGCTGTCACCGAACTGCACCACGGCGACAAAACTGTTGCCACTCGTGCCGTACATCTTCTTCGTCCCGGGATATGATCGCGCCCCGAACGACGCGAGCGACCCCCATCGCGCCGATGCGAACCCGACTGGAATGCTTGGTCCGGCGTCATTGAACGGCTGCACGATGTCGCCCGTGAGGCGCTGGAAACGATTGATGTCGCCCCACGGTGTCTTCCACGTGCCGAAGTCCGCCTTCAGCCGGTCGGAGGCGCGCGACAGGGCGCCGAGGCGCTGATCGGCGGAGGCGCGTGTCGCCATGTATTCGTCGGCGCCCATCGCGGCGCGACGCGCGTCTTCCGTCGTGGTGCGCTGAAGCTCGTCGCCCCAGTACACCGCGAGCGACGTGGGAACGGACGTGATCGACCAACGCCTGTCCCACGCCCTCAGTAGTCCAACCTGCTCCGCCAGCGTTGTCTTCAGCGCGTCGCCCGTTGGAAGCCGATCATAGTCCGCCACGAGTGGGGGGATGAGCATGTCGAATGCGGGCATGTAGCTGTCGAACGCGGCCGCGATGAGCGAGTTCGGCGTGAAATCCTTCCTGGCCGACAACACGCGGATCGCGTGAATGCCGCGCGCATTCTCACCGCCGGTTTCCATGTACGCGGGATAGTTCTCCTGCTTCGGGCTACTCATGCCTGCAGCGGTGAAGGGCCAGTTGTTCGTGTTGTACAGCCAGCCGCTGGCCGGATTACGAATGAGTGGACTCTGCTCCACCGAGTGCAGTCCCTTCCACTCCGTGGCGGGGTTGCTGCCGTCGACTGGCTTGCTCCAGTCGAATCGTGTGTCGCGCTTCGGGATGAAGTTCGCGTGGAAGTAGGCGATGTCGCCGTCCGCGTCGGCGAAGATGGTATTGTTCGACGAGTTGGTGTGCAGCTCCATGGTCTTCCGGAACTGCGCGTAGTTCCTCGCCTTGATGCGCGAGTAGGACTGCGTGAGGGCCTTTACCGGCTCCTGCATCATCCGAATGGCGACCCACTTGCCGTTGGCGTCGCGAATGATCGGGCCATGGTGCGAGCGATAGACGGTGAATTCCCGCTTCGCCATCCCGGTCGCAGTGCGATACGGCACGGCGATCTTCGTTGCGACGAGACGCCGCTCGGCGTTGCCGTACTTGTAGACATACCCGTCGCCCCTCTTCGACACCGTCTCGAGGTATTCGTCGACGTCATCGACGCCGCTGGTGGTGTGCATCCATCCGGCCCGGTCGTTGAAGCCCTGATAGACGAAGAACTGGCCCCAGGTGAGGGCACCGTAGGCGTTGAGTCCCTCTTCGCTGACCAGCTGTGCTTCCGCGCGAAAGAAGAACGACGTATGTGGGTTGATCCAGAGGAGCGCCTTGCCGTTCGCCGTGTTCTTCGGCGCGATGGCGAACCCATTCGAACCACCCGGTTCCCTGATCTCCGCCGGCTCGCTCGGCAAGAGGCCAAGGGCCTTCCCGCCGTAGAACGCCTCGAGCTCGCGCAACGACACCTTCTCGATATCGCCGCCGATACTGCCCTCGCTGAATGTGAGGGCCATCCATGGCTCGAATCGGGTGATGAGGCGCGGCTTCGTTTCGGGGTGCTTATAGAGGTAGAAGTTGAGTCCATCTGCCCAGGCGACCATCAGCGTTTTCAGCCACGCCGGCGACGTACGATACTTCGCCTGAATAAAGTCAGGATCGATGAACAGCTTCATCCGCAGGTCGCGATAGATCTCGCCCTGTCCCTCCACCTCGGCCAGGCGCCCCATCGCGTTGATGAAGTTTGTTTCGACGCGATTGAAGTCGTCTTCCGCCTGCGCATACATGAGGCCGAACACGACGTCGCCGTCGCTCTTGCCGTAGATGTGCGGGATGCCCCAATCGTCCCGGACGATGGTGGCCTTGCGGGCCTCCGCCTCCCATCGGGTGACATCCGCACCCTGTGCAATGGCCGTGCGGGAGGTCAACGAGAGCATTGCCACAAGCACTACAACGAGTTTCTTCATCACATGGGAGAGCAGGAGTGATCCGAATCGCTCACCAAAGATGCCTCGCCGCGCCATGCGTCGCCATGCACGCCATACCTCCCGGATGCGACTTTGGCCGCAGGGCAAGCCCGGGCGCGCAGCCCGGACCGGCCCTCTTTCCTGGCCCGATGCAACCGTTTCGCCACGAATGGTGTATTCGGGTGCTTCCTCGGCAGCGTTCCGAGGACCTATACTTCCCGCGTCCCCCTAACCGATGAGGAATCCATGAAGCATCGCGCCTCCGTTCTTGCGCTTGCAGTAGCCGCCGTCGTCGCTCCTGCAGTCGTTTCCGCCCAGATGGCGGGCGAAACGTCCCGGGCCGTCGCATCGGGCGGCATTTCTGTCGCTGGCTGGTCCGGCAAAATCGACGCAAGTGAGGCGGCGAAAGGCTCTGTCCTCGAGAATTCCAAGCTCGCGCAGGAAGGCGCCGCCCTGCACGTCACGACGGGACCGTCCGTGGCCTACTGGAATCCGAAGAACGTCGCCACGGGCGACTACACCGTGATGGCGACCTTCTCCGAGCCGAAGTACATGGCGCTCAACAGCCATCCCCATCCCTACGGCATCATGATCGGCGGCAACGATCTCGGCACCGACCAGCAGAGCTACCTGTACTGTGCGGCGTACGGCAACGGCAACTTCATCGTCCGCGGTTTCGGGCCCAAGCCGTTCCAGCTGAACGGTCGCGGCGCACCGAGCCCCGCGGTCCACAAGGCGGCCGGTGTCGGCGAGCCGGTGTCGCAGGACATCGCAGTGACGGTGAAGGGCGACAAGGTCGACTGCTCGGTGAATGGCACCGTGGTCGCGAGCTTCAACAAGACGGACGTGATCGGCGAGGGCAAGCTCAAGTCCACCGACGGTGTGTACGGCGTGCGCTTCTCGCACAACACGGAAGCCCTGGTCACGGGTTTGATGGTGATGAAGCCCTGACGTTCGGAGCCTGAACCGAAAATGGTGAGCGGATTCGCATCCGCTCACCGTTTTCATTTCCGGGACTGAGAAAACGTGGATCACTTGCCGGGCACGATGTGGGCGGTCCTGATGTAGTCGACCTTCGGGAACATCCGCTTGAGGTACGAGTTGCCGAGCGTTGCCAGGAGATGGTAGCTGACCGCCTCGCCGTAGCCGGCGTACAGCGAGTCCGCGACACCCATTCCTTCCACGACACGACCGATCGGCGAGAAGCCCTGCCTGTCGAGGTTCCTGTTGTCCTTGAGGTTCACGAAGAGCTGGTGCGAACGCGAGTTCTTCCCATTGCTCGCGAATACCAGCGTTCCCTTGGAGTTTGGTACTTTCACCGAATCGTCGGGAATCGTCCTCGCGTCCCACGCCTCGTTGATCTTCCGGTCGTTGTTCACGCCGAACTGCGCGACGAAACCCGGTACGACGCGAAAGAACGCGCTCTCGTCGAAGAAGCCCTCCGCCGCCAGGTCGTAGAAGCGATCGGCACCATGCGGCGACAACGCGCGCACCACCTCGACGACGAATCGCCCACGCGTGGTCTCAAAGGCCACGCGAAAAGAATCCGGCGCCGGTCCAAGTGGCGCCGTGCGCACAAGCTTCGGTGCGCTGTCCCTGCACGCCAACCCTGTGGCGCTTGCCGCCACCATCGCCAACGAGAGCCCAAGTCGAGCGGATCGCATCGCGTACATCTAGGCCTCAGGCGCACGAAGCGTGGTAAGCACGGGTTGGATGTCCTCCATGGAGGGCGAGAAGAGCGACAATTGATCAGGACTGCCGAACACGGCGGAAAAGTCGCCTGGCGTGAACGCGCGTGCCAGCCTCGCCGCGAAAGTATCGCGAAGTACTCGCGAATAGTGCTCGACGTCGTAGTCCCGACGGTCGACGCGCTCGGAGCCGGCGTCGCCCTTCTCGGGCACGATGCCGAACGAGCCAAGCTTTGTGCGGTACACCCTGATCCGATCGCCGACACTCCACGTGTCCCTGCCCGCTGCGAGAAGCGCCTCGTACGACAGCTCGCGTCGCTTTGCCCGCGTCTCCGCGTATCTCGCCGGGGTCTTCGTCAGGCGCACGCGCGACGAGACGTCGTAGGTAGGAAGCTCGCGTCGCCGAAGGGCGACCAGTGTCCCAAGGTAGACGTCGCGCACGCCGGCGACGTCGCCACGCAATAGCCGCGTGAGCGCGCGTCGCAGGAATGCCTCGCCAAACGGCTCCGCGCGACTCGAGCGGAACGCCACGCCGCGCAGCGTCAGCGTGCCGTCGTAGGCGAGCAACGCATAGTTCTTTGGCTCGTGTGAAAGCATGGCCGCGTAGCGACCATCGAACTCCAGTTGCACGAGCGGCGGAAGCAGCGCGGCCACCTCGGCCACCACACGGCGCTCGTCAGCTTCCGTCCACGCCCCGGGCACAGCGAAATAGACCCCGTCCGTGTCTGCCTCGAGCAGCGTCACGCCGCGCGCATCCAGCTCCCGACACATCATCGCCAGCGTCTCCCGTCCGCGACGCGTCACCTCATTCGCGGCGTGCACGTCGGCGAAGCGGGTGAGGCCACCCCCCGCCGCGAGATATCCGTACGCCGTGTTCACGACGATCTTCATCGCGCCGGACATCGCTTCATTGGTGTGCCGCTCCGCCGAGCCGGCAGGCGCTTCGCGTCCCTTCGCCTTGGCCGCGAGCCGCTGCTCGACGAGCCGGTCGACGATCGCGAGCAACGCACCGAGGTGATCGCGCGCCGGCCCGATGCGATACGCCCGCATCAGCGAGGGATACAGGCTCGCCACGTCGGCCTTGACCACGCGATGCGCCACGCCCGTCGCGAAGAGATGGAGCGCCGCACCGCTGTGGACCGTGCCGTCGCCCTCCTCGTGCGCCGGCAGCGCCATCCCCGAACGCAGGTAGGCACGTACGAGGAGCGGATCGATGACCCCGGTGGCCGCCCCCGCGTCGGCGAGACGCTCGAAGCGTCGCGGCGCCATACGCGCGAGCGCGAAGGCCGCGCCGCCGAGCAATAATGAGAGCGCGGCAACTTCGTCGACATCGGCGGTGGCGTAGCGACGCACGCGCGCGGGATCCGTTCGGTACGTGGAATAGATCAGGTCACCTCGAATGAGCTCGCGCTCAGGGCCCGAAATGCCGAAGTGTCGCGCGACGGCCTTCAACCCGTGCCCCGGGAGCTCGCGACTCGAGAAATCATAGCGGCGCACCGCGTCGAGCGTATCGATCAGTTCTCGCCCTGGCGCGATGAAGCGCACGCGGCGATCTGCGTCGTTTTCACTGACGGCACCACGCCGTGCCGCGCGCTGTCGAAGTCCCGGCATGCCATCGCGCCCCAGCGTCAGGCGCACGCCCAGCATGCGCGCGCGCCGCTCGAGGAACGGGAGGTCGAAGCCGTGCAGGTTGTGGTTCTCGATCACGTCCGGATCCGCGCGCGCAATCCGCTCGACCAGACGCCGGATCAGGTCCGCCTCGCCAGCATCGCTGTCGACCGTCGCTTCCAACAGCTCGCTGTTCCCCTCCGGATCCCGCACGGCGACCATGAAGATGCGACAGCGTCGCGGATCGAGACCCGTCGTCTCGAGGTCGAACTGCATTCGCCGCAACTGCGTGTACGCGAGATCGCGAAAATACGTGCGGCCCGTCTGGACGAGATACTGCTCCTCGGCGGGAAGCGACAACACACTCCCCTGCCCCAGCTCCCGCACCTGGCTCATGCGCCGCCCGAGCCGGCGCGATGCACCATCGAGCACGGCGGACGAGATGGTGCGATAGTGCGCCGCCGAGATCAGGTAGCGCAGCGCGCCCGGCCCGTCGAGCTCACGAAAACTGACGAGCCCACCGGGCGTTCCGTCGGGCACGAGCTCCGATCCAAGGTGCCGCAGATCGTCCAGCCGGTCGAGCAACAGCCACGGACGGTAACGCTCCTCATGTCGTCGCAGCTCCCCTGTCTCCGGCACGCGCTGCCAGACTGTCGCGCGACCATCGTGCTCGGCCCACACCGAAACTATGCCAGGTGTGTGATCCCAGCCCCAGAGCCATTCGTCTTCGCGCCGAAGAGTCAACGACGCGGAATCACTTCTTCGATCGAGGCAATGACGTCCCCCTCGAGGACGCCATCGACCACATCGATCCCCTCGACCACCTCGGCGAACACCGTGTACTCCCCGCCCAGCCGAAGGTTGTCGCGAAGATTCACGAACCACTGTGCGTCTCCGGTGTCGTGACCGCGCGTGCTCATGCCCACCGTGCCGCGCACGTGCGGCACGGTCCCCAGCTCATCGCGGATGGACTCCGGAAGCCCGACGTATTCATTCGCGCCGGGACTGCCGCCCTGGATCACGAAGTCATGCTCGACTCGCTGCCAGGTGAGGCCGTCGTAGTAGCGCGCTCGTGACAGCGCGAGGATGCGCGCCGCCATCATCGGTGCGACATCGCCGCGAAGCCGCACGACGAATGATCCTCCCCCACTTGCAGGCGCCATGGTGACGCGCAGCCTTATGTCGGCACCGAGCGCCAGCGCAACTTCCTGCGGCAGCAGCTCGGCGTGAATGGGCGGAGCGTGATCCTCGGTTGCGGAACGACCCGCAGCCTCGAGCAACGCCGCGCGCACGTCGTGCGCTGACGCGTTCCCCCCTGCGGCCCAACGCGCATACGCGGACGCCGCGGACGCGCGCGCGTCCGCCCGCGGCGAGCCCTTGAGCGCCACGGCCGCCGCGCGGACCGCCTGCGCGCCGCGACCCGTCAGCGCCGAGAGGAAGATGTCGTCATCGGCATGGCCGGTCAGCTTGCCGAGCGACTCGAGGGCGACCTCCTTCACGTTGTCGTTCGGGTCGCGCGCCAGCGTGTGAAGACGCAGCGTATCGCCGAGAACCGCCGCGCCCCGCGCCGCATAGGCGCGCGCCTGCGGCTGCTGGTGTGACGCAAGCGTCGAGATGCGCTGAAGCGCCTCGGCGGGTCGCAGGCGAGCCAGTGCAACGCTCGCGTGCGCCGCAGCATGCCACGAGACGTTTCCGGCTCGCCGTCGCGAGGCATCCACAGACAGTCCGTCTACCCAACTGCGCAGGGTTGCCACGGTTGCCTCGTCGGCTGCACAGGGCGCAGTCAGCAGATCCGTGGCGCGCAGGCGAACCGGCCACGCACTGTCTGCCAAGGCCGTTCCGAGCGCCGCGCAGTCCGACTTGTTGGTGAGCGCGCGCAACCGCAGCCGCCACGCGGGATCCTCATAGCGGGGTGGCGGCGGCAACGGCGGCAAGGAGTCGCGCGCAACAAATGTCGGATCGCGGATCCGGCCACGAGCGCGAATCGCAATCGTGCGAACGCGTGCGTCCGCGTGGCGCGCGCCCTCGACGAGCGCGGCATCGGTGGAGTCCCGGCGGTCCTCCGCCAGCAGGATGCGACCGACAAGGGCGGAGTCGGCGCTGGTGATCTGGCGTGCCTGCGCCGTGGCGGCCGACGGCAGGAGAATCAGTATGGCGCTGAGGGCGAGACGCATGCAGCGAATCGACTGCCGATCTTCGCGACGCGCAAGCTCGCCGTTGCGTTCCGCTGCGACGACCACGTGCGTTCTCAGCGCGGCGGGATCACTGGCGGAATCGCGGTGGGCCGCTTGATGGTGGTGTCTCGAATGGGCAGGGTCGCATCCCTGAACACCGGAATCGTGTCCCTTCGCACCGCGGTCGGTCGACGCACAACGGTATCGCGGCGCACCGTCGTATCGCGGCGCACCGTCGTATCGCGCCGCGTCGTGGGGTCGACACGTACCGTCGAATCGCGACGCGCTGGCGGCGCAACCACCGTAGGTGGTGGTGCAGCCGCGGGCCGTTCGCGCGGCACCGTACGAGTCCCCTCGTTCACGTTGCTGCGCAGGGAATCCGCGCGTCGGACCGCTGCACTCGCGGCCGAATCCACACGGATGGTAGAATCGGGCAGCGGAACAGCGGACGGCGCTGCTCCCGCCGGCGCGGGTTGCTGTGCGACCACCGGCTTCGGTGCCGGCGCTGTGACCGGAGTAGCCTGCATTGCAGAGTTCCGGCTCGCGAGCACAACCACCGACGCGCCGATGAGCACGACCAGCGCCGCGATGCCCGCGGGCAGCAGCCACTTCCGCTTCGCTGGGGCCGTATTCGTTAGGGCGCCGCTAAAGCCGGCGGTCAAGTCCGTCAACGACGCGACCGATGCGGACGACGCCGCCGCAACCGCGTCGCGCACCGGCTCGTCGACGATGTCATCGTGGCGCATGAGCGCATTGTCGCCACTGAATGACAGCGCCTCCAGCGGGACATTCACCGGGGGAACGAACACCGGCGGGTCGAACTCGTCATGGTCCAGTGTTGACTCCACGTCGTTCACCTCCTCGAGCGCGGCCTCACGCTTCTTTTCGATCTCCAGCTCGCCCGCCGCCTTGAGTCGCGTACGCAACACTTCGACCTGGCGCCGATCCTCGGCCGCAACGCGATCGATCTCCGCCATCCGAATCGCGTGAGCGCGCTCGAGGTCACTGCGAAAGGCAACAAGCGCCGCCCTTTCCGTCGTCACCGCACGCTGGAGTTCCTCCTTCTCCTTCGCCGCGCGATCACGCTCCGTGGCCTTGATGCGCTCGAACGCCGTGTGCTCGTCCGCCTTGACCTTCTCGTACGCGGCGCGCTCCTCGGTCTTCTGGCGCTCGTACGTCGCGCGCTCCTCCGCCATGTACTTCTCGAAGGCCGCACGTTCCTCCGCCGTCGTGCGATCGAATTCCGAGCGCTCGTTCGCGAGCTTCTCCCGCTCGACCCGCTGCTCCTCGAGCACCTCGGCGCGGATGCGTTCGGCTTCCGTCTCGCCCGCGAGCAACGGATCCGCCATGCCGACGAGGGCGAGATACGACTTGACGTCTTCCGGCGTGTGGACGCGATCCTCCTCGAGCATCGCCGTCGTCTCATCGCGCAGCCGCACGGGAAGATCGGGGCGCATCTCGGCGAGCGTCTGCCCGTCGTAGTCGCCCGGATCCGCGAAGCCCGTGAGCATCGTAAGCACCAGGTGCACGATCGCGCGCGCGTCTTCCGTCTGGGCATTGACCGGCTGCAACCGACGAATGGGCACCAGGCCGAATGAGACCCGCACGCGGTCAGTCTTCGGCTCGAGGAAGATCCGGTCCGGATTGATCCCACGATGCGTGACGTTGTGCGCCCGCGCCCACTCGAGCAGGCCATTGATCTCGCGGACGATGGCCGCGACGCGCGTCGTCGAAAATTTCTCCTGCGTAGCGAGCAGTTGGGTCAGCGATGGATCGCTGGTGCGCTGCGTGATGACGGCAAATGCATCGTTGCCGAGCCAGCGCCCCTCGACCACCGGGACGAGGCGGCGATGCGTGACGCCGGCGAGCACCTTGGTGTCCGCCGCGAGATGAGAGAGCGCATTGCCCTCATCGCCATCCGGCGCGGAGACCACCGAAATCAGGACGGCAGTCTGGTCGTCGCGGCGCTTGCCCACGGCGTCCTTCCGATTGGCCATGTACACGCGTCCGTCGCGCGATCCTCCCACCTCGCCCACGATGTCATAGTCCGCAGCGAGGGACGAAAGATCGGGAGACTGCCTGGCCTCGGTCATCTATGGCTCCATGACGTTCACTGTTTCGCGCTGAATAACCCACATGTCATTGCGGGATTGGTGCCGCGGGCTCAGCCGCTGCTCGTCGCTGTGGTCGGAGGTTTTCTCATCATGCCCCATCGGCGTCGGCAATTACGACGTAAGTCGTTGCTGTCGAGCGCTTTGCATTTTCCTTTGCCGCGCGCGTGAGCACCAGCGAGCACAGGCGCGGCCCGTGGCACCTTGGCAACGGGAACGATGTCGTAAGCAAGCTGCTGCTTGCCGCCGAAGTCGTTCGGTAGAGCGCACGTCGTCACCGCTCTGGAGTCCTCATTGCCCCCCCAGCAAGAAACCTCCCGACGTTCTCATTCAGAAACACCTTGTCCGCCGGGCTCGCCGCCGCACCCGCCGGGTGCCCCCAGAGCGACGGTATCGGCAGCAACGTCACCGTCGACATGAATTGCGCCTCATAGCGCGCATCACCGACCGGGAAGTACAGATCGGTCTCCGACGGCATGTACAGAAAGGGCACCTTGATCGTACGGAGTGCGCGCTCGACGTCACCGTTGAACCCGGGCGTTGTGCCCACGTCGTGCCGCTCCCACGTGCGCACTTGCAGCAGCAGGTTGTTGGCGTCGGCGCCGGAAATGAAATTATTACCGCGACGCTCTACGTACTGCTCGAGCGTTGTGCCAGGTGCCGCCGTACTCTTCCAGAGTTCCTTGCGCCACCACTCCTGCGAGTAGAGCCAGCCCAGCCACACCATACCGAACGCGGCGATGCCTTTCGCCGGTGGCGCGACATAGTCGCCATTGTTGAAGGTCGCGTCTGCGGTGAGCGCGGCAATCTGTCCCTCGAGTCGCGCAACGCCGTGACCATACGTCTTGGCCGTGCCCGAGGTCGCGACAATCCGATCGGCGAAATCGGGATGGCTCACGGCCCACTGAAATGCCTGCTGTGCGCCCATCGAGAATCCGATAATGGCGCGCACGTGCGTGATCTTGAGACCGTTCGTCAGTAAGCGGTGGACCGCCTCGACGTTGTCGCGAATAGTGGTCACGGGAAAACGCGGCCCGTGATACGGTTCAGGAGTGTTGCTCGGGCTCGACGAATGCCCATTGCCAAAGAGTTCCGTCGCCACGAGGTAAAGCTTGGCGGTGTCGAGCGCACTGCCCGGCCCCATCAGCCACTCATAGCCGTGGTGCGTGGCCATGTAGTGCGACGGGAGCAGCACCGCGTTGTCGTGCGCGGCGTTGAGGTGGCCATAGGTACCGTAGACCACCAACGCCCTGGGAAGCACGACACCACTTTCTGTGTGGAAGTTGTCGATCACGAACTCGTGATGCTCGGCGCGGTCAACCTGCTGCTGGGCACCGGCGGCGTGCGCGAGAAGGACAACGAGGCACGCGGACCTTCGCATGCAGAGGGGAGAGAAACGACGGCTCATGAGTATTGCTCCGGTATGCCGTGAAGTATGCATGTGCGGCTCGGGGAATATCACACCGCTCGCGTAGTCGAACGAAAATGGCCCGCGAGGAAATGGCGCGATGACGCTCGACGCGCGATCGGTGCCAACACTACGGAATGTCCACTTGCCTCATCGAACTGGAGCCGAGCAGATTATGTTCATGCCCGCGCACGCGCCGACGCACCGCTGGACGGAAGAGGAGTTCTACCTCGCTCGGGACGCAGCGCCCGCCGGCGAACGGTGGGAGCTGGTCGATGGCGATGTCCTCGTGACCCCCGGCCCACATTGGAGCCACCAGGATCTCGTAGGCGAGCTCTTTGTACGCCTTCGTGAATATCTGCGAAGCACGAACGTCGGGAAAGTGTATTTGTCGCCACTCGACGTACGGCTCGAGCCAGGCCTGGTCCTGCAACCCGACCTGCTCGCGGTTCCGGTGGGGCACCTTGGCAGCGCGAACGATGTCGTAAGCAAGCTGCTGCTTGCCGTCGAAGTCATCTCCCCATCGTCGTCGCGCGGCGACCGCGTCACCAAGCGCCCACGCTACCAGCGGAATCGCGTGCCGGAGTACTGGATCATCGATTCGGGATCGCAAACGATCGAGCGGTGGCAGCCAAACGACGAGCGTCCCGCTGTTCTTGCCGAGTCGCTCAATTGGCATCCGGCAGGCGCGTCGCAACCCTTCGAGCTCGATATTCCAGCCTACTTCCGCGACGCAGCTGCGCCGTAGCGCTGGCCCCACGGAATCGACCTGCATTCTTCCGACAGCCCACATGACTCTCCTATCCCGGATAGAGCATTTCGAATTGGCCGCGTTCGAACAACTGCCACAGTCTCACAAAGTCGGAGACCGCATGTCGATCAAATCCCGCGCTGCGAAAGCGTTACTCGTAGGTGTAGCCGCGAGCATCGGGCTGTTCGTGGTCCCGTACGCAGCCTTGCACGCGCAACCAGGCTTTCCACCGAACAACCCCGACAGCTGGCGCGTCGCCGGCACGGCGAAGATCCTCTGCTCGGCCCTCTTCGTTTCCGGCCGCGACTCCGCCGAAGCCCGCGCGCACGTCACGCCGTACTTCCTCGGACCGATGGTCGACTCCATCACCAAGGTCGACATCGACCCGCGGCGCATGCTCGTCCGCCTTACCGTCGCCAACCGCGTAACGCGCGAAGCGAAGTTGTACGGCGATCAGGGGTGCATCATCCATCAGCCGGGCCGCGACTCGATCTTCTTCAACCCCGTGCGTGTCGCCACGGCGCTGCCTCCGGCGTCGACGATGCCGTGGCCGATGGGCGACGTCCTGCCCAACGGTCCCCTTCCAGCCGAGATCGACGCGGGCAAGCTCCGCAGCGCGGTCGACGCAGCGTTCGCGAATCCGGCGGGGTTCACGGCGGCATTCGTCGTCGTGTACAACGGGCGCATCGTGGCCGAGCGATATGGAGCAGGCGCGAACCCGAAAATGCAGCTCGAGAGCTGGTCGATGGGCAAGAGCATTGTCGGAACGCTGATCGGGCTCCTCGTCCACCAGGGCGCCGTGAAGCTCGACGATCCCGCGCCCGTGCCCGAATGGCAGAAGACGCCTGGCGATCCGCGGGCGAAGATCCGCGTGATTGACCTCATGCGGATGTCGAGCGGCCTGCGCTTCAGTCGCGGCAGTCCCGAAGACATCCCGGGCTACCACGATCACGACCTCGGTTACACCGGCGCGATCGATGCCTTCTGGTGGGCGACCACGCGGCCGCTGCAGTTCGAGCCGAACACAATCGGCCGGTATCGGAACTCGGACCCGCTCACGTTGGGCATGATCGTCCGCGATGCCGTGCGCAAGCGCGGCGAGGAATACCTCACGTTCCCGCAGCGTGCGCTGTTCGACAAGATCGGGATTCGTCGGCAGGTACTCGAGACCGATCCGTATGGGAACTTCCTGCTCAACGGCTTCGACTACGGCACCGCGCGCAACTGGGCGCGACTTGGCCTGCTCTACCTGAACGACGGCGTGTGGCAGGGGCAGCGGCTCCTTCCCGAGGGGTGGACGAAGTTCGTGTCGACGCCGGCGCCAGCGTGGAAGGATTCGGCGTACGGCGCGATGGTGTGGGTGAACGCCGGCGGCGCGTGGCCGGAGCTGCCGCGCGATGCGTTCGCGTTTCGGGGCGCAGGGTTGCAGGACACGTATGTGATTCCATCGCGGAATCTCGTCATCGTGCGCATGGGGCACTTCATAGGGAGCCAGCCGGGGACGGCGGACCTCCGTCGCGCCGAGGCACTGCTCATGGAGGCCATACCGGAGCGCAAGCACTGAAAGGCCGAACAAGAAACGAAGGACCAGGATCGATGTTCATTTCCCGTACGCCATCACTCAAGCCCGCCCCTGCCATGCGACACCTCTCCGTCACGACCTCGGCACTGCTGTTTGCCGCCGCGCCCATCGTCTACGCCCAGGCCCCAGCCGGCCAGGTGTACACCGCCGGCAGGCTCACGCCGGTGCAACAGATCGCGCACGACGTCTACAAGGAACTGATCGAAGTCAACACCAGCGTGATGACCGGCAATGTCACGAAAGGCGCCGAGGCCATGGCGAAGCGGTTTCGCGCGGCGGGCATTCCCGACTCCGACATCTTCATCGACGGCCCGCGGGCGGACAAGCACAATCTCGTCGTGCGCCTGCATGGCAAGAATCCGCAGGGACGCAAGGCAGTCCTGCTACTCGCGCACATCGATGTCGTCGAGGCGCTCAAGGCGGACTGGTCTCCCGAGTTCGATCCCTTCGTCTTCACCGAGAAGGATGGCTACTACTACGCCCGCGGCATTGCCGATGACAAGGCGATGGCGTCCATTTTCGTCGCGAATCTCCTGCGCATGAAGTCCGAGGGCTACGTCCCCGATCGCGACATCATCGTCGCGCTCACGGCCGATGAGGAGAGTGGCGCGTTCAACGGGGTCGACTGGCTGGTGAAGAATCATCGCGACGTGGTCGACGCCGGCATCGTGATCAATGAAGGCGGTGGAGGTGTGCTGCGTGACGGCAAGCCGTTGTTCAACACCATTCAGCTCGCGCAGAAAATCACCACGAATTTCACGCTGCACGTCACCAATCGCGGCGGCCACTCCTCCGTGCCGCGCAAGGACAACGCCATTACGTCGCTCGCCGATGCGCTCTCCAAGGTGGGACGCTACGCATTTCCGGTGCAGGTCAGCGATGTGACGCGCGCCTTCTTCACACAGACGGCGGCACTCGAGTCGTCGACGATGGCGAAGGCGATGCGCGCGCTCGTCGCCAATCCGGCCGACAAGGCTGCCGCCGCAACCGTTGGGGGCGATGAGAAGTACAGCTCCATGCTGCGGACGACCTGTGTCGCGACGATGCTTTCGGGTGGCCACGCCACCAACGCGCTCCCGCAACTCGCCGAGGCAAACGTCAACTGCCGCATCTATCCCACCGACACGCCCGAACAAGTGCGCGCCGCGCTCGAGCGTGTGGTTGCTGACACGACGGTGAAGGTGCTCATCAAGTCGCAGCGTCCGCCGTCGCCCCCCGCCACGATGACGCCGGACATCATGCAGCCCGTGACGCAACTGACGAAGGAACTGTTCGGCAATATTCCCGTCATCCCGACGATGTCGACGGGCGCCAACGACTCGCGCTTCTTCCTGTCC
>JBKJUW010000079.1:0-8356 GCA_046589725.1 Gemmatimonadaceae bacterium
CATCGGCGCTACCTGCTCGCACTATGGTGCTCCGCTCGTCGATGGAATTCTCGTTGGCGACACGATCCGCTGCCCATGGCACCACACCGCCTTTCGCCTGCGCGATGGCGGCGTGGAACGGCCGCCCGCCCTCGACCCCCTGCCCTGCTGGCGCGTTGAGGAGTCGGCTGGTCGGCTGCGCGTGATCGGCCGTGCAACGCCCGCCGACACACCACCGACTCGCGGAAGTAGCGGAAGCGCATCGTTCCCGGCGTCCGTTGTGATCATCGGGGCCGGTGCCGCAGGAATGCTTGCCGCGCAGACGCTCCGCAACGAGGGATACAGCGGCGCGATCACCATGATCGACGCGGATCCGGACGCGCCGGTCGATCGCCCCAATCTCTCCAAGGATTACCTCGCCGGCACCGCGGAGGAGGCTTGGGTGACGCTTCGCCCTCCAGCCTTCTTCCACGACAACGACATCACACTCCTGCGACCGCGCCACGCGAAGGAGCTCGACATTCCGGGCAAACGCGTTCACCTGGACGACGGCACCGCGATTCCGTACGGAGCGCTGTTACTGGCCACCGGCGCGTCACCGATCCGCCTCCCACTGCCCGGGGCCGAGCAGCTTCCGCTCTTCACGCTCCGCACGCTCGCTGATAGTCGCGCCATCATCGAGGCCGCGACACGCGCGGGACAGGGCGCCCGCGTTGTCGTCATCGGCGCGAGCTTCATCGGCCTCGAAGTCGCGGCATCGCTTCGGACACGCGGGCTCGAGGTGCACGTCGTCGCGCCGGAGACCCGGCCGCTCGAACGTGTCCTCGGTCCGGAGCTCGGCGACCTCATTCACGGTATTCACCGCGAGCATGGGGTCATCTTCCACCTTGGCCAGAAGCCGCGCGAGCTCGTCGATGGCGCGGTCGTGCTCGAGAGTGGCGAGCGGCTGCCTGCGGCGTTCGTCGTCTCGGGCGTTGGCGTGCGCCCGAATGTGGAACTGGCCGAGCGCGCCGGCCTTGGCGTGGACCGTGGCATTCTCGTCGATGAGCAGCTTCGGACGAGCGCCCCTGGTGTCTTTGCCGCGGGTGACGTGGCGCGCTACCCCGATAGCCGCACGGGTGAACGCATTCGCGTGGAGCATTGGGTCGCGGCCGAGCGACAGGCCCAGACCGCGGCCCGCAACATCCTCGGCGCCAACGAGCGGTTCACGGCCGTCCCGTTCTTCTGGAGTGCCCACTACGACGTGCAGATCTCGTACGTCGGACATGCCGAGCGATGGGACGCGATCGAGATAGACGGCTCGCTGGCGGCGCGCGATGCCGAGGTACGGTACATCGCGGGTGGACGCGCCCTCGCCGTGGCGACCGTCGGTCGCGACCGCGCGAGTCTCGACGCCGAGGTTGCGCTGGAACGAGAGGTCGCGATGCCCGTGCGGGCGGATCAGGGCTCCTGAAGCGGGGTGGCGTCGGAACATCTCAACGCGTCCGTTCGTGCCCGGGGAAAATTTCCCCGGTGCCGGCTCGTACGTGCAGTCCGACACCGAGTGCCGCTGCCGTAACCCGCTGCAGTTACGCGTTTTGCGAGTTTTTCGCATTCGAGCACCGTCCATGCAAATGTGAACGATGGAAGGCTGGGTGAGTATCGCTGTCCCCAACGCCACTGCACAGGGTTATTCGCGCTCCGCGGCCACCCGCTCACATCGACCGATGAAGGTGATATCGTGAGATTCGCTCCTTTGGCTCCCATCGCCGTGTTCTCCGTTGTTGCACTCGCGGCCTGCAACAATGAAGCGAAACAGCAGCTCGCCACCGTGTCGCACGCGGACTCGGTGCACGTGGATTCGCTCACGGGCGTCCGCAAGGAACTCCTCGACGAAGTGATGTCGTCCACGCAGTTCGTGGCGGAAATCAACACCGAGCTTGCCAAGGCGCGCTCCATCACCAGCAAGGCGGACACGAAGCTCGAGAACATGAAGATGACGGCCGGCGACAAGAGAATGGCCAACGAGGATCGCAAGGTGGTCGTCGCGCGCATCAGCCACCTCGTCGCCAAGCTCGACTCCATGCAGACGCGGCTCGCCAGCACCCGTGCACGGGCGCAGAAGCTCTCGCAGCAGGACTCGGGTCTCCTATTGCAGGTCGCGACCTACCAGAAGAGCATCGCCGATCTGCAACAGGCCGCCGAGAAGCAGCGGAGCGAGTTTCAGGCGGTGATCGACAAGCAGACGACGCAGATCGCGCAGCTCAACACGCAGGTCGACACCCTCAACCAGGTGCGCACCGCCCTGACCGATACCGTCGGCCAGCTCACCACGGAAAAGAACACGGTGTACTACGTCGTCGGCACGCAGGATGAATTGATCAAGCAGGGCATCCTCACCAAGGAGGGATCGAGGCGCTTCCTGCTCGTCGGATCGCGCACCATCGCCCCGGCGCGCGAGCTCGATCCCAGCAAGTTCACGAAGCTCGACCGGCTCGCCAACCGCACGATCGTCCTGCCAGAGGGCGGCGAGTACGAGATCCTCTCTCGCCAGAACGTCGCCTACGCGGCGCCCGTCGGGGAGAGGGACGGCAAGATCCTCGGCGGGTTGACGATCAACCAGCCCGAGGAATTCTGGAAAAACTCACGCTTCCTGATCATCGTTCGCTCCTGACGCACGACGGATGAACCACCCTCGGCCCCGGCACGCTGTCTCCAGCGTTCCGGGGCTCGAGGGTTTCATACAGGGCACCACGCGTAGCAACTTGTAGGCATGGAACAGCCACGCCTTTCCGTCCTGGTGATCGATGACGAGCCCGCCTTGCGCGAGGTGTTGTCGTTGCGCATCGCGGACTGGGGCCATGACGTGCGCGCCGTCGAAGACGCCGCCGAAGGCGAGCGCGAGCTCGAGCGACGGCGGCCCGATCTCGTGTTGTGCGACTTGGTGCTCCCCGGCAGCTCGGGGATGGAACTCCTGAAGCGCCTCAAGCGACGCGATCCCCTGCTTCCCGTCGTGATGATCACCGCACACGGCAACGTCGACGGCGCGGTGGAAGCGATGAAGCTGGGGGCAACGGACTTCCTCACGAAGCCGCTCGACACGATGGCGTTGTTCGCACTGCTCGAGGCCACGGCGAGCGACGTCCGCAAGCGCCAGGCCGGCCTCGCGGTGCATGAAGGGGGCACGGGCGAGGCAGGAACGAACGGCCTGATTGGGCAGAGCCGAGCGATGCGTCAGGTGCGTCGCACGATCGAGTCGCTCGCGTCGAGCGACGCGTCCGCCATCCTCACCGGCGAAAGTGGGACAGGCAAGGAGGTGGCGGCGCGCGCGATTCACGCGGCCAGCCACCGGCGCGACATGCCATTCATCGCCATCAACACCGCTGCCATTCCCGAGGGGCTGGTCGAGAGCGAAGTCTTCGGGCATGAACAGGGCGCATTCACCGGAGCGACGCGGTCGCGGCCCGGCGTGTTCGAGATGGCCAATGGAGGCACGCTGTTTCTGGACGAAATCGCCGAGATGCCGATCGCCCTGCAGCCCAAGCTCCTGCGCGTGCTCGAAGACGGTCAGGCGCGCCGACTCGGCGGCACGAAGGACATCACGTTCGACGTCAGGGTGCTCGCCGCGACGAATCGCGCACCGGCGCAGGCCATTCGCGACGGACGACTGCGGGAGGATCTCTATTATCGCCTTACCGTATTCGAAGTGCTGCTGCCTCCCCTGCGCGAGCGGGTCGAGGATATCGCTGTCCTCGCGCAGCACTTCGTGCGCGAGTTCTCGCGCAAGCACAAGCTCGAGGTAGACGGGGTTGGCGACGCTGCGCGCGAACACCTCGAGCGCCATGCGTGGCCCGGCAACGTCCGTGAGTTGCGTAACGTCATCGAGCGGGCCACCATCGTGGCGCGCAGCGGATGGATCGAGCCTCGGCACCTGCCGCCGTACCTCCAGATGCTGAAGCAGGGCAGCGCGCCGACGCTCGCGGTCCCGGCCGGCACGACACTCGCCGAGGCGGAGCGTCTGCTCATCCTGCAAACGCTGGAGCGCGTGGGGAACAACAAGGCGGAGGCCGCGCGACAGCTCGGGCTCGATGTAAAGACGATTCGCAACAAGCTCAAGACCTACGGCCGCGACGAATGAAGGTCGGCACGCGGCTTCGCGGTGCGTTCGCCGTCTACATCGCGCTGCTCGCGGCCGTGCTCGTGTATCACGTGCGCACGGCGCAACACGCCGTGGAGAGCGGTCGTGCCTTGACGGGCATCTCCACGCGCCTGCGGGTCAGCTCCACCGCGCAAGTCACGCGGCTCGAGCAGATGAGTAGCGACGCCGAGAAATACTTCGTCACGCACGACAAGGGCTACTTCGACAGGTTCCTCGATTCCGAGCAGGCATTCGGCAACGGACTGCGACGTCTCGACCGACAATCGTTGAGCGCCGGCGAGCGCAGTGCGTTCGCTTCCCTCGTCGTCGAGTGGGCGCACGTTGATGCGCAGGTACGATCATTGGCGGCCGTCTCGAGTTCCTCGCCCGAAACAGGTCGCTCCACGGTCACGCAGCTGCAGACGACGCTCGACCGGGCCCGCGACGAGACGCGCCGCATGGCCACAGCGTCGCAGGATGCCATGAGCGCAGAGGTGGAGGCATCCGAACTGGCGGCGCGCAACGCAGAGCGGCTCTCGTGGCTGGTGGGCATGGGTGTGCTGGTGCTCGGGCTCTCGCTCTCGGCCCTCCTCGTGCGCTCCATCGTCGAACCGCTGCGCCGCCTTGCCGAAGGCACGCGGGAGGTGTCGGCGGGTCGCTTCGCCTATCGCTTGGAGTCGGTCGGCGACGATGAGTTCACGCAGGTCGCGCGCGACTTCAACTCGATGACCGAGCGGCTCGATGCGCTGGATCGCATGAAGCAGGATTTCGTCGCCAAGGTGTCGCACGATCTCAAGACGCCGCTCTCGAACATGCAGGAAACGATCGGCGTACTGCTCGACGAGCTCGCTGGCCCACTTTCGGCCAAGCAGCGACAATTGCTCGCGCTCACGCTCGACAGTGGACGTCGTCTGTCCGCCATGCTCACCAAGCTGCTGGATCTCTCGCGCATGGAAGCGGGTCTGCTTCCGGATTTCCAGATGCTGGACGTGGTGCAGCTCGTGCGGCGAAGCATCGACCGCGCGGACGCGACGCGGATGGAGCTCGCGTTCCAGATCAGGTTCATCGATCCGGAGCATCGGTTGCTGCTGCGTGGCGACGACGACGCGATCTCGCAGCTGGTCGACAACCTGCTGGAGAACGCGATCAAGTTCTCACCATTGGGTGGCGTGGTGAACGTTCGCGTCGCAGCATGGCCGTCGGAGGGGGTGAGCGTGCCCGCCGACTACGCAGCGGTCGTGGGGCGCGCCGGTGTGCGTGGGGGCGCATTGCTGCTCGTCGTCGCCGACGAGGGGCCTGGCATCCCGGACGAGGAAAAGGAGCGAGTGTTCACACGGTTTTATCAGGCAGAGGCGGGGCGAGGCGCACGCGGACGAGGTGGAGTCGGGCTGGGACTCACCATCTGTCACGAGATCGTCTCAGCACACAGTGGTGTAATCTGGGTCGCGGACAACGAGCCTCGCGGGAGCTTGTTCTGCGTGCTGCTACCGGGTGCCGTCGGCTCGGCGGATGCGCGCTTCGCACCGGCGAACACTCCCGCGACCAGATCCGTCACGTGACGAGCGCATCCCTCCGAATCGTGGCGACCGCCGGTGCAATCGTGTCGATGTGGGCCTGTGCATCGCGCCCATTCGATCGGCTACTCTCCGAGCATCGCTGGGCCGATGCGGCGCAGCTCTTCGCGGCCGACTCGTCGCTCGCCAATGACGAACACGCGCTCTACTCGGCAGCGGTTCTCTTCGGCGCTCCCTCGAGGCCGACGTACGACCCCGAGCGCGCGCGGATGCTCTTTCGGCGCTTGCTGGCGCGCTACCCCAATTCTGAGCATGTGTCCGACGCGGTGGATCGTGTTGCGCTGCTCGACGAGGTGCTGCGAGCACGCAGCGGCCTGGCCCGCGTGCAAGAGCTCGAGGCACGCATCGCCGAGCTGACGGCGCAGCAGGCGCGTTTGCGCGCGGGGCTCGATTCAGCGCAGACGCAGGGCGATGCGTTGAGGCGCAGTGCCGCGCGGATGGAGGCCGATGTGCGCGAGCGCGACGAGCAGCTACGTGCGCTGCGGCGCGAGCTGAAGCAGTTGAAGGAAATCGACCTCAAGCCGCGGTCCGGGGTGCGGCGTCCTCCGACTGCGTAAACCGCGCTTCTTGACGCGCCGCTCGCGAGCCTGTTGTCTTCGACCACCACCAACCAGGGCACATGCAGATGCAGTTCGACCATACCGTCTCGCGACGCCAGTTCATTGCCGTCAGCGCCATCGGTGCATTCGGGTTGATGCGGCGCCCCGCGAGCCTTGCGGCATCGCCCTGGCTTTACGCCGGTACCTACACCGAGAACGGACGTATCGAAGGTCTTCACCTCCTGCGATTCGACGCGCCGACCGGGGCGGTGAGCCTCGCATCCAGCTTCGACGTCGGTCCCAATCCGTCATTTCTCACCATCCACCCGAACCGCCGTTCGCTCTACCTGGTGAACGAGGTAGACGACATCGACGGAGACGTCACGGGATCGGTTCGCTCGTTCACGATCAATGAGACCACCGGCGAGATCACCGCCGTCAGCGCACGCATCTCGGCGGGAGCGTCGCCCTGCTACATCAGCACCGATCGGACCGGCCGGGTGGCGATGGTCGCCAACTATGTCGCGGGGACGGTGGCGACGTTGGGCATCGGGGAGGATGCGTCCCTCACGGCGCCCCTGCACGTGGTGCAGCACGTCGGCACCGGAAGCATTGCGTCGCGCCAGGACCATGCGCACGCACACTGCATCATTGCCCACTCGTCCAATCGCTTCGCGGTCGCGGCGGACCTCGGCGCCGACCGCGTGCTCGTCTATCGTCTCGACGTCACTCAGGGCGGATTGACGCACATCGAGCCGAGCGACGCGGTGATGCCGCCAGGTACCGGCCCACGCCACCTCGTCTTTCACCCGACGCTCCCGATCTGCTACGTCACCGGCGAGTTGAATTCCACTGTCTCGGCGATGCGCTGCAACCTGAACAGCGGCGCGTTGAAGATCGCGCAGTCGCTCCCCACGCTTCCCGCGGGTACCGCGGGTGAGAACTTTCCCGCTGACGTTCACGTCGCGCCCGACGGTCGTACGCTGTATGTGTCCAATCGTGGGCACAACAGCATCTCGGTATTCCGTATCGCCGCGAGCACCGGTTTGCTTTCGCTCGAGCAGACGGTGTCCACGGGCGGCAACTGGCCGCGCAACTTCACGCTCGACCCGAGTGGGCACTGGTTGCTCGTCGCCAACCAGCGGTCGGGTTCAGTGACGGTGCTCCGGCGCGACATTGCGAGCGGCCGCCTCACGCCGACGACGAAGAGCCTGGAGCTTGCGGCTCCGGTGTGCCTGCGCTTCCTGTCGGGAGATGGCACGCGCTGACGACCGCGGACATCCGCATCAAGCAGCGCTACTTCATGTAGTGCCGCCAGGTTGGGGCTAGTCCTGTGCGAGCACCTGCGCCAGGGTCCGGATCAGGGCGTCGCGGTTGTGCTGCGGGCACGCAGCGGCCTAGCCCGCGTGTAAGCGCTCGAGGGACGCATCGCCGAGCTGACGGCGCAGCAGGCGCGTTTACGTGCGGGGCCCGATTCGGCGCAGGCGCAGGGCGATGCGTCGAGGCGCAGTGCCGCGCGGTTGGAGTCAGATGTGCGCGATCGCGACGAGGAGCTCCGTGCGCTGCGTCTCGAGTTGAAGCAATTGAAGGCGATCGACCTCAAGTCACGATCGGCGGGCCGGCGTGCTCCGCCTGGGTAGAGCCCGAAGGCAAAAGACCGGCAAGCGCCGTGTGTCGACGCAGACGCCGAACCCGTCGCATCACGACGCTGCTACCGCGCCCTGGAAGGGCCAAGCAATTCATCGAACCAGTTGAAGACGACGCGCAATTGTCTTCCCGTCGTCGGGTCGGCCTTGATCATGATGAAGCTGCCGTCAGGGCTCAGCGCCCAGTTGCGATCCTGCGAGAAGTCGAAAGCGCCGTTGAACAGCATCTGAGGGGCACCGAAGGCGCCGGAGGTCGTTAGCGGATGGTGAGCGGCTGACATGATGCGTGAGCCGGAGCGATAGAAGAACTCCGTGCCGTCGCGAGACCAGATGGGGTCCGTGCCGCCGCGCGATGACACCTGCACGCTGGGGCCGGCCTGCGGATACGGGCGAACGTACACCTGGTTCGCCCCAGAAATGGTGGAGGTGTATGCCAGCCACTTCTCATCCGGCGACAATGCGGGCTGTCGATCGTCCGCCGGAGACGACACGAGTGGCGTC
>JBKJUW010000065.1:0-55028 GCA_046589725.1 Gemmatimonadaceae bacterium
ATGGCGATCAGGTCACCATTCCACGCTACAACCCAGTCATCCGCGTGCAAGGCGCCGTCAATGCGCCGGCCAACGTCACGTTCGTTCCCGGCAAGGACATCTTCTACTACATCGACGCGGCTGGCGGTGGTTCCCGCACCGCTGACGAAAAACGATCGTATGTCACGCAGCCGTCGGGCAAGCTGGAAAGCGTGCGCACTCATCGCTTCCTACCGGATGCCATCCCTCATCCACAGGCGGGAGCTGTGGTCACCGTACCGGAGCGCGATCCCGCGGACAGGGTTGATTTCGCCGCCATCCTCACGATCGCGACGCAGGTCATCGCCAGCCTCGTTGCCGTAATCGCCATCATCAGGCGGTGAACAGCGGGGCGGATCGCCGAGCGCCATTCGTCCTGGCGCTGGCGCTCCTCGGTGTCTCGCTGTCCGGCCCGCTGGTCCGCCTCTCGCACGCGCATCCGCTCTCCATCGCTGCCTGGCGCCTGGCATTCTCGCTGGTGATCATCGGCATCGCTCTCGTGCTCACGGGACAATGGCGCCAATGGCGGCGCCTCACGCGTCGCGAAGTGGCCATTGCCGCCGGCGCAGGGGGCATGCTGGCACTGCACTTCTGGAGTTGGAATTCCTCCATAGCGCTCACGAGTGTTGCCGCTTCCGTCATCCTCGTGAACACCCAGCCCGTGGTCGTCGCGCTGCTTTCGATGTTCTGGTTGCGCGAAGCGCCTTCGCGTCGGCAGTGGATAGGTATCGCCATCGCCATGACAGGCGCGCTGATCGTCGCGTCCCCCGATTTCGGCGCCGGTGCAGCCACGGCAACGGCCCACCCGCGCGCCTGGCTGGGCGACCTGCTCGCACTGCTCGGCGCGTTGACTGCGGCCATCTACTTTGTCGCGGGACGGCGCCTGCGTTCCGCGCTCGACCTCTGGGCATACGTCGGCCTCGTCTACGGCACGTGCCTCGTTGTGCTGCTGTTGCTCATCGCTGCCACGAAGACTCCGCTCGCGCCGCAGCCCGCACGCGAGATTGCCATCTTTGTCGCGCTCGCACTCGGCCCGATGCTGCTCGGCCACACAGGTCTCAACTGGGCGCTCAAGCATTCCCCCGCTTACGTCGTGAACCTCACATTGCTCGGCGAGCCCATCGGCGCGACGTTGATTGCGGCGATGCTGCCGGGCATTCGCGAGATCCCCGGGCCGGCGACGTACCTCGGGGGCGCAGTGGTGCTGGGTGGCATTCTCCTGACCGCGCGCCGCTGACGACTTGACGCAAGAGGCGCCGGGTTAGCTTTCGCCTCTCACCGTTGCCGTGGGGCACGCATGACGGATCTCTCGCTCGACATCGTGGTGACTCGTGGTACGATGGTCGAGTCGCTGCACAGGGTACATGCGGCGGTCGTGAGCGCGTCGGGCGAGTTGATCGCCAGTGCCCGTGACCAGGGATTGGTCACGCATTGGCGCTCGTGCGCCAAGCCGTTCCAGGTCATGTCTCTACTCGAGCAGGGTGGCTTCGACGCGGTTGGCTGGGGCGATGACCAGCTCGCGCTCGCGTGTGGCTCACACGGTGGGGAGCCCGAACACGTGGCGCTGGCTGCCGGCATGCTCGCCTCCATCGGCATGGAGGAGGGCGACCTCGCCTGCGGCGCACACGACCCGCTATCGGCGCGCGGCCAGCGCGTGCTGCGCGAGAGCGGTGGTCACCCGACGCGCCTCCACAACAACTGTTCGGGCAAGCACGCCGCCATGCTGGCCAAGGCACACACCGCCGGTTGGCCGACCGTGGGCTACGAACGCCTCGATCACCCGGTGCAGCAGGAATCCCTGCAGCATGTCGCGCAGTGGGCGGGAGTCGACCCGTCGACGATCGGCTGCGCGGTCGACGGCTGCGGCGTCATCGTATTCGCACTGCCGCTTCAGGCCATGGCGCTCGCGTACGCCCGGCTCGCCGATGGCGCACGTCGATCGCACGAGGTGCCGTCGCGAATCGTGCACGCCATGCAGACACGCCCATTCCTCGTTGGGGGAAGTGACCGCTTCGACTCCGCCGTCATCGAAGCCACGCAGGGGCGCGTCATCACGAAGGTTGGGGCCGAGGGGGTCCATTCAATCGCGCTGATCGAGGAGGGCATCGGTATGGCAATCAAGGTGGAGTGCGGCGCGCAACGCGCGCAGTATCCGGCGGTCATCGCGATCCTCCAGCAGTACGGGGCCTTGCCGCTGGACCTCCCGCCGACCCTCGCCGAGTTCGCACGCCGCACGCTGCGCAATACGCGTGGCGAGGTGGTCGGCGAAGTGCGTCCGCTCCACTAGGACGCAGAGATGTGCCGAACCCGTAGCTAACTAACTTTCACCCCTTGCAGGGTTTCGCCCCGCTCGGCAGTGAATTGATCACGGTCGCCGCGGTTGCACCGCCTACCTTCGCCAGACCATCAGGATGTTCATCGATCGTGTCATTGTCCGCGTCACCGCCGGTTCAGGCGGGTCGGGGATCGCCAGCTTCCGTCGCGAAAAGTTCGCCCCCCTGGGTGGACCCGACGGCGGCGACGGGGGAAAGGGAGGAGACGTGATACTGCGCGCCGACAGCAACCTCGCCACGCTGCTCGACTACAGCTACCGCGACAAGTGGGAAGCGGAGCGGGGCGTTCATGGCAGTGGCTCGAACATGACGGGGCATTCGGGCGCTGACATCACGCTCCCCGTGCCCCCCGGCACGGTCGTGCGGAATCACGACACGGGCGAGATCGTCGGCGAGGTGCTGGAGGACGGCGACACCATGGTCCTCGCCAAGGGCGGAAGGGGAGGGAAGGGCAACAGCTGGTTCGCGACCTCCGTGCACCGCAGCCCGCGCGAATGGCAGCCCGGTGAAGAGGGCCAGCTGTTCACGCTCGAGCTCGAGCTCAAGCTCATTGCGGACATCGGGCTGGTCGGGCAGCCGAACGCCGGAAAGTCGACGCTGCTGTCCGTGATCAGCGCCGCCACCCCGAAGATCGGCGACTACCCGTTCACCACACTCGCGCCCAACCTCGGCGTCGTGCAGTTGAGTGACAGCCGGACATTCGTCGTCGCCGACATTCCCGGCATCATCGAAGGAGCGCACGAGGGCAAGGGACTTGGCCTCCAGTTCCTTCGCCATATCGAGCGTACGCGCCTCCTGGCGTTTCTCATTCCGATCGACTCGATGGATTGGCAGGCGGAGTATGACCAGCTGCGCAATGAAGTCGCGCAATATTCCGCCGAACTGGCGGAGAAGCCGCACTGCGTCGTGTTCACCAAGATGGACCTGCTCGGTGAAGACGAGCCCGCGCCCATCGAGGCGCCAGACGCGTTCGGGATCTATGCGATTTCTGCCGCGGGGCGTTCGGGGCTGGAGGAAATCAAGCTCGCCTGGTGGCGCCGGCTGCTCGAGATGCGGAAGGCATTGATTCACCCGATCAAGGACGTCGTGCTCCCGTGACGCCGCCGCATCGTCCGCGACCACGAGCTCGATGAATGGCAGGCGCGACTGAAGTATCGGGCGTCGAGGAGATCGCGCGCGGCGATGCGCGGTATCCGGGAGCGCTACTGGATCTCTCGGCTCCGCCGCCTCGCATCTGGGCGCGCGGCAATATGGCACTGCTCGACATGCCATGTGTCGCAGTCGTGGGCACCAGGCGCGCCACATCGTATGCAGAGCGCGTCACCGCGCAGATCGCCACGACGCTGGCGCGCGCTGGCGCGTGCGTCGTCAGCGGACTCGCGCGCGGAGTGGACGGCGTCGCGCACCGCGCGGCCCTCGCCGCGGACGGCGCCACGATTGCGGTGCTGGGAACGGGCGTCGACGTGGTCTACCCGCGAGGGCACGTCGCGCTCCAGGAAGAGATCGGACGCCGCGGTCTTCTTCTCTCCGAGCTCGAACCACACAACCGCGCACACGGTGGCTCCTTTCCGAACCGCAATCGCCTCATCGCCGCGATCTGCTCGGTCACGATCGTTGTCGAGGGCGGCGTGAAGAGCGGTGCATTGATCACGGCAGAATTTGCGCGGGACCTCAACCGCACAGTGGCAGCCGTTCCCGGGCCGATCGACGTACCGCAATCGCGAGGCAGCAACGAACTGCTGCGCGACGGCGCGCACCCGATCACCTCCATGGCCGACCTGCTGTCGCTCACAGGACTCACGGCTCCGATCCGCATCAGCGATCTCCCGAAGGATGGCTGCGAGCGCCGCGTGTGGGATGCGCTGGCATCGGGTGCGGCCGACGTCGACACGCTGTGCGCGAGAGCCAGACTCCCGGCGCACGAGGGCATGGCCGCCGTCAGCGCGCTGGAGATGCGCGGTCTCGTCGAATGCGCGCTTTCGGGGGAGATTCGGCGGATCTGAGCCGGACGAGGACGTCCGTGGGCGATATTGCAGGGTGACCCGCCACGTCTATGTTCACGTCCCGTTCTGCGCGCGCCGTTGCTCCTACTGCGATTTCGCCATCACGGTACGACGTCACGTGCCCGTCGAGGAGTACCTCGCGACTCTCGAGTCCGAACTCTGCGTGCGGTTCGGGAATGCGCGCGCCAGCGAAGTGGACACCATTTACCTCGGCGGGGGCACACCTTCGTTGCTCGGCGGCGCCGGTGTGGCGCGGGTCATCGAAGCGGTGAAACGGCGTTTTCCAGCGGTGCCCAGTGCGGAGATCACCATCGAGGCCAACCCGGATGACGTCACGCCGGACGCAGTCACCGCCTGGCGAGCCGCCGGCGTAAATCGCCTTTCCCTCGGCGCCCAGAGCTTCGACAATGACGTGCTTACGTGGATGCACCGAACCCACGACACCACGGTCACGGCGAGAGCCGTCGCAATCGCGCGAGATGGTGGGATCACAAACCTGTCACTCGACCTCATCTTTGCGCTGCCCGCCTCACTTGCACGCAACTTCGAAAACGACGTTGAGCAGTTGCTCGCCCTGTCACCGGACCACATCTCGCTCTATGGGCTCACGGTTGAGCCAGGGACTGCTCTGGGAAAATGGGTCGCCGCCGGAGTAACCGTCGAACAGCCAGAAGAGGGGTACGAGAGCGATTTTCTCGCCGCCCATCGATTGCTCGTCGAGGCGGGCTTCGAGCACTACGAGGTCTCCAACTATGCCCGCCCAGGCAAGCGCGCTCGGCACAATTCGGCGTATTGGTCGGGTGCGTCGTACGTCGGGCTTGGACCCTCTGCCCACGGATTCGATGGCGACTCGCGGCGCTGGAATGCCCGCACGTATTCGTCCTGGCAGGAGATTGCATCGAGTCGGGTCGATCCCATCGAGGGGTCGGAACTCCTCACCGGGGAGAACCGGCTGGCCGAGTCGGTCTATCTCGGTCTGCGATCGGATGTGGGGCTGGCCGTGCTACCCACTGATCAAGTCCTCCTCACCAAGTGGGCGGGTGCGGGATGGGTCGAAACAGGCGCGGATGGCCGAGTGCGATGCACCGTCGAAGGTTGGCTACGCCTGGATGCGCTCGCCGCCGCCTTGACGCACCACCGAAGTCGTTAGCATATTTGAACTTATGACACCTGCCGACGAGCTCACGCCGCGGGAACGCCGCGTCCTCGAAGCGGTAATCAAGACGTACGTTCAGACCGCTGAACCAGCCGGGTCACGCGTCCTGTCGCGACATTCGGGCCTCGGCGTGTCGCCGGCCACCATCCGGAACACGATGAGCGACCTCGAGGAAAAGGGGTTTCTCATGCACCCGCACACGTCGGCGGGCCGTGTGCCGACAGACAAGGCGTACCGCTCCTACGTGGACTCGCTGCTCAATGCACCACCGAGTCCAATCGTCACGTCCGAGCGCGACCGGCTGCGCGCCGAGATTTCCGCGAGCAGCTCTACCATCGAGACGATTCTGCGTCGTGCGGCACAGTCGCTCGGCGTGCTCACCCAGGAGCTTGGGGTAGCGCTTGGTCCGCAGCTCGATGCGAGCATCCTGCGCACACTCGATCTCGTGAGGGTGGGCGGGGATCGGCTGTTGCTCGTGCTCACCCTCGACGGCGGCGTGGTGCGCACGGTGTTCGTCGAGGTGCGCGGCACGGTCGCGGACACGGCCGTCAGCGAGGTGACACGCGTGCTGAACGAACGGCTCGCGGGACACTCGCTTCGTGAGTTGCGTGCGTCTGTCGGCGACCGGCTTCGCGACAGCTCGACGAACCGCGAGGCGGGGGAGCTGCTGAACATCTTCGTGCAGGAAGGCGAGCAGCTCCTGGATGCCGCCATGCCTGGCACGGAGGGCAGTGTCATCGTGGGGCAGGCGAGTGTGCTGGCATCGCAACCCGAATTCGACGGCGCCGCGAACTTGCGGAAGCTCCTGACGCTTACTGAAGAGCCGGCGCGCCTTGCCGACATCCTGCGTCGCACGCACGCGGCGGACGAGCGGCCAGGCGTGTGCATCACCATCGGGGGCGAGCACGGCGATCCCAGGCTCGACCAGTTCACGGTTGTCACGGCCGAGTATCATGCAGGATCGCTGACGGGAATCATCGGCGTGATCGGGCCAACACGGATGTCGTACGACAAGGTGATTTCCCTTGTGCAGCACACGTCCCGGCTGTTGTCGGACCTGTTGTAGCACCATCAACTTCTTGCGAGCGTTCAAGCGCCACCATGGCTGATTTTTATGTGACCCTCGACGTCGAGCGCACTGCCGCGGACGATGAGATCAAGAAGGCATATCGCAAGCTGGCGATGGCCTACCATCCCGACCGCAACGGCGGATCCAAGGAAGCCGAGGAAAAATTCAAGCAGATTACGGAAGCGTACGACGTGCTCCGTGATCCACAGAAGCGCGCCGCGTACGATCGCTACGGTGAGGCGGGGCTCAAGGGTGGCGGCGGTGCGGGCTTCCACCACGTCGACCTTTCCGAGGCGCTCGGCATCTTCATGCGCGACTTCGGCGGTTTCGGCGGACTCGATGACCTGTTCGGTGGACAGGGACGCGGACAGCGCGGCGGCAACGACATTCGCATCGCGATGCCATTGACGCTCGCTGAGGTGGCGACGGGCGTCGAGAAGGAAGTGCGCATCAAGGTGCTCGATGCGTGCGAAGTATGCTCGGGAACCGGCGCCGAACCTGGCTCCAAGGCGCATACGTGCTCCACCTGCGCCGGTCACGGCGAGGTCCGGCGCGCGCAGCGTTCGTTCTTCGGACAGTTCGTTGCCGTCACGCCGTGCCCGACGTGTCATGGCGAAGGCAAGCAGATCGATACCCCGTGCAAGCGATGCAAGGGTGACGGTCGCACACGAACCGACAAGACCATCAAGGTGTCCGTGCCCGCCGGGGTCGCAACGGGGCAGTACATGACCCTTCGCGGCGTGGGCAGCATCGGTGCACGAAAGGGTGATCGCGGCGACGTGCACGTTGTGTTCGAGGTCGCCGATGATCCGCGCTTCGAACGCGAGGGAGAGGATCTCTTCACGGAGGTGCTCGTGACGTATCCGCAACTCGTCATGGGCACGGTCATCCACGTCCCGACCGCAACGAGCACCGTATCGCTCACCATTCCTGCGGCAACGCAGAGCGGGCAGATGTTCCACCTGCGCGGACGCGGCCTTGCGCGCGTCAACGCTGCCGGCACAGGCGACCTGCACGTGCGCGTACAACTCTGGACGCCAGATTCCCTCAGTGCCGAGGAGGAGCAACTCATCACGAGGCTCGGCGGCCTGCAGGCCAACGTCCCCAGCGATCGTGACAAGGGGCTCTGGGCGAAGATGAAGGAGGCGCTCGGCGCATGAATTGGCTGGCCGTGCGCGTTCGGCCCGGCGAGGCACGGCCACAGGCAATGGCAGCGTTGTTCGAGGCGGGCTCCGAGGGAGTTCACGAGGCTGGCGACGAACTCGTGACGCACTTCCCGGGCGGAACCGACGGCGAGGCGGTGCGTCGTGCAGTGCTCGCCGCTGACCCGGGTGCGGCCGTGACGCTGACGGTCATTCCGGCGGTCGACTGGGCGGAGGAGTGGAAGAAGGGCGTTCGTGCGCATGATCTGGGCGCGCTGTCGATTGTCCCGCCGTGGCTCGCGGAAGGACGTGATCCCGCGCAGACGATCATCATCGAGCCGCAGATGGCCTTCGGGACCGGCGAGCATGAGACGACGCGCGGTGTCGTGCGGCTGCTGCCGGATGTCATTCGCGCTGGGGATCGTGTCGCGGATCTTGGATGTGGAAGTGCGGTCCTGTCGATCGCGGCCATCAAGCTCGGCGCGGCGCACGTGGTGGGAATCGAGATCGATCACGACTCCATCGAGAACGCGCATGAGAATCTCGTACGCAACATGGTGGCGGATCGCGTCATCATCTTCGAGGGCGACGCGAATATCTTCCTGCCACTCGTCGCGCCGGTGCGCGTCATCCTTGCGAACATCATCTCGAGCGTGCTGCTCCAGATGCTGCCGATGATTGCATCGTCACTCACGCCTGACGGCGAGGCGGTGCTGAGCGGAATGCTCCTCGAGGAGCGCGCGATGATGCTGGGCGCGCTCAATGATGCGGGTTGGGACGTTGTGGCCGAGGACGCGGAGGGGCTGTGGTGGAGCGCGCGCGTGGTGCACCGGTAAGTACGTTCTACGCGCCTGGTGCGTGGCGTGGCGGCGAGCGTGTGGAGCTCGAGGCGTCAGCCGCGCATCATGCGTCCGTCAAGCGGCTCGCCACTGGTGATGTCGTGCGCCTCACCAACGGTGCGGGACGTCGAGCGTTTGGAGTGATCGACGAGCTCTCGAAGCGGACTTGCGCCGTGCGCCTCGACGCCGACCCCGTCGAAGAGACTCAACCGCTGTCGCATGTGGAACTATGGGCTCCGGTCGGCGACCGTGAGCGCATGCTCCTGCTGGCCGAGAAGGGCGTGGAGCTGGGTCTCTCATCATGGCGGCCGATCCTCTATGCGCGTTCGCGCTCGGTGTCGCCACGCGGAGAAGGCGAATCATTCCGGGAGAAGGTTCGCCTGCGGATGATCAGCGCATTGGAGCAGTCGGGCGGAGCGTGGCTTCCCGAGCCGCACATGGAGGCGTCGCTCGATTCTGCACTCGATGGTCTGGAGTCGTCTGATACGGTGTCGAGGGTCGTCCTCGACGTGGATGGCGAAGCGATTGCGGACGTTGTGAGGTCGAGTGCCGCGCGCGTGGTGGTCGCCCTCGGGCCAGAAGGCGGACTCGAGGAGCACGAGCGCGCGGCGTTCATTGCACGCGGCTGGCGGACTGCGTCCCTGGGGAACAACATTCTGCGCTTCGAGACGGCGGGCATCGCCGCGCTCGCGGTGCTCCGCTCGCTCTCACCGCCCGGCCAATGACCGACAGCTGCCTGTTCTGCCGCATCGCCCGCAAGGAGATCCCCGCTACCATCGTTTTCGAGGATGATACGGTCGTGGCCTTCCGCGACCTCGATCCGAAAGCGCCGACGCACGTGCTCGTGATCCCGCGGGCGCACGTGGCTTCACTCGGCGAGGCGACGGATGCGTCAATGCTCGGAGCACTTCAGCTTGCCGCCGCCACGATCGCGCGCAGCGAGGGCATCGCGTCACGCGGATATCGCACGGTCATGAACAGCGGCGCAGACGCGGGCCAGACGGTTTTCCACGTGCACCTGCACCTGCTCGGCGGACGGAAGCTGACTTGGCCGCCCGGCTGACCGACTTTGGGAAGATAGGACGATAGGATGATAGGAGGGACGTTTTCCTGTCTTCCTATCATCCTATCCTCCTATCCTCCTATCATCCCAAGAGCTCACAGTGCTTTCGTTGCACTGACCCGGCTCCCCGCGTAGGTTCAAAGGTTACCCCGACCCCTGCAATGTCTCTCTTCGACACGCTTCAATCCGACCTCAATGCCGCGCGCAAGGCACTCGACAAGCCGCGCGTGCTGGTGATTGGCACCATCTACTCGGACGCAAAGAACCGGAAGATCGAGCTGCGGCGCGACCTGACCGATGAAGAGGTCGTCGATGTGCTGCGAAAGGGGATCAAGCGCCGCCGCGAGTCGATCGAGATGTATGCCGGCAAGCGCGATGACCTGGCCGACAAGGAGCGGGTCGAAGTCACCATTCTCGAAGCCTACCTCCCGCCATCCGTGGGCGACGACGAGTTGCGTGTGGCGGTACGCGCTGCCATCGCCGCGGGGGCATCGCAGATCGGAGCAGTGATGGGGAAGGTGCTGCCGCAATTCAAGGGACGCGCGGAGGGAAGCACCATCAATGCGATCGCCCGCGAGGAACTGAGCAGGCAGGGGTGACAGCGGTGCGCTGGACCGGACACCTTCACCCGAACCAGCGTGCATCGCGCTCGTTCGGGTTTTTGCGCTCGGGGCGGCATCGATGAATTCGCACGCACTCGGCATTCTCGAATTTCCGCGCCTGCTGGAGCTGGTCGCCGAGCGGGCGTTCTCGCTGCCTGGTGCGGCGCGGGTGCGGTCGCTGGCGCCACAATCGGACCTCTCGTGGATCGAGGCCGAACTTCGACGTGTGGCGGCGATGCGGTCGCTCCTTGGTGGCGAGCCAGTGTGGCGTCCAGAAGCCGTGCCCGAGCTCGCAGGTGCCATTCAGCGACTGAGAGTACTGGGAAGCGTGTGGAGTGGGACAGAGCTGGTGGCAGGCGGCGTGCTGCTGCGATCCGCGCGTCGCACTCGCGATGCTCTGCGCGACGACCGACGCTCCCCGATCATCCGCGCGGTGCTTGGTCTGTTCGCGGACCGCATGGTAGCGGCGCGCCCCATCGAGGAGCAGATCGAACGCGCGCTCGGCGAGGATGGTGTCGTGAAGGACGACGCATCGCCGGCATTGCGGCGCATCCGACGCGAACTGCGCGCTTCACACGGTGAGCTGATTCGCATCCTCGAGCGTGTCATGGGCGGGCTCGAAGCACACCACCGCGCGCCCGACATGTCGGTGACGATTCGTGATGGTCGCTACGTGATTCCGGTGCGGCGCGAAGGCGTTCGAGGGGTAGGCGGCATCGTGCACGGCACATCGGGCACTGGTGGGCTCATGTTCGTCGAACCGCCGGCGGCCGTGGAATACGGCAATCGCATTCGCGAGCTCGAATCGGAGGAGCAGGAGGAGGTCGAGCGCATCCTCGCCGAGCTCACGGATGTAGTGCGGCCGCACCGTGAAGAACTTGCGGACTCGCTCGATGCGCTCACGGAGGTGGACTCGCTGCACGCGCGCGCGCGCTACGCGATCGACTTCGAGTGCACCGCGGCGGAATTGGTGCCTGCGCACGATGGGTTCGCGGTGCGCGATGGGCGACATCCGTTGTTGCTCGCCAAGGGCGTCCCGGTCGTGCCATTCGATCTGGCCATGCTGCCGGACGAGCGCACCCTTCTGGTCTCCGGACCGAACACCGGCGGCAAGACGGTGCTCCTGAAAGCGCTCGGGCTGGTGTCGATGATGTCGCAGGCGGGAATTCCCGCGCCTGTCGGCGCGGAGAGCCGCATCCCCATCTTCGACGATGTCCTTGCCGACATCGGCGACGAGCAGTCCATCGAGGCGAGTCTGTCGACGTTCTCGGCGCACTTGAAGAACCTCTCCGAGATCCTCCTTCGGGCGACGGGCAACTCGCTCGTACTCATCGACGAGTTGGGATCGGGAACGGATCCGCAGGAAGGTGCCGCGCTCGGCTGGGCCATCCTCGAGTCACTCACCGCACGTGGAACGACGACGCTCGCGTCGACACACTTGGGGCAGCTCAAGGAGCTCGCGACGCAGGTGCCTGGCGTCGTGAACGCGTCGCTGCAGTTCGATGCGGTGGAACTCGCGCCGACGTATCGCCTGATCAAGGGTGTGCCGGGACGCTCGTATGGCATCAGCATCGCGCGGCGGCTGAACCTTCCTGCCGACGTGGTCGCCCGCGCCGAGGAGCGCATTCCGCAGGGCGAGCGCGACATGGCAGCGCTCATCGAGCGCCTGGAGAAGAAGGAAGCGGAGCTGGAGTCGCGCGAGCGCGAGGCCACCGTCATGGTCGACGACGCGCGCGATCGCATTGCCAATGTCGCACGGCGCGAGCACAACGTGCGCGAGCGCGAACGTCAGGCCGAGAAGTCGAGTCGGCAGGACGCGCGGAAGTACGTGCTCGAGGCGCGCGCCGAGATCGATCGCACCATCAAGGCGCTGAAGCAGCGGGGGAGTGCAGCGGCTGATGCCGCCATCGACGAGATGGGACGTGAGGCGCGTCGCTCGGCAGAGGAACTCGCGGCGAAGCAGGCCAATGTGCTCGAGCGGCTCGATGCCGAAGAGCGGTCGTCGCAGCGAAAGCAGGGCACCGTGAGGCCGGCGGACCGCACGCCGATCACCGAGGGCGATGCGGTCGAAGTCGGCACGCTCGGCGGCAAGATCGGTCGTGTGCTGGAGCTGCGGGGCAAGGATGCGTCGATTGTCGTCGGGTCGATGAAGCTCAGGGTCAAGGTCGCAACCCTGCGGAAGACGGAGCGCCCCGCTGAGGCGGCAGTGAACTACCTCGGCGATGCGCCCGAGGTCTACGTCAGCACGGAGGTGAATCTCCTCGGGATGCGTGCGGATGAGGCGGAGGGAGCTGTGCTCCAGGCGCTCGACAGCGCCATTCGTGCGGACCTCAAGTCGCTCCGCATCATCCACGGCAAGGGGACGGGCGCGCTTCGGCAGGTCGTCGATGAGATGCTGCGAAAAGACACGCGCGTGCGCGTGTTCCACATGGCCGGCTGGAACGAGGGTGGGGCGGGCGTGACCATCGCGGAGTTCGCGTGATTCCCGACGAGACGGTCGAGCGCGTGCGGGAGAGCGCCGACATCGTTGGCGTGATCGGCGAATACGTGCGATTGAAACGGAGTGGTGCCGACTTCCGCGGACCGTGCCCGTTTCATCAAGGCACCGGGCCGAACTTCTCGGTGTCACCCAAGCTCGGACGCTACCGCTGCTTTTCGTGTGGCGAGACGGGAGACGTTTTCTCCTATCTCATGAAGCGCATGGGCGTCGATTTTGTGACCGCGGTGAGAATGGTTGGCGAGAAGTCGGGCATCGAGGTCGTCGAGCTGACTACCGGTCGTGGCGACGAGCGTGACGCGCGCGAGCCGATGTGGGAGATCAATGGCGCGGCCGCGGACTATTACCAGACGATCCTGTGGGAGGACGATCGCGCCTCTGCAGCGCGCGCCTATCTCGGCGAGCGGGAGATCAGTCGCGAGCTCGCGGGCAAGGTGGGGCTGGGTTTTGCTCCGCGCGAAATAGGACTCATGCGGGCGCACCTGAACACCCTCGGCTTCTCCGACGAACGGCTCATTGAAGTAGGTCTGCTGCGGGTACCTGAGGAAGGGGGAGAGCCTCGCCCCCGTTTCCGGGACAGGCTGATCTTTCCGATCTATGACGTGTCCGGACGCGTCGTGGGATTTGGGGGACGCGTGCTGGGCGATGGGCAGCCAAAATACCTCAACTCGGCCGAGTCGCCCGTCTTTACAAAGGGGAAGCTGCTGTACGGTCTGAACTGGGCCAAGCAGGCCGCACGACGAGATGAACGAATGCTCGTGGTCGAGGGATACTTCGATGCTGTTCGCCTGATGGGAGCGGGCGTCGAAAGTGTGGTCGCGCCGATGGGAACCGCCCTCACCACGGACCAGGCGTCGCTGATCAGGAAATACACCAATCGCGTGTACCTCTTGTACGACTCGGACAAGGCCGGGCTGAAGGCGACGTTTCGTTCGGGCGACGAACTCCTCGCACAGGGCGCGGCCGTTCAGGTGGTAACGCTCCCCGACGGAGAGGATCCTGACACCTTCGTGCGCACACATGGAGCACGCGGACTGGAGGCGCAGATCGGCACGTCAATCGATGTGTTCGAGCGCAAGATCCAGATACTCGAGCGCGGCGGGTGGTTCGCGGACCTGCGCAAGAAGCGCCAGGCATTGGATCGTCTCCTGCCGACGCTGCGGGCGACGACCGATCCGCTGACCCGGGATATGTACCTCGGCCATGCAGCGACGGCGGCCGGGGTCACACGTGAGCTGCTCGAGCGCGAGCTGAGTGGTCCGGCACGCGGGCGCCGGGGCGGACCGACGCGCGGTCCGCTGGCCCTTGTGGAGTCAGAGCCGGACTACCGCGCGCCGGTGCCCAGGGCTGAGCTTCCCCCAGTGCGACAGGGAGAGCGCCGCCGCGTTGCCGGAGCGCGCGCCGCGAGCGCAGAGCGGGAATTGATGCGAGTCCTGCTGCATCGTCCCTCCTATTTCGAGCTGGTGGTCGAACGCGTCGGCGAAGAGAGCTTTCGCGATGCGGACCTCCGCCGCATTTTTGGCGCGCTCGTCGCGCACGGCGCCGAGGTCGGCCCTGACGTTCTCGCCGAGCATCTCGATGGCGATGCGGTAGTGATCATGCAGGAGCTCCTCGAGGAGAACGGCGGGCTCGATCATGCCGACGAGACGGTGGCCGGAAGTCTATCGGCCATGCACGAGCGCAGCCTCACGGAGCGCATGTCGGAGATAGACCGCGAAATGCCCATCGCGTCGGACAGCCAGAAGGACGAGCTGACCCGCGAAAAGATGGCGTTGACCGAGGAACTCCGTCGTCTGGGCGGCCAGTGGTGGAAGAAATTTCGCTGACCTGTCGCGTTACGGGTTATCATCCGGTGCTGGGCGTTGATCGCTCGTGCATCTACGTACTCACGTCCAACTCTCCCCATGCATCCTGACGTCAAGTCACTGCTCGCCGTGCAGGCCGATGACATCGAGCTGTACCAGCTCGAAGACCGCCTCGCTGCCCTCGCCCCCCGCCTTGCGGCGCTCGAGAAAGAGCGTGGGAAGGTGTCGAGCCAACGCGAACGAGCGCACGCGTCGATCGAAGCCGAGGAAGCGCGACATCGCGAGGCCGGCGTTCGTCTCGATGCGAATCGCGCCCTCGTCGATCGCAGCCAGCGTGCTTACGAAGGCGTGACGTCGCCCAAGGAAGCCAACGCGGCGGTGGTGCAGCTCGAGCAGACCAAGCGCATGTTCGGCGACACCGAGCGGGAAGTCGCGCAGATCCAGGGACGCATCAACGAACTTCGGCACGCCGTGTCGGACCTCGACGTCGCGCTCGCGGATGTCACGGCACGTCAGGTGGATACGCGAACCGCTCTCGAGGCCGATCGTACGGCGATCGGCGTTGAAGTCACGGCGGCGGAGCGCAAGCGCGCAGAAACGGCGAAGTCCGTACCGCCCGCGATGCTCAACAAGTACGATCGCGTGCGAGTGAGGAAGCGCAGCGAGTCCGTGTTTCCGCTGCGCGACAAGTCGTGCAGCGCCTGTGACACCGCGATTCCCACGCAACGCCGCGCCGCCATGGCGGCCACAGGAGCGCTGGAAATGTGCGAAGGGTGTGGCGTGCTCCTGTATGCGGCGGAATGATACGGTATCAGCGTTGAATGGCAGCACGATAACAAATATCTTGAACGCATGACCGCTGCACCTCCCGTCGCCCGGCCGCGCGCGCGCTGGCTTCTCCCACAGCCGCCTGATTCCGCGACGGTCGAGATGCTTCGCGCGGAGCTGATGCTGCCGGAGGTGATCTGCCGGCTCCTCGCGACCCGTGGCCACGTTCCGGCTGAGTCGGCAAAGCGGTACCTGCGGCCCCGGCTCGACCAGTTGCTGCCGCTCGACCAGATGCTGGACATGGGACGGGCAGTCGAGCGACTCGTCGCGGCCGTGAAAGCCGGAGAGACCATACTCGTGCACGGCGACTACGACGTCGACGGCATGTGCTCGACGACGTTGATGACACGTGCACTGCGTCTCCTCGGGGGAACGGTCGTGCCGTTCATCCCCGAGCGACTCGTGGATGGCTACGACCTGACCGATGCTGGCGTGCGCGCCGCACGTGCCGCTGGTGCAACGGTGGTCGTCACGTGCGATTGCGGGACGAGCGCGGTCCAGCCGGTTGCCGCCCTGCAGGCGGCGGGCATCGACGTCATCATCAGCGATCATCACCTGCCTGGCGGCGATCTCCCCAACGCGTTCGCGGTGCTGAACCCGAAGCGTCCGGGCTGCGAGTCTGCGGACAAGGATCTGGCCGCCGTCGGCGTCGCGTTCAAGTTGGCGCTGGCTGTCACGCGCGCGCTCGGCGGCAACGAGAACAACGTCTACGGCATGCTCGACCTTGTCGCGCTGGCTACTATTGCGGACGTCGCTCCACTGCGAGGCGAGAACCGCGTGTTCGCGCGGTACGGGTTGAAGATGCTCGCGGAATCCCAGAACCTCGGCCTTCGCGCGCTCGTTCGCGCGGCGGGGCTCGAGGGGAAGCCACTGACCGCCGGTCGAGTCGGCTTTATTCTCGCCCCGCGACTGAATGCCGTGGGTCGCCTTGGCAAGGCGTTGCGGGGAGTCGAGCTGCTCACCGCCACCACGGAGCACCAGGCGAACACGATCGCGCGCGAGCTCGAGGAGCTGAACGCGCGCCGCCAGGAAATCGACCGGGCGGTCCTCAGGGACGCTCGCGAGCGCGTGCTCGCGATGAACCTCGACGAGACCTTCGGCATCGTGCTCGCCTCCGAGGTGCAGTCACGCGTCGATGACAACGGCAAGGTGCATCAGGGCTGGCATCCCGGCGTCATCGGGATCGTCGCGTCGCGCCTTGTGGAGGAGTTCGGGCGTCCGACCGTTCTCATTGGGCTCGACGGTGACGAAGGCAAGGGATCCGGCCGATCGATTTCGCGCTTCGATCTCCACGGTGGCATCGGGCGCTGCAGCACCCTGCTCAAGCGGTTCGGTGGCCACCGCAGCGCGGCGGGCGTGACGATCGCGCGCGAGCATGTCGAGGAATTCACCCGTTGCTTCAACGACAGCGCGCGGTCGGTGTTGACGCTCGAAGATCTCGTGCCGGAGCTGCGTGTCGATCTCGAAGTCGACATCGCGGACGTCACGCTGGAGTTCGAGGGTCTCCTTCGCCACCTCGAGCCGTGCGGCATGGGCAACCCATCACCGATGCTCGTGACACGCGGCGTGCGCATCGCCACGCCACCGAAGATCGTCGGCGACGGAGGGCTCAAGCTCTGCATCGATACCGTGACCCGCGAGCCGCTCGAGGCGATCGGGTGGTCCATGGGTTCGCGGATCGGGGACGTCGACACGACGCGCACGTACGACATCGCCTACCGCCTCGAGCGGGACGAGTTCCGGGGCAAGGTGCGTCTGCAGGCTCGCCTCGCCGATTTCCGCGTCGCGTAGCGCGTGCGTATTGTCTCAGGTCAATGGCGTGGGCGTCGCCTCGTGGCACCGGCCGGCGACATCGCGCGGCCCACCGCGGATCGCGTGCGCGAAGCGTGGATGAGTATCGTCAATCCCTGGCTGGCCGATGCCCGCGTGCTGGACCTCTTCGCGGGCTCGGGTGCGCTCGGCATCGAGGCGCTCTCGCGTGGAGCGGCAAGTGCGGACTTCGTCGAGAATGCCGCCGCGAGCCTCAGGGCGATCGGGGAGAACCTCGTGAGCGTTGGCGCGGGTGAGGAGGCGAAGGTGATCAAGGCCGACGCGCTGGCGTATCTGCGCACGATCGACGCGCACGCCTACGACGTTGCCTTTGCCGACCCGCCCTACGACCGTGGACTCGCCGTGCAGGTTGCCGAGCTCTGGCTGTCCATCCCCTTTGCGGGCGTGCTGGGCATCGAGCACCGCGCGTTCGAGAAGATGCCTGACGGTGGCGAGCGGCGAAAATACGGCGGTACCGCCATCACGTTTTATCGCGCCGACTGACGCCAACCCGCGTTGCGCTTTCGCCTGCGGCTGTCGATTCTTCCCGGGTGCCGAATTCCCGCATTGCCATATACGCCGGCAGCTTCGACCCGATCACACGGGGTCACGAAGATCTCATTCATCGAAGCCTCGAGTTCGTCGACACGCTGGTCGTGGCGGTGGCGATCAACTCGTCGAAGTCGCCGCTGTTCTCCATTGACGAGCGCGTCGACCTGATTCGAGCGTCGCTCGGGAACGACGACCACATCCAGGTGCGCTCGTTCGGCGGGCTCCTCGTCGATTTCGCGCGCGAGGTCGGCGCGTCGCTCCTCATTCGCGGGCTGCGCGCCGTGAGCGACTTCGAGTACGAGTACCAGATGGCGCTCATGAATCGGCACTTGTCGCCGCAGCTGGAAACGGTGTTCATGGTGCCGTCGCTCGACACGACGTATATCAGCGCCAGCCTCGTCCGGGAAGTCGCCCGCTACGGCGGCGATGTCCATGACCTCGTGCATCCGACCGTTGCCGCGGCGCTTCACGCGAAGCTTCAGACCTCGTGACGTTTCTCGAGTCGCTGCACGAGCGCGCGTCGGCACAGCGCCGGCGCATCCTCTTCCCGGAAGCCGGTGATCCGCGCACGCGTGAGGCGGTCGCAGCGCTGAAGGCGCGCGGAGTCGTTGAGCCGGTGCTCGTTGGAACTGCCGCCGATGCTATCGACGGTATTGAACTGATCGAGATTCGTCCCGGCGCGCTGGCGGATGAGGTAGCTGCACAGATCTTCGCGATTCGCTCGCCCAAGGGCATGACCGAGGAAGTGGCTGCCGGTCACGCGTCGAACCCCCTCCTGGTGGCGGACGCGCTGGTTCGCTGGGGCCGCGCCGACGGCTGCGTCGCTGGTGCGGCGCACACGTCGGCGGACGTCGTGCGTGCAGCGCTGTGGCTGATTGGGCCCGCTGAGGGCGCCCGTACGATCTCGAGCGCCTTCTACATGGACGTGCCCGCCTTTCGCGGGACGGAGGGTGAGGTGTTGACCTTCACGGATTGCGCGGTCATCAAGCGACCCACGGCTGGCCAGCTCGCCGACATCGCCATGAGCGCGGCCCGCGATCGCCGGCGGATCGTTGGCGACGAGCCGCGCATCGCGTTTCTTTCCTTCAGCACGAAGGGCAGTGGGGCGGGGGAAAGCGTCACGCGGATTCGCGCGGCGGTCGAGGAAGTGCAGCGCTCCGCACCCGAGCTCGCCGTGGACGGAGAATTGCAGGGAGATGCCGCGCTCATCCTGGACGTCGCGGCACGAAAGGCGCCAGAGAGCCCGGTGGGGGGAAGGGCGAATGTGCTCGTCTTCCCGGACCTCGACTCCGGGAACATCGCCTACAAGCTGGTGCAGCGGCTCGCCTCGGCGCGCGCGATCGGGCCAATCCTCCAGGGGATGCGCCATCCGTGCAACGATCTCTCGCGCGGAGCGAGCGCTGAAGACATCTTCAATGTTGCCGCGGTCACCGCACTGCAGGCGGGCGACTCAGCGGCCATACTACTGAACGGGATCCGTCAGGAGACAGGCACATGAGCTTCACGATCAAGAAGCAGGGTGAAATCGTCGTGGTCGATGTCGAAGGGCAACTCATCGTTGGAAATCGCCAGGAGCTCAAGCAGAAGGTGCTGGATGAGCTCGAGCGTGGCGAGAAGAAATTTCTCATCGACTTCGCGCAGACGGGCTATATCGACAGCTCCGGGCTCGGCGTGCTGGTCTCGCTCTCCAAGAAGATCCGCGAGCAGGGCGGGGAGCTTCGGCTCGCCAACCTGAACGATGATCTCCGCACGCTGTTCGAGCTCACCAAGCTCGACACGCTGTTCCAGATTTCCGACACGCGCGACCGCGCCCTGTCGAGCTTCTGATCCGGCGTCGATGACCCCGGCGCGGTCCGTCTGGAGACGGGCCGCGCTTCGTCGTTCCCCTGTCCTCAGGGCCGTGTCCTCTCGCTGCCACTGACCTCATCCATGCCTGCGCCCCAGCCGCCCTCCCCTGCCGGCGGACTTCGCGTCTCGCTTCAAGTCGACATCCCGAGCGACGTCGCGTACATCGAGCGTGTGGTCGACCTCGTTCGGCATCCATGCGCCGAGCTCGCGTACAACAAGCATCAGCTCGCGCTGAACGTGCCCGTCGCGCTCAGCGAAGCCCTGTCGAACGCCATCCTCCGCGCGAACAACGAACGGGCGGACAAGCGCGTTTTCGTGAGCGCCCACGTCGACTCCCAGCGCCTCGTCGTTGAAATCGCCGACGAGGGCGCACCGTTCGACCTCGACGCAAAGACGCGCGATGCCGCGGACGACGACAACCTCGAGCGCGAGGACGGCCGCGGGCTGTTCCTCATGCGGAAGCTCATGGACGACGTCGAGCGATTCGACTCGCCCACGGGAACACGCGCCGGCAACGTCGTGCGCCTCACGCTCGCACGCGCGTGAGCGAGCTTGGCGATGTCCTCAGCGCGTTCCATGAGGCCACCGCCTGCAACGTGGCCGTCTGGTCACGTGATGGCGAAGCCGCGCCGCTGAGATTCGTCGCCGGTACGGCCCGCGCGGACGCACCGCGGGAAGAGTGGCTGCCAACCGGCACCGTCGTGCACACCGAGGAGACCGCGGGCGGTCGCGTTCTCCTCATGGCGGTGCGCGGACCTCGCCCCGCGTGGATCGTCCTGGGTCCCTGCGACGTCGACCTGGCCGCGCTCGAGGGATATGTCCAGTTCCTGCGACCGATCGTCGCGCAGTTCCTCCAGAACAGCCTGGAGGTGGAGCACGCGGCGAACGAGCTCGCCGAGCGATACGAAGAGATCAACCTGCTGTATTCCATCAGCGAGATCCTTGGACGCACGGTCTCCCTGGAGGAAGGCGCGTCGACCATCCTGCGCGAGGTCAGCGAGACGGTCGGCGCGCACCGGGGCTCGATCCTCGTGGTCAACCGCGCGACGAATGCGTTCGACGTCATAGCCCGGATCGGCGGCGAGGGTATCCCGACCGTGCCGATTGCGCTCGACGACACCTGTAGTGTCAGCGCACACGTGTTCCGTACGCTGCACTCCGTGATCGTCGACGCGAACGAGATGCCATGCGAGGCGGAGCGCGCCTTCAGGCGTGGGGCGATGCTCACGGTGCCAATCCTCTGGACGGCGCAGGACGGAAGCGAACCACTTGGTGTGGTGAACCTGTCGGACCGCCGTTCCGGCCAGGCGTTCACCGCCGGCGACCAGAAGCTCGTGACGGCAATCGCGAGCCAGATTGGTGCGGCGATCCAGAACGCCCGCCTCGTCCGCCGGTCGCTCGACCAGCAGCGCCTCCAGCAGGAGATGCAGCTCGCGCACAACCTGCAGATGAAGCTTCTGCCGGACACGGCACACGTGGCTCCTGCGGCGATCGTCGCAGCGCGCGTCGTGCCCGCGGAGGACGTGGGGGGCGACTTCTATAACCTGTACCGTCTCTCGAATGAGCGCATCGGCGTCATGATCGGCGATGTATCGGGACACGGCTATCAGGCGGCGCTCATCATGGCGCTGACGATGAGCGCGTCGGCAATTCACGCGCAGGGCACGGACGATCCCGCGGAAATGCTGCATCGGCTGTATTCGAGCCTGAAGGAAGAGCTGAACACAACAGAGATGTTCGTCAGCGCGCTCTACGCCGTCGTCGATCGATCCGCCGGGGTCCTTCGATACGGCAACATGGGTCACCCCCATGCGTTCGTTGTGTCCGACGACGGCACCGTCGAACGGCTCAGGGCGGGAGGTCCTCCGCTCGGCATGCTCGATGAGGCGCCAACCTCCGAGTCTCGCGCCTGGAATGTAAATGGTGACGTATTGCTACTATTTACGGACGGCATCGCCGATGCCCGCAATCACGAAGGAAAGAGGCTCGACGAAGAGCCGGTACTCGAGTGCGTCAAGGCGCATCGCGCCGAATCACCAACGGCCATCTCGGAGCACGTCTTCCGTCTCCTCGACGACTACACCGGCGACGTACCGCGACGCGACGACCTCACGCTCGTCGTGCTGAAGAGCTGACCGCATGAGCGACGACGCGCGCACGCCACGCCGTGACCGCGCGGGGTTCCCGCCCACCCGCAAGAGCCTCGGCCAGCATTTCCTCACCGACCGGCGCATACTCGGCCGCATTGCTGACGCGCTGCATCTGACCGGATCGGAGACGGTGCTCGAGATCGGTCCCGGTCGCGGAGCGTTGACGGATATCCTCGTGGAACGCGCCGGCAGACTGATCGCGATCGAATACGATCGCGCGCTCGCCGAGCTGCTGCGTCAGCGCTATGCGAAACGGAGCAACGTGCTCATCGCGGAGGCCGATGTACTGGAGGTGTCGCTCGGCGAGCTTGCGGCCGGGCCGTACGTACTCGTCGGGAACGTGCCGTACTACATCACGACGCCAATTCTTTTCCACGCGCTCGTGCCTCCGCGAGCCGAGCGTTCGGTCTACCTGGTCCAGAAGGAAGTCGCGGACCGCCTGACCGCCGCACCAGGCACCAAGGAGTATGGTGCGCTGACCGTGAATGTTGCCGCCACGGCGAAGGTGGAGGCGCTGTTCAAGGTGCCCGCGAGCGCGTTCTCGCCCCCGCCGAAAGTGGAGAGCGCGGTCGTTCGCATTACCCCTCTACCACAGTCGCTGCTCGTGACCGACGAGGAACGGCCCTTTCGCCTGCTGGTGCAGGGCGCGTTCGGCATGCGCCGCAAGCAGATGCGTCGGGTGCTGCGGTCGCTCTATGCTGTGGATGCAGAGGTGGCCGAGGAAGTGCTGGCGGGAGCGAGCATCGATCCGGCGGCGCGACCGGAAACACTTACCCCGGCGCAGTTCGCGCTCGTGCTGCGGGCCTTCAGCGCGCGCAAGGCACCGGTGTAATGCCCACCTTTGGCTGAAGACTCTCCTGGCGGCTCAGTCGCGGTTCGTGAGGGCGAAGGTCAGCCCCTCGAGCTCCATGGCCATGTTCACCGTCTTCACCGTGACGTCCGTCGGCGCATGCAACTGCACGGGCGCGAAATTGAGCACCGCCTTGATGCCGGCGCGGTTCACCCGGTCGAGCACCGACTGCGCGGCTTCCGTCGGAATGGCGAGCACTGCGATCTCGGGCTGTTCCGCCGCGACGTCCGCCTCGAAGCGCGACATGTCACGGATCTCGATGCCTTCCAGGGTACGGCCGATCTTCTCGGGGTTCGTATCGTAGGCGGCGACGACCGAGAATCCCCGTTGTCGGAATCCGCGATACTGCGCGAGCGCGGCGCCGATCTTTCCTGCGCCGACGATCACCACCTTCCACTCGCGTCCGAGCCCGAGAATCTCTCGCAGCGACGTCCCGAGTTCCGAAACCGAGTAACCGAGTCCCCGTTTTCCGAACGATCCGAAAAACGAGAGGTCCTTCCTTACCTGCGCGGACGTCGTGCCGCCCCGGCGTGCCAGCTCGTCGCTCGAGACGGTGGCAAGGCCACGCTCCTCGAAATCCTCGAGGAACCGCAGGTAAATCGACAGCCGTCGGACAGTGGAATCGGCGATGCGTTTCAAGGCGATGATCGGCGCTTGTGAATTGATTCACAAAGTAGCTGGTTCTTTTACCCTGCACCAGCGATGCGGTTCGCGCCCGAGGACAACATCATGACCCGCATGCACATGCCGGACAGGCGCACATAGCAGCATCGGGTTATCTTCGGGCCCATGAGCGTGCATGTGAATTCGGAGATCGGGCGTCTTCGTTCCGTCATCGTCCACACGCCCGGGGCGGAATTACTTGGCGTCACGCCGACGACGCGTGAGGCCTACCTGTACGACGACCTTCCGGACGCCGAGCAGGCCCGCGGCGAGCATCGTCGGTTCACGGCAGTACTCGAGCGCTTCAGCGCCGTGCATGAGGTGAGGACGCTGCTGGCGGACGTCCTGGAAAACCGCGACACGCGTGACATGCTCGTCCGCGAGACCATGCATGTGGTGCCGAGCGAGCCCTTGGCGCGAGAGATCGCAGCGCTGCCCGCGCACGAGTTGGTGACGATGCTCATTGAGGGGCGCGTGGAGACGCCAGGACCGCTCGCGCGGACGCTCAATGAATTCGGCTACGAGCTGCCGCCGCTCCCGAACCTCTTCTTCACGCGCGACTCCGCCATGGCGGTCGGGGACCAGGTGCTCGTGGGTTCCATGCGCCACGGCATTCGCTGGCCGGAAGAGCTGATCATGAAGGCAATTTTCAGCTACCACCCGCTGCTGAAGAACGACGGCATCATTTTCGATGGCTCCACCGAGCGTCGCCTGAACTACACACTCGAGGGAGGCGACCTGCATACCCTGCGCGACGACCTCGTCGTCATCGGGTTCAGCGAGCGCTCGAGTCCGGGTGCCATCGATTACCTCGCGTCGGTCCTGTTCGCGCAGACCAAGGTCAAGGACATCATCATCGTCGTGATGCCAAGAGAGAACACTGCCATTCATCTCGACATGATCTTTACGCAGGTCGACCGCGAGCTCTGCGTGTGCTTCCCGCCGTATTTCATGGGTCCCGAGCGGCTCAGCATACTGCACTGGAGGAAGGGCGAGAGCCGGCTCGCGGAGAAGGCGGACATGTTCACCGCGCTCGCCGATTGCGGGATGCCGATGACGCCGATCCTTGCCGGCGGCGCAAGACGAATGCTGCAGGAGCGCGAGCAGTGGGCATCGGGCTGTAACTTCGTCGCGGTGCGGCCGGGTGTCGTCCTGTCGTATGCGCGGAACGTCGGTACGCTGCGCGAGATGGAGGGCGCCGGTTTCGCTATCGTGCCTGGTGATCGCTTCCTCGACGGAAGCATCACGATCGGCGACGGCGACCGGGCCGTGATCACGTTCGAGGGCGGGGAGCTCGTGCGAGGTGGTGGTGGCCCGCGTTGCATGACGTGCCCGGTCGAGCGAGACGCGATCTGATGGCGAGCAGCGCGCGCCCCAGGCGTGCTCGGACAAATGGAATTGACACCATGTCGGGCATGCAGCTCGAGCTCGACGTCCCCGACGGCGTGTCCACGCGCGCATCGGCGACGGTGCTGGTCGACCGCGCGGTCGACTATCTCAAGGGCGGACCGGCAAGCTCCCAGGCCCTCGTCGCCAGCGTGTGTCAGCTTTCGTCGCTGCCGGCGGCGATCGCCGAGCACATGGCGGTCACGCTCCTTCGCGAGCACGCGCGCTTCGTCCGCACGCCGGATGGCGCGTGGCGGCTGAGCGAGCCCGCGCCTCCCGCGTGGCGCGCAGACCCGACCGCCGAAGAGCCACTCTTGTCGGCGCTCTCGTTTGCGGTGGTCGATGTCGAGACGACGGGGGGCCAGTTCCGGTTCGGCGACCGCATCACGGAGATTGCGGTCGTCCGGGTGCGCGACGGTCGCATCGAGGACGTGTACGAGACGCTCGTGAATCCGGAGCGGTCCATTCCACCGATCATCACCCGCATCACCAACATCAATTGGGAGATGGTGCGTGACAGGGCGCCCTTCGGCGGCATCTGCGAGCGCGTCGTGCAGGAACTCGACGGGCATGTCTTCGTGGCGCACAACGCAGGATTCGACTGGCGCTTCGTGAGCGCGGAGGTGGAGCGGACGTCGGGGCGCGTTCTCGAGGGACGCCGCCTCTGCACGGTGCGGCTCGCACGCCGTCTGCTACCACAGCTACGCTCGCGCTCCCTCGATTGGGTTGCGCGACACTACGATGTGGAGATTCCGGCGGGCCACCGACATCGTGCGGGCGGGGATGCGATCGCCACGGCCCATTGCCTCATTCGCCTCCTCGCGGACGCGCGCAGTCACGGCTGTGAGCGATGGTCGGAGCTCGAGCGGTTCCTCGCCACGGGCAACGCCGCAGCGCGAAAAAAGAAGCGCCGCAATCGGCGCGAGCGAGCCATGCCCCATCCGGTCGACAAGGATACGACGGCGTAGCGCATTTCCCTTAGCTTTGCATCATGCCACTGCTACCTCTCGTCCAATCGCGCAATGTGGGATCGCTGCGCGTCCATGCGCTCCAGGCGGGACTCCAGCGCCTCGACGGCGGCGCGATGTTCGGCGTCGTGCCGAAGACGCTCTGGGAACGAAAGATCCCCGGCGACGAGCGCAACCGAATCCCGCTCGGCATGCGCTGCCTTCTCGTTGAGCATGCGGACGCGCTCGTGTTGATCGACACCGGTGCAGGGAACAAGGAAACCGAAAAGTTCCACGGCATCTACGGGATAGAAAATTCTCCGGTGGGAGCGATCGGTCCGACGCAACTCGAGAGTGCCCTGGCGGAGGCCGGCTATACCGCTGCTGACATCACGCTGGTGATCAGCAGCCATCTGCATTTCGATCATGCCGGCGGCAACACGCGCGTTGACGAGTCGGGCACCATCGTTCCGTCATTCCCGAACGCGCGACACATCGTGCGTCAGGGAGAATGGGATTGGGCGCACCATACCAACGAACGAACCGCCGCGAGCTACTTTGGCCGCAATTACGACCCGATTCACGACGCTGGCCTGCTGGAGCTCGTGGCCGATGATCGCGAGATCATCTCCGGAATCGAGCTGCGACACACACCAGGGCATACGCCGCATCACCAGGGCATTCTGATATCGTCGGGCCGCGAGCGGATGTTCTTCGCGGCCGACCTCGCACCGACGGTCGCGCACGTGCCGTTGCCGTGGATCATGGGCTACGACGTGGAGCCGCTACGCACGCTCGAAACCAAGCGGCGCCTCTGGGCCGAGGCCGCTGATGAGGGATGGACCGTCGTGTTCGAGCACGACTCGGTCAACGGCTTCGGCCGTATCATCGCCGACGGAAAGGGGTACGCCTGCGACGTGTTGTGAGCGGCGGCTTGACATGCGCCCCGATGGGGCTAACTTCCGCCCTGACAACTAGCTAAGTGGTGTCCAGCAACTTCGGCCACCCACCCTCTGGCCCTCGAGCAGCTCGCGAGGTGTGCTAAAGGAGTCCTGAACTCGGCTCGCAGCCCGCCCACGGTGGGAAGCGCGCCTTTTGCGGACTCTTCTACTCCAGAAGGTCCGCATTTTTGTTCTTCTTTTTTTGAGGAATACGAGTATTCAGGACACCACCAAGCGCGTGCGGGTCAATCGCATGATTCGCATCAGCCCGGTCCGCGTAATCGGCGCCGACGGTTCACAGCTCGGTATTCTCGAGGTGGACGCGGCGCTCCGGATGGCGGAAGAAGCCGGGTTGGATCTCGTTGAAGTCGCCGCAACGGCTCGGCCGCCCGTGGTCCGCATCATGGACTACGGCAAGTACAAGTTCGAGATGGCCAAGCAGGCGCGGGTTGCGAAGAAGAAGCAGCACGTGATCGAGCTCAAGGAAGTGAAGTACCGTCCTGGCATCGACGATCATGATTTCGAGACCAAGACGCGGCACGCGCGCCGCTTCCTCGAGGAGAAAAACAAGGTCAAGGTCACCATGATGTTCCGTGGTCGCCAGGTCGCACATCCGGAACTCGGTCAGCAAGTGCTCGATCGAGTCAGCACTTCACTCGCCGACATCGGAAAGATCGAGAGCGCAGGACGTCTCGAAGGGAAGTCGATGACGATGATTCTCACGCCCAAATAAGCAGGTCCGTGTCATGCCGAAAATGAAGACGCACAAAGGCGCTGCCAAGCGCTTCAAGGTTACAGGTGGCGGGAAGGTCAAGCGCTACAAGGCATTCAAGAGCCACATCCTCACCAAGAAGTCCTCGAAGCGGAAGCGCAATCTGCGCCGCGCGGGGCTCATCGCCACGAACGGCGAACAGAAGCGAATCAAGCGCCTCATTCAGGCCGCTTAATAGGAGCCGACCATGCCACGCGCCGTATCGAACGTCCCGCGCCTCAAGCGCAAGAAAGCAATTCTCAAGCACGCCCGCGGCGCCTTCGGCGCGCGTTCCAAGCTGTGGAAGGCCGCCAAGGAAACCGTCGAGCGCGGTTGGGTCTACGCCTACCGGGATCGCAAGAACAAGAAGCGCGATTTCCGCAAGCTCTGGATCGTCCGCATCAACGCGGGCGCGCGCCAGCACGACATGAGCTACAGTGTGTTCATGAACGGGCTGAAGCTCGCCGGCATCGAGATTGACCGGAAGATCCTGGCCGACATCGCCGTCCGCGACCCGCAGGCTTTTGGTGCGATCGCCGACGCGGTCCGCGCCGCCCTGAGCAACGCTGCGTAAGTAGCTTTTCTCACAGCTGTTCGGCGGCGGCGCGACCTACATGGTTTCGCCGCCGCTGTATTTTTGCGGCATTGAGATCAGCAAAAGCATTCTTACCGCAGAGGACGCGGAGGACGCGGAGGACTGTTCAGATCGAGAGGTTCGTGCGGTTCCGCTTTCCTCTGCGTTCTCTGCGACCTCTGCGGTAAATCTGTTGTTCCGCTGTTCAGTGTCTTGGGGTCTTCGTAGTCAACTTTGCTGATTCACGAACGCGACAATATGACCATCGACGAATTCCAGACTCGGGCGGAATCACACAAGCAGCAGGCCAGCCTCGCCATCGAGGACGCACTCGATGCGACGACGCTCGAAGCGGTGCGCGCGCACGTCTGGTCGCGCACCATCCAGCAATCGTTCAGCAAGGCCCTCGGGGAGTTGCCACCCGAAGATCGGCGTGAGGCCGGACGAGTCTTCAACGATCTCAAGGTTCATGTCGACGGGGCCCTTCAGCACCGGCAAAGCGCGATCGCCAAGCTCCAGAGTGCCCACGACAATCCCAAGCGCGATCTCACGATGCCATCGCGCGAGCGCTGGCGCGGCGGCAAGCATCCCGTCACGCTCGTGATCGACGAGATCGTCGGCATCTTCCGCGAACTCGGCTTCACCGTCGCACTCGGGCCGGAGAGCGATTCAGAGTGGTACAACTTCTCCGCGCTGAACTTCCCGCCCGACCATCCGGCGATGGACATGCACGACACGCTGTACCTGGGCGAAGGGGCGCTGCTACGCACCCATACGTCGCCGGTGCAGGTGCGCACGCTCCAGCGTCATGCGCCGCCCATTCGCATCCTCGCTCCTGGCACGGTGTTCAGGCGCGATCCGTTCGACGCCTCGCACGCGCCCGCATTCGCGCAGATCGAGGGGCTCGCCGTCGACGAGGGGATTTCCTTCGTCGACCTGAAGGCCACGCTCACGCACTTCGCGCAGAAGTTCTTCGGCAAGACGCGCACACGCTTCCGGCCGAGCTACTTCCCGTTCACCGAGCCGTCAGCAGAGATGGACGTCGAGTGCCGCCTCTGCGGCGGCGTGGGCTGCCCGGCGTGCAAGGGCACGGGTTGGATGGAGATCCTCGGGTCCGGAATGGTGCACCCCTCCGTGCTGGAGGCGGCTGGCGTGGACAGTGAGCGCTATACTGGCTGGGCCTTCGGCATGGGACCGGGCCGCATTGCCATGCTTCGGTACGGATTGCCCGACATTCGACTGCTCTACGATTCCGACGTGCGCTTTCTCGAGCAGGTGGCGGAATGAACGTTTCGGTCGGCTGGCTCAACGACTTCGCCGAGATCGCGCGAACCACCAACGAACTGCGGGACCTCCTCACCGCGCACACCGCCACGGTCGAGGAGGTCGTCGCGCTGCGCGCCGACCTCGCGCCCATCGTCGTCGCGCGTGTCGTGCAGGAAGCACCGCATCCGGACTCCGACCATCTTCACATCACCAAGGTGGACATGGGCACAGGCGAGCTGCTCGACGTGGTCTGCGGCGCGCCGAACGTTACTGCGGGCAAGCTCTATCCGTTTGCTCCCACCGGCACGGTACTGCCAGGTGGAATAAAGATCGAAAAGCGAAAAATTCGCGGCCAGACGTCAAACGGCATGCTCTGTTCCGCGCGGGAGCTCCTCCTGGGGGAAGAGCACGACGGGATCCTCGAGCTCGACCTCGACGTCGCGCCCGGCACCCCGTTCCTTACGGCCATGCCGGTTGGTGATGCGCGCCTCGTCGTCGACGTGCTGCCGAATCGGCCCGACCTGCTGTCGCACCTCGGCATCGCGCGCGAGATCGCGGCGATAACGGGCGGTGATATGCACCTCCCCGACATCGGCACCGCCGACATCGAGATTCCGGAGCCGAAGCGGTTTCGGCGCGCGGGCAATGCCGGGGACGTTGTGCTGCACCTCGAGGACGCAACGCTCGCGTCGCGCTACATGGGCATCGTCATTCGCGGCGTCACGGTCGGGCCCAGCCCGCAGTGGCTCGTCGATCGATTGGCTTCGGTAGGATCGCGGTCGATCAACAACATCGTCGACGCAACGAACTACGTGCTGCACGAGCTCGGCCAGCCGACGCATGCCTTCGACCTGCTCAAGGTGGATCCTGAGCCGAAAATGCCTGAGCGCACGGTCGTCGTTCGGTCTGCGCGCGCGGGCGAAACGCTCGTGACACTCGACGGCGTCACGCGAAAGCTCACCCCCGACATGACCGTCATCGCGGACTCGCGCGATCCGATCGCGCTCGCCGGTGTCATGGGCGGCGCGTCGACGGAGGTGTCCGCGGAGACGACCGAGATTTTCGTGGAGGTGGCCACCTTCGACCCGCAGCGCACTCGGCGGACCCGTCGTGCGGTCGGCCTGTCCACGGACGCGAGTCACCGGTTCGAGCGGGGTGTGGACGTGGCCCTTGCGCCACGTGCCCTCGCACGCGTGGCGTCGCTCATCATTGCGATCGCGGGAGGTGACGTGCTGGCGCCCCCGGTTGACCTGTACGCCGGCGAATCGGCGCGCGTACCGGTGGTGCTTCGCACCGCACGGGTTGGTCGCGTGCTCGGCGTCACGCTGCCCGTGGAGCGAATCGCCCATCTTCTGAAGGCGATTGGATGTACCGCCGACGTCGACGATGCGGGAGCGGCCGTTCACGTTATCGCGCCGACGTGGCGGAGAGATCTCGTTGCAGAGGTGGATCTTATAGAAGAGGTGGCGCGACTCCATGGATACGCGGCGCTTCCGGACGACCTGCGGCCGTACAGGCCCGGCACGACCAGCGATGCACCGCTCTGGACGCTGGCTGCGCGCCTTCGCGATGCACTGGGTGCCGCCGGGCTTCTCGAAGCACGACCGACTCCATTCGTCGCTGGTGGAGAGGAGCATGTGCGGGTCCTCAACCCGCTCGCCGAGAACGAGGGGCACCTGCGGCGAAATCTGATGGAATCGCTCGCTCGCCGTGCGGAATACAACCTCACGCACATGCAGGGCAGTGTGCGACTGTACGAAATAGGTGACGCCTTCGAGCGGGGCTCGGATGCGCTGCCCGAGGAAACCATGCGCGTGGCAGCGCTCATCATGGGCCAACGGGAGCCTTCGCACTTCACCAACGCGAAGCCTGGCCTGGTGGATGAATGGGACGCGAAGTGGATTGCGGAGACGATCGCACGGGTCGTGGCGCCGGGAAAATCGCGTCTCGTACCGAACGAGGCGGGTGGGGAACTTCTCTGGTCGATAGACGTCGACGGCGAGGCGCGCGGTCACGTATCACGCGTTGCGCTCGACGCCCCGGTGTGGGCGGCGCCGGCATTCGGGATAGAACTTATCCTTGGACGCGTGTCGAACGCGGATGTGGCGCCTCCCGGAGAGCACGCGCACTCGGACGCTGCCTCCGCAGGTCCACAAATGCCGGCGAAATATCGGCCGCTCCCGGTCACGCCAGCGGCCGAGTTCGACCTGGCGCTCCTGCTGCCAACGAGCGTGCGCGCCGCGCAGGTTGAAGCGGTGATTCGCGCGTCGGCCGGTGACCTGCTCGAGCGCCTGGCGGCTTTTGACCTTTACGAGGGCGCGGGCATCGACGCGGGGACGCGGTCCGTCGCGTGGCGGTTGACCTTGCGTCATCCGGAGCGCACTCTAAGAGACAAGGAAATCGAAGGCCGTCGCTCGAAGATCCTGTCCGCACTCCAGACGGAGCTGAATGTCCGACATCGCTCGACCTGAAACGATTGCATTCCGTGAGTTGGAGACGCTCGTCCGGCACCTCGCCGACGAGCTTGCCGGTTTTCGTCGGCGCGCGCTCCTCGCGGAGGCACGGTTGCGTGAAGTCGAGCTTCAGGGAACGGCTCCGGTCATCGAGGAGAAGCAGCAGCTCTCGGATCGCGCGACCCAGCTCGAGCACGAAAATGCGGCTCTCAAGGGTCGCATCGACTCGGCAACCGCGCGCACGACGCAGATGCTGGAGCGCGTCCGCTTCATCCGACTTCAGGCGCAGGGAGGAGGAGACCGATGAGCGGAAAGAAGACGTCGGTGAAGGTGGAGATTCTCGGAGAGTCCTACGTGTTGCGGACCGAGGCGGCACCTGAGCACACGCGAGCGGTCGCCGAGTATCTGGACAAGTCAATCCGGCAGATCCTGTCCGGAGCCAGCGTGATCGAGGCAAATCGCGCCGCCATTCTCGCCGCGCTCCAGATCACCTCGGAGCTGTTTCAGGCCCGCGAGGCGAACGGTGCCCTCGTCGGTTCGATGCAGGGACTCGCCACCGACATCCGGCGGCTATTGCCGCCTGGCAAACGGGAGAGTGTGCCGGTGCCCGTCGTCACCGCTTGAGCGCCTTGCCCCTTTCCTGCCGGGTCCGTAAGTTCAACAATTCTCCCAGCTGTATTCGTAGGTTGAAGCGCCCTTTGTAGTTAGCTCGCTCCACGTCGCGCCCCACGTCGGTGCTTCGTCGAGTTCAGCGCTATGCGGCGGCGCTCCGCGAATACCGCGGTGGTATCCTTTCTTCCGCGCCGCCCGCGGTGGAGCATAGATGAGATGAACGAAATGGCATTATTTGCCGTGCTCGGCGTATTGGTCCTCGCCTTGCCGGCTTTTTTCATTTTTGGCCGGAAGCGCGGTGCCGCCGCAGAGCTGGCACGACAGGGCTTGTCGAAGTCGACCGCCGAGGAAACGGCGAAGCGCATCATCAGCGACGCCGAGCGCGAGGTGGAGACCTCTCGCAAGAGCGCCGTCATCTCCGGCAAGGAGGAGGTGATGAAGCTGCGGGAAACCGCCGAGCTCGATCTTCGCTCCCGCCGGTCGCAGGTCGAGCAGGAAGAGCGCCGAGTCGGCGAGCGGGAGAGCACGCTGGACCGCAAGCTCGAGGTGGTGGAGCAACGAGATCGCGAGATCGGGAAGCGCGCCAGCGATTTCGGTCGCCGGGAAAAGCTGATCCAGACGCGTGAGGAAGAGCTCGATAAGCTGATCGCCGAGGAGCGCCGCCGCCTCGAGCAGATGGCGGGAATGTCGGCGCAGGATGCGAAGAACGAGCTGATCCGCCGCCTGGAGGAAGAGGCGCACGCGGACGCCGCGAACATGCTGCGGGAGATTCGCGAGACCGCCCGACGGAATTCGGAACGCGAAGCGAAGAAGATCGTTGCGCTCGCCATTCAGCGGATTGCGGCGGATACGACCGCCGAGACGACGGTGTCCGCCGTTTCGCTTCCGAACGACGAGATGAAGGGGCGCATCATCGGTCGTGAGGGCCGCAATATCCGGGCATTCGAGCTCGCGACGGGTGTGGACGTCATCATCGACGACACGCCGGATACCGTGGTCGTATCGTGCTTCGATCCCGTCCGTCGCGAGGTCGCACGGCTCGCACTGGAAAAGCTGGTGTCGGACGGCCGCATTCACCCCGGACGGATTGAGGAGGTCGTCAACAAGTCCAAGAAGGAAGTGGACGCGGCGATCATCGAGACGGGCGAGCAGGCGGCGTACAACACGGGCGTGCATGGTCTGCATCCCGAGTTGATCAAGCTCATCGGCCGGATGAAATGGCGCACCAGCTACGGGCAGAACATCCTGCAGCACTCGCAGGAAGTTGCGCACCTGGCCGGCATCATGGCGGCGGAGCTCGGCCTCGATGTGGCAATGTCGAAGCGCGGCGCGCTGCTGCACGACATCGGCAAGGTGTTGACGCACGAGCACGAAGGCACGCATGTGCAGCTCGGTGTAGAAATGGCCACCAAGTACGGGGAGAACCCGATGGTGGTGAACTGCATTGCGGCGCATCACGACGACGTGCCGCATGATTCAGAAGTCTCGGTGCTCGTCCAGGCGGCCGATTCCATTTCCGGTTCCCGTCCGGGTGCGCGGCGCGAGGCCTTCGAGACCTACGTGAAGCGGCTGGAGGGTCTCGAGCGGATTGCGTCGAGCTACAAGGGCGTTGAGCGCGTCTTCGCGATTCAGGCCGGGCGCGAGATTCGCGTAATCGTGGTGCCGGATGATGTGGACGACCACCGCATGACCACCCTGTCGGAGGAAATTGCGCGTCGCATCGAGGCGGAGCTCCAGTATCCTGGCCAGATCAAGGTGGTGCTCATTCGCGAGACGCGGTCGGTGGACTTTGCCCGCTGATGCGGTCGCGTCCGTTGGGCGCGCGCGCCTGATCGATGGGGTCGCGCTTGCGAAGCTGATTCGCACCGAGGTGGCGACGGACGTCACCGAGCTTCGCGAGCGGGGCATCACGCCGGGATTGACGGTCGTGCTCGTCGGCGAAGATGTGGCGAGCGCCGTATACGTAAGTGCGAAGGAGAAGGCATCGCGAGAGGCGGGCATGAGCGGTGAGACCATTCGCTTGCCGGCGACCACCACGCAGGCCCAGCTGCTGGCCCTCGTCGACCAGCTCAACGTCGATCCGGCGGTGCACGGCATTCTGGTCCAGATGCCGCTCCCGGCGCAGATCGATCCCGACACCGTGATTCGTCGACTCGATCCCGCGAAGGATGTCGACGGATTTCACCCGGTGAACGCGGGGAAGCTGCTCATCGGCGAGTCGGATGGATTTGCCCCGTGCACGCCGTCAGGTGTGCAGCGGATGCTCACGCACTACGAGGTAGAGACGCGAGGTGCGGAAGTCGTGGTGGTGGGGCGCAGCAACATCGTCGGAAAGCCGATGGCAGCGCTCATGATGCAGAGCGGACCCGGGGCGGATTCCACGGTGACGATCTGCCACAGCCGCACCCGCGACCTCGCGGCGCATACGCGCCGCGCCGACATCCTCATTGTGGCGGCCGGCCGCGCACGCATGATCACCGCGGAGATGGTTAAGCCCGGCGCGGTCGTGATCGATGTGGGCATGAATCGCATCGCTGATCCCAGCACGAAGAGTGGCACGCGATTGGTCGGTGACGTGGACTTCGAGACGGTGCGTGAGGTGGCGTCGCTCATCACGCCCGTGCCAGGTGGAGTGGGACCGATGACGATTGCCATGCTGCTGCGGAACACCGTTCGCGCCGCGCAGGGCGGACGCGCGGCATGATGCGCCGGCGCGCGACCACTGGGAGCTTCGAGTCCGACGGAGACCCGTCGCTCTTCGACGCGTCGATCCCGGACGACGAGTTCCTTTCGGGCGCCATGGAGGTGTTTCCCGGCGCCACCCCACGCTCGGCGATCGCCGTGTCGACGCTCACGCAGACGGTGAAGGACGTCGTCGAGGGCGCGTTCATTCCGCTCTGGGTGCGCGGAGAGATCAGCGACTTCAAGTCCCACCGCAACGGTCATTGGTATTTCGCGCTGCGCGACCACTCCTCGCAGCTGCGATGCGTTGTCTGGTCCCGTGATCAACGCGGCTTTCCCGCTGCTCCGGACGACGGAATGCAGGTGACGGCACTCGGCCAGCTCGGCGTTTACGCCTCTCGCGGCGAGATGCAGTTCACTGTGCGGCGTATGGAGGCCGAGGGTGACGGCCTGCGGCGCAAGGCGCTGGAGGCGGCGCGGGCGCGATTGGAGGCTGACGGGCTCCTCGCTCCGTCGCGGAAGCGTCCGTTGCCGAGGTATCCGCGCCATGTTGCGATCGTGACCAGCGGAAGCGGGGCGGCGGTTCGGGACGTGATCGCGGTTCTTCGTCGCAGGGCGCCTGGCGTGCAGCTCGTGGTCGTACATGCTGCAGTGCAGGGGGAAAGTGCGCCGCGCGAGCTATGCGCCGCGCTGCAGCGCGTGGCGCAGTGGGGAGGTGCAGACCTCGTGATCATCGCGCGCGGAGGCGGCTCGCGGGAGGACCTCTGGGCATTCAACAACGAACGCGTCGCCCGGGCCCTCGCCGCCTCTCCCGTGCCAACCATTTCGGCGGTGGGTCACGAGATTGATACGTCGCTCTGCGACCTGGTGGCTGACCTGCGCGCGCCCACTCCGTCTGCCGCCGCCGAAGCGGCGGCCATGTCGCACAGTGAAATACGTCTCACGGTTCGCAATCTCCAGCGCTGCCTCGTGCAGGCAATGGACGATCGCATGCACGACCAACGGTCACGCGCTGAGCGGGCGGGTCGCCTGCTCGGAACGACCACGCATGCGCACATTCGTTCGCGCAGCGAGCGTCTCGGTGCGCTCTCGGGCCGGCTCAACGCGCTCAGTCCTCTCGCGACGCTCGCACGTGGATTTTCCGTGGCGCGTGACGCGGACGGCCGCACGCTGGCTTCCGTCGCCGATTTTGCACGGGACCAGCACTTCCTGCTCCGGGTGCGCGACGGCGACGTCGAGGCCGTGACGCGCGCAACGCTCCCGCTCGTTGCGGAGCGCCCGTGAGCGTCGAGGAGCGGATCCTTCGCCTCGAGACGATCGTCTCGGAGCTGGAGAACGAGCGGATCGACCTTGCCTCGGCGCTGAAGCTCTTCGAGGAGGGCGTCGCCTGCCTCAGGGAGGCGGCGGGATCTCTCGCGGAGGCGGAGACCCGCGTGAAGAAGCTCACCGAACTCGCTGATGGTGCGTTCGTCGTCGAGGAGTTCGACATCGATGGCTGACATGACGGTCGAGGCGGCCGCCGTGACGCTCGAGAACCAGCGCGAGGCAATTCGGCAGTCGCTCATCGCATTGAGTGACCGCGCGCTCGGCGACGCGAGCCCGCGGATCGCCGACGCGATTCGCTATGCCCTGCTCGGTGAAGGGAAACGCATGCGCGGTATCCTGCTGATGAGCGCCTTCGAAGCGGCAGGTGGCAGCGGCGAAGTGGCTGATCTCGCGGCCGCGGTCGAGGTGGTGCACGCATACTCACTCGTGCATGACGACCTGCCATGCATGGATGACGACGACGTGCGTCGCGGCCGGCCGACGGTGCATCGCGTCCATGGCGTGGCGACGGCGACCGCGGCGGGACTCGCGATGGTGCCTCTCGCCGCTCGCTGCGCTGCCGAGGCCGCGCGATCGCTCGGGCTCGATGAATCCACGACGAGCGCGATCGTCGTAGACTTGATGCGGGCCTCCGGTGGCGGTGGCATGATTGGGGGCCAGCTGCTCGATCTCGAGGGAGAGGCCCGTCCGCTGGGACTGGATGACCTCGAGCAGATTCACCGCGCCAAGACGGGCGCGCTCATCACGGCGGCCGCAACACTAGGTGGCCTGGCCGCGCGCACGACCGCGGAGCAGCTTGCTGCGCTCGCCAGGTATGGCGCGGCGGTTGGTCTCGCGTTCCAGATTGCCGACGACGTCCTCGACGTGACCGCCACCACGGACCAGCTTGGGAAGACCGCGGGGCGCGACCTCGCCCTTCAGAAGAGTACGTATCCCGCCGTGCTTGGCGTCGCGGGCGCGAAGTCGCGCGCAGACTCATTGATTCGCGAAGGGTGTAACGCACTCGAGGCCGTCGGGCTGCTTACGCCCGCGCTGGCGCACATTGCACGCTTCACCGTCGAGCGCACCTCATAGATTTCTCTGTTGCCATGTCTATTCTCGATCGCATAGAATCACCGGCCGACATCCGCGTCCTGACGCGCGATGAGTTGCGTCAGCTCGCCGCCGACCTTCGCGAGCGTATGGTCGACGTCTGCTCACGAACGGGCGGGCACATTGGTGCCGGCCTCGGCGTCGTGGAGCTCACGGTTGCGCTGCACTATGCGTTCAAGACCCCACGCGACCAGCTGGTGTGGGACGTGGGCCATCAGGGGTATCCGCACAAGATCCTCACGGGCCGCAACGCGCGCATGGAAACGTTGCGCCAGGAGAACGGCCTTTCCGGATTCCTCAAGCGTTCGGAGAGCGACTACGACACCTTCGGGGCAGGGCATGCGGGGACGGCCATCTCCGCGGCGCTCGGCATGGCGGCGGCGCGCGACATCAATGGGGAGAAGGACCTCAAGGTCGTCGCGATTCTTGGCGACGGCGCGCTCACCTGCGGCCTGTCCTACGAAGGGTTGAACAATGCCGGACATTCGGATCGTGATTTCGTCGTCGTCCTGAACGACAACGAGATGTCTATCGCGCCGAACGTGGGCGCGATGCACAAGTACCTCACGTCGATCCAGCGGAATCCGCTCTACAATCGCATGCGGTCGAAGCTCGGCGAGATCATGGATACGGTCGGGCCGGTAGGCGTGCTTGCGCGTCGCTGGGAGGAGAGCATGAAGACATTCCTCACGCCCGGTGTGCTGTTCGAGGAGCTGGGCTTCCGTTACTTCGGCCCCATCGACGGGCATGATATCAACATGCTCATCGATACATTGGCCGCCGTCCGCGAGTTCTCTGGACCGCGGCTGGTCCATGTCATAACGCAGAAGGGGAAGGGCTTCCCGGCCGGCGAGCACGCCACGGGCGAGAAGTGGCATGCACTGCCGCCGGGTCATGATCCATCCACCGGCAAGCAGCTCAAGACAACGACGGCAAATCCCGCCTACACCGCGGTGTTCGGGAAAGGTCTTACAGAGCTCGCGACGGAGAATGAGAAGGTCGTCACCATCACGGCGGCGATGCCGAGCGGCACGGGAGTGGGCGCGTTCGCACGTGCGCATCCCAAGCGCTTCTTCGACGTGGGAATTGCCGAGGGGCATGCGGTCACATTTGCGGCCGGCATGGCGACGCGCGGCCTTCGTCCGGTGTGCACCATCTATTCGACCTTCCTGCAACGCGCCTACGACAACATCATCCACGACTGCGCAATCCAGTCGTTGCCGGTGGTGTTCGCCATGGACCGTGCAGGCGTCGTCGGCGAGGACGGGGAAACGCACGCGGGCCTGTACGACATCGCGTACATGCTCGCCGTTCCGAACATGGTCGTCACCGCCCCGAAGGACGGGCGGGAGATGCTGGCCTTGCTGCGCGCGGGAATCGACCATGAGAGCGGACCCTTCTGCCTTCGCTATCCGCGTGACGTGGTGCCCGAAGCGGTGCCGGCGATGGCGGAGATCGCCGCCACTCCGCATGCCAGCTGGGAGGTCCTGCGGCAAGGCACCGAGGTCGCAATACTTGCCGTCGGCACGATGGTCGGCACCTCGATGGCCGCGGCGGAGCTCCTGTCGGCCGAGGGATTGGACGTCACCGTCGTGAACTGCCGTTACCTCAAGCCGTACGATGAAGCCACGCTCGGGGCGATCCTGTCCGGTCACCGACAGATCCTCGTCGTCGAGGAAGGCACGGTGGTGAACGGGTTCGGCGCGTTCATGGCGGCGGTGATCGAGCGACAGGAGCCCGTGGTGCGCGTTCATGTACTCGGTGTGCCTGATCGCATCGTGTACGCGGCGCCGCGCCAAAAGCAGCTTGCGTCCCTTGGCCTCGATGCAGCCGGCATTGCGGAACGCGTCCGGGCGCTCCACGGCAGCGAGGCGCTCACCGGGTGATCCGACTCGGCGTCGCAGGCCATCTCGGCTACGCGGGTCTCTCCGACGTCCTCGGCACCCTGCGGCGTCTTGCGCCCTCGCTTGGGCTGACGCTCTCGTACGAAGCGAGCCTGCACGAGGTGGCTGGGGAAACTGAGCCTTTGATCGTGCCCGGTGAGGTCGACGCCATGCTGACGCTTGGAGGCGACGGCACCCTCCTCCGCGCGGCGCGGCTGCTGGAGGATCATCCCGTCCCCATCCTCGGCATCAATCTCGGGCGACTCGGATTTCTCACCTGCTGCCCGGCCGAAGCGCTCGAGGATGCGCTCGGCCGGCTGTCGTCGGGCGCGTACACGGTCGAGCTGCGGATGACGCTCGCCGCCCGCGTGCAGGAGGAGGACGGCAGCTTCAAGGCGAGCTGGCGCGCGTTGAATGACGTCGTGCTGCACAAGGGTGGGTTTGCGCGGGTCGTCACGATGTGGGTGCAGGCGAATGGGGAGACGGTGGCGCACTACTCCGCAGACGGGATCGTCATTGCCACGCCGACGGGATCGACGGCGTACAACCTTTCCGCGGGCGGCCCGGTGGTCTTTCCAACACTGGAGACGATCCTCGTGACGCCGGTGAGTGCCCATACCCTCGCCCTCCGGCCGCTCGTGCTCCCTCCCACGGCGGAGGTGACGGTGCGGGTTGAAGATGGGCCCGACGAGCTTTTGGTAACGGTCGACGGGCAGGTCGGTGTCACCTTTGGGCGTGGAGAGACGCTCGTCGTCAGGCGGTCGGCGCACGCGGTGCCGATCGTGCGATTCCCCGAAGCAAGCTTCTTCGCCACCATGCGCGAGAAGCTGCAATGGGGGGGACTGCTCGAGCGAGACGAACGCCCCAAATGCTGACCGAGCTGCGCATCCGGAATTTCGCCATCATCGAGTCGCTCACGCTGCCGCTGGCGCGGGGATTCAATGTGCTCTCCGGAGAAACCGGCGCGGGCAAGTCGATTATCGTTGGGGCGCTCGGCCTCCTGCTGGGTGAGCGCGCGAGCCCGGATCTCATCCGCACTGGCGCCGATCGCGCGAGTGTCGAGGGTGTGTTCGACATCACCGGCCAGCCCGAAATCAGCGCGTTGCTCGACGAACGCGGCATCGATGCCGACGAGCCACTCGTGGTGCTCAAGCGGGAGATCGCGTCGGCGGGTCGCGCGCGCGCGTGGGTCAACGGCACGACCGTGAGCGCCACCATTCTCGCGGAGATCGGTCGCCTGCTCGTGAACCTGCACGGTCAGCATGAAGCGCAGACGCTGCTCGACGGTGACGCGCAGCGGCGGATCCTCGACGCGTTTGCGGGAGCCACAGAGCAGGCGAGCGCCGTGCGCGACGCGCACGCGAGCGTGACGTCCACTCGACAGGAGATCGCTGACCTTCTCCGGCGGAAGGCAGACGCCGAGAAACGCGCGGACTACCTGCGTCACGTGGTCAGCGAGATCGAAGGGGCGCGGCTCGTCGACAACGAGGACGTGCGACTCGAGGACGAAGCGCGGCGACTCGAGAACGCGGAGGAGTTGCGCGAGCTCGCAACGGGCATCGCCACCGCCATCGAGGGCGACGAGGAATCGCTGCTCCCGCGGCTCGCCACGGTGAATCGGCTGCTTGCCACCATCCAACGCGTCGATCCGACGTTGGCCCGCCTCCAGGAGTCCTACGATACCGCCTACTACGGGCTCGAGGCGCTCGCACGTGAGCTGGCGGACTACGAGTCCACGATCGAGCTCGATCCAGCGCGCCTCGAGGAAGTGCGCCGACGTCGCGACCTCCTGTTCAAGTTGACGAAGAAATACGGGGCCACGCTCGGAGAGGTGATCGAACAGGGCGCGACTGCACGCGCGGAGTTGGATCTCGTGGATTCTGCCGCGCTTGACCTTCGTGTCCTGGAGCAGACGGAGCGCGCGTCGGTTGCGCGCCTCGCGGAAACTTGCGGCAAGCTCACCGCGCTCCGCACCAAGGCAGCGGACCGGTTGGCGAAGGCCGTCGATGAGGTGTTGCCCGCGCTGGGCATGAGCGACGGACGCTTCCATCCGGCGCTGCTGCCGCTGCGCGAGCTCGGTCCCGATGGGGCAGAGGCGGTGGAGTTCCGCGTGTCGCTCAACGTCGGTCACGAAGATCGTCCGCTGGCGCGCGTCGCCTCGGGCGGAGAACTCTCCCGTGTGATGTTGGCGCTAAAGACCATCCTCGCTCGTCTTGACCGCGTTGCCACGCTGATCTTCGATGAGGTAGACGCAGGGATCGGGGGCCGAGTCGGGTTGCAGGTAGGCGAGACCATGCGACGCGTCGCCGGCGACCATCAGGTCTTTGCGATCACGCACCTGGCCCAGATCGCCGCGCGCGGGCACCACCACATTCTCGTGAGCAAGGGCGCTCGGGGCGGTGTCACCACGGCGGACGTCACCGTATTGAAGGACGAGGCGCGCGTCGCGGAGATTGCCCGCATGCTCGGCGGCGATCCCGAGAGCGAAGTGAGTCGAGCGCACGCGCGGGAGCTGCTGGACTCGGCCGCGATGGTGGGGGCGGATACCGTGGGCGCGGCGACCGAGGGAAAGCGGTCACGCAGGAAATCCGCCTAGCAGCGCCTCACTGGCTCGCCCGTACCCGGAAGTACAGTCGCATCTGCACCTGATCGCGCTGCAGGCGTGGCACTCCTGCGTCGCCGGTGATGGTCTGGAGGTGCGTGAACGACACCTCGAGTGGCGTGCCTGACTGCCCGCGCTGCCACGAGTCGACCGTGGAGTACCGAATGCCGAAGCCCAGCCGTTGCGCGTTGCGCGCTGCTCCGGCGGTCGCTGCGATCCCCGCGCATACGTCGCACGACGCTGGCGGCGCAGGCCGGACATACGTAGGCGCCCCGGACCGTTCGAAGCCATAGTGACCATCGAGCGCGAACGAGCTTCCGACCAGAAGTCGCGGTGTGAGGTCGAGGCCAGCCACTGAACCTGCGGTGGCCTCCACGCTGCCGAACACGGGCACCGGCCAGAACGCTTCAGGATCACCGACGAGCGGGGCATTGATCGTACGCGCCAGGTACTTCGTGTATCTCGCCGAGACCGTGCCGCCGATGTTGCCCGTAATCATGTCCATCGCCGAGTGCAGCTCGATCGCGGATCCGCTGCCCGCCGAAATGGTACCGAGCGTCCTGGCGGAGTCCTGCAGGAGCTTTTCGTACTTGAATCCACCGCCAACCGCGAGCCGGCTTTGAAAGCCGGGTGGCGAAGTCGAGTCGACGCGAAACCGATCGAACACCTGGTACTGAACGCCGAACGTGACGCCGCCGAGCGCAAGCTTGTTGATCGTCTGCAGCGAGTCGACACGGCCGAGCGGGCCCTGAAGAAGACCAGGCACGCCGTTGCGGCCCTGAAGATCGATGTAGGAAAATGGGGCCGATTGCGTGAAGACACCGGTGCTCGCGCCGGCCGAGGCACCGAGGTACTTCTGTACGCGGGCATTGATGAGCGCGCGCTCGGCTTCAATGTTCGTCGCGAGCGTCCCGCCGGTCTTGGGTGCGATGCGCGTTGCTGATGTGTCCGTGCCCAGCGCGGCCTTGACCGCGTCGGCAAACTGTCGCGCAAGCGCGCCCGCGGCCGCCGCGTCGGCGGAATTCAGGTTGACGGCGGCGCACCCGCCCGCCGTCGGGTTGGCGGGACAGCGCGCGACGAGAATGGCCAGGCTGTCCGCCGCGCGCTTGAACCCGCCGTACACGAGCGCATTGACCTTCGCGGCGCTGTCGCGCTGCCGGGACGCGATGTAGCCCACGTTGGCGTTCGAATCCTTGTTGATGCCGAACGCGATGTTGCGTCGCGTCTGCACGACGGGAAACATCACGCCGATGCTGAGGCGGCGCGTCACCCCATACTCGAACGCGATCGGCGTGGTGACGATGCGCGCGTCACTATAGGCGGCGAGCTTGCCGAGCGACAACCTCGCTGTCGGATCGGCGGTGAGTGTGCGAAGTCCCTGTTCGACGGGCGCGAGCAGCGGAAGCTGCGCCGAGCCGAGGGAATCCGCGGAGATCTCGTCAGTGAGCGACCGCCGGCCGCCGGGGATGAACCGTTCGTCGAAGCGCGTCCACCCGGTCGTTATGCGGAAGCGCAGCGTCCCCTTCGGGACGGGAGCCGCGTCCTCCGTATGGGAGAGCGTCAGCGGTGCCTGGGCGGCACCCGGCATCGCGCCGAGGAAGGACAGCAGGAGGATCTGACCCCAGCGGGAGCGTGACGTCGCCACGCGTGCGATGGGGGATCGGAGTAGACCGAGCGAATGCATGTGGCCGAAGGTTATCATTGGTGCGCACGGCCTTCAACTTCCTCCGCACGACATCGTGACACACGCGGCACTCCCGAACGTTCCCTGGCAGCTCACGGGCAATCACTGGCTCGCGCTGCCATGCATTCATCCGGCTGACGGATCGATTCATGCCGTCGGGATGCTGCACCGGGGCGCGCGCGCGGCCGTGGAGATTGCCGGCAGTGCGGGATTCATCAACGCGGAAGGTCCGCCGCTCCTCAAGCCTGTCATCGAGATCGACGGCGCCCAGCAGGACCTGACCGCGGGAACGATGGCCTGGGAGCGCGCCGCCGCATGGCTCCCCACCTTTACATGCACGCTTGGCGACCTTGTTGTCCGCGGGAGCATTTTTGCGCCCTATGGCCGCGATGTCGACGTCGCCGGCGCCGTCTATGTGTTCGCGGTGGAGAATCGGGGGGCCGTAGCGCACGACGTCGTCGTGCGCATGGACGGCACGCTCGGCCACCGCCAGCTTCGCGTCCGCACCGCTCGACCCGCGGAGGATGCGCCGCGTGTTTCGAAGAGCGCCGGCGGGCTCGTGCTCCTCGAGGGGAGTGCGCAGCCTGGGCTCGTCGCACTGGCGTTCGGGGCGGACGGTGCAGCCGAGACAACGGTAAGCGGCGAGTCATTCTCGGTTGCGCGCGCGATCCATGTTCCGGCGGCCGGCACGGCGCAAGCAGCATTCTACCTTGCGGCGGGTCCGGAGCGCGATGGCGCCGAAGCAACCGCCGCCGTGCTGCAGCGGCGCGGGTGGCGTGCACTGCTGTCGGGAACGCGCGATGCCCTCCAGCAACTGGAGCAGAGCACGGGCGTCGATGCGATCGATCGCCTCATCAATCGCAACCTGCTCTTCGCGTACTTCTACGGCGTCGCGCGCGCGCTCGACGACGCGCACTACTACCTCGTGCGCACGCGGGCGCCGTGGCACAGCGCGGGCGTGACGGTGCGCGACTGGGATGCGTTGATGTGGACGCTTCCCGCCGTGCAACTCGCGGACACGGGTCTCGCGCGCGAGTTGCTCCTGCGCATGTGCGAACTGCATGCGTACGCGCCTGGGCGCGGCGTGCACTATTTCGACGGAACCCTGTTCGAGCCGGGCTTTGCCCTCGAGGGCGTCGCGGCGTATCCGATCGCAGTGGACCGGTACATTCGCGATACGGGGGACGATGCTATCGTCGACGAACCCGCGATTGGCGATGCGCTCTACCTCGCCGGCGACGATCTGAAGGACCGTCGCGACGCTCGCGTGCCCCTGTATTCGACGGACGTGACGACGGCTGGCGCCGCCGCTGCGTATCCGTTCACGTTGCACGCCAATGCCGCCGTCGCCCAGGCGCTGGAAATCCTGAGGCGCACCCTCGACGAACAGAGTGCGCGCGAGGTCGAGGATCCGGCGGCCGTTCGCGCGGCCATCAAGCGCCACTTCAGCAACGATCGTGACCCGAAGGGCCGGCTGGCATCGGCGATCGATCTCGCCGGCCACCGGTCGGAAGACGACGTCGCGTCGGCCAGTGTCTTCTGGATCCCGATGTTCGAGGCACTCGACCGGCAGGACTCCCTCTATCGCCGCACGGTGAAGTCCATCGACTCCGATCCGTCGATACTTGTCCGCCAGATCGGGCGTCTGCTCGGTCCGGATGGTCCGAGTGTGCTCGAATGGCTGCGTCGTGCGCCCCTTCATGATGGCGTCGCTGCCGAGATCGTCGATGAGAGCGGGATGGCGGTAGGCAACGGAGGGGACGCCGCGCTTTCCGGGCTGCTCGCGTCGACCGCGTGGCACGCGATGCACGTCCTCGGCATGAAGGGCTGACGACGGTTTCGCGCGCTACCCGCCGCTGAAACACCGCGCTACGTTGGGGGAATCGCGGGAGTAGCTCAGTTGGTAGAGCACAACCTTGCCAAGGTTGGGGTCGCGGGTTCGAGTCCCGTCTCCCGCTTTGCATCCGGATCGTTCAGCGGGGAGCGAAAGCTCCCCGTGTGCGTTAACGTCATGCGTGCGCCGGGGTGGCGAAACTGGCAGACGCGCGAGACTTAAAATCTTGTGACCGCAAGGTCATCCGGGTTCGATCCCCGGTCCCGGCACTTCCCTGCACGCGCCGAAGCTTTCGGAAACATCTGATTTGACATGCGACACACGTAACGTCTACGTTGCGACGTGAGTGTTGCGCTGCGCGGCAAGCTCCACGGTGTTCGATCGAATCAGGCTGGATGACTTTATCGGAGGCGCAGTACTTCGCGCATGGCAACAGAGGTCACACGACAGGCATTCGAGGACAGCGCTTCGGCGGAACTCACCGCGCTGGGCATGCGCCTGGAGATTCTGCGGATTCAGCGAGGCCTCTCGAAGCAGGGACTGGCGCGCGCGGCCGGCACGTCGCGCCAGCAGCTCTGGCGCGTGATGACGGGAAAGTCGGAGTTGACGCCGTCACTGAAGCTGCGCCTGGCCGATGCGCTCGCCTGCGAGACTCTCGTCATTGCCGCACCGAGCGTTCGTCCTGAATCCGCGCACGCGCCACACGCGATGCCGATGACGGTGCACGACTACCTCACCGACGCCAAACACATTGCCACCACCCTCCGGACCCTCCCGGTGTGCGACGAAGGGCGCCGGTTGAAGCGCGCGCTGCTGCACTCGCTCGAGCACCTGGCCGTCGAAGTGGGACGCGAGCTTCCCGCCGACTACACGGAGATTCACCGGCAAGTCCTCGCGGGAGAGCTCTAGGCTTCGCGCCTGCGACTGTCGAACCGTCCGGCAGTCGAGCTAAATTGCGCGCCATGACTGATGTCGTCGCGCTCGCAGCAGAATTGCTCGCCATCCAAAGCTCGACTGGCTCGGAAGGGCCGGCCGTCGACTTCGTTGCTCGCTGGCTGATTGCCCGCGGCTGGAATGTGACCACGCAGGAGGTCACGAAGGGCCGTGCCAACGTGTGGGCCTCGCAGGCTGGCGACGGAGTCACGCTCTCCACGCACCTGGACACCGTGCCGCCGTACATCCCACCGCGTCTGGAAGGCAAGCGCCTGTACGGGCGCGGCTCGTGCGACGCGAAGGGAATCGCCGCCGCCATGCTGTGTGCCGCCGAGCGCTTGGTGGAAGCAGGCGAGAAGCGGGTAGACTTGCTGTTCGTCGTCGGGGAAGAGAAGGGTTCCGACGGCGCGCGGGCGGCCAATCACCTTGCCGCGACGAGCCGGTTCCTCGTGAATGGGGAACCGACCGAGAGCAAGCTCGCATCGGGCGCGAAGGGCTCCCTCCGGGTCATCGCACGCACGCGCGGGCGCGCCGCGCATTCCGCGTACGCCGAGCTGGGCGTCTCCGCCATCGAGCCCATGCTCGCGCTGCTCCCGACCATCCGAAGCCTGGCGCTCCCGAGCGATCCCGAGCTCGGCGAAACGACGGTGAACATCGGCACCATCCACGGGGGAACCGAGGCCAACATCATCCCGGCGCTGTGCGAATCGGAGTTGATGTTTCGCCTCGTCAGCGACGTTGCCCCGGTGCGCGATGCCATCACCAAGTGGGCCGACGGCAAGGCGGAGCTGGAGTGGGGATCGCACATCCCGATGCAACGATTCCATACGATTCCGGGGTTCGAGGTCGCCCCGGTGGCGTATACGTCCGACATCCCTCTCCTGAGCCGCTGGGGGACGCCACTCCTCTTCGGGCCGGGGTCCATCCACGTCGCACACACCACCGAGGAGTTCATTGACGTGAGCGAGTTGCGAGCAGCGGTCGATGCCTACGAGCGCATCGCGCGCGCGGTGCTCGCATGAGCCCCGCCCCCGATCGCCGCACGCCGGTTGCCGTGCTGGGCGCCACAGGAGCCGTGGGGCAAACGTTCATCAGGCTGCTCGCCGACCACCCGTGGTTTCGTCTCGCCGAGCTTGCGGCCTCGGAGCGCTCGGCAGGCCGCCCCTATGCGGACGCGGCCAAGTGGTTCGGCAATAGCGGCATGCCGGACGAGGTTGCCGCGATGACGGTTCGCGCGTGCGACATATCGGAGATCGAGTCGCACATCGTGTTCTCGGCGCTGGACGCGTCAGTCGCGGGCGAGGTCGAGGAGGCCTTTGCGCGCGCGGGGCGGATGGTGCTCAGCAACGCGAAGAATTTTCGCATGGAGAGCGACGTGCCGCTCGTCATCCCGGAAGTCAACCCGGATCACCTCGCCCTGCTCGATGCGCAGCGGACGAATCGGGGATGGAAAGGGGGCATCGTGACGAACGCCAACTGCGCGTCGATCATGGCGGTCATGCCGCTCGCTCCGCTCCACGCGGCCTTCGGCATCACGCGCCTCTTCGTCTCCACCATGCAGGCGGTGTCCGGCGCCGGCTATCCCGGCGTTCCCGCACTCGATATCCTCGGCAACGTCGTTCCCTACATCAAGGACGAGGAGTCGAAGATCGAGACCGAGATCCAGAAGATGCTCGGTCGCCGGATTGACGCCCGAATAGAGCCGGCGCCGATCACCATCAGCGCGCATGCGAATCGCGTCCCCGTCGAGAATGGTCATACCGTGTGCATGTCGATCGAATTTGATCGGCGAGTGAAAGCCGATGAAGCCCTTGAAGTGCTGCGCTCCTGGCGCGGTGATCCCAGGTCGCTCGGCCTCCCGAGTTCGCCCAAGCGAGCGCTCGTCGTGTCAGACCTGCCTGATCGTCCACAGCCGCGTCGCGATGTCGAAGCGGGCAACGGCATGACGGTCACCGTCGGGCGCGTGCGCGACGATGCGCTCTTCGACATCAAGCTCGTCGCGATGGGCCATAACACCATCCGCGGCGCCGCCGGCGCGTCGGTACTGAACGCAGAGCTGCTCGTCGCAACCGACCGGGTGCAGCGCGCGTGATCGTCTGCAAGTTCGGCGGCACCTCGGTGGGAGACGCCGAGGCGATCGCGCGGACCGCATCCATCATTGCCGGTCGTCGCGAGCGCCAGCCGATCGTGGTCGTGAGCGCGCTCGGCGGCACCACGAACAAGCTCCTCCAGATTGCCGAGCAGTCGGCGAAGGGCCAGCTCATCGGCGCCCTCAGTGCGGTCGAGGGACTGCGCGACCGCCATCTCGCGCAGACGGAAGCGCTCCTCGGCGCGAATGCCGCAGCGTGCGCGGACGTGTGTGGAGAGCTCTCCGCCATGTTCGACGAGCTCGCCGCGCTCGCCGAAGCGCTCAAGACACTCGGCGACCTCACGCCGCGCTCGCTCGACGCCATCGCTTCGCTCGGCGAGCAGTTGTCATCGGTGCTCGTGGTGGCGGCGTTTCGTCAACAGGGCCTCGAGGCGGAGCATGTCGATGCGCGCAAGGTGATGATCACCGACGCGCAGTTCACGCGCGCAGAGCCACAGCCTGACGCGATTGCCGAGGCCGCACTCCGGCTGGTGATGCCGATCATCCGCGCCGGGCGGATCCCGGTCATGGGCGGCTTCATCGGCTCCGCGCAGGGGACGGCGGTCACGACAACGCTCGGGCGCGGCGGCTCCGACTACAGCGCGTCACTCGTCGGTGCGGCGCTTCAGGCCGAGGCCATCGAGATCTGGACCGATGTCGACGGAATGTTGACGGCGGATCCGCGCGTGGTAGTGGGCGCGCAGCTCATCGAGCGAATCGGTTTCGACGAGGCCTCGGAGCTCGCGTCGTTCGGCGCGAAGGTGCTGCACCCGAACACGATCGCCCCGGCAGTCATGCGCGGCATTCCGGTCTGGGTGCTCAATTCGGCGCGTCCCCAGGGCACCGGCACGCTCATCACGTTCGATGCGCCACGTCGTCCCGTGACGGCAATCGCAGGGAAGAGCGGCGTCACGCTGCTGAAGGTGCGCAGCCCGCGGATGCTGCTCACCGAAGGATTCATGCGGACGCTCTTCGAGGTGTTCGAGCGCCATCATACGTCGGTCGACGTAGTTGCGACTTCCGAGGTGAGCGTCTCCGTGACCATCGACGATGCCTCGCGGCTCGAGGCGCTGGTCGTCGACTTGCGCGCGATGGGCGACGTGACGATGGAGCGCAACCGTGGCATCGTCTCCATCGTCGGGAACGGCTTGAGCGACGGCGGCACCGCCATGGCCACGGCGCTCACCGCGATCGGCGATCTCCGGGTCCACATGCTCTCGCTCAGCTCGAGCGGGATCAATCTCACCGTCGTGGTGGATGGGGAGCAGGTGAATCCGGCAATGCAGCGACTGCACGCAGCGTTCTTCGCGACGGGAGCGACACGGTGAACCGCGTCCGCGTCGCCTTGATCGGCATGGGCAAGATGGGGCGAGCCATCGCGCAGCTTGCTCCGGATCGCGCGGTCGAGATCGTGGCGGAGATCGACGCCGGAGATTCGTCTGGCGGCGTCGTATCGAAGGCGAGTCTCGCAGGAGCGCAGGTCGCCATCGAGTTCACGGCGCCTGCCGCGGCGCCGTCGAATATTCGGGCGTGTCTCGCCGCAGGATGTCCAGTCGTGGTTGGCACGACTGGATGGTATGCCGAGTTGCCGGCGATCGAAGCGGAAGTGGCGGCCGCCAAAGGTGCGCTGCTTTCGGCGCCGAACTTCTCCGTGGGCGTTGCCGTCTTTGATCGTGTGGTTGCCGAGGCGGCCAGGCTGTTCGGCGCGTTGCCCGGATTTGACGCACACATGATCGAGACGCACCACAGCGAGAAGAAGGACGCACCCTCCGGCACGGCGGGATCGCTCGCGCGAACGGCGGAGGCAGCCATGGGTCGGGTATTGCCGATTACCAGTGTGCGCGTTGGATCAGTGCCAGGTACCCACGAGATCATCTTCGACTCGCCGTTCGAGCAGGTGCGCCTGGTCCACGAGGCGCGTGACCGTCGCGTGTTCGCGGAGGGTGCGCTCGTCGCGGCGCGCTGGCTCGTTGGTCGGACGGGAGTGTACGGGATGCAGGATGTTCTCTTGAGTCGCGAGGGCGAACCATGAACGACACACCGCACAGGGTCGCGCGACCGCACGACGAGGACAGGCTGGTCGGATGCGGGACGGCGCTCGTTACGCCGTTTACGGCATCGGGAGCAATCGACGAGCGCGCCCTTCGCGGGTTCGTGGACTGGCAGCTCGACGAGGGCATCGACTTCGTCGTGCCGTGCGGATCAACGGGCGAGGCCGCGACGATGACCCTCGACGAGCAACGCCGCGTGGTCGAGATCACCGTCGAACAGGTGAACGGAAGGGTGCCGGTCGTCGCTGGTGCGGGATCGAACGACACCGTCAAGGCGATCGCGCTTTCTCGCCTCATGCGCGAGGCCGGGGCAACGCACCTGCTGCACACTTCGCCGATGTACAACAAGCCACCGCAACGCGGCATCGTCGCGCACTATACAGCAATCGCGGAGGCCGTCGATCTCCCCATCGTGATCTACAACGTGCCCGGTCGCACCGGCAGCAATGTCGATGCGGCGACGACGCTCCACCTCGCATGGCATCCGCGCATCGTGAGTGTGAAGGAAGCATCGGGCAACCTGCCGCAGGTCACGGACATCATTCGCGCCAAGCCCGCGGGGTTCACCGTTCTTTCCGGCGACGACGAGCTCACGCTGCCAATCCTGGCCTTCGGAGGCGACGGCCTCATCTCCGTCGTCTCGAACGTCGTGCCCGCCCTCATGAGTGCGCTCGTGCGCTTGGGCCGAGCGCACCGATTCGAAGAGGCGCAGCACATTCACATGCGCCTCCTGCCATGGATGCGCATGGCGTTCGTCGAATCCAATCCCATTCCCGTGAAGGCTGCCCTGTCAATGATGGACAAGTGCGAGAACGTCCTGCGACTGCCGCTCGTGCCCATGAGCGAGTCCCACGACGCGGGCGTGCGCGACGCCCTGCGCACTGCGGGTGCCCTGTCGTGATGTCAGGCCTCACGAACGGAATGTCGGAATTGTCCGCAACGATTTTGCGCTACGCGGATACACCAGCGGGCGAATCACTCCCTGCCGATGCGGAGCAGGTCATCGACGCGCTGCTCGGCGCGCTGGAGCGCGGCGAGGTGCGCGCTGCCGAGCGTGCCGAAGACGGTGCGTGGCGGGCGGTTACCTGGGTGAAGCGAGGCATTCTCCTCGGCTTTCGCGTCGGACGCATCGTCGACATGTCGCTGGGCGGTCATCACGGCGAGCCGCGGCTCGGCTTCTTCGACAAGCACACGTATCCGCCACGACAGATGAGCCTCGACACTGGGGTGCGCGTGGTGCCCGGCGGCTCGTCCGTCCGACGAGGTGCGTATCTCGCGCCAGGCGTCGTCTGCATGCCGCCGATGTACGTCAACGTGGGAGCGTGGGTCGGCGCGGGAACGATGGTAGACTCGCACGCACTCGTTGGCTCATGCGCGCAGATTGGAGAGCGCGTGCACCTGAGCGCCGCGGCGCAAATCGGCGGCGTGTTGGAGCCTGTGAACGCGGCGCCCGTCGTGATCGAGGACGACGTGCTCGTGGGCGGCAACTGCGGTGTGTACGAGGGGACGATCGTCCGCGCGAAAGCGGTGCTGGCATCCGGCGTCATCCTCACGCGGGGCACTCCGGTGTACGATCTCGTTCACGAGCGCGTCTACCGCGGTAGTGCCGACACGGCGCTGGAAATTCCGGCCGGCGCGGTTGTCGTTCCCGGCGCGCGACAGGTCAACGCCGGGTGGGGAAGGGAACAGGGGCTCTCGCTGCAGACGCCCGTCATCGTGAAATACCGCGACGAGAAGACGGATCTTGCAACCGCGCTCGAAGGGTGGCTCCGCTGACAGATTCGCGCTTTCGCGTCGCCGGGACGCTTCAAGTTCCGGGCGACAAGTCGATCTCGCACCGCGCGTTGATCTTCAGCGCGCTGGCCAATGGCGTGTCACGCGTGCAGAACATCCTGCTTTCCGCGGACGTTCAGTCCACCGCCGGCGTCCTGCGCGCGCTCGGCGTACAGATTCCAGAGCTCGGCGCAGCGATTGAAATTCCTGGTGTTGGCCCCGGTGGACTTATCACTCCCGACAAGGATCTCGACTGCGGCAACAGCGGCACGTCCGCGCGCCTGCTCGCTGGCGTCGTTGCCGGCTCGGGAATCACCGGACGATTCATCGGCGACGAGAGCCTGAGTCGGCGGCCGATGCGCCGCATCAAGCGTCCGCTCGAAGCGATGGGTGCGCAGCTCGACACCAGTGCAAGCGGTGGACTGCCGCTGACCGTGCAGGGTGCGCCCCTGACGCAGGTGGAATGGAACAACGACACGTCGAGTGCGCAGGTGAAGAGTTGCGTACTCCTCGCGGCGCTCTGCGCGGGTGTGGAAGCCACGGTGCGCGAGCCGGTCCGCTCGCGCGACCATACTGAGCGTATGCTGGCGGCGCACGGCGTTGAAGTGTGGGTCAACGAGAGTGCGGTGCTCCTGTTCGGTGGACAGGCGCTCAGTGCGCTCGACATCGATGTCCCGGGAGATCCTTCGTCGGCTGCGTTCTTCGCCGCGCTGGCCGCGCTGGCGCCGCGCGGCGAGCTGCTGCTCGAGCGCGTGTGCGTGAACGAGACGCGGACGGGGTTCCTGGCCGCACTTCGCGAGATGGGCGCCTCCGTCGAGCTGGAGGACAAGGTGCTGCAGAGCGGCGAGTGGATTGCCAACGTGCGCGCACGGAGTGGCACGCCACTCCGTGGGATCACGCTTGGACGAGAGGCCATTCCCACCCTCATCGACGAGCTGCCCCTGCTCGCGTGCATCGCGGCGTATGCCGACGGCGAGACGCGCGTGAGCGGCGCGGAGGAGTTGCGTGTCAAGGAGAGTGACCGAATTGCCGCCGTCGTGTCGAACCTCCGCGCGCTCGGGGCGGATGCCGAGGAACTGCCGGATGGCTTCGTCATCACCGGCACGAAACCGCGTCTCCGCGGGACCGTTGTCACGTATGGCGATCACCGCATGGCGATGGCGTTTGGCGTGCTGGCGGCGCTGCCAGGCAACGAGATCGCAATCGATGATCGCGAGTGCGTCGCCGTCTCGTATCCGCAATTCTGGGACGATCTGCGCGCGGTGACGACGTGAACGTCCTGGGCGATCGTCACATGGTGATCGCGATTGATGGACCTGCCGCGTCGGGCAAGTCGTCCACGGCGCAGTGGGTTGCGCAGCGGCTGGGCTACCAGCACGTCGATTCCGGCTCCCTGTACCGGGCGCTGACAGCGGCAACGTTGCGGCTGCACCGGCCGGTCGACGAATGGACGCCGGAGTCCATGCTGGCGCTGGGCGACCGCATCTCTCTCGTGCCGGGGGAGCATGCCTTCGAGGCCCGAATCGACGGTGAGCCGGCGGACGCGGAGATTCGGGGGAGCGAGGTCACCGGACACGTCTCGCACGTGGCGAGGATGCCCGCCGTTCGCGCGTGGGTGAACGTGCGCGTCGCGCGGGCCGCCGCAAGCCGGAGCGTGGTCGTGGATGGCCGGGACATGGGGACGGCGGTGTTCCCGGACGCGCCGCTGAAGATCTTCCTCATCGCTGATCCCTGGGAGCGCGCACGCCGTCGTCTCACGCAGCGGCTTGACCGGCGTGCGACGGACGACGAGATCGCAGAGGAGGTGGATGCGCTCGTGCAGCGTGATGCGAAGGATGCCACACAGACCGTTCAGGCGAAGGACGCCGTGGTGCTCGACACCACATACCTGACGCAGGTGGAGCAGGTGGAGCGCATCGTCGCGCTGGCGCACGCCGTAAGTCACCGCCCTGACGCGACTTAGTGTTGACGCACGCAGCCTGACCGCATATAATACATGGTTCGTTCCAAAAATCCCCGCCGGACATCCGTCCGCGCGGTCATTGCGTGTCCTGGCAGTCTCCTGGCCGCGCTCCTTCTGACTCGTTGCGGCGAGCGAAAATATCCGCGATTTGGAGAACCCCTCACTGTATGACTGAGCTCGAAACCCCACTCGACGCCGCAGCAGCTGCAGCGCTCACCGCCCGCGAGAAGCGCGACAAGCAGCGCGCCGTCCTTCGCCCGCTGGCCAATCTCCGCCCGGAACTCGTAGACGACGAGGGCTATTCGCCCGACGAGCTCGAGACGATGATGGAGATGTACAACGGGACGATGGCCTCCATCGACGAAGGCGAGATCGTCAAGGCCCGTGTGCTCGAGATCCGCGACAACATGGTCGTCCTCGACATCGGCTTCAAGTCGGAAGGCAGTGTCCCCCTCGAAGAGTTCAAGGACTTCCCCGATCTCAAGATCGGCGATGAAGTCGAAGTCCTCCTCGAGCACCTGGAAGACCAGGAGGGATCTGTCGTCCTCTCGAAGAAGAAGGCGGATTTCATGCGCGTGTGGGAGCGCATTCGCCTCGCCTACGAGAACGACCAGCCCGTCGAAGGCACGCTCGTCAAGAAGATCAAGGGTGGTGTCGTCGTCGACCTCATGGGTGTCGACGCATTCCTCCCCGGCTCGCAGATCGCCCTGCGTCGCGTGCCGAACATCGACGAGCTCCTCGGCCAGAAGTTCGAGTTCAAGATCATCAAGCTCAACAAGCGTCGCCGCAACATCGTCGTCTCTCGCCGCGTGATCCTCGAGAACGAGCGTGCGGGCAAGCGCGAGAAGCTCATGAAGGAGCTGGAGAAGGACCAGATCCGGAAGGGCGTCGTCAAGAACATCACCGACTTCGGTGCCTTC
>JBKJUW010000146.1:0-5485 GCA_046589725.1 Gemmatimonadaceae bacterium
GCGGCGGGCATGATGGCAAAGATCGACTCGGCGCGCGCCGCGGGGCTCGACGTCGGGGCGACGATGTATCCCTATCCCTACTCCGGCAACAACCTCGGCGCCTGCTTTCCGGATTGGGCGTCGGAGAACGGCAAGCTCTTCGCGAACCTGCGCGATCCAGCGACACGCGCCCGCATCGTCCACGACATGGCGGACAAAAAGGGCCCGTCGCTCTGCCAGGTCGAAGGGCCCTCGGCCTACATGATCGCCGACCTGCGCAAGCCGGAGCACGCGAAGTACGAGGGCAAGCGGCTGAGCGAGATTGCGGCCGACATGGGGAAACCGTGGCCGGACGCGGTCGTCGATGTCGTGCTCGCAGAGGGGCGCGATCCGTCGAAGATCAATTTCTCGATGTCGGAGGACAACGTGCGCATGCAGATCCGGAAGCCGTGGGTGGTCATCGGCACGGATGCGGGCGGCGTGAATCCGGACAGCACGAAGAACGTCGTGCACCCGCGCGCGTATGGGTCGTACCCGCTCATCCTCGGGCGGTACGTGCGCGAGCTCAAGCTGCTCACGCTGGAGGACGCCGTCCGTCGCATGAGTGGCGGCGTCGCCGCTCGGCTCGGCCTCCGGGACCGTGGTCTTCTGCGCGAAGGGATGTTCGCTGATGTGGTCGTGTTCGACGACGCGACCATCATCGACCTCGCCACACCTGAGAAGCCGCACCAGATCAGCCGTGGGGTCGAGCAGGTATTCGTGAATGGGGTGCAGGTCATCCGCGACGGACAGCACACGGGTGCCACGCCGGGCCGCGCCCTTCGGCATCAGGCATTCTGAACGAGCACTACCTCCTGAACGTCACCTGAACCCGGACCACCATGCGCATCGCCCGCGCGCTGATCGCTTCATCCCTGGTGCTTGCATCCGTCGCCGCCGCCCAGGCGCCCGCGGCTCCGCCCGATCCCCTCAAGGCCGAGATCATCCGCGCCATCGACGGCCGGGCGAAGCTCGCCCAGCAGATGGTGGATCAGGTCTTCTCGTTCGGCGAGCTCGGCATGCAGGAGGTGGAGACCTCGCGCTACCTCGCCGGCGTGCTCGAGAAGAATGGCTTCACGGTGCAGCGCGGCGTCGCCGGCATTCCCACCGCGTGGGTGGCGAAGTGGGGGAGTGGGTCGCCGGTCATCGCGCTGGGCTCTGACATCGACGGGATTCCGCAGTCCAACCAGAAACCGGCCACCGCGCGGCGCGAAGGGATCGTGCCGGGCGCGCCCGGTCATGGCGAAGGGCACAATAGTGGCGTACCGCTCAACATCCTCGCGGCGCTTGCGGTGAAGGACATCATGACGCGCGAGAAGATGCCGGGCACGATCATGCTCTGGCCGGGCGTTGCCGAGGAGCAGTTGGGGAGCAAGGCCTACCTCGTCCGTGCCGGCGTGTTCAACGGAGTGGACGCGAATCTCTTCGCGCACGTGAGCGACGAATTCGGCATCTCGTGGGGGGATGAATCGGCGCTCGCATTGATCTCCGCGCTCTTCAAGTTCAAGGGCCAGAGTGCGCATGCCGCGGGGGCGCCGTGGCGTGGTCGCAGCGCGCTCGACGCGGTGATGAACATGGGCAATGCATGGGAGTTCCACCGCGAGCACATGGAGCTGGGGCAGCGCTCGCACTACGTGATCACCGACGGCGGTGACCAGCCCAACGTCGTCCCGAGCACGGCGGCGATCTGGTTCTACTTCCGGGAGCGCGATCCAGCGCGTGTCACGCAGATGTTCGACGACGCGAAGCAGATGGCGCGCGCTGCGGCAATGGCGACGTTCACGGCAGTGGACACGGTGCAGATCATCGGTTCCGCGTGGCGACCACACTTCAACAAGCCGATCGCCGAGGCGATGCACGCGAATGCGTTGCGGGTCGGGATGCCGGCGTGGGACGACAAGGACCAGGCCATGGCGCGCGGGGTGCAGCGCATGATGGGACGACCCGACAGCGGGCTTCGGACGACGATTGCCCCGCTACGCACACCGGCACAGGCCGCGGCGGCGAGCGGCGGCACGGGGAGCGACGACATCGGCGACGTGTCATGGACCGTCCCCTCGGTGACGCTCTACTATCCGGCGAACATTCCGGGCACGCCGGGGCACAACTGGGCGGACGGCATCGCGATGGCGACGCCGATCGCGCACAAGGGCGTGGTCGCGGGCGCCAAGGTGCAGGCGATGACGCTGCTCGACCTCATGCGGCGTCCCGCGCTCGTCAGCGACGCGAAGCGGTATTTCACGGACGTCCAGACGAAGACCATCAAGTATCGCCCGCTCATGGCGGCGAGCGATCAGCCGGCCATATGGCTCAATGCCGAAAAAATGGCGCGCTACCGGGACCAGATGCGCAAGTTCTACTACGATCCTTCGAAGTACGACACGTACCTGCAGCAGCTTGGCATCACGTATCCGACCATTCCCGCCGTGGTCCCGTGACATCCACCGGCGTGGCGCATCAGCTATCCAGTGCGCAGTTGCCGGGGCGGCTGGATGCACTCAACACGGCGCTGGCTGCATGAGAATCCAGGACGTACTGCTCGCGCTCGCAAAGATGGAAGTCGACGGCGTGGTGGATCGTTACGCCATCGGCGGGGCGGTTGGTGCAACCTTTTACCTTGAACCGGTGGCGACGCTGGACGTCGATGTGTTCGTCACGTTCCGGGCGGAGGCAGGGAGTCTGCTGGTCAATCCAACGCCGATCTTCGAGTACTTGGTGCAGCGTGGTGCGACGATGGAGGGGGAGTACGTGATGATTGGTGGGTGGCCGGTGCAATTTCTTCCGTCGACGGGACCGTTGGTGGACGAAGCGCTGGAGCAGGCTCTCAGCGTGCGTGTCGAGGGCGCATCAGCGCGAGTGTTCACGGCCGAGCACCTTGCGGCGATTGCACTGCAGACGGGACGGGCGAAGGACAAGGCGCGGCTGCTTCAGTTCATCGAGTCTGCCGTCATGGATGGCGCCCGCTTTCAGGACATCATCGAGCGGCATGATCTGTCTGTCGCGTGGGAGAGGTTCGAGCAGCAGTTTCTCGGAGATATGCAATGACGTTCGACCTTCAACGAATGCTCGACGGCAAGCGTGTTTACCGCGAACGTCTTGCGGCGCTGCCCATCGGCGATAGGCTCCGCATGCTCGACGTGATGCGTGAACGGGAACTTATCATTCGCCTCCACGCGAGGCCGCGCAGCAAGGCCGACGCGGCTGCTAGCGTCGACCCTGGGGACCATATCCTGCCGGAATGACCACGACGCGCTCTACGCCAGTATGACGCAAGACTACCGCCGGGTCGCCAGATAGCTCTGCATCTGCTCCAGTCGATTGTCTCCTGAAGGGATTTTCATGCGCCCGAGCGGAGGCGTCGCGCGACATTGCCGTTTGTCCTTCGCCGAGCGATCCTGTACGCATGCGCCGATCACTCTTCGCTATCCTGCCGCTCCTCGGCGGTTGCTACACCTACACGCTCATTCAACCGGACGCCGCGCAGCCAGGCACCGACGTGCGCGCGCACATCACCCCATCTGCCGCGCAGAGGCTCGCGCCAATGCTCGGCGCCGCCGACATGCAAGCGCTGGCGGGGCTGCTGGTCGAGAACGGACCCGGCGGGCTCCTCATCGAGGTGCCGAGCGTCATTCCCAGTGGCAGCGGCGGGTCCGTGCAAACGTTGAGTCAACGGGTGGCGATCGACCGGGCGGATCTCATCGGCATCGAGACGCGCACCCGCGACAACCTGCGCACAGGGTTGCTGGCCGGCGGCGTGGCGCTCGCGGTCGGCGCCGCCGCGCTCGCAGCGACGCGCGGGGAGTCGCGCACCGGAACGATGCCTCCCGGCGGCGGCGTGGAGCTGCGGATCCCGCTCCTCCGGTTCGTTCCATAGATGAACGCGAACGAGGGCGGGAGCATGTCGCTCCCGCCCTCGCTGCGTATGCACCAGCGATCAGACTTTCAGGTTCGGATTCGTCTCGCGCTCGCGACGTGAGATCGGGAAACACAGATCCTGCTTGACGAGATGGGACAGCATGCCGGGCAGCTCGAGCGGATCCAGCGCTCCCGGCGTGTTGTTGGCCTTCCAGCGGCGCATATCGGACATGCGGCGCGCCTCGAGCCAGAGCTCGATGCCACGCTCGCGCTTGAGCAGGCGCCACGCTTCGTCCAGCGTGGCAGGCGCGGCGAGCGCGATCGCGCCCGCGTTCGTGCGAACCGCCGCGATGGAGGCCATCGCGCCGTTGATGTCGCCGTTTCGCAGCATCGACTCGGCCTCGATCAACCGCATCTCACGTCCACTCGCCAACCGCATGGGTGAAGCGGACGCCGTGAACTTCGCTTCCGGATAGAACGGCACCTTGCCGCAGCATTCGATGGCGGCGTCGCCGAGCAGCGTGGTGGTGGAAATGGGCACGCGTGGATCGTTGGTCGTCTGGCGGTAGTCGTAGTACCACGTGCTCCACTGGGTGTGCGCGCGATACGGCGAACCGCTCTCCCGCGAATTGCCGGTTGCCCAGAAGATGCGGTTGCGCTGATCGTCGTCGCCGAGATTGAAGTAGTTGATGTTGTAGGTGTAGCCGATGGGGACGAGCGCGGCATCTGCCACCGCTTCGGTCCACTTGCCGAGCAGCAAGCGCACCTGCGCACGACCGGCGTACGCTGCGGTGTTCTGGCTGGCCTTTACGGTTGCGGAGCCGCCCGTGACGGCCAGCGCCTTGGTGAACAAACTCTCGGCGCGCGTGAGAAATAACGTGTTGGCGACTTCCGGTCCGCCGTCGATGGTGCCGGCGCACATGTTGTCGCCGAGCACGCGGTTGGCGTAGCCAGCGTAGACGTAGGCGAGCTGCAGCGTGTTGTAGTACGTCGCGGGCGACATTCGCGTGTCATTCGCGGCGGGCGCCTTTGCCGCTTCGATGCGCCGAATGGCTTCTTCGGCAATGAAGCGCGCACGCTGCGACTCCGCCCAATGATCGTTCAGGTCCGCGTCGTCGGCCCCGAGATCGCCGTTCTGCCAGCGCGCGCTGATGCCGAAGTTGCCCGTGGATCCCGCGGGATGGATTTCCCGCGTTACCGCGGCGCCGGTATAGGAGAGATAGTTGAGGCCGGACGACAGCGCGCGGGCGGCGCCGTTCACCATCGCGATTGCCGCGCCGCGTTCATTGAGGAAAGTGTCCTCGAACCGGCCGGGGTTTGTGACCTTGGTATCGCATGCCGAAGCGCCGACGAGCAGGGCGATCACGGCGAGTACGATCGGAGGGCGTCGGAGAGCCGTCATGGTGAGTCTCTGGGTTGCGGTGTTTGAGTGTGGATTCATGGGTGGGCTCAGAACGTGACGCGCAGCGACGCCGTGTAGGTGGCAGGCGGCGGCACTTGCTCGAGAATGGAGCGCACCTGGGAATCGAATCCATCGTTGTTGCCCGTTTCGGGATCGAACACCGGGAAGTCCTTGTTCACGCTCTTCCAGATATTGTGCCCCGAGAGCGTG
>JBKJUW010000085.1:0-18845 GCA_046589725.1 Gemmatimonadaceae bacterium
CGCGGCGAATCGCGCGCGACCCGACGCCGCCGAGGTGATTGCGAGGCGGATCCTGGCGCTCGTGGGTTGATTGGCGTTGGCGCTCGGGAGTGCGTTGAGGGCCGTTGTTCGTGGGCATCGCGAATCCAAAGAATCCGGCGAATCAACGCGAATGCCACTACCGCCACCCTCACACCGGGTTCAAGAAAAAGTGTTCCGCGTGATGTGAGCCGTGACGCCGCAATGAGCGGCGCTCCGACTGGCTGTCGGCGCCAGGAACGATTCGCGAAGATTCAAGAGGATTCGCGGGATTCGCGATGCCAACGATCAACGTTTGTTCAATCGAAGGACGCCTCTCGGATAGTCGACCAGGCGCGTATATTTCGCCGCGAATGCCGACCCTCCTCGACTCCACCGATCCGCGCCCCATCCACTTCGTCGGCATAGCCGGTGCGGGAATGAGCGCACTCGCGGAGCTCTTCGCACTGCGCGGCGTGGCGGTGAGCGGGTGCGATACGCACGCGGAGAACGCGGCAGACCTGCGTGAGCGCGGCATCGACGTGCGACAGGGACACGATCCCGCGCACGTCGAGAAGGCGCGCGCCCTCGTCGTCACGAGCGCGATGCCGAAGGATCACCCTGAGCTCCAGCGCGCCCGCGCACTCGGCCTCCCTGTTGTTCGGCGGGCCGAGGCGCTCGGCGAAGCCACCAGCGGCGCTGCGTTGATCGGCGTGGCCGGCACGCATGGAAAGTCCACCACCACCGTGCTCACCACACTCGCCCTCGCCGCCGCCGGATTCGACCCCACCGGCTACGTGGGCGCGCGCGTGACTGCGTGGGGGGGCAACCTGCGGGCGGGGCGCCCCGACCGCTTCGTCGTCGAGGCGGACGAATACGACCGCTCCTTCCTCACGCTTGCACCCAGCGTCGCTGTCGTCACCAACATCGAGGCCGACCACCTCGACATCTACGACGGCATGCCGGACCTCATCCGCACCTTTGCACAGTACGCACGCAACGCGCGAGTCATCGTGCTCTGCGCGGATGACACCAATGCGAATCAGCTCCCGACGCCCTCCTCGGCCGAGGTGATTCGCTATGGCATTCATTCGCCCGACGCGCGCCTCACGGGCACGAACCTCCGCCACGAAGGCCTCGGTACACGGTTCAACGTGGTCTACGACGGCAAGGACGCGGGGGAGGTGGCGCTCATCGTACCGGGCGAGCACAACGTCCTCAATGCGCTCGCCGCGCTCGCCGCCGGTCTTGGACTTGGCCTCACCGTGCCCGCGATGGCGCCCGGACTTGCCGCGTTCGTCGGTGTCGAGCGGCGCTTCCAGGTGCTCGGCAGCGTTGGCGACGTCATGATCGTGGACGATTACGCGCATCATCCCACCGAGGTGCGCGCCTCGGTCCAGGCAGCGCGCGCCGCAGCGCCCGAGCGCCGGCTCGTCGTCGCGTTCCAGCCCCACCTCTTCTCACGTACGCGCGACTTCGCCGCGGAGTTCGCCGCTGCGCTCGCGGACGTGGACGTCGTGTGCCTGCTCGACATCTACCCCGCGCGCGAGCAGCCGATGGCGGGCGTCACGAGCGCCTTGATCGCCAACGTGATGTCGTCGCTCGGACACGCGCCGCAGTGGTGCGGGCCGCGCGACGCGCTCGTGCCTGCGCTACAGGCCCTCGTCCGTCCGAACGATCTCGTCGTCGCGATGGGCGCCGGCGATGTCACCCGCTGCGGTCACGAACTGCTGGCCCTCCTGGAACGCACGCCTGCATGAAGGAGCGGTCCGCCGAGCGCGCCGCACCGTCAGCCTCGCCCCGCAGGCGGAAATGGCTCCTCGGTGCTGCTGCCGCGCTGCTCGCGGGCATACTCGCTTCACCGGTGTGGGGACCGCGCGTGCTGCGCGAGCTCGCATTCTTTCACGTGAAGAAGATCGAGGTGATCGGCGCCCGCTACACGCCCACCGACGAGGTTCTCGACCGGCTGAAGGTGGACACCACGCGCAGTATCTGGGATCCGCTCCTGCCCCTCGTGGTGCGCGTGCAGTCACATCCACAGGTGGATCATGCCACGATTCGCCGGCGACTGCCGGGAACGCTGGTCGTCACCGTGGTCGAGCGACGCCCGGTGGCACTCGTTCCCACGCCCGCGGGACTGCGCGCCCTCGACGAGCACGGGCGCACGCTCCCGCTCGATCCCACGCGCACGCCGGTCGACGCGCCCATCGTCATCGCGGCGCGGCGCGACACCACAGTGTATCATTTGCTGGGACTCCTCCAGCGTGAGGCACCAGGGCTCTTCGCTCGTGTCACCAGCATCTCCACGGTCGGTGCGGACGAGATGGTGCTTCACATCGCCGGCCTTCCCATCCGTGCAATGACGTCCGTGTCGCTCGCGCGTCTCTCCGACGTCGAGCTCGTCGTACGCGATCTTGCACGGCGACAGATCCACGCCACGGAGCTCGACCTCCGCTACCGCGACCAGGTTATCGCCAGATTGCCATGAACTCGGAACGCCTCATCGCCGGCCTCGACATCGGGTCTGCGAAGACGACAGCCATCATCGCCGAAGTCGTGGGCGACCTCCCGAAGCATCCGGGCATCAAGGTGCTCGGCGTCGGTCAGGCGCGCACCACCGGCATGCGCCGCGGGGTCGTTGCGGACATCGAGGAGACCACGCGCTCCATTCGGAAGGCCCTCCAGGACGCCGAACGCATGGCGGGCGCCCAGATCACCGAGGTGTATCTCGGCATTGCGGGTGAGCACGTGCGCGCGATGACGTCGAAGGGCATCGTCGCCGTGAGCAACGACGAGATCGCGAAATCGGATGTCGACCGCGCCAACGAAGTCGCGCGCGCGCAGGCGATCCCGACTGACCGTGAGCTCCTGCATGCCATCCCGCAGGAATACACCGTCGACAAGGACGGGGGGATCCGCGATCCCATCGGCATGAGTGGCACGCGCCTCGAGACGGAGATGTATCTCGTCACGATCGGCTCTGCGCCAGCGACCAACCTGCGCAAGAGCGTCGAGAAGGCGGGCTACAAGGTGCGCGAGCTGGTGCTGGAGCCACTCGCGAGCGCGCTGGCGGTCCTGACCGAAGACGAGAAGGAGCTCGGCGTGGCGCTGGTGGAGATGGGCGCTGGCACGACCGACCTCGCCGTGTTCCACGAGGGCAAGATCCGCCACCTCGGTACCATCGCCTTCGGCGGGAACAACGTGACGTCCGACATCGTGCATGGCCTCGGCGTCACGCAGGCCGACGCCGAGCGCCTGAAGGAACGGCATGGCTGTGCGTACGAGCAGCTCGTCGATCCGAGTGAGATCATTCAGCTGCCCAGCACGGTGGCGCAGGGCGACCGGCAGATACCGCGCGAACTGCTCGCGCACATCATCCATCAGCGCATGGACGAGATTTTCGACCTGGTGCAGCGCGACGTCGCGGTGGCGGGGTTCGCGGGAAAGCTCGCGGCAGGCGTGGTCCTGACGGGCGGTGCCGCGTCGATGGAGGGCAGCGCGGAGCTGGCGAGCGACGTGTTCGGCACGGGCGTACGCGTCGGCGCGCCGAGCGAGAAAATCGGCGGCCTGAGCGAGGCCGTCGATGCGCCACAGTTCGCTACGGTCGTGGGCCTCGCGCAGTACGGCGCGAGCCGCATGGCCCTCGGTGGAGCGTCTGCGACGGCGAAGCGCATGAAGCTTCCGGGCGGTGGCGGCATGGACAAGATGATCGAGCGGATCAAATTCTGGTTACAGGATTTCTTTTGACCCAACCGGTTCCTGAGGTCTGACTGTCTGACAGTCTGACCCGGGCGAGCGGCTTCGCCGCCGCTTAACTGCTGTTCGACAGTCGGACAGTATGACAGTCGGACCGCGGGTCAACTGAAGTCTGCCAGCTGTTGCCGACACCACCTCGTCCCTAGCGGGCCAGCGGCGTTCCATTAGCCGTCTAGCTGCAAAAGCGGCGCATCGACCCGGTCGTGTAGATCATGGCTGTCAGACCAGTCAGTTGACCCGCTGTCAGACGAGCAGCAGCGCAGCCGCGAGCGGGTCAGACTGTCAGACAGTCTGACCCCCAAGCACTCTCGCACAAACGTGATTTCGGTCACCGGATTGTGGAGAAAACAGACTGTATTCTTTTAGCGGCTGGGTCGTCATCACTACGGACGACATTGGGCTGGCCCGAATGCTCTCCGCCATTATATTGCCGCATCGCTTCGGGCAGCTTCGACGCCACCATGTCCAATGCCCCAGCGCCTTCCTGAAAGTCAATCAGACACTACGTAGCAAGGGAGTGTCGTACGCAATGATCTTCGAATTCGAAGAGAGCGCGGCGCAGAACGCTCGCATGAAGGTGGTAGGGGTGGGCGGGGGTGGCGGGAACGCCGTCAACCGCATGATCGACGAGCGTTTGGAAGGTGTCGAATTCATCTCGGTCAATACTGATGCACAGGCGCTGCTGAGCTCGAAGTCCGACCTCAAGATCCAGATCGGGAAGAAGCTGACGCGCGGGCTTGGTGCCGGCGCTCGCCCCGAGGTCGGCAAGCAGGCCATCGAGGAGAGTCGCGCGGAAATGGCCAACGCCGTCGCCGGTGCGGACCTCGTCTTCATCACGTGCGGCATGGGTGGCGGCACCGGCACCGGTGCGGCACCGGAGATCTGCGCCCTCGCGCGCGAGCAGGGGGCGCTGACCGTCGGCATCGTCACGCGGCCTTTCCTCTTCGAGGGACGGAAGCGGATGCGCCAGGCCGACGCCGGCATCGCGGAGATGCGCAAGCACGTTGACACGATGATCGTCGTGCCGAACGAGCGCCTGCTGGCGGTCGTTGGCAAGGGCATCCCATTCCAGGATGCGCTCAAGAAGGCCGATGAAGTGCTGCTGCACGCGACACAGGGCATCTCGTCGCTCATCAGCGTCACGGGGCTTGTGAACGTCGACTTTGCCGACGTCCGCACCGTGATGCAGAGCGGTGGCTCGGCGCTCATGGGTACCGGCATCGGTCGCGGCGAGAATCGCGCGATGGAAGCGGCGCATCAGGCGATCTCCAGTCCGCTGCTCGACAACATCAGCATCTCCGGCGCGATGGGCGTGCTCGTGAACATCACGGGCGGCGCCGACCTTACGCTCGGCGAAGTGCACCAGATCAACGAAATCATCCACGACGCCGTCGGCGACGAGGCGGAGATCATCTTCGGCGCCGTGCACGAACCGGCCATGCAGGGTGAAATTCGGGTTACCGTCATCGCGACGGGGTTCGACAAGGCCGTGCAGCCCGGCGTGGTCACGCCGGCGCACGAGATGAATGCGGTAACCATGCCCAAGGGCGCGCCTGTCATTCCGTTTCCGCAGCGCGCGGGGCGCGTGGGGAGCAGCACCATTCCCGCGCGTCAGAATAATGACATTCCAAGAGTAACTCGTCCGCCGGCTACGCCGCCGACGCCGAGCGGCGGGTCGCAGGATCTCAGCGACATGGAGATTCCGACCTTCATACGTAGACAGATGGACTAGATGCGCAAACTTCCTCGTTTCGCAGCGTACGGCGTCGTCACCCTGCTGCTCATGGTGGCGTTGCGCTACACCCCCGTCCTGAAGGAACACCCGGCGGCCGAGGTGCTCCAGCTCGGTGACTCCGGTCTGGCGCCCGTCGTGCGGCGTCCATGGTCGCGCACCGAGCGGCTCAACCGTGGTGAAACGCTCATCGGGCTGTTGAAGCGCGCCGGTGTCAACAACCAGTCTGCGATGGAAGTCGTTCGTGCGGCCACTGCGTCGGCCGTCGATGCGCGGTTCCTCCGCGCCGGTATGCCAGTCGAACTTACTGCGGACAGCATCGGGCAGTCACCGCGCGAGTTGGTCTTCCATCTTGGGGTAGATCGTCTGCTGCGGATGACGCTTTCGACAACGGGCTGGGCTGGAGTCGAGGAGCGGCTGCCCTGGACGACCGACACTGTCGTTGTGGGCGGGACGATCCATTCGAATCTCTACCAGGCGATGGACTCGAGTGCCTCACAGTTCTTTCCCGCGCACGCGAAGGACGAATTGGCGTGGGCGCTCGCGGACATCTTCGAGTACAAGGTCGACATGAGCCGCGACCTCCAGGAGGGCGATTCGTTCCGCGTCCTTGTCGAGCGCGCGGTCGGCCCCGAGGGCATCACGAAGGTGGGCAAGGTGCTCGCGGCCAACTTCTCGCTCTCGGGGAGCAACGTCTCCGCGATCCGCTTCGACGGCTCATCGAGCAAGGCGCAGTACTATGATGCCGCCGGCAAGACGCTGCGCGCGCAGTTCCTTCGCGCGCCTCTCGAGTTCCGCCGCATCTCCAGCACGTTCGGCAGCCGCTTCCACCCCATCCTCGGCCGCTGGAAGAATCACAAGGGCACCGACTACGCGGCGTCGTCCGGTACGCCAGTGCGGGCCATCGGCGACGCCATTGTCGCTCGCGCGGGATGGTCGAATGGGTACGGCAACCTGCTCGAGCTGCGTCACCGGAACGGATACGTCACGCGCTACGGACACCTGCGCGCCTTCGCGAAGGGCATTCACCAGGGCTCGCGTGTCGAGATAGGGCAAACGGTCGCCTACGTCGGCACGACGGGCATGAGCACGGGGCCGCACCTGCACTTCGAGGTGCTCGTGGCCGGGGTGCAGCGCGATTCGCGCGTAGCGCTCAAGTCCACGACTGGCGAGCCCATCGAACGCGCCGTGTTCGGCGCATTCGAGCAGCTGCGCGAGCAGCGGCTCGCCACGCTCGCGGGAACGCCCGGAGTCGTTCGGCTCGCGGCGCGCTGATCCACCTCCCTCCTTCGTCGCATCGATCGGGTCGTCCTGACGTCAGCCCCGCTGACGCCGGGACGACCCTGATTGTTTTCAGCGCGACATGACGACGTGGCTGCTCGCGGTCGCCGCGGGACTCGTGGCAGCCGCCATTCAGTACGGTCGCTGGGCCCTCACGCCACGCTCCTTGCCGCTGGCGCTCCTGCGCGCCCTGGCGGCGACACTCGTGGTCGCGCTCCTCCTGTCTGCGCCTGCCGGCCGAGCGACCACGGAGGCGCCTGACGTCGCGCTCGATGCGAGTGAAAGCTGGATGCGTGCCAGCGATGGCTCCGCCTGGAAGGCTGCCCTCGACTCCGCCGCGCGTTCGGGTGGGATCGTCCGCCGCTTCGGCGACTCGCTGCGAGTGATGGCCGGGGCCGGCGAGGCGCTCGACCACGCGTCACGCGTGCGCGATGTCGTCGACGCGGCCACCGGTTCCGGACGCCCGGTCGTGATCGTGACGGACGGTGAGCTCGATGAGCCGGAAGTCCTTGCGGGGTTGCCGCGCGGATCACGCACGATCGTCATCCCGCGCGGCGATGGGCCCGACGCGGCGGTGTCTGCGATCGAGTCGGGCCACGCGCTTCTCGCGGGGGATACGCTGACGGCACGCATCACGGTCGTGAGCGGCGCAGCCGGCAGCGGCGCCGGTGTCGTCGAGTTGCGACTCGACGCCGCGTTACTGGATACGGTTTCCTTCGCCGCGCTTCGCCCATACGCCGAGCGCGTGGTGGCATTGCGCGGTATGGCGGGAGGCGCCGAGAGGGGCGCCCTGCTGCGTGCGATCGTACGCGTGCCAGGCGATCGCGAGCCGCGCAACGACACGCTCACGCTCGGCGTCGATGTGACGCGTGCGCCGGCCGCGGTCTTCGTGTCCACCGCGCCCGACTTCGACGCGAGGGAAGCGGTGGGTGCGTTACGCGGCGTGACCTCCCTGCCAACGCGAGCCTACTACCGGGTGGCGCCAGGCATATGGCGAATCGACGTGGGCCTGGCGCGCGTCGACGAGAAGGAAGTGCGCGACGCGGTGCGCGATGCGCCCATGGCCGTGCTGCACGGCGATACGGCCGTCTTCGGCCCGCCGCGCGCCGCGACGCGAGGTGCGTTGCTCCTCTTTTCTCCGCCAGCAACGGAGGAAGGCGAATGGTTCGCCTCCGCGGCTCCAGCCTCACCGATTGCGCCCGCGCTCGGCGCCATTCCCTTCGACAGCCTTCCCCCCCTTTCCGTTGCGCCACTGCTTCCCGCCGGCGAATGGCAGGGTCTGCTGACGCGCCGCGGTGGCTCGCAGGAGGAACGGCGCCCGGCCATTGTCGGGTGGGAGACGCCGCGTCGGATGGCCGTGATTGGCGCATCCGGATTCTGGCGCTGGCGCTTTAGGGGCGGCGTAAGAGCAGCTGCCTACTCGGCCTTGTTTGGCGCGTTGTACGACTGGCTGGCCGGTGGGCGAACGGATCGCCGGGCCGTTGTGCCGGACGGCGAGCCGCTCCGCGCCGGGATGCCGATCCGATGGCATCGTGGCGCACCGACGGACAGCGTCGCCACGGCTGTCCTCGTACGAAAGGACGCGACGGCACAACGCCGGACGGTGGCAGTGCGTTTTGCGGCCGGCGCGAACGAGGCAGAGACATCGCCTCTCCCGGTGGGCATCTATGAGGTGACCACCGGCGGGGGGACGTCGCTCATGGCCGTGAACCAGTCGCGCGAGCTCATCCCGCGGCGGCCGACCGTGGTGTCCGGTGCCGTGGGCGGCGAGCCGGCACTTGGCGAAGCGCCGGTGCTGCGTGATAAGCGGTGGGTTTACGCGATCGTCGTGCTGCTCTTCTGCGGGGAGTGGCTGTTGCGCCGACGGATTGGCCTGCGCTGAGCGTCTGACATCGGCGCCTTGCTCGCAGGAGGAATGGCGGTGCTCCCGATTGTCGGGGCGAGATTGTCCCGGTAGTAGACCATGTCCGCTACGCATCGCCGCTCGGTCTGGCCGTCAACCCGACCCTCGCTAGGTTATCCGCGTATGCCCTCGCGCCCACAATCGGATTCGCCTCGCGGATGGATCGTGCCTATCGGCGGCAAGCTGCTCGACGACGCGATCCTCGAGCGCTTCGTGGCATTGAGTGGGGGTGCTGACGCACGCATCGCCGTCATTCCGACCGCGTCGCGCGAGCCCGACGTGGGCGTGTTCTACGAGCGGCACTTCACGCGTATCGGCGCGCGGCGCGCCAAGGCATTGCACTTCGAGCAGCGCATCGATTGCGACGACCGGGACTGGCTCGAGTGGCTCGAGAGTGCCAGCGGGATCTTCATCACCGGCGGCAATCAGCTCAAGCTCGCGTCGATCCTCGGCGGCACGCCCGTGGCGCGAATGCTCCGCACCCGCAACGCTGCCGGCGTGCCTGTCGCGGGAACGAGCGCGGGGGCGGCGTTTCTCAGTGAGCACATGATTGCGTATGGCGCCGACGGCAACATCCCACGGGCCGGCATGGTGACGATGTGCGCCGGACTTGGGCTCACGAATCGCGTCATCGTCGATCAGCATTTCGCGCAGCGCGAGCGACTCGGACGCCTGCTCACCGCCCTCGCCTACAATCCCTTCGCGATCGGACTCGGTGTGGATGAGAACACGGCCGCATTCATCAGCCCCGATGACATCGTTGAAGTGCGGGGCTCCGGCTCGGTGACGGTCGTCGACCCGGCCAATGTGCGAGCATCCTCGATTGCCGAGGCCCACCCCGGCGAGGAGCTGACCTTCGTCGGCGTCAAGGTGCATGCGCTCGCCGTAGGCGCAACGTTCGACCTGAATGCGCGCACGGCGCACGGCGCGTCGACGTTCATCACGGGCCACTGACCTCCATGCAGATACTCGAGCGGTCCGTCTACGTCGGGCCAAGCCACTACGCGCACTTTCCGGTCATCAGGCTCGCACTCGATCTCGGGATCCTCGAGGATTGGCCGACGAGGCGACTCGGCGACGTGTTCATCACGTCGTTGCTCGACGCGCTGCCCGGATTGAACGAGCATGGTTGTTCCTACGGAGAGCCCGGCGGCTTCGTGCGGCGCATGACGGAAGACGAAGGCACGTGGCTCGGTCACGTCCTCGAGCACGTCGCCATCGAGCTGCAGAACGTGGCCGGTGTGAAGGTGACGTTTGGCAAGACGCGCGGCGCTGGTCGCGCCGGGGTGTATGACGTGGTGTTCGAGTACGAGCAGGACGATGTCGGCATTGCCGCCGGTGACCTTGCGCTGGAGTTGCTGCACTCGTTGCTCCCGCGCGAGCTTCGCCCGGTGGACCTCGCCGACGACAGCTTCGACCTCGTCGCCCGGCGTGAGGACTTCATCCGCTACGCGCAGCGGCGCGCGCTGGGTCCGAGCACCGCGAGCATCGTCCACGCCGCCGAAGCGCGGGACATCCCGTGGCTGCGATTGAATGATCAGAGCCTCATCCAGTTGGGGTACGGCTGCCATCAGCAGCGCATCCAGGCCACGATCACGGGGCGCACGTCGCATGTTGCGGTGGAATTGGCCAGCGACAAGGAGGAGACCAACCGCATTCTTGCGCGGCTCGGCCTTCCGGTGCCGAAGCAACGCCTTGTGAAGACCGCCGAGCTCGCGGTAGCCGCCGCGGAGCGGATGGGCTATCCGGTCGTGACCAAGCCCTACAACGGCAACCATGGTCGCGGCGTGTCCATTGCACTTGCTTCTGCCGAAGACGTGCATGCCGGGTTCCTGCGCGCGCAGGAGCATTCCGCGAGCGTGATCGTCGAGAGCTTCATTGCTGGTCACGATCATCGCATGCTGGTCGTGAACGGTGAGCTCATCGCCGTGTCGAAGCGCGAGCCGGGCAAGGTCGTCGGCGACGGCACGCACACCATCGAGCAACTCGTCGCGACGGTGAACGCCGATCCGCGTCGCGGCATCGGGCATGAGAAGGTGCTCACGCAGATCGCGCTCGACTCGCAGGCGCGCGCGGTGCTCGCGAAACGAGGTTATACGCTCGCGACGATCCCGGCGCTGGGCGAGGATGTGTACCTGCGGCTCACCGCGAACCTGTCCACGGGCGCCACCGCGACGGACATGACCGACGTCGTGCACCCCGACAACGCCGAGATGGCGGTGCGGGCCATCCAGGCGATCGGGCTCGACATCGGTGGCGTCGATTTCCTGTCGCCCGACATCACGCAGTCGTACAAGGACGTGGGCGGTGCTATCTGCGAGGTGAATGCCGCGCCGGGATTTCGCATGCACGCCGCACCGAGTGAAGGCCGGCCGCGCGATGCGGCGGGGAAGGTGATCGACATGCTCTTCCCGAAAAATGCGCCGAGCACCATTCCGATTGCGGCGATCACGGGCACCAACGGGAAGACGACCACCGCGCGCATGCTCGCCCATATTCACAAGCTCGCGGGCAAGCGCGTGGGACTGACGACCACCGACGGCGTCTACATCGATGGCCAGCGGACGGTCGAGGGCGACATGACCGGTCCGACCTCCGCGCGCATCGTCCTGAGCGATCCAGCCGTTGAAGTAGCGGTGCTCGAGACGGCGCGCGGCGGGTTGCTGCGCGCCGGGATGGCGGTGCGACACGTGGATGTCGGGGCGGTCCTCAACATCCAGCCCGATCATCTCGGACAGAAGGGCATCGACACGCTGGAGCAGCTTGCGGAGGTGAAGCGGACGATCGTCGAGGTGGCGACCGATACCGCAGTCCTCAACGCGGACGACCCGCTCACGCTGCGCATGGCGGCGTACACGAACGCGAAGCACGTCTGCTACGTGACGATGGATCCGGCACACGACCTCGTGCGCGAACACATTCGCGCGGGTGGCCGCGCGTGCGCGATCGAAGCCGGCGTGAACGGCCACATGATCACGATCTACGATCATGGTGCCCATATCCCGTTGCTCTGGACGCACCTGATTCCGGCCACGCTCGAGGGACGCGCGTCGTTCAACGTACAGAACGCGATGTTCGCCGCCGCGATGGCGTTCTCGATGGGCGTAAAGCTCGAGGACATCCGGCACGGCCTCCGCACCTTCGACACGACGTTCTTCCAGGCGCCTGGCCGCCTGAACGTGTACGACCAGCATCCGTTCAAGGTGCTGTACGACTACGGTCACAACGCACACGCGGTCAGTGCCCTTGGGCAGCTCGTGAACCGCATGGGCGTGAAGGGCCGGCGCATCTGCGTACTCACTGCGCCCGGCGACCGCCGCGACGAGGACATCTACGCCATCGCCGCCGTGGCCGCTGCGGCGCGGTTCGATTTCTACATCTGCCGGCGAGACGACGGCGCGCGCGGCCGCGGCTTCGACGAGGTGCCCCGCATGATCGCGGCATCGCTGAGGGACAACGGCATCCCGGACGATCACATCACCATCATCGTCGACGAGCAGCAGGCAATCGAAGCCGCCCTGACCATGGCGCGCGCGAACGACCTGGTGCTCATCTTCGCCGACGCGCTCGCGCGCGGGTGGAAGCAGATCGTCAACTTCAGCACCGAAGACCAGCAGTCCATCATTCCCGAGCCGCGCGCGGCGCGCGCGGTGTCGCGGGCTGGCGTCGACGAAGTCGGGCCGGCGGACGATGCGCTCCCGGCGCGGACGCCGCCCGCCCACACGCCCAAGCCGATCGCGTGGTCGTCGCGTGTTGATGAGCTGGTGCTCGTGCGCGACACCCGCGGGGTCATTCCCGCACGTGAGGCGAACGACTAGCGCGTGGCGCCCCCGCCCAGCGACGTCGTTCCGCCCATCGTCGAATCCAGGCGGCTGATCGGGCCCAACCTGTATAGCAGCCGCATGGGGGCGGTTCTGGACGCTGCGCCGGATCCGCATGGTGCGACCGCGCTGATTGAATCGTGGAAGCGGTTCGCGACCGCACTGTGCAGTGTCCTCGGGTGGCCCGAGCCCGAGCTGCACATGCGCCAGCTGCGCGGCGGTGTGTCCCTGTTTCTTTCCGCGCCGGTCGATGGGCTCATGACGGCGACAGAAGTCGCGGAGCAGGCGTGGGCGCTCGCCGAACTTTCGACGTCCGTCGAGGGCGGAGCGGATCTCCCGATCGGGCCGGTCGTGCAGAAACTCATTGAATTGGCGGGGACGGAACGCCGCGCGCATGCGAACCTTGCCGCGGTGCATGCCGCGGCCATCGAACGCGGCGTACTCGCGACATTCGACGACGAGACGCTCACCGTTGGGAGCGGAGGTGGGTCACGCAGCTGGGCGCTCGGAGCAATACCGAATCCTGCTCACGTGCCGTGGAACGACGTCAGTGACGCACGCATTGCGCTCGTCACCGGGTCGAACGGCAAGACGACGACGACGCGACTCGTCGCCGCCATGTGGCGCGCTTCGGGTGGGTGTCCGGGCTGGTGCTGCAGCGACGGCGTGTGGATCGGGGATGAGCAGGTGGAATTCGGCGACTATTCGGGCCCCATGGGCGCGCGTCGCGTGCTGCGTGCGACCGAGGTGGATGCGGCGATCCTGGAATCGGCGCGCGGAGGCCTGCTGCGCCGAGGACTGGCGCCCAGCCGCGCCGATGCCGCCATTATCACCAATATCGCCGAAGATCATTTCGGCGAGTACGGTATCGAAACCCTCGACGACCTCACCGATGCGAAGCGCATCGTCGAGCGCGTCCTGTCGAGCGAGGGGTGCCTGGTCCTCAATGCGGACGACCCGCGGTTGCTCGCCGTCGCCGCGCACAGCTCGGCGCGCCTTGCATTGTTCGCCGCGTCTCCGATCCACGCGGCGCTCGACCAGCACGTTGCCCAGGGTGGCGATGCCGCCGTCGTGCGAGAGGACGGCGTGATGCTGCACCACGCCGGCGCGTGGCATGACCTGGGGCGCGTGCAGGACATGCCGATCACAATGCGCGGGGCGGCGCCGCACAACGTGGAGAACATTCTCGGTGCCGCGCTGCTGGCGAGTGCGATCGGTGTCCCCGTCGACGCGATCAGGTCCGCGCTGGCGACGTTCGGCGCATCCAGTCGCGACAATCCGGGGCGACTGCAACGATACGAGTTTGGCGGCCTCGTGGTGCTCGTGGACTATGCCCACAATCCCGACGGCCTCGCCGCGCTCTGCGAGACGGCGCGCTCCATTCCCGCCAATCGCCGCCTCCTGCTCCTGGGGCAGGCGGGCAACCGCGACGATGAGGAGATCCGCGACCTGGTCCGCGTCGCCGTGCGGCGGCTCCCGTTCGACCACGTCATCATCAAGGAGGAGCTGAAGCTCCTGCGCGGCCGCGCCGAAGGTGACGTACCTCGCATCCTCCGCGACGAGCTCGATCGCCTTGGCGTGTCGGGCGAACGCGTGGAGACCACTCCGGATGAGGTTACAGCCATGCGTCGCGCTTTCGAGTGGTCGCGAACGGGTGATCTTCTCGTCTGTCCAATTCACGTCGACAAGTCGGACGTACTCGCGTGGCTCGGCAGGGTGGCGGACAGGGGATGGACGCCCGGCACGCCCGTTCCCGATTGACGGCGCAACGACCGACATCGCGTTCCTTGCGGCCAGCCCTGCGTGGCGTTTACGTCTTGCCGATTACTTCACCCATCTCTCGAGTCATCAATGAATCCACACCAGATGCGCCTCGTCGTTCTCGGGGCCTCGACGTTCTTCGCGCTACCACTCGCGGCACAGCAGCCCGCCAGCACGGCCAAGCCCGCCGATACTGAGGCGTGGGCGCCAGTCCCCGCGATCGTGACGCCGGGGATGTCGGTCGCCGATGCGCCTTCGGATGCGATCCGCCTGCTCGACGGCACCAACTTGAACGAGTGGGTGAATTCGAAGGACAAGGGCGCCGCCGCGTGGACGCTCGCCGACGGGATCATGACCGTGAACAAGCCAGTCGGGAACATCGAGACCAAGCGGCAATTCAAGAACTATCAGCTACACCTGGAGTGGCGCGTCCCGTCCAACATCACCGGCACGGATCAGGGGCGCGGCAACAGCGGCGTCTTTCTCGCCTCCACCGGGGCCGGAGACGCCGGCTACGAGTTGCAGATCCTCGACTCGTACCAGAACACGACCTACGTCAACGGCCAGGCCGGCAGCATCTACAAGCAGGGCATTCCCCTCGCGAACGCGAGCCGGAAGCCTGGGGAGTGGCAGACGTACGACATCGTCTGGACGGCTCCGGTCTTCGGCGCCGGCGGTGCGGTGACGTCGCCCGCAGCCGTCACGGTATTCCACAACGGGGTGCTCGTGCAGGACCATTTCGTCCTGAAGGGCGAGACGCGCTACATCGGCGCGCCGACGTACGCACCGTACGATCGCGCGCCCATCAAGCTCCAGGCGCACGGCGACAAGAGCGAGCCGCTCAGCTTCCGCAACATCTGGGTGCGCGAGCTTCCGTAGGGCAGCGCGGGGGACGGTCTGACGGTCCGACAGTCAGACCCGTCGCCGCTGCGCGGCTGCTCGTCTGACAGCAGGTCAACTGACAGGTCTGACAGCTATTCTCGATACACAATCGGGTAGCAGCGCCCGTTCGGCCACCAGCTCGTTCACACGACAGTGCATCGGAGCCAAGGGACCGAGTCGTGTAGGCAACGGCTGTCAGGCTTCAGTTGACCCGCAGTCAGACGAGGGCGGCGGCGAAGCGCTCGCCCGGGTCAGACTGTCAGACTGTCAGACTCAAAAACAGGCCTCAAGGCGCCGTCAGGCGGACGAGCGTCGCAGAATAGGTGGGGGCGGCCCATCCGACCGGCTGTGTGCCGATCGTGAAGGTGCCTGCCACCGAGCTGGCGGTGAGGATGTCGAATGGATCGCCCTTCGTGGGGGTGTAGTTGTTGACGAGGGAGTAATTGAGCGTGCCTCGAAGCGTCGCCGTGCCGCTGACCGATACGCGGCTGTACCCGGTGCTGGCCGCCAATCCCCCGATTTCGAGATTCAGCGCGCCGGTGTGCGTGAAGCCGCCGTTGACTTGCAGGGTGCCGGCGGGGCTCGGGCCGGGCTTTACGATAACGGTGCCTTGATTGGCCAAGTTTCCGTTGATTGTGCGACTTCCGCCCGTTCCCGCGAGGATTGTGATGAAAGCGCCCGCATTGTTGGTGAGGGTGCCGGTGCCGCCGCCAACGGTCAGCACGTCTGTATAGGCGGCCGTCAGCGTTGTCATGTTAATGGCGCCGGCATTCGCGAAGGACGGCACGGAGAATGTCGAATTGCCGGTGGCACCGGTGGCCTGGATGAGGAGCGTCGAGCCGGTGTCGTTGGAGAAGAAGCTGTTCGGCCCCGTGACCGAGGTGGCGCCATCGGTGATCACTAACCCCTGGTTTTGCAGGGCGGTGTTGAAGGCGACGGAGCGCAGCGTGAGCGTCTGCCCGGCACTGTTGATGAGACCCGTGCCAGAAACCGAGGTATTCACCAGGTTCATGGTGATACCGGCCGTCGTCTGGCTGCCCGAGAAAAAGACGGCGCCGCCCGTGACGTTGAGGGCGGGCAGGCTGAATGGCCTGTTGAACGACGCATTCGTCCCATTCAATGTCAGCGTACCGGGTCCGCTCAAGGTGCCCGTCGCGAAGGAGCCACTGGTCGAGGTGCCCGTCGTGAAGCTGCCACCGTTCACAAAGAGGGTGCGGCCAGCCCCGACGGAGATTGCACCCGTATTGTCAAAGCTCGCCGGTGGCCCACCCGGCACCCCACTCTGAGTCACCGTGAAGTCCGCATTGGCGGCGATGGTGCCGGCGTTGCTGTGCGCCGAGGCAGCGCGGTTCAATACGAGTGGCTGGTTGATCGTGATGAGGCCCTGGTTGACCAGTTGTGCGCTGATCGTGCGTGAACCACCCGTGCCGATGAGCGATGAAATCGTGCCGGTCGAAGCATTCGTGAGGATACCTGAGCCCGAAACATTCAGCACCGTTGTGTAAGCGGCGGTGCTCGTCGTCATTTCGATGGCGCCGAGGTTGGTGAACGCCGGCACCGTGAAGGTGGAGTTGCCCGTGGCGCCGGTGGCCAGGAGGCGGAGGGTCGATCCCGTGTCCGTTGAGAACGTGCTGGCGGCGGCGACGCCACTAACGCCGTCCGTGATGAGCGTGCCCCGGTTGATCAGGCTGTTGTTGAACGTCGCCGAGCGTATGGACAGGGTTTGCCCGGCACTATTGGTCAGCGAGCCCGGTCCGTTGACGACCGTGTTGATGAGCGAGGTGGCCAACCCGCCCGTGTTCTGGTTGCTCGCGAAGGCCACGGAGCCGCCTGACACGTCCAATGAACTCACAGTGACCGGGCTGTTGAACGTTGTCGCTACATTCGTCAACGCGACACCGCCGCTGCCGTTGAGGACGCCGCCCTGCGTGAACGTGCCGCCGTTGATCGCGAGCACGCGGCTCGCGCCGACGCTGATGGTGCCCGAGTTGCTGAAGCTCGGAGCGGTTCCGGTTTGGTTCACCGTGAGGTTGCCCGCGCTCGCGTCGATGGTGCCGCTGTTCGTGTGTGCGGCGCTCGCGTGCGCGAGCGTGAGCGCCTGCGCGATCGTGAGGGTGCCCTGGTTCACCAGCTGCGCATCGATGGTGCGCGGCCCACCGGCGCCCACGAGCGCCGTGATCGTGCCGCCCGCCGCATTGGTCAGGGTGCTGCTTCCCGACACGGCCAGCGTGGGGCTGTACCCGGCGCCCGCTGTGGTCAGCTCGATCAGGCCGTTGTTCGTGAAGCTGTTCGCCGAGGTGAACGTGCTGAATCCGGTCGTGCCGTCCGCCAGGAGCCGCAGCGTCGAGCCGGCGCTCGTCGTCACGGTGCCGTTCACCGTCACCGCCGCATTGGCGATCAGCGTGCCCTGGTTGTTCAGGCCACTCGTGGCTCCGATGGTCACGGCCTTGAGCGACATCGTCAGGCCGCTCGCATTGGTGAGTGTGCCCGGGCCGTTGATCGTCACGTTGGTGGCCACGAACCCGGTCGTCGCGTTCGTCACATTGGTGGCGAAGTTTGCCGTGAGGCCGTTGAGCGACAGCGTGCCCGCCCCGCTGATGGTACCGGCATTCAGGTTCAGCGCGCCCCCATTGATCGCCCAGGTGCGGCCCGCCCCGAGGGTCACCGTGCCGGTATTGGTGAAGCTCGGCGTTGTGCCAGTCTGGTTCAACGTGAAATCCGCCGCACTGGCGTCGATCGTCCCGCTGTTCGTGTGCGCGGCACTCGCGTGCGCCAGCGTGAGTGGCTGCGCGATCGTGAGGGTGCCCTGGTTCACGAGCTGGGCATCGATGGTGCGCGGGCCGCCCGCGCCCACGAGCGCCGTGATCGTGCCCCCGGGCGCATTGGTCAGGGTGCTGCTCCCCGCGACAGCCAGCGTGGCGCTGTACCCGGCGCCCGCCGTGGTCAGCTCGATCAGGCCGTTGTTCGTGAAGCTGTTCGCCGATGTGAAGGTGCTGAACCCGGTCGTGCCGTCTGCCAGAAGCCGCAGGATGGACGCGGCAGAAGTCGTGAGTGGGCCGCTGATGTTGACCGCGGCATTGGCGATGAAAGTCGCTTGGTTGTCGAGGCCCCCAGTCGCAGCAACGTTCGTCGCCTTGAGGTTCAGCAGGCCCTGGTTCACCAGGACGCCCGCCCCGGCAATGGTGCTGTTCGTGGTTGAGAAGACTCCGTTGGCCTTTACTGTCATCGTGCCACTGATCGTCAGGGTCCGCGAGGACAGCGCCAGCGTCTGCGTGCCGGAGCCTCCGCCGAGGGTAATGACGGAGCCGCTGAACGTGGTGTCGAGGGTGACCGTGTATGTGCCGGGTTGCGCGATCAGTACGGAATCCGCGCTCTGCGGCACGCGACCGAGACTCCAGTTCGACGGATTGCTCCACAGGCCGCCGGACGGGTTGGTCCATGCCAGCGTGGTGGCGGCGATGTCGAATGCGGCGCTCGTGGCGCCCGTGGTGCCAGCAGCCGCTGCCGCCAGCGTGTACCCAGTGCCGCGCGCCGTCAGGGAGAGGTTGCTGAACGACGCGACGCCGTTGACGGCGGCCACGGTCGTCGTCCCGAGCAGCGCCGCGCCGCCGGGGTTCGTGCCGATCGTGATGACGACGTTGCCGGTGAACGCGGTGGCCACATTTCCGAAAGCGTCCAGGGCGGTCACGCCGACAGGCGGCGTGATGACGGC
>JBKJUW010000011.1:0-18820 GCA_046589725.1 Gemmatimonadaceae bacterium
CGCGACGCGGAGGAGCTGTTCGGGCGGCGGATGGATGTCATGGAGACCAAGCAGGCCTTCTATATGGCGGAGGCGTCGGCAAAGGGGCGCGGACCGATGGGGCGCGCCCGGCGCGGCTCGTAGGGATCTGGGTCGGCAGACGGACACAGGGGCAGGGCGTACGGGAGCGCGCGCGGTCGTTGACTACGCGCTGCCTGCACGGTTTCCGACTCACCACCAAGATGATGCAGCGGTGCGAGCCTCTGCCCAATCCAGGCGCACTCGCGGGCGGATCGGCCGATGAGCCTTAGCCCACTTGTGCCGGCAGCAACTCCAGGCCAAGCAACGGAGCGTTGTCGCGAATGCGCTGATCGAAGGACAACATCGCGATGGGGCCGAGCTTTTCGCGAAGGATGACGGCGGTTGCGAGGTGCAGCGCGTCCAGCGCTCGCACCGGCTCGACCGGAAAGGGCCCTCGCGCCCGGGCGAGTACGTCTTCGGAGAGAGCGTGCACATGCCACGTGCGCTCTGCAACGTCGAGCAAGCGCAGCGCGGCGTACTCCTGCGTCACGTCGCAGCGACCTTCCTGGCGCCGTCGAGCGAGCGCGCGCGCGCACTCGAAGCCCGTGATGGACGACGACACCACGAAGTCGGCGGCGGCGAGCGTTCGATGCGCGATGCCCTGATTGGGTTCTCCCAGAAGCCAAGCGGCCACCGCGCTTGATTCCGCGTAAACAATCACAGCCGGTCTTCTCGCAGGTCGTCGAGGATCCGGCGGGCCGTGCCGGTAGCCGACGCGAGCGGAGACTCGGCATACGGATTCGCGTGCGGTTCGCCGATGCGCATCGCGCCCTCGGCGGCCATTCGAGCAAGCGCGCGGTCGATCGGCGTGCTCGCGAGCGCTATTGCGCCCGGGCGGCGCAGTTCCGCGATGACGCGTCCACGGTCCGTGACAAGCACGTCTTCACCGGATTGGACGTCCTTGAGTACCTGGCTCAGGTGAGCCTTCAATTCCCGCACGCCGATTGCTCTCATGTCTACTAATGTAGTCACGTGTATCTACTCCATGCAAGTGGTGAGTGTGGGCTCTCGGTGGCCCACCCGTCGAGCCATTACCCGGTACCGCGAAACGATCCGAGGTTGCAATTGGTCCCTTGGTCGTCGACGACCGTGTGGTTGGCCGAGAACCGTCCCAGACCACACGCCCTATCGGGGGATGGGCACCGTGAGGATCGTACGCTGAGGACGTGAGAACGGCGTTATCATCCTGCCGCGTCGCGTACCACATACGTGCGCGCCAACAGCAGATGCGGCCCATCCGCTGCGGTCGGGGCCCATCTATTCGGTGTCGGCGTGGAAGGATCGGCTCCTCAGCGGGGCGGGCCACCGTGTTCGGGATCGTCGCGCCCACGGAACCGGTGGTCGATGTCAAACCCCTGCACGCAAAGTTCGGCGAGCTCGCGCTCGAGAATGTCCACTGCTCTCGGAACCTCGCGTCAAGGCTGACGCACTCGAATGGGCACGGTTGTGATCTCGCCCGTCGGGCGACCGGCGAGGATCGTCCTGGACGAGAGCGTATAATCACCAGGCGCGGTTGGGGTGAATTCGTAGTCGCGCGTGACTCCGGCCGCCGTGTTTTCCTGCGCGGACACAGCACTGCTCTCCTCTGCCGACTGGGACCACCCATCGCGCCCGATGAGTCGCCACGTTGCGATTCCCGCCGGCCCGCGCAGGGTCCAACTGTGCGCTCCATCCGCCGTGATGTTGATGAGGCGGAGTCGGTACGTCGCGCCGGCGAGTATCGTCATGGTATCCGGGAAGGCTTTGCCATTGATGATCGTGGGTGCGTCCGCGCCGGGCCCCCCTGTCGCAATGACGAATACCCGATCCGTCAGCGAATCGAATGACTGGCCGGGGTCGAGTACCAGTAACGGAGCATAGAGACCGGATACCAGCTGGTCTCCGTGTTCGCTGTGCACGTGATACATGAAGGTCCCGGCACGCGGTGGCGTGATACGAGCCACGAACGAGTCGCCCGGCGCAATCATCGGCGCAATCTGCCCCGCGGAACCGCTCCATCCACCGACGCCGTCGAAATAGCTCTCGATTTCAATGCCGTGCCAGTGCACGGCGATCGGCGTGGGGAGTCGATTGTGCACGACCACGGCAACCGGCTCTCCGCGCGTCAGCACCAGGGGTGTGCCGGGAATGCGCATGGAATCCGGCGCCGGCGCCCGCAGGCCCTCCTGGACGATAAAGCTGTAGCCCGGTCGATCGCCAAACACGTGCGGCCGCATGTTGGCAAAGAGCTGAATCACGCGGGCGCGCGATGGCACCTGCGGGCGTGAATCCCGTACCAGGTGAGCTGGCCTTCCGGCTGGAACCACCGTGACACCGAGCACGAGCCCCGCCATGGCACGTTGGGCGTGCGCCGCTGCGTCGTGATCGCCGCGGCCGTTCGGCACATGCGTGAGGCGCGCAGCCTCCGTGGTGTCCAGCCGTTGATCCGCGCTCATGTGCGACAGGATGTGACAGTGGAAAAGCCAGTTCCCCGTGCGTTCCGCTGCCCAGGTCATCGACATCCATTCCCCGTGTCGCGTGGCCACGGTGACGGCCGTGATTGGGTGGTTGCGCACCAACGCGCTGTCGTGCGTTGCGTCGCCGCGTGAAGTGACGCGGTAGTAGAATCCGTGCAAATGCATCATGTGGAGCTCATCCGATGCATTGATCACCTGCCATCGAATCGAATCGCCCGCCGTATAGGTCAGGTGCTCGGTGTGCGGCCACGATCGCCCATTGATCGCGTTGAGCTGGAAGCCGCGATTGCCCGTCGTGCCGTGCGGCGTCCACCGCGTCATGACGAACACCCGATCGTTGGGCGCATTCCGTCCGTGCGTTTCACCGGGTGTGGGGGCTGAGTCCACGACGAACGCCCCGACCAGTTGTCCGTCCTCACCGGAAACTGGCACCCCGTCATTCACTCCGCCCGCCCAGTAGTACCACATGCCGGGGACCGTTGCCTGGAACGCGAACACGTGCGTGGCGCCTGCTGCGATTTCCGTGGAGTCGAGTGACCGCGCATCTCGATCCTGCAGTCCGCGAAGCCACACGGGGTTCGACAGGTCATTGCGCACGGTGATGCGCATGCTCGTACCCGAGCGCACACGAATGAGCGGTCCGGGAATCTGCGACGGCCGTCCCTCCTCTGCGAACGTGTGCACCTGCAGCGCACACCCTGACGGCCCGTCGGGATACCAGCGAGCGGCACGCATCACCAATCGGAGCGTGAGTGTGTCTTCCTTCACGGTGCCGGCTGGCACGCGGTTATCGTTGCCCCGTGCCCGGTCCCGGTCCGACGCTCGGCGACGACAGTCGGCGGCGCGTCCAGGACCATCGTCCGTTCGGTCAGCGTTTGATCTCGCGATGGCGACCGACTCATGGAGGCTCGGGATCTGTGCCTGCCCACTCGCCGGCACGGGTGCGGCAAGCATCAGGAAGACGGCGAGGATACGTGAGGCGTGGAGTTGCTTGTGATCAGCTCGCATGAAGTTTCTCCGCACGATGTGCGTTAAGTCGACGAAAACCCCAATCGAGCCACAGAATACCTTGTCTCCATCGACGTGCAAGGTCGCGCTACGAATTCAGCGGCCGCCCTCAGCAAACAGATCACCCGCCAGGCCTTCGAGATCGAAGTACGCCACGAGATCAACAGGCAACGCGCACTCCGGCGGCGACAGTTCCGCCATGACGGTCGTACGGTGGCGTGCTGTACTCCGTCTACGGCTGAACCTCGTCCTCCTCATCTGGCAGGTCGGTGTCGTCGGTCTTCTCGGTCACGCGAGTGTTCGGGTGACGAATTTGCACAGGTCCGGACACGTCCATTGCGCAGGCGAGGATCATATCGCGAAAAGCCCCACGCGAATGACAGCAATAGTCCCACTTACGACGTCGGGTGGTTGCGACGACCGTTCATCTACGCTACGAGTGTCGTCGCGTAAACCATGACGTTTGATGGAGCCCTGCATGTTCACCAGCATTCATGAGTAGCCGAGCGCTCACGGCGGAGCAGCTCCAGCACATCGACGCATACTGGCGTGCGGCCAACTACCTGTCGGTCGGCCAGATCTATCTCTTCGACAACCCGCTGCTGAGGCGGCCGCTGATACCCGCGGATGTGAAGCGCATGCTGCTGGGCCACTGGGGCACGACGCCAGGGCAGAACTTCATCTACGCCCACCTCAACCGGGTCATCAGGAAATACGACCTCGATATGATCTACGTGTCGGGCCCCGGTCACGGAGGTCCGGCAGTCGTCGCCAATACCTACCTCGAAGGCACATACAGCGAGATCTATCCCGACATCAGTCAGGATGACGCCGGGCTTCGCAAGCTCTTTCTCCAGTTTTCGTACCCTGGAGGGATTCCGAGTCATGCGTCGCCTGAAACGCCCGGTTCCATTCACGAGGGCGGGGAGTTGGGGTATTCACTCAGCCACGCATTCGGGGCCGCGTTCGACAATCCGGATCTCGTGGTCGCCTGCGTCGTCGGCGATGGCGAGGCGGAAACGGGCCCACTCGCCACCGCGTGGCACTCCAACAAGTTTCTCGATCCGGTCACGGACGGCGCAGTCTTGCCGATCCTGCACCTCAACGGCTACAAGATTGCCAATCCCACGGTCCTCGCGCGCATCACGCGCGAAGAACTGGAGCAGTTGCTCCGCGGCTACGGGTGGACTCCGTACTTTGTCGAGGGGCACGAACCCGCGCTGATGCACGAGGCCATGGCGGCCACGCTCGACATGGCCGTACAGGACATCAGGAAGATCCAGCACGAGGCGCGAATGAACGGCACCGCGGCCCGTCCGCGGTGGCCAATGATCGTCCTCAAGTCCCCCAAGGGGTGGACTGGACCTCGCGTTGTTGAAGGACGTCAGATCGAGGGGACGTTCCGCTCGCATCAGGTGCCCATCCGGGACCCGGCCACCAATCCGGAGCACCTCGCGCTGCTGCAGCAGTGGTTGGAGAGCTATCGCCCCCACGAACTCTTCGACGACCATGGTCGCCTGAACACGGAGCTCGCCGCACTCGCGCCCAGCGGCGAGCAGCGCATGGGCGCTAACCCGCACGCCAACGGTGGCGTGCTGCTTCGCGACCTGCGCATGCCGGATTTCCGCGATTACGCGGTTGATGTTCCGGTTCCTGGCGCACTCGGCATCGGCGATACCCACGTGCTCGGCAAATTCCTGCGCGATGTGGTCAAGGCGAACCTCGACCAGCGGAATTTCCGGATCTTCGGCCCCGACGAGACGCTCTCCAACGGACTGGAAGCAGTCTTCGACGTGACCAACCGCCAGTGGGACGCCGCCACCGCAGATCAGGATGAATTTCTTGCGCCAACGGGGCGCGTGATGGAGATGCTCAGTGAGCACCAGTGCGAAGGCTGGCTGGAAGGGTACCTGCTCACTGGCCGGCACGGACTCTTCAACTGCTATGAAGCATTCATCCACATCGTGGATTCGATGTTCAACCAGCACGCCAAGTGGTTGAAGGTGACCCGGCACCTGCCGTGGCGGCGCGAGATCGCGTCCTTGAACTACCTCCTGGCCTCGCACGTCTGGCGGCAGGATCACAATGGGTTCACGCACCAGGACCCGGGCTTCCTCGACGTCGTGATGAACAAGAAGGCGGAGATCGTGCGCGTGTACCTGCCGCCCGACGCGAATTGCCTGCTGTCGGTGATGGACCACTGCCTGCGGAGCCGCCACTACGTCAACGTCGTGATCGCGGGCAAGCACCCCGCACCGCAATGGTTGACCATGCAGGCCGCTCTCGAGCATTGCCGTGCGGGGATCGGCACCTGGCAGTGGGCCAGCAACGATGCGGGACCTGCGCCTGACGTGGTCATGGCCTGCTGCGGCGACGTGCCGACCCTGGAAACGCTCGCTGCTGTATCCATCCTGCGCGCGAAGTTGCCGCAGCTGAAGATTCGCGTCGTCAATGTCATCGACCTGATGAAGCTGCAGCCACAGAGCGAGCACCCGCACGGGTTGAGCGACATGGAGTTCGACGAACTCTTCACGACCGACAAGCCCGTGATCTTCGCGTTTCATGGATACCCGTGGTTGATCCACCGGCTCACGTATCGCCGCACCAACCACGGCAACATCCACGTGCGCGGCTACAAGGAAGAAGGCACCATCACCACGCCCTTCGACATGACGGTGCTCAACGATCTCGACCGCTTCCACCTCGTCATGGACACCATCGATCGCCTGCCGCAAACCGGCGAGGCAGGCAGCGCGGTGAAGCAGGAGCTCGCGGCGAAACTGGTCGAGCACAGGCAGTACATCACCACGTTCGGGCAGGACATGCCGGAGATCCGCAACTGGACCTGGAGTGCGATCGATGCCCGCTGACGGACACACGGGCCACGCGATGCCAGTCAGTCAAACTGTCATGCCCGCGGAGATGGCCCACGAGATGGGCCATGGCAGCACGGACATGACGGCCATGGTGCGTGACATGCGGAACCGGTTCCTGATCTGCCTGTTCTTCACCGTCCCAATCTTCATTTACGCCCCGATGGGCGGCTTCTTCAAGGCACCGGGCGCGCCGTTCGGGCTCAGGCTCGAACTGTGGCTGTTCTTCCTTGCAAGCGCCGCGGTTCTCTATCCCAGCTGGCCGTTCTTCGTCTCGGCCTGGCGAGGATTGATGAACCGCACCCTCGGTATGGCCGCGCTCATCGTATTGAGCGTGGGCACCGGATACCTCTTCAGTGTGGGGGCCACGTTCTTCTTCACGAGCGGCGGGCAATTCTACGAAGCCGTGAGCGTCCTGCTGGTGTTCATCCTGCTTGGTCACTGGATGGAGATGCGTGCGCGTGCGGGGGCGTCGTCCGCGATCAAGACACTGATGAACCTCACGCCCGCCAGGGCGTCCGTCTTCCGGAATGGCGCCGAGGTCGAGGTCCCCACGGCGGAAGTGGTGGCTGGTGACATTGTCGTGATGCGCCCGGGCGGCAAGATTCCGGTGGATGGCGTAGTGGAGACGGGCGAATCACTCGTGGACGAGTCGATGCTCACCGGCGAGTCGATGCCCGTGAAGAAGGCTCCGGGCTCCACCGTGGTTGGGGCGAGCATCAATACGAGCGGCAGCTTCCGGTACAAGGCGACAAAGGTCGGTGCCGACTCGGCGTTGGCGCAAATCGTCAAGCTGGTGCAGGACGCCCAGAACTCCAAGGCTCCAGCGCAACTGCTCGCGGACAAGGCCGCACAATGGTTGGTGATTGCCGCCATCCTCATCGGTCTTGCGACGTTCAGCGTCTGGTTCTGGTTGAGCGGGCAACCGCTGCTCTTTGCGGTGACGATGACCATCACGGTGTTCGTGATCGCGTGCCCGGATGCCCTGGGGCTCGCGACGCCAATGGCGGTGATGGTGAGCACGGGCCTCGGTGCGAAGCACGGCATTCTCTTCAAGAACGCGTCTGCCCTCGAGGATGCCACGAAGCTCAATGTGATCGTGTTCGACAAGACAGGGACGCTCACCATGGGCCAGCCGGAGGTCGTCGAGATCGTAACGGCGGAGGGCATCACCGACGACGCGGTGTTGACCGCGGCGGCGGCCGTCGAGCAGGGGTCTGCTCATCCGCTGGCCCAGGCCATCGTGCGCCGAGCCGCGAAGCTGACGGTGGTGGCGCCGACACAGTTCGAAAGCCTCGATGGCATGGGCGCGCGCGCCGAGACAGCTGGCGGAACGGTGTTTCTCGGGAACCGGCTGCTCATGGACACACAAAAACTCGCACTGGGTCCGCTCGAGGCGGAGGCCACGCGACTCCAGGGGGACGGCCGCACCGTGGTGCATGTGTCACAGGCAGGCCGCGTGATTGGACTCATCGCCATCGCCGACGCTATCAGGCCGACGTCGAAGGCGGCGGTTACAAAGCTTCGCGAGATCGGGATCGAAGTCGTGATGCTCACTGGCGACAATGCGGCCACAGCCAGGCGCATTGCGGTCGATCTTGGAATCGACACCGTGTTGGCGGATGTTCTGCCGGGCCAGAAAGCCGAGAAGGTCAAGGCGCTCCAGGCAGCGGGCAAGAAGGTCGGGATGGTGGGCGACGGCGTCAACGACGCACCGGCGCTGACGCAGGCCAACGTTGGATTCGCGATTGGTGCGGGCACGGACGTGGCCATGGACAGCGCCGATGTGGTGCTGATGAAAAGCGATCCATACGATATCGTCGCCGCACTCGAGCTCTCCCGCGCGACGCTGCGGAAGATGCACCAGAACCTCTGGTGGGCAGTGGGCTACAATGCGATCGCGTTTCCGCTCGCGGCGGGCGTGCTGTATCCGTTCGTCCTGAGTCCGGAAGTTGCGGCGCTCTCCATGTCGGGGAGCACGCTGGTGGTGGCGCTGAATGCGCTCCTGCTCAAACGCGTAAAGCTCACGGCCAGCGGGGTGGACCATCAGCGCGTGATGTGAATCAGGGGTTTTTCCTGACAGGGACGCAACGGTGGCTCCCGACTGTGTACGCCAGGGCCCACGGCGAGCTTCCGACGTACCCCGGGAAGAGGCTCAATGCATCGATCACCGTCGGCTCCGCCACTCCTTCGCTCCATCTTTGTCGCGCCGTCGAGCACGATCCTCGTGCACAACGTGACCGCGGAGTGGGACACCACGAGGGCGCGGGAGAGCCTGCGGTCTCGCCGCACGCTTGAGTGCGATGACGTGAAGATCCGGGCAGCGTCGGCGGACGTGCCGGAGTCTCGGCGTGAAAGGCGCTCCGTCGCACCCAACGAATGAAGAAGCGCGGTCATGCCGGGTCCATCGCGCGTGACGCCGAGGAAGGGAACAACCACGCCATGAGGAACGCGTCACGTTGCCAGTTCCTAGCGCGAGGGACAGGGGTCGGGGGCCCGCAGCACGTCTGCAAACACAGGGTTCTCCCGACCGGCTGGGGAGAGTTCCCGACTGCGTCGTTCTTTCGGCATTCGTGGCGCGGGGTCGCGGGTAAGAGTTCCTCACCTGCCATACGCCAAAAGTGACAGTAAGGCGGCTAACTGCCCTCAGTTGGCCGCCTTTTGTTACAGCGCGCAGGATTCATTTGGACTGGTAACGCCACGGACGCGTCCCTAGTGCCGACGAAGGCAAACCGGACTGAGTATCATTCGCGACGGACGCCGCCTTCCCCACTAGCTACTACACACCCGTACAACATCATTGGAGGACTCGTGCGCAAGACATTCTGGCTTTTCGTCGCCCTATTCGTCGCGTCAACGGCATCGGCGCAGACGCCTGTCTCGCCAGGCCGTCTCTCCGTTCACTGGGAGGAGCTGACGGCGGCCGACTTCCGGACTGCCATCACACGCGCCCAAGGGACGTGCTTGCTCCCGTTCGGCATCATGGAGAAGCATGGACCGCATCTTCCACTCGGCAATGACCTGATCAACGTGCGGTACGCGTCGCTCAGCGCCGCCGAGCAGGAATACGCCGTGGTGTTTCCCGAGTATTACTTTGGCCAGATCTTCGAGGCGAAGCATGAGCCCGGGACTGTCGCGTACAGTCGTGGACTGCAGCTCCAGATGCTGCAGGAGACGACGGACGAAATGTCGCGCAATGGCTGCAAGAAGATTGTCATCGTGAATGGCCATGGTGGCAACACCAGCTTGCTGCCCTATTTCGCGCAGACGCAACTCGAGGTGCCACACGACTACGTCGTGTACGTGCAGGGTCTGGCGCGCAGCGGACCGGGGGAGCCGAAGCACCTGTCCAATCCGGCAACCGACATGCACGCCGGCGAGAGTGAAACGTCGATGAGCATGATCGCGCGCCCGGACCTCGTGCACCTCGACCGGGCGTCGCAGGAGTCGGGTGCCGACCAGGGGCGCATCCGCCTGCCGAACGGTCTGTACACTGGTATCTGGTGGTATGGGCGCTTCCCGAATCACTACGCGGGTGAAGGCGGTGTCGCGTCGCGCGAGCTGGGCGAGTTCGAAGCGAAGACGTGGATCACTGCAATCGTGACGTCGATCCGCGCCGTCAAGGCCGACCAGGAAAGTCTGCGGCTGCAGAACGAGTTCTCGGAGCGGAGCAAGCACCCCCTGGACACGCCGTAATAGCCTCCGTTACTGCGGTTCGCGTCGCGATCTACCGCCTCAGGGCTCGGTCCCAATCCTTTTGGCGGCGAGCGCCGCACGCCGCGCGCCTTCGAGCGCGCGGAAGCGTCGCGGCTCCTTCGCCAGCGTACGGCGGTACTCGGCGAGTGCCTCGGCCGGATGTCCCAGGGTCATGAGCAGGTCGCCGAGCAGCTCACGCGCCGGGGCGAGTGGACCAGGCGTCACAACGCTCTTCTCGGTCGCATCCTCGCGCGCGGCCGCCTCGCGCATCTGCGCCAGCGCGTCGTCCGCGCGGCCCTCGGCCAGGGCCAGCCACGCCAGTGCGCCGAGCCGCTGGATCGCGATCTGTTCGGCCCAGTATGTCTCGCCGCTCGCCAACAGCCGTCCGTGGATCGCGGTCAGCGAATCAGTCGCGGCGCGGGCCACTGCCGGGCGTCCGACATGCGCGGCGCCGAGCGCACGCGCGAAGTACGTCATCGCCTCGGTGTACGGGAAGGCGCTGGGCACGGGCGTGAGCGACGCTGCATCGGCCCACGCGCCCCGCTCGAGTGCGTAGCGCGCGGGGATCGCCGCGAGGGCGAAGACGCCGGCCCAACCAGGCGCCGCGCCCGTCGCGGCGCTTGGGTCGAACCGTGCTGCGATTGCCGGCAGGCCGTCCAGCACCGTCTTCGCCGCGGAGTAGCGCCGCATCTGCAGGTACGCGTACACCAGGTAGTCCGACGCGTGCAGCTCCTCCGCCAGCAGGGAGTCCCGGTGGGCCACGTCGGCCGACCGGCGGTTCGCGCGCACTGACAGCTCCCACTGGCCGAGGCGCGTGAACGTGTGCGACGGCATGTGCAGTGCGTGCGCGGCGGCGGGCGCGATGTCGGCGTAGCGTCGCGCAGCGGCCGCGGCTTGCGGGGCGAGCGGTGGTACGTCGTAGCTGTGAATGATGTAGTGGGCAAGGCCGGGGTGGTTCGGCTGCACCACCCACAGCGATTCAAGGAGCGCGCCCGCCAGACGCTGCCTGGTATAACTCTTGTCGGTCGGAGGGGCGGCAGCGACGAGCGAGAGCGCGTAGAAGATCTTTGCCTCGGTGTCGGCGGGGAACTGCGCGACGAGGTCGGTCATCGCGCGCTCATAGGCAAGCACGCGCGTGCGCTGGTCAACGTGCTCGTAGTCGGCGTACAGCTGCGCGACGGCGGCGATGTACCCGCGCTCGCGTGGCGTGGTGGCGAGACGCCCCGCGGCGTCGGCCGCCAGCCGTCCCCTGGCGAGCAATGCTGGAGCGCGATTGGACGGAGCCGTGGGATTCGACCAGCGGCTGAGCGCGATTCCCCAGTGCGCCATCGCGCATGTCGAGTCGGCGGACAGTACGTCGTCGAACCCATGGATCGCAGCCCCGAACTCGAACGAGTGGAGCAGAGCGACAGCATGGTCGAACCGGGGCGCGACCTGAGGGAGGCACGACGTGGAGAAGTGCACAGTTCCCAGCCCCGAGTCCGCGCCCATGTGCTGGGCGGGGGCCTGCGCCGCCGCAGCGCGAGTGGCGAGCAGGGAAAGCAGCATAGCGAGCGACATGGCGCGTTGCGGCGCGAAGAACGGAGCGATGCGCATTGTCATGGTGCTGTGGGCGATGGAAGATTCCAGATCTCCACCCGATTGAGCGCGACGATCGGTATGGCCACGCGATGCCGGCGCGTATCCACGGCAATGTCGGCCGGCGGTCCGCTCGCATGAATGATTGCCCGCCCTGTACCGGAAGTGAAGAGATGAATACTGCTGTCCGCCTGGCTCGAAACGAGCAGGCGCCCGCCCGACAGAACCTCGATGCCATCGAAACGCGCACCCGGACTCGTCGCGACGTTCACCAGGCTCGTGGTGCCCGGAGTCCAGCCATGAATCGTGTGCCCCCCATTGAACGGAAGAATGAGGAAGCGCCGATTGGCGGCGTCCCACGTGATCCCGTTCGGTGAGCCGAGGGTGGTGTCGGAGACAACGAGCGTCGGCCCGCCGCGCACGCGAAACAGTCGATTGCGCGGCGTGTCGGTCACGTAGATCGCACCGTCCGCATCGGCGGCGACGTCGTTGAGGAAGCCCGGAGTGAGTGACGTGAAGTCGACACTCCCGAGGGACGCGCCGGTCCGTCGATGGAATCCGCGAACCGCATCAGCATCCGCGACCCAGAGTGTGTCGCCAACGATGTACATCCCGCGCGGGGCATGGAGCGTGACCCCGTTGGCAGCACCCGCGATGAAGCGCATGTTCTCGATGCTGCCGTCCGGACGCATGCGGGCGATGAAGCCGTTGTTGTCGAGCGCCCCGCTCGGGCCCGTCCCCCAATTGCTCACGAAGTACACGTCCTGGTCGGGGTCGTAGCGCACCGCTTCGGGGGCAACGAATCCATTCACTACGGCGACGGAACGAGGCGTCTCGCTTTGGATGGCGCTCGAGGTTCCGGACGCGCAGCCGATGGTGAAGACAAGGAAAAGCGGAAGCGCAATGGCGACGGAGCATTCGCGTATGGTCATGCCGCGGAATATGCCTCGTTCGGTGGCGCTTGGCCATGCAGAATCCGACTGGCTCCCGGTCTCTTCTCGTCACGATGATGCTGTTGCTCGAAACGAGCTCACAGGCTTATGCCGCCCAACTGCTGGCGCGCCCGCCCGGCGCGCCGTACACTGTGGCTTGCTCCGCGGCACCCCCCCACCGTACGCCATGCCGACGCCAGACCACTTCGCCCACACGCATGGTCGGTCTTCGTCACCGCGATCGCGCTCCGCGTCGATGACATGCGTGGCCGCCATCGTGCTTTCGCTGGCCGCCGTGACGGCTTTCGGCCGCTCGGCGTTCATCGCGTTACCGGTGGCTTCCGCCGCCGTGGCCACGGGCCACGCGCTCGCGAGTGAGGGTGACGGATTTCCCACGCCACCGCTCGCGCGGAACGAGTCGACGCGCCCCGGCACAGTGGAGGTCACGATCGTCGCAGCCCAGACGCGGGTCTCGATCCTTCCCGGCACGACGACTGACGCCTTCACATACAACGGCAGCTATCCCGGCCCAACGATCGACGTGCACGAGGGCGATCGCGTGATCGTGCACTTCAGGAACCGCCTGCCGGAGGCCACGAGTATCCACTGGCACGGCCTGCACATCCCGGCCGGCATGGATGGCAGCCCAATGAATCCGGTGAAGCCCGGCGCGAGCTTCGACTACAGCTTTACCATTCCGGTGGGAAGCGCGGGCACCTACTGGTATCACCCGCATCCCGACTTCCGGACCGGGTACCAGATCGCGAAGGGACTCGTCGGCGCATTCATCGTGCGCCCGCGAAGCGATCCGCTGCCCGCGATGACGGATCGGGTGCTCATCCTCACCGACAATCGCTTCGCGCCAGACGGGTCGCTCGACTTTCCCGCGCGCCAGTCGGCTCAGGGCATTGCCGATGAGATCAATGGCCGAGAGGGGAATGTGCTCTTCGTGAACGGACACGTGTTGCCGACCATTCCCATTCGTGCCGGCGAGGTGCAGCGGTGGCGCGTGATCAATGCCTCGGCGGCGCGCGTGTACCGGCTGGCGGTGCCCGGGCAGGTGATGCTGCATGTGGGCAACGATGGCGGGTTGTTCGAGAAGCCGGTGCCCGTCCACGAGATTGTGGTGGCCAACTCCGAGCGCGTGGAGCTGCTCGTGCGCGGCGCGGGCGCGCCCGGCAGTCGCACGACACTCCAGTCGCTGCCGTATGACCGTTATGTACCGCAGACCAAGCCGGCGGGGTGGGACGTCGCCCTCGATCTCGCATCGCTCGCGTACAGCAACGCGCCGCCGGCCGACTCGCTCGCTATCCCGGCCTCGCTGCGCGTGGTGCCGCCGATCGACACGGCGCGCGCGACGGCGGTGCGCGTGATGGCGTTGAGCCAGGGGATGATCAACGGCCGCATGATGAACATGACGCGGCCCGACGTCACGGCCAGGCTCGGGCGCACCGAGATCTGGCAGATCGAGAACCTGGTGGGAATGGATCACCCGTTCCACCTGCACGGCTTCCAGTTTCAGGTGATCGACCGGGGTGGGGTGGCCGAGCCGTTCCGCAGTTGGAAGGATGTGGTAAACGTGCGAAAGCACGAGACGGTCCGCTTCGTCGTGCGCTACGACGACTTTCCGGGTATGTGGATGTTCCATTGCCACATCCTGGATCACGAGGATCACGGCATGATGGGAATGCTCGCGATCCATCATTGAGGGAGAGTGTTTTCATGGGACAAGTCCGCAGGTGGTCCTGCTGCACTGCGTTTATCGGAGCGAGCATTGCGCTCGCCGCCATCGCGCAGGTGGCGACGGCGCAAGGCCACGATCACAACGGGGTGCCGACGCGCGCCGAGGTGGTCCGCGGCCGACAGCTCGTGATCACGCACGGCTGTGGTGGATGCCACAGCGCGACGCTGAACATGGAGGCGCCGGGCTGGCTCGCGGGCAAGACATCGCCGCTGCAGGAGTTCCTGATCGGGCCGTGCGCGCTCGACTCCAACGCGAAACCCTGCTTCCATACGTACCCGCGCAACCTGACCCCCGACAATGCCACGGGTATGGGACGCTTCAGCCAGCGGCAGATCTTCAATGCGCTCCGCTTCGGCCTGCGTCCCGGCGAGACGCCCGACGTGACGATCAGCTCGATGAAGCCCGGCAAGGGTAACTTCCCGGTGGCACCGCGCTATCTCGCTCCGCCCATGCCCTGGCCGGAGTGGCGGTACATGAGCGACCAGGAACTGTGGGATATCACGGCCTACCTCAAGCACGGTCTCAAGCCCTTCGTCAACAAGGTCGAGGACAGCGAGGGTCCGCCCGATTTCTGGGCAAGTGCGTACACCGTGAAGGACATCGGTACCTATCCTGCGCCGAAGTACCCGACGGCCACAGAGAAGCTGCCGTAGCGGATCGGATCGAAGGCTGGACGACGAAGGGGCATCGCCGGAGCGCGCCGGCCCGGCGATCGCGGCTTGAGGTCGATCTCCTTCAATTACTTCAGCTCGCGACGCAGCGCACGGAGCTGCTCGTCGCGACGTGAACGTGTTTCTTCCACCGGGAGTCGTCACGGTGCGGCGCCCGTAAGCCGGCTGCGGGCCGACGGCACCAGTAGATGATTGCGAAGGTTTGCGCCGCGGGTTTAACCTTGCGGCCTCCACCCCTCGCCCGAGAGTGACCATGCCCATCCGGACGCGCACGTGCCTCATCCTCACCCTCGCCGCGTTGCCCGCCTCGCTGCATGGGCAAGGCGTCACCGTCCAGAGTACGGCGGACGTGCGTCTTGCGGGCGTGCTCGGCACCGCCGCCAACATCGCCGCCCGCTTCGGCGGCACGAGCACCCACGACGTTGGCACGACGACGTACCTCTCCGGCCACAAGCTTCGCACCGAAGCCGGTAGCACCGCCACCATCATCGATGCCGATGTGGGGCGCCTCACCACCATCGACCACAAGGAGCAGACGTACACGTCCACCACCTTCGAGGAGATGGCGGCCGCGATGCGGAAGGCGCAACAGTCGATGAAGGAGAGCAAGAGCGACTCGAAGGGGGCGACGGCGAAGAAGGATCCGAAGGCCTCCGGGGATTCGCTGAGCGTGAGCTACAAGGTCGAAACCGATCGTCCTCGGCAGCACGAGACCATCGCGGGCCATGATGCCGAGCGCATATTCGTGACGATCACGATGCAGGGGGACGTGACGCCCGCGGGGGGCAAGACCGAGGAGGCGGGAAGCGTCGTGGTGCTGCTCGATGAATGGATTGCCAGGGACGCGCCGCAGGCGAAGGCGATGGCCGAGTTTCAGCGCGCCTACGCGAAGAAGGCGGGTCAGGCATTCAAGTCCCAGATGCAGGGGCTATCGGCCATGTTCACGTCCAATCCGAACATGAAAGGCGGGCTGGAGGCGGCGGCCACCGAGGTGGCGAAGATGCGCGGCATTCCGCTGCGCAGCGTGATGTACCTGACGATGGTTCCGCCTGACCAGCAATTCGATCGCGCGCTTGCCCTGAACCAGGCCAGCGCGGCCGAGGCGGAAGCGAAGGCCAAGCCGGAGGAGAAGCCGAAGGAGGGAGGTGGCCTGGGGGGATTGTTCGGCCGTCTCAAGAGTGCTGCCGCGGACATGAGCAAGATGGCCGATGCGAAGACGGCGGGTCCTCCGAAGCAGGGGACGTTCGCCACGTTCACCGACGAGGTGAAGAGCATCACGCCCGGCGCCGTACCGGCGAGCATGTTCGCCCCGCCGGCCGGATACCGGGAAATCAAGGCGCAGCAGGAGACGCCAGAGTAATTGATCGGCGCTGCGCGACCCATGCACCAGGAGGAGCTGTCCCAATAGTCCTCGCGACCACGTGGTGCAGAACCAGACTCCGTGCCATACTCTGCCGATGCCTACTCTCGGCGAACGGTTGTCGCGGTCATTGGCGGAGCGCTATTCGATCGAGCGCCAGGTTGGCGAGGGCGGAATGGCGACCGTCTTCCTCGCGCGCGACATCCGGCATGATCGGTCGGTAGCGATCAAGGTACTGCGCGAGGACGTCGCGCAGCGCATGGGCGCCGAGCGGTTCCTGCGTGAAATCCGGACGACGGCCACGCTGAACCATCCGCACATCGTCCCGCTGCACGACTCGGGCGAGGCGGACGGCATCGTCTACTATGTCATGCCCTTCGTCGAGGGGGAGTCGCTGCGCGATCGTCTCGATCGCGACGGACAGCTTCCCGTTGCCGACGCGGTCCGCATCGCGAGCGACATCGCGAGTGCGCTCGACTATGCGCATCGCCATGGCTTCGTGCATCGCGACGTGAAGCCGGCAAACATCCTGCTGCACGAGAATCGCGCTCTGGTGGCCGACTTCGGAATTGCGCGCGTGCTCGAGGCGAGCGGCGGCGACCTGCGGCTGACGGAAAGCGGCATGAGCATCGGCACACCGCAGTACATGAGTCCCGAGCAGGCGATGGGCGAGAAGCACGTCACGGGGCGGGCCGACATCTTCGCATTGGGCGCGATGCTCTATGAGATGCTGGCCGGTGAGCCGCCGTTCACCGGCGACACGGCGCAGACCATCGTCGCGAAGATGATGACGACCTCGCCCGTGCCCATTCGCGATCTCCGCCCCACTATACCCACGAACGTCGTCGCCGCGATCGACGGAGCACTGCACAAGGTCGCCGCCGATCGGTTCGGCACCGCCGCGGAATTTGCCAACGCGCTGGAACGACCCGACAGCGCGTCATTGCCTGCGGCGATGGAACGCGCGCACAATCCTCGACGCGTTTCATGGCTGGTGGCGGTTGGCGCGCTCGTCGTTGCGATTGCCGCCGCGGGCGGAGCAGCGATCGCGCGGACCTTCACCCCCGCGCGCGCGACGGGCGCGAACGCCGTACGGGCGCTCATTCCGCTGGCGCGTGATCAGCTGCTCTTCATTGGGGGCTATCCGCTGGAGATCTCGCGAGACGGGAAGTACCTGGTCTACGTGGGCGACGACAGCGGCAAGTCGCAACTCTTTCTTCGACCACTCGCCGACACGATCGCCCAGGCGATTCCTGGCACTGCGGGCGCGAGTACGCCGTTCATATCGCCCGACGGCGCCTGGATCGCGTTCTTTGCCAACGACAAGCTGCGGAAGGTGCCGCGAAGTGGTGGCGCAGCGATCGACGTCGCCGATACGCCGTCGCCCGAAACAGGAGCGGCCTGGGGCACCGACGGCACCCTTCTCTACGCCCTCGGCGACAGCGCGCTGCATCGCGTTCGGAGCGACGGAACAGCCCCAGCAGTGATCGTCGCAGAGCCGAGATTGTACGCGCGACGTCATTCCCTGGGCGCGATCAAGTGGCCTTCGCTGCTACCGGACAACGCGCGCGCAATCGTCAGCACCGATTCAGGCATCGGTGTCATGGACCTCGCCTCCGGCGACGTTCGTATCGTGATCCGTGGCCGACAAGCGCGATACCTGCCGACGGAACAACTGCTCTTCGACGACAACGAAGGACGCGTTCGCGTTGTGGGATTCGATGTGAAGCGCGGTGTGGTGAAGGGCGCCTCCGTTCCGGTCTTCGAGGCGTTTCGTGGTCCGGGTGGCGGCGCCACATACTTCACCGTGTCGGACAACGGCACGCTGGTATACATGCCCGGTGGCTTTCAACGAACGATCGTTCGTGTCAATCGGTACGGGCAGGATACCCCGATCAGTGCGGAGCCGCGCGGCTATCGCTTTCCCACGGTCTCTCCCGACGGCAGGTCCATCGCAGTCACCGTCGATCCGCGGCCGTCCTCGATCTGGGTCGTGAACGCAACGACGGGGCAGGCGGCTCCGCTCACGACGGACGGGTCGCATTCCATCGCTCCGCTCTGGTCGCCGGATGGCACGCGCATCGCCTTCAGCCACAGCGCTAACTTCGCCCACCCATTGCCGTCGCCGACTGGAACCGTGTGGATGTCGGCGCAGCCAGGCGCGGAATTGCACAGCGTCTTTGCCCCAGGTTCGGAGAAGCGGCTGGGCGACATCGGGATCAACCAGTGGACGACCGCCGCGGGCTTCCTTGGTTTCCAGATCGACACGAAGTCCGGGCAGTATCGGGCGGACGTCGTGCAGTTCCGGATGGGCGACAGCATCGTGACGCCACTCGTGTCGTCTCCGGCGGACGATCGACAGCCCGCATTGTCGCCGGATGAGAAGTGGCTGGCATACACCTCCACCATTTCTGGGGCGAACCAGGTGTACGTTCGCCCGTA
>JBKJUW010000006.1:0-93107 GCA_046589725.1 Gemmatimonadaceae bacterium
CCGAATCCCGCCTGGGCTCCAACCGCACGAAAGATCGTATGGCGCTTCACTGGATCGGACAGCTGAAGTGCATACGTGTGCGTCGCCGTCCCAGCCGGTTCGCTGAGCAGCACCCACATCCCATCGGTCGAGAACACAAAGCCAGCGATGCGCGCGTCGCTCTCCGCGATCGCCTTGGCAGCACCCGCTGCGAACGGCGCACTCCACGCATACAGCCGGTCCTTCCGCCTCGGCCCGCGTGCACTATCGATCGGCTCGGCGTCACTTGAATCGGTCACCGTCGCCGCTGCTCCGCGCCCCCGTCGTGGCGCAGGATCCTGCGCGAGATACGCGACCCCACCGCCCGGCATCCACGCGAACGCGCGCTTCGCGGAATCCGTCCCCGTACCACCACGACCCGTTGCCGTGGGATCATCCCCGCCGTTCGCGTCACCCTCGCGCAGCGGGCGGCGCGTCAGCGTTGCAACCATCCGGCCGTCGCTCGACCAGAGCTCCTCGTGCGATCCGAAGGCGGTCACCGGGACGAGATACGAGAAGGGCTTTTCAATAACGCTCACGCGGAGGTACTGCCCATCGGGGGAGACATCGACAGAGTCGATCATGGCCGGCGCTCCGACCGCCTTCACGCCTCCCTTCAGGTCGACGCGCGCGAGCTGCCCGGTGGCGTAGTACTCGAGCTGCGCCTTCTCCAGTGGCGTCTGCATGAGGCTCGCGTACGTTGGCGTCTTGTTCTTCACGCCGCCCGTCATGCGTACCACCGGGCCTTCCGCAGCCGCAGGCGCCTTCGGCATCGCCATGCGAGGGCTGGGAATCAGGACCACATAGATTGCGCTGCCGTCCGGCGACCAGGCCAGGCTCGTGCTGACCACCGGGAGCGCGGCGCGGTCGCTGACCCGCCGTGACGTGCCCGAAGTCGCGTCGGCGACGTAGACATACGTCGCATCATCGAAGTTTGCAAAGTAGGCGACCTGCGCCCCGCTCGGCGACCAACTCGGCGATGAAATCGTCGCGCCACTCGGCGCCTTCACGGTCACGCGCGAACCGGACAGCGCATCCACGATCTCGAGGCCGGTCTGGCCCCGCGTCGTGAACATGCGCACGCGATTCGCCGCATAGTCCACCTGAAGCCCGCCCAGGTAGTAGTGCGGCCTCGCGAACTTGGCCTCGTTGCCCAGCCCTTCCCCGTGCACGATGAGAAAATGCGTGCGATCGGGACTCTGCTGCGAGAGTGTGGAGTTCAGCTCGCGCGGGGCGGTGACCAGCTTCGCGACCTCCGCGGGCGGCCGCACGTAGCGCTCCGTGGCCAGCAGCGCCTTGTCGGCTTCAATCGACTGCTGGGCGGAGAGTCGTGCGGCGCCGAGCAGGATGACCGCGAGCGCGCGACAAGTAGAACGTTTCATGCTTGGGACTCCTGAAGTCCGGATGATGGAAGGCTCCTCCAGTATATGCATGGGCGGGCCTCGGCGTTGTAGCGCAGTTGCCGTCAGGCATACACTCCACGCACTGTCTTTACTGAGGGACGGCAAAACTCCACGTTGCTGCCCGGAATGCACAATTGACGGCTATTCGTTCCTCCGCGCCGCTACGCCGTGGTCAGCAAAAAAGGCCACCGATCACGGTGGCCCTTCTCTTCTCCTGGGGCGAGGGAATTATGCGCCCTTGAGCATCCCGCGCCGCAGCGACATGAGCCGCTTGCGCACGGACCCATCGAGAACCGTATCGCCAACGTGGACAATGACACCGCCCATGATCGCCGGATCGATCGACAGGTGCGGAATGACATTCTTGCCGAACATCCGCGACAGTTGCGTCGTGATCGCAGTCTTGTCCTCGTCCGACGTCTCGCGCGCAACCGTTACCCGCGCATGCATGCGACCCTCCGCCGCATCAACGAGATCGAGGAATTCGCGAGCGATCTCCGGAATCAGCATCTGCCGGCGATGGGTCACGAGGGACTGGAGGAATCGCAGGAAGTTGCGCGGCATCCGCGTGCTGAATGCGGTGGCCAGCACCGCGTTCTTCTCCGCGGCGCCCACACGCGGCGACTCGAGGAACAGACGCAACTTCGGATCTGCGCCCATCGCATCGGAGAGCTCCGTGATCAGCGTGCCCCAGCCGCGCAGGTCGTTGGCGCGTCCGGCCAGCACCAGGAGCGTTTCGGCGTAGTTCCGCGCAATCGTCGTGTCGCGCATCCGCTATCGGCTCGCCGTCACGGCGGCCGGTGTCACGCTGGCGAGAAAGCTCTCGACGAGCTTGCGGTTGCTGTCCTGATCGAGGTTCTTCTCGATGACCTTCGACGCACCCGCAATCGCCAGATCCACGGCCGCGCGCCGCAACTCGGCGATCGCGCGGGTCTTCTCGTTCTCGATCTCCTGGCGTGCGCGAGCGAGCATCGACGCCTGCTCCCCATGCGCCTGCTCCACGAGCTCCGCGCGCACGCGCTCGGCGGCGACGCGCGCCTCGACAATGAGCTTCTGCGCCTCGTCGCGCGATGCGGCGAGGTTGGCGCGATGCTCGGCCAGGAGGCTCGCGGCTTCTTCGCGATCACGCTTGGCGCCCGCGATCGCATCCTCGAGTGCCTGTTCGCGCGCTGCGACGGCGGCCGTGATTGGGCCGAACGCGTACTTGGACAGGATGAATGCCAGGACGACGAAAATCACCAGCGTCCAGACCATCAGGCCGTAGCTGGGCTCGAGCAGACTCTTCTTCACTTCCTCGGCGGCGGCCGCAGGGGCGACGGCGACGAGAAGCGCGAACGAACGACGCAAGGTGCGCATTGGACAGTCAGGAGGGAAAGAAAGAAGCGGGCCGGCACCTGGTGCCGACCCGCCCGGACAATCAGATCTTGGCGGCCATGCTAAAGCCGATGACGACCGCGAACAGTGCGGCCGCTTCGATCAGTCCGGCGAAGATGATACCGGCGATCTGGATGCGTGCGCCCATCTCGGGCTGACGCGCCATACCCTCGACCGCCTGGCCGCCGATGCGGCCGATGCCGATACCCGCGCCGATGACGCCGAGGCCGGCGCTGAGGCCCGCGCCGATCGCGATCATCCCCTTCGGGCTGCTGCCAGCGACGTCAGTTGCTGCCTGCAGCAGCGGAAGAATTGCGTGAACCATGGTAAGTCTCCGATCGTGTGCGAACTGTGAATTCTCAGCGCCGGCGGATTGCTCCGCTGTCCGTCTCCGAGATCGAAATCTCAACGAACTTCACTGGCCAGCTCGGCCAGCTACTTCACTCCCGAGAGGCGACTCCGGTCGTGTCCAACGTTCCTATCTCCTATCGTCCTATCGTCCTATCGTCCCGCCGTTAGTGGTGTGCGCGAATTGTCCCGATGAACACGCTCGCCAGCAGCGCAAAGATGAACGCCTGCAGGAACGACACGAACAGTTCCAGCACCATGATCGCGGTCGCCATGAAGATCGGCGCCGGTACGATGTAGATGTTCTTGAACGCGAAGATCAGGCTGATCATGCCGAGCACGACGATGTGGCCCGCGGTCATGTTCGCGAAGAGTCGAATCGCCAGCGCGAACGGCTTCGAGATCTTCCCGGCGATCTCCACCGGCGTCATCAACAGGAACATGAATTCGCGCACGCCGATCGGCAGGTCCTTGTTCCAGTAGAAGATCGTGTTCAGGTAGCCGATGCCGTTCGCGCGAATGCCGGCGATCTCCACCATGAAGAACGTGATGATTGCGAGCGTCGCCGTCACCGAGATGTTGCCGGTGGCCGTCGATCCGTATGGAATCAGGCCCAGAACGTTAGCAAATAGGATGAACCAGAACAGCGTAAGGATGAACGGCACGTACTTCTCGCCATGTTCACCCAGGTTCGGCAGCGCCACTTCCTGGCGGATGTACAGCACCATCGACTCGATGCCCGTGGCGAAGCCGCCCTTGGGGCGACCGATCATCGACGTCGACTTCGCGTGCGAACGCGCGGCCGAGATGAGGACGATGCAGGCCAGCGCGGAGGCGAGCAGCAGCATGACCACATGCCGCGTCGGTGAGAAATCGAACACGAATCCGCCAATGGTCACCGGAGTCCAGCGCGGCAGCGGAACCTCGTGCGGCTCCCAGAAGCGCGGAAAGCCTGGTAGCTCGAGGCAATGCGAATCCGTGATGTGCGGCGAGACAATGTCGCTCGGCTCGTATTCCTCGCACGGGCTCTCGTGGACTGCGGCGTGCTCGGTGGCAACGGCACCGGCGGTGGGCGGCGCAACGGGCTCCTGAGCGATGAGCCTCGAGGTGCCACACGCAGCGAGCGCGAGCGCGAGAAGTAGTGAACTGGTCTTCATAGAAATAGGAACGGTGCTTCGATCAGCTCAGTCAAGGAATAGTAGGTCGCCAGGCTCAACAGCGCCGCGTTCAGCGGCAGGCCGCTCGCCCGACTCGCAAACCCATAGATAATCAGGGAGACCAGGCAGATCACGGCGCCCAGCCCCCATCCGGCAATCGCGTTGCCCCCGTTCGCGAGGATCCGCGCGATCCCGAACGCCACCATTTGCACCACCAGCGCAACGCCCGCGCTCACCCACACCGCCGTCCGGGCCGGCCCCGTCTCGAACACTGCCATGAGGACACCGCCCGCCAGCCCGATCACTACCACGCAACAGAGGGCGTACAGCGTGAACGCCCGAACGGTACCGCTTTCACCCGCCGTCACGGCCCGTGCTCGCGCCGCGACTTCTGCATCGCCTCATCGTGCGCCTGCGCCGCCATGAGCTTTGTGTAGATGCTGTAGGAGCTCAACCCCGCGCCGAGAAATACACCCACGATGAGGAGCCATGGCGCCGTGCCGAACCGCCGGTCGAGCCACTGCCCCGCATATACTCCGGCGATCAGGCAGAAGGCCAACTGGAAGGGAATTGCGGCGAAGTCGACGCCCGAAAGTCCCTTCTTCTCGTCCCCGGCATTGGGGCGCAGGTCCTTCGGAGCCCCTGTCATCGGGGCGGAAATCTAGCGCTTGTGAAATTTTTCGCAAGCGATCCGGAGGCGGCCGCGCGAGCGGCGGAGTGCGACGTAAGTCTTTGCCTGACAGCGACATTCAGCCGTGTGCACACGAGGTCTCATGTACGCACTCGGCGGTCTCTCACCTACACCTGCCTTATGTCGCTCATTCCAAATTTGGAATGAGTATTCTGCTGAAGCCTAGAGGCGCCCGGAGGTCTCCGCGGAACGTGTGTTTCCAACCGCCATCACTGTCCAGCCCGCTTCACACCTTCTGCACTCGTTCGCCCCGCCACAGGCCTCAAACCGGTCCCAACCGATGGGGTCAGCGGAGAACGCAAGTGTAACCCACATCACAACTTTCCTTGTGACGGTTCATGTTGACTATTCGTCAAGTTGTTGATAACTTCTGCCCCGTGAGATGTGTGAGCGGACGCCCGCTCGCTTCTCACTCAAGCCCCGATCGGTTCGCACATGAATACCCGCCTGCTCATAACTTTGCTCTGCGCTGGAGCTGTCGCCCTCGCTTGTGGTTCGCTCACACGCCACGAGGCGGCCGCCACCACACACGCCTCATTCGCCCGCACGCCGACGTCCAGAGCCGTGGCGAACGACACACCCGTCGCCGCACCGAACGTGAACGCCAACTTCGCCGTCAACGTCGAGCCCCATGCACTGCGCTTTGCGCTGCGACTCACCAATGACAGCAAGAAGCGCGTGGAGCTCGCGTTCCCCAACGGGCAGCAGTACGACTTCGCCGTGCTCGACTCGGTCGGGCGGGAAGTGTACCGGTGGGGCGCCAGCCGCATGTTCACACAGTCCGTACAGAACAAGGTCATTAAAGGCGAGGAGACGCTGCACATCGACGAGCGCGCCGAGATGACGTTGCCTCACGGCAGGTACATCGCGGTGGCTACGCTGCGCAGCAGCAACTATCCGCTCAGCGAGCGCTCCGCGTTCGAGCTGCGCTGACCGTACCCGCGCAGCGCACCGCATTGGTGTGACCGCGCCCGCGTCACCGAGGTTGGGCCGTGATGACGACATCACATCGCACCATCTCCTTCGCAGCATTCTGGCGTGTCACCACCGCCATCATCGTCTGCGGCTTCGGTTACGCCTGTAGCGGCGGCGACACCGCCACTGCTCCACGAAACGATGAAGCCGCGAAAGCCGCGAACGTCTTTACGCAGCTCTCCGATTCCATCGCCCGCTCGGGTGGCGACAGCAGCATCGCGCGCGCCTATGGCGCGCTCGCCGACGCGCTCCGCATGGGATTGCGCGTATCCCCCGTGACAATCACGGTGGACGGCGTCGCCACGCCGTTCATCTCGACGGCACAGCAGAACATCTTTGCAACGTGCCCCGCATGCGCCTCGCTACCCGGGAGCGTGCTTCGCTCCTTCATTGCCTGGCAGGCCTCCGACCCGAAGCGCGTCATTCAGGTGTCGTCGGAAATGAGTGGCGACTCCATCCGCGCGTATCTCAGCCCCACCTTCGCTCCGTACGCGGGGCGCTCGGCCTCACTCGTCTTCTTCGACGGCAAGGGCGGAGCCTTCTTCGGCACCAGCGGCATTCAGCACGCGACCGTCACTGCGACAAACCTGCCCTGCGCATCCGGCCCCATCATCCAGATCTTTCCCGCACCCCCCGCCTGCACCAACGCCGAATTCATCGTCGACTTCACCGCGACAGCGGAGCCCTCGACTTTCCTGGCGGCAAGGAATCCGGCCACCGGGACGCACTCGTTCCTCATGGCCGCGCAGACCGTCCTCGGCGTGGGACTTCTGACGACGACCACCATCCCACAACCGCCGCCGATCAACCTGCCACCGCGTGCGCCGCTTCCCGCCACGCTCGGCATCAAGGTGGACAGCATCGTCACCCTCACACTCACCGTCAGCAATCCCGCGAGCACCCCCACCCCCGTGCTTTTCGGGAGTGGCTTGCACAGCGACTTCACGATCTACGACGGCGGCGCGGGCGCGCCGGTCTGGCAGTGGAGCGCGGGCAAGCTCTTCACGCAGGTCGTGAGCACGGATACCGTGCCGGCGAAGGGACAGCTCGTTTACTCGGCGCAGTGGCAGCCCACGAAGAAGGGCACGTTCACGGCGGTCGGTTCGCTCGTGAGCCGCTCGCACATTGCCGACGCAAAGGTGCAGTTCAGCGTACCCTGACAAGGCGAGGGCGGACTTCAGTGTCAGCAACGGCGTGTTCGTGGCACCGGTGCTGTAGGGCGGTCCCACCAACACCACGACCACGATGAAGTAGTCGCGCAGACGGAGAAAGGCCCGGCGTGGACGCCGGGCCTTTCTCGTTCTCTGGTGCTAGACTTCCTGTCCCGGCCGTGCCGACCTTTGCCCGCTATCGATCCAGTGACCAGCACCCTGAAGGCCCCACACGCGCATGAGGACGATCGCGACCTCGAGCTGCTCGACCAACTCGCGACGGCGCGTGCCGCATTGAATGAGCAGATCGCGCGCCGGATCATCGGCCAGCGCGAGGTGGTGGACAATCTCGTGGCGGCGATTCTCGCGGGCGGGCACGCGCTGCTCGTCGGCGTGCCCGGGCTGGCGAAGACGCTGCTCGTGCAGACCGTGGCGCAGGCGCTGGACCTTCAGTTCTCGCGCGTGCAGTTCACGCCGGATCTCATGCCGAGTGACATCACCGGCACGGAGATCATGGAGGAGGATCATGCGACCGGGCGCCGGTTCTTCAAGTTTGTGCAGGGACCGGTGTTCGCGAACATCGTGCTGGCCGACGAGATCAACCGTGCGCCGCCGAAGACGCAGGCGGCGCTGCTCCAGGCCATGCAGGAGCATGCCGTCACCGCCGCCGGCAAGACCCACACGCTTCCGGAGCCCTTCTTTGTCCTCGCGACGCAGAACCCCATCGAGCAGGAAGGCACATATCCCCTGCCCGAGGCGCAGCTCGACCGGTTCATGGTGCAGCTGACCGTCGGATATCCGAGTCGCGAGGAGGAGGAGCGGATCGTCCTGGAGACGACGTCGGACCGGTCGGTTTCGGTAAATCCCGTATTGACGGGGGAACAGCTCAGCGCGCTGCTGCACCTGGTGCGGAGGCTACCGGCGGCGCCCAGCGTCGTGAGCTATGCGGTGAAGCTCGCGCGGTCGACGCGGCCGGATAGCCCAGAGGCGTCGGCGGCGGTGAAGAAATATGTGAGCTGGGGCGCTGGGCCTCGGGCTTCGCAGTACCTGGTGCTCGGCGCGAAGGCGCGCGCGGCAATGGACGGGCGGGCGATGCCGGATATGGATGATGTGACAGCGATGGCGTTGCCGGTGCTAGGGCACCGCGTGGTGCTGAACTTCCAGGCGGAGGCAGAGGGGGTGACTACGAGGTCAATAGTTAGCTCACTTAGTAGCCGCTAACCACTGTCTCAGCCTTCATCCTCGGTGGCGAGACGCCGAGCATTTCCACGCGTTCAAACACGTCGGCTCGTCAGCGTGTGACGCACTAGTGACGGGTGGCTAGGATCTAGCTACAAGCGCGACGACGCGCACTTCCGAAGCTTGCAGTGGTGCACGAGATGGTAGTTCGCGTGAACATATTGGGCAAATGCGCGATTCATGTAGGCGACGAGGTCGTGACCTCGTCGTCGCCACATTTGTTCGCTCTTTTCCTCATTCTTGCGACAAGCGGTGAACGCCGCACTTCCCGTGCGACTCTTCATGCGCTTTTGGTAGGTGAGATCCGCAAGGGAAGCAACGCGGCGCATCGAGTGCGCCAACTTATCTATCGGGCGCGGTCCCTCGGGCTACCTCTTCACGAAACTTCCCATGGCCTCCGCATTGACGCGGCCGACATTATCGGTCCGCTCGGCCCGGTACAAGAACTCAGCGCTGAGGCGCGCGCAGATCTTCGAGCTGAGGACCTTCAGTTTCTTCCTGGGTATTCACCGCAGTTCTTGCCCGCGTTGGCAAATTGGCTAGAGGATCTACGGGATCAAGTATCCCACAGTCTTGCACGCCTTCTTATCGCTGACATCGCACAACTGCGCGCGAACCACTCGTGGGAAGCTTTAAGCCGGACATGCTCGCACATTCGATCCCTAGACCCATTGAACGAGGATGTCGCGATTGCCAATGCAGAGGCATTCGCCAATCTCGGGCGTCGGGAAGAAGCCATTGAGGTAATTGACTCGTTCGTCCGTAGCTGCGCTACGATGCAGACGCCGGAAAACTTGCGTCGCCTTCGTGCACGGTTGGCGAAGCCAGCACTTGGCTCCAGCAGGGGCACCTTTCGAGGACGCGGCGACTGCCTTTCTCATCTGTCCGCTCAATGGGGTGAGGCCTCTAGCGGAGGAGCACGTCTCGTCACTCTGCTCGGTCCGCCCGGAATTGGCAAGACTCAGGTGATTCGTAACTTCTCATCCAGTCTATCTGTGGGGGGAGCCAAGGTCATACACTGCAAAGGCGACTCTTCGTCGCGGCAATTCCCCCTATCGCCGTTTGCGCAAATGCTGCCAGAGTTGCTCGGTATGCGAGGCAGTCTAGGTATCTCTCCCCATCATAGGAGCTTACTCAGTAGGCTAGAGCCATCGATGGTACGCGGTCAAATGTTGGCAGCTGGCCCAGCGCTCGAGCTACTCCGCGTAGAACTCGAACTCGCACTAGTGGACCTGCTCGAGGCGGTTACCGCAGAGCGACCACTGCTGATAACAGTGGATGACGCTCACCTGGTCGACGATTCCACCCTAATGCTCTTAAGGCATCTCGCCTCCTCTTCCAATGCCGCCGCCCTTCTTGTTGTTGCATCCTGTCGACCACGGGATCGTGCGTTGTCCGTGCTCGCCTCGCAGACGCGCTCAACATCCTACGATCTGCGCCCTTTGGATGAGGCTAACTCTCGTGCGCTTCTCTTGGAGTTGTCGCCCCAACTAGCGCATTCTGAGGATCGATTAGCGTGGTGTGTTCAGCAAGCCGGTGGGAATCCCTTCTACTTGCATTCTCTATCTCGCATTCCCTCTGAGCCAGCGCAGTTACCGTTCGATATCGCGTCGCTTGCCAGCACTTCCTATCACTCTCTTAGTGGACCAGCCCGCCTGGTACTCGAAAGTTGCTTGTACTTGAACACGCTCGCCACTTTGAACCGGCTGCTCGCCGTCACCGGCTTGGACGACATTTCTTTGCTTGAGTCCCTGAGAGAGCTTGAGGAACTTGACTTAGTATCGTTACAAGGTAACGCCGTACGTGGACCGCACTCTCTGTTGGAGGATGCGCTTCGCGCCCTCGTACCAACTACTGTCTCATCGTTGGTTCATAAGCGCATCGCAATGACACTCGCACATGAGTGCGGGTCAGATATGTTCGCTCTACCAGTCGCAGTTGCGGCCGCAAGAAGCTGGATAGCGTACGGTGCCTCTGAAGCCGCTGAGGCGCTTCTTCGCCGATGCGCTGCGGATATTGCGGCCGTTGGCGACCCCGCGACGGCGGCAGATCTGCTCGGCCAGATAGCCTTCGGACCTGCACGCGCCGAGTCTAGGTGCGTTCTGCTCGACGATGTGATCATGTACGCCGATGCTGGCGGGGCTAAGTCACTTGCGCTCCAGGCTATCCGGGAGCGCTTACATCTCGCCACGATGTTCAATGAGTCGCGTCAAGTAGTGGAGCCACTCACCTTTCGTCTTCTCGAAGCGGACCTCTTCACCGACACTGGCGCGGAGGCCGTGACAAAGCTTTCAGCCATGCTCGCCACAGAAGGCATTGACGTTGATCTTAGCATGCAGTGCATCGCCACGCTCCTAATCGTCGCGGATGCCGAATATGACGTTGCCCTAGCGGACAGGCTTGCCGAGTACTTGACCGCCTTCTCCGCTCAGACAAGGCCTCAGAATCCCCATGCTCTTCGCGCATTACTGATCTACCACACTACCTTCGGCGACAAACAGCTAGCACTGGCAATCACCGCTGAACTGTTCCAGCGCTACCCGTCGCCCGCCATAAACGATACCTGGAGAATAGCTCGAAGGTCGGCAAGCTACGCTCTCTATCGCATGATGCGGCACAAGGAGGCAAAGCAGCTCCTCGAGGAGGATTACGCCTTCATGTCATCTCGTGGCGTTCGGAGCGAGGCGCTATACGCGGCGTCTCTGTTGACGGAAATTGAAATAGCGGCGGGCAATTTCTCTGTTGCTCGAGCATGGTTCCATGAAGTCGATGCTCAGCTAAAAGGAACCTCGGCATACAAGCTGTCACCGAATTCCGGATATTATTCTAGCGCGGCTCTGTTCGCGATGATGGATGGCAAACCTGACGAGGCAGCGCAGTTGCTTGCCGTTCCATTGGCAGAAGACGCTCGCATGCGTACATCTCGCTACGAAGCCATTATTACCGCATTGCGGCTCCGGTCGAGCGTCAGTATGGGATCCCTACCTCAGGAAATCCGGCTGGTGTCGCGCTTGAAGGAGCTGTACCTAAAGGGCCGCTCTTTGGGGGGCCAAGACACCATCGTAGAAGTGCTTTGGTGCGCGGAAGTTATTGCGGGCCGTACTTCGGCAGCATCCCTGCTTCTCCTAGATTACCTGACTAAATACCGAAGGGAGGAACACTCAGTCGAGTGGTCATTGCGGTCAACAACTGCCGCGGATGACGCTTGGAGAGCAATTTCCCAAGCCGAGCCGACGGGTCGGCGAAGTGATACCTGGGGGGTGTAGACAAATGGGTTCGTCGTCCCGCTGACGCTAAGCTACCGAGCAACCGGCGGCTGTTTGGCCAGACGAGTCATGGTTGGTCCGACCAGTCGAACTGAGCAAGTCACAGCAGTCAAAGTGCACTAGGCACGAGTGTTGGTACGCTGGGTCAGCCGACTAGCATCCTCGATTCTCTTGAGCGGACTCGTCCTAGAATGTTTGCGGGCCACTTGTCGATGACAGTTGCGCGCAACGCTGGCTCTCGCTCGCTCCGGTCTGGCGATCGAGCTACGCTTAAGCCAGAATCCAAGCGTCATCCTACGCGCGACAACAAGCGCAACTTACTTTTCGGCGCCTGGGCGCGATCGCCCGGCGGAAAGAGCCAGCCCCAAAAATCAATGGCAAGTAGCCGATCGGCTATTTCCGGATCAAACTGACGGCCCCGGCAACGCAGAATCTCCGCACGAACAACGTCCTCACCCAGCGCACCTCGATACGGGCGCACCGTCGTCATTGCATCGAACGTGTCGGCGAAAATAATGATTCGAGACGCAAGGGGGATTTCCATCTCCTTCAGGCCGGCAGGGTAGCCCGTTCCATCCCAGTTTTCGTGGTGGTGCTTGACTGCAGGTACAAGTTCCCGGAGGCGCGTCATCGTTGCAATCAGGTTGGCGCCATCTAAGGGGTGCTCTTTAATCACCGCCCATTCCTCTGGAGTAAGTCGATCCTCCTTGGCTAGAATTGGCGCATACTTTTCGTAGATTTTCCCGACGTCGTGCAAGAGTGCAGCCGTCCCAATCTTCTCAACCTCGGTTGGAGCAATGCCCAAAAGGCGCGCGATTTTGACGGCGTACTCCCGAACCCGACGTGAGTGGCCCGACGTGTACGGATCACGAGCCTCGATGGACTTGACCATGAGCTCAAGAAGCTCACGATTTGTTTGCGCAAGCTCAAGATTGGCCGTGTTCATTTGCCGCACACCCAAAATGGGAAGCCACAGCAGCGAGGCGTACATGGCTCCCCACCTAGCGTACACATACGCGAACAAGAAGACCAAAGGCAAAGCAAGGATATCTAGTCCTACGGTCGATGCGCTGTTTTCGCGCCAAACCTGAAGAGTTGGGACTTTCTTTGTTAGAGCAATGACGTGGCTGACAAGGAACGTGTTGATAACAAAGACAAGAACGTAAGCGATCGTAAGAGGCACTCCTATCAGCCGCGTGATAGCAGATACGGGAAAATACTTGAGCTCAAGAAGACTCTGACCGCCTAGAAACCGATAGATGCAGATCGCAACCGCATAGCTCAATACCAACTGGGCTGAGTTAAAAACTACCTTTAGACCTCCGCGACGCTTCGCAATTTCTGCAACGCCATTCGCTCCTACGACGGCCACCAAAGCGGCAAAATTTGGTACCAGAACTAGCGTAGCTATATAGGGTATGAATGATATGGATCCGGATGCGCCGTGAGGAAGTAGAAAGCCCATCAGCTCGGCAACGAGCGCCAACAGCGCAAGCGTTGCCAGCGTGGCCACCCCGAAGTCTGCTGACGGCGGCGCTAGATGCCACAGCACAGCCGCCGCGGCAGTCGCAAGCAGGGATATCAGCTGTACAAATGAAATGACTTTCATGTCAGCTGTGCTAAAAGATGTGGCTTTCATGTCAACGAGTTGGTTGCGGCAACCCTTTCGTAATTCATGTGTTCGCTAGTTCCAAGTCTGTGTTCCAGTAAAGCAGAACGAAAAGAAACCAACCAAGAACGAGATCATTGAACGTCACCCCCGCTAATGAAGGTCGTGGTTACCCACGCCAGTCCCTAGTGTTGGCTCCGCTATTTACCTGTTCCGCTCCGCTACACGTCCCGCTTCACGAAAGGGCTTGCCGCACCAGCAACAGCTAAAGATCAATCCATCTATTCGTCGCATCCAGCACAGCCAGCACGCTGGCGGTTTCAACTCCATCCTTTATTTCGGCGCTACCTGTCAACAACGCCGTCTCTCTCCCTAGCCGCGTCGTCAGCGCCACGAACACGAACTCCCGTTCGAACGCACTGATCGTCCGCGCCCCTTCAAACGACAACGTCCTCCGCGCGACATCCGCCTGCTGCACGGCTGCTACTGCTGCCTTTGCCGCGGTCTCAACACGCAACCGGTCACTCTCGAGACCAGTCGCTTCGCCAACGAAAATCTCCTCGCCCTGGCGGATCGTCACGCGACAGCCCATGCCACTCGCGCGCGACCGCTTCACTTCCACATCCTCGAAGTACAGCCGTCGCTTGGTCGACTTCCCCGCGAGCTGTTCGTCGATCACTTCCGTCGCACCCCCCACCGGCGGAGTCAGGCGATTCGCCCGGATGGCCTCGGCCGCCGGCCCTTCACTCGTGGCGACGGAGATCTTCTTGTGGCTCACCCGCATGCCGAGCTGCGCGAGGAGCGCACTCTCGACGTTCCGCACGGTCTGCTTCGGCGATACCAACGTCGTCGTCAGCACATGAACCTCCGACACCTCGCCGGTTGGTCCCGAGATGATCCGGACATTCAACACGCCAGGCAGCGTCCCCAGCAGCTCCTCCGCCCGTTGGATCGGCAGAAGAGTGCCCGCTACGGGCGACACGCCGTCACCGTCAGAGCGTGGTGCAGGGGAGGCGGGGGCGTTTGCGTGCATCGCCGACACCGTCAACAAGTTTTTTGGATGAGACCGTGGGTGGGACGACTGCGATCCGTCATGGTCCAGCTAGCTTTCCTGGACCACAGCGCGCCAACCTCGGCACGCTATCGGTCAACAATCGTGGATTAAGAATCTCTAAGTGTTTACGTGCTTAGTCAATAGAATATTCGAGCTCTGGAAGCCGATACTCCTTGATTTTCCGATAAAGCGTCCGTTCTCCGATGCCGAGAAGATCGGCGGCCTTGCGACGATTCCCGCGCGTCTCCTTCAACGCCGCCTCGATCACCGCACGTTCGACCTCGGTCATCTTCATGCCCGGTACAATCGATACGACGTTCGGCGGTGGTAATTCGTCACGGGGTGCGATAGCGTACACAGTTGGTGTTACTGATGTTACGTGGTGAATCTCGCCGATGTAGGCCCCACGCGGCCCGCCAAGGTCCGCCCCGCGGTCGTCGTCCATTCGGCGGCGCAGCTCCTCCACCTGGAGCTTCAGCTCCAGCAGGCTCCGCAGGATGAACTCGAGCTCACGCCCATCAGCCTGGCCTGCCTGTCCCGGCGCCGGACCGATGCGCACCGGCAGGAACCGCGCACTGCTCCCATCCTTGATCTGCCGCGGGAGGTCCTCGGGACCGATCTCCCGGCCATGCGACAGCACGACCATGCTCTCCACGAGGTTCCGCAACTCCCGAACGTTGCCGGGCCACGGATACTCTACCAGCATCTCCATCGCCGCCTGCGAGATGCCCGGGAAGGGACGGTCGTGTTCGGCCGTGAAGTCCTTGATGAACCGACGCACGAGAATCGGAATGTCCGCCGGCCGCTCGCGTAACGGAGGCAGGTAGATGCTCAGGACGTTGAGTCGGTAGTAGAGGTCAGAGCGAAATCTCCCCTCCTCCACATATTCGCGCAGCGGCCGATTGGTGGCTGCGATCACCCGCACGTTTACCGAGATCGACTGCACCCCACCGACCCGCGTGAACTCTCGCTCCTCCAGCACCCGCAGCAGCTTCACCTGCGTGGACTGCGGAATCTCCGAGATCTCGTCCAGGAACAGCGTCCCACCATCGGCGAGCTCAAAACGACCGAGGCGCCGCTCGGCCGCTCCGGTGAACGCGCCCTTCTCGTGGCCGAAGAGTTCGCTCTCCAGCAAGCTCTCGGGCAGCGCGCCCACGTTCACGGCGATGAATGGCTTGTTGCGGCGGGGCCCGAGCGCCGCCAGCGCCCGCGCGACGAGCTCCTTGCCAGTGCCGCTCTCGCCCTCCACGAGCACCGTGCTGCTCACCGGCGACATCTGCTCGACCTTTACCATCACCTCACGCAGCGGCTCACTTTCGCCGATGAGCCCCGTCGCCTCCTGCAACGCCCTCCGCTCCATGATGCGACGGACACGCTTCGCGACGTCGTCCACGGCGATGGGTTTGGAGAACAGCTCCACGTAGCCCAGACTGCGCATGCGGTCGCGCTGCTGGACGTCATCTCCCTCGACGAGCCCCACCACGGCCATGCCATCCCACAGCAGCTCGCGCACGAGCGTCACGTTCGCGGAATCGGTGAGCTCCCCGCTCAGCACGATGAGCTTCGGCTTCGCCCGCCGGATCTCGGCGCGCATGTCATCGAGCGGACTCACGAGCGTCGTCTCGATGCCGTCCGCCTCGAGGCGCGCGTTGAGGCGCACCGCCGGCTCGACGTCGTGCAGCGTAATGAGGACGCTCACGAGTGATCCGTGTGCTCGCCGCGGAGGATCTTCACCGCATGATCCACAATGGGCTCGAGTGCCGCGAGGGATTCCTTCACGCCATTCGTGCTCCCAGGCAGGTTCACGATGAGCGTGCTGGCGCGCACGCCCGCGATCCCGCGGCCGAGTGCAGCGCGCGGAAAGGACTGCCCCGTGATCCACCGAATGCGTTCGGCAATACCGGGCGCGTGGCGCTCGATGACGGAGAGCGTTGCCTCCGGCGTGACATCGCGCGGCGCGAGGCCGGTCCCGCCGGTGGTGATCACGAGGTCGGCCTTGTCGGAGTCGCACCAGTCGATGAGGTGCTTGACGATGGCAACCGTCTCATCGGGGACGAGCGCGCGTGCGACGAGGCGGTCGCCCGCCCATGCGGCAACCGCGTCGCCACTGGTGTCGGCGCGCTCGCCGCGCACGCCGGCATCGGAGATCGTGAGGATGGCTATGCGCACGGAGTGTTGCGTCGACTACAGGTGCGACGCGTGCTTGTAGAACGGCGGCTTCGTCACCGTGGCCGGCATCCGCTTGCCGCGAATCTCCACCTCGAACGTCGTGCCTTCCTTGGCGCCGATCGTCGGCAGGTAAGCCGTACCTATGGCGACGCCGAGCGTTGGGCTCATCGTGCCGCTGCAGACGACGCCACTGGCTTCTCCGTTGTAGAAGACCGGATAACCATGCCGAGGAAAGTTGCGGTCCTCCATCGTAAAGCCGACCAACCGCTTCTGGATGCCCGCCTCCTTCTGGGCGACGAGGGCATCCTTGCCCACGAAGTCGCCCTTGGGGAGCTTCACGAGCCATGCGAGGTTGGCTTCGAGCGGCGTGACGGTGTCGTCGATGTCGTTACCGTAGAGGGCCATGCCCATCTCCAGACGCAGCGAGTCGCGCGCGCCGAGCCCCGCTGGCGTGATCTGGTCGGTCGCCATGAGGGCGTTCCAGATCGGGACGGCCGCATCATTGGCTATGTACAGTTCGAAACCGTCCTCGCCCGTATAGCCGGTGCGCGAGATGATCGCCTTCTGTCCGGCGACTTCACCCTCGGTGAAATGGTAGTACCCGATGGTCGAGAGGTCGGTGGCCGTGAGCGTCTGGAGGATGGGCGCGCTCTTCGGGCCCTGCACCGCGAGCAGCGTCATCTCGTCGGTGGCGTCATGGATCTTCACGTCAAACTTCTCGGCGTGACGCGCGATGTGCGCGAAGTCCTTCGGCGCATTGCTCGCGTTCACCACCATCATCACCTTGTCCGGCCCGAAGCGGTAGACGAGGCAGTCGTCCTCAATGGTGCCGCGGTCGTTGAGGATAGTGGAGTAGTGCACCTGGCCGTCTATGAGCGCGGCGACGTTGTTCGTCGTGACGTGGTTCACGAAGTCGACGGCGCGCGCACCATTCACCCAGAACTCGCCCATGTGCGAGACATCGAACACCCCGCACCCCTCGCGCACCGCCTTGTGCTCGGCGGTGATGCCGCTGGGGTATTGCACGGGCATCTCGTAGCCGGCGAACGGGACGATCTTGGCGCCGAGTGCGACGTGGATGTCGTGGAGGGGGGTGCGCTTGAGGGCTTCTGCAGGCGTGTTCGACATCGTCTCGGTTGTAATTGATTGAGAGGCAAATATGCACGGGTGGCATCTTCAGGTGCCAGTGTGGCAGGCGCCTGCACCCTTGGCACCAACGGGCGGATGTTCCAGATGCGACCGGAGATCGCTGAGCAAATGCGGGCGGCACGTCTGGATGCCGTGCATCCGCTAGGGGCACGCGTTTACAATTCGACACTACCCGAAACTTCACCCCAGCAGGAAAAGGTCGCGGCAATGCGTCTTCGAAACGCGGTACTCCTGGCGATCGCCGTCATCGCGACCTCCGCTACGATGGCCGGCGCGCAGCAGCCCGGCCCGAACGGCCTCAGCGTCCGCGAGCGATCGTCTGGTTGGAAGCTGCTCTTCGACGGGAACACCTTCGCCGGCTGGCGCGGACTTGGCTATGACACCGTGCCGAGCGCGCACTGGAACATCGTGCAGGGCGCGATTCACAAGATCCCGGATGTGAGCGTTCCGCGCCTGCCGGACGGTCAGCCCGCTGTCGGCGGAGACCTGATGACGACCGGGACCTTTCGAGACTTCGAACTGGAGTTCCAGTGGAAGGTCGCGGCGGGTGCGAACGGCGGATTGAAGTACAACGTCTCCGAGGAGATGTCGATGAAGAACGCGCCCAATCACGCGGCGCTCGGCTTCGAGTACCAGGTGCTCGACGACAATCTCAACGAGGACAACAAGATTCCAACGCATCGCGCGGCCTCGCTGTACGACCTCATTCCGCCCAACGAGAACAAGCGCCTCATGCCGGTGGGCCAGTGGAACACGTCCGTGATCGTCGTGAAGGGCAATCACGGAGAGCACTGGCTGAACGGCGCGATCGTCGTGCGCTACGACCTCAGGACCGCTCGCATGGATTCGGTCGTCGCGGCGAGCAAGTACAAGTCGATCGGTGGCTTCGCCGACAAGCGCGAGGGACACATCGTGCTCCAGGATCATCTCGACGAAGTGTGGTATCGCAGCATCAAGATCCGCGAGATCAAACCGTAACTGGGCAAGACCATGACACGTGCGCGCTTCCTCCTCGTCGCAGTCTTGCTTTGCGTTGCGGAGTCTGTCGCGGCTCAGGAACTCGTTCACAACCATGTGACGGCGTCCGATCGTCACCTCCTGACCGTGTGGTCGAAAGCACCGACGACCACCCCTCGCGGCGAAATCGTGCTGCTACACGGGCGCACCTGGAGTGCACTCCCGAACTTCGACCTGCGGGTTCCCGGCCTGCAAGTGTCGTTGATGAACGCGCTCGTCGCCAAGGGATACGCGGTCTACGCACTGGACCAGCGCGGATACGGCAGCACGCGGCGTGATCCCTCAGGATGGCTCACGCCCGAACGCGCGGCGGACGATGTCGACGCCGTGATCCAGTGGGTGAGTGTTCGCGCGCCGCGGCATCGCGCGCCCGCCCTCCTCGGCTACTCGCGCGGTTCGGCGACCGCGATGCTCGTCGCGCAACGTCGTCCGGAGAGTGTGTCGACACTCATCATGTATGGGCCGTATCACAACGTCGATCAACCACCGGAGATTCCCGAGGAACCAAACACTCCGCTGCGTGCGCGAACCACGGCGGAAGGGGCTGCGGAGGACTTCATCTCCCCGGAGATGACGCCGGCTGGAGTGAAAGAGGCCTACGTGAAGTCGGCGACGACGATGGATACGGTGCGCGTCGACTGGCGGCACGAAGAACAGTTCAATGTGCTCGATCCGGCGAAGATCCATACCCCGACGCTCGTGATTTTCGGCGAAAAGGATCCATACGCAGCGGGCGCCGGGGTGCCACACTTCTTTGCGAACCTTGCGTCGGTCGACCGCGCGTGGATGGTGCTGGCGGGGACGGACCACGTGGCGCACGTCGAGCGACAGGGCGCGTTCGTGCAGGCGCTCGTGGGCTTTCTCGAGCGCGACGGGCGTTCTTCGCCGAAACGCTAGCTCAATCGAACGTCGCGACCTTCCGGCGGATCAGCGTGAACGTCGTGACGTTGTCCGGCCTGTCCTCGAGCCGCTCGGCGAGGACGATGAGCCCGTAGTGTTTCGCGGCCCATGAGGCTGCGATCGCCGCAACGGTGGGATCGCGACGGATGGCGACCATCCGCGCAGCGCCCGCCGTATCATGCGCCTCCACGGTGCGCATGTCGGGATGCGCCGCGAGGTAGATGTTGCACTGCTGCAAGGCGATGCCGTGACTCAACACCTCGGTGATCGCCTCGACTCGCGCACCGGGAAGCCCGAGCAGCGAAAGATGGATCGGCAGCAGCATCTCACCGACGTGCTCCAGTGACGAGAACTGCGCGATCGCCGAGAGGGCATCGAGCACCGGACCGGCGATGAGGTTCTTCACCGGAATCGCAGCGTAGTCGGCGTACCCATTCACCACTGCGCGAACGGTGGCGTCGAACGTCGGACAGGGGAACAGCGTAATCTCGCCTGGGACGAGTTGTTCTGCGGCGGCCTCACTGAAGGCACCGGTCTCTCCCTGAAATGCCACGATGGGGCGCATCCGCACAACTTCACCGGGGCGCCCCTCGTGCACAAGCGATTGAACACGGATTCCCGCCTTCGCAAGCATGACGTAGGGCCGCAGGCGCATTCCCGCTTGCGCGGGAATGACGACCTCTGCCAGTTCGCGAAAAGACTACCGTGCCTCGCGGGCCGCTGGCGTGTGGAGCTCGCGTTCCGTGAGGGTGCGCTGTTCGCCGACCTTCGGCGTCGTGCCCGTGACCATGGCCTTTGCCACCTCGAAAAGCACCACCGGGCGCGACTTTGTCGTCACGAGGTACTCCACCGAGTGTGCTTCCACGAGTACCAGCGCCAGTCGTGGGTCGTCGGGCCCGCCATCGCGTTCGCCGCCCTCGTTTCCGAACCAGGCCTTCCAGTCTGGCTTGTAAAGCTCGTGGATGCGATTGCGATCCTGGGTGATGTGCGCCGTGCCCGCCACGGACACGTACTCACGCGATTTCATGTTGTAGTACGCGAGATTCACGTGCGGGTCGCCCTCGAGCTCATCCAGCTTGTTCGAGGAGACATCCGTTACGAACCAAAGGTCGGTTCCCGAAATCCGCTCCTGCGTGGCCATCGGTCGCGACACGAGCTGCCCATCGGCACGCCGCGTGGTAAACATCGCGATCTCGATGTCACCGATGAGCTTGTACAGCTGATCGAGCTTGTTGGCGGTGGAACTCTCGCCTTCGCGATTGCGATCTGTCGTGCTGTCGGCCATGAGTGATGTCGTTCGAGTAGTAGGTAAACCCGAAGCAGTAAAGGCAGGGAATGTGCCCGCGCCGCCACGGCGATACCTTCGCGCATGACTATTTCCATCCGCAAATACGTATTCGGCGTGGCGATCGGTCTCGGCTGCGCGTCATGCGCATCGGTGCCTGCGCCCGCGACCACGCCCGGCGTCATCCCAATCGTGGCGGGAACGCCGCGCGACCTCGGCAATATCCGCGTGATTGATCTCGTGGAAGGGAGTGGCACGGCGTACGCACCGCGCAAATGCATCTACACGCACTACGCGGGCTGGCTCGCCGACGGCACGAAGTTCGACGCGTCGCGCGACACCCGAAACGGTATCGCGGGAGAACCGGTGGGATTTGCGCAGGGCACGAAGCAGGTCATCGACGCCTGGGAGGTCGGGTTCGAGGGCATGCGCGTGGGGAGCACTCGTCGGCTCTTCGTGCCATGGCGGGTCGGCTATGGCGCACGAGGCAATCCGCCGGTCATTCCGGCGCGATCGGATCTCGTGTTCGACATCGAACTGATGGGCGTGGCGGACACCCTCCCGCATCGATCGGGATCAGTATCGTGTCCCGACTGGCGGGTGGTGCGGACGCGAGGCTGACGAGCAGCGATGAACCGTGGGGAAAGCGACGCTTCCCCCATGTGCGGCGGAGCTATGCCAGGCGCATCGCGCCCGGGCCCGGCAGGGTCACCATGAACTCAGCGCGCGTCGCCGCATGCGGGAACACTTCGACATACGCCGCACGCCACGCCTGCACGAATGTGTCGGCGCGATCTGACGCGATGAATGCCCACACGCTGCCGCCGAAACCGGCACCGAACGCCGATGCCGCAACCGCGCCGAGCTCGCGCGCCATGCGCACCAAGCCGATCGTCTCGGGCACCTGGTTGCCGAGCAGGCGCTCGACTCCGGCCTGTGACCTGGCCACTTCGTCGCCAATCGCGGTGAGATCGCCGTTGGCAAACGCCTCCGCCGCCCTCGGGATGATGTCGTACGTCTCCGCGAGGAACTGATCGAAACGGTCGAGCAGCCGCTGCCGGCTGAACTCGACTGAATCGCGTTGCTCGAGCAGCGCGCGAATGCGCGCGGCCGCTTGAGGTGCGCTTGTGACGGCGTCACCAAGGCAGCGATCGGCCCGCGCCGTGGCGCGATTCCAGGTCTTCACGATCTCGCTCACGGCCAGTGAGGCCTCGTTGTAGCGCAGCCGTGCGCTTGCCGTTTTCTCGGCGGCCACGCCACTGTACGCGAGCACGAAGGTATGGCGTGCCGGGCTCGGGAACGTTCCCTCCGCGCGGACGGGACAGAACGAGTAGCGGCTCAGCCTCCCCGCTTCACAGCAGAGAATCGCGGTCTGGTCCTGGCTGCCGCCGAGTGTGCCCACACCGAGGCCACCTTCCATCGCACCGAAGGGCCGGCCGTTCTCCAGTGCGCCGAGGTATTCGCCCAGATCCACGCGCGAGGTGATAGCCTTTCGATAGACGGGATCCTCGTGAAGCTGGTTGACCTCACGTAGCGCGAGGAACACCGCGATCACGAGCGCACTCGAGCTGCTCATGCCCGATGCGGCGGGCAGGTCACTTGCGAACGCGATGTCCATTCCGCGTTTCGCGGTTGCAAAATCCCGCGTGACACGCCGCACGACGGTCGACACATACGTCGCCCAATCACCTGGCTCGGGCAGCTCGCGCGAATTGGGTGACACGATGCGCGTCTCACCACGCTGCACCGCAATCGCGTGGGTGTTCGCGTCGTCCCTCGGTGTAGCCAGAACGGCGAACCCGCGCTCGACTGCGCAGAGAAGGCTGCGACCGCCCGCGTAGTCGGTGTGCTTCCCGAGCACCTCGATCCGGCCAGGGACGAAGAACGCGAACCGCGGCACGGACGAATTGAGGGCCGCGTCGCACTGCGCAAACAATTCCATCTTCGCGTGCGCTTCGGGCTGCGACATACCTGCCGCGACCAGCTGCGCCTCGAAATCCTTCACAGGCGCGGCTCGGTGGTTCGCAACCGCTCGGCGACCGACGCAATGTCGCCGCGGCTCGACAGGTCGAGCACTCCGTCGTGGAACTTCAACACCCGGCACTGTACGCCCATCGTGTCGCGCGCGTGGTTGACGGCGTCCTGCAGCTCGAGCTCGCCCCGCACGGACGGCGTGATGCTCCGGCACGCGTCGTAGATCTGCGGAGGGAGCGACCAGCTGTTCATCCCGACGAAGACCTCCTTGCCGAGCGATGCGATCGTCGCGTCATCTGGCTTCTCGATAATCTCCTCGAGCATGCCATTTCCGTCGATGCGAACGACGGAGAACTTCGCGATGCGGTCCGCGTCAATGTTGCTCAGCCCCAGCAACGCCTCGCGCTCGAACGCGGCCACGCCCGCGGCTCCGAGCACGCGGAGTGCGCGCAGTGTATGCACCGGATAGTAATTGTCCGAGTTGAGGACGAGCACGTGCTCGCCGGCGGCGAACGATTCCGCCGTGACGACGGCGTCGGCGGTGCCGAGCGGTTTCTCCTGGATGGCGAAGTGCACGCGAACACGGGTGAGTTGCACTTCGCGCTCGTAGTACTCGCGCATCCGGCTGTGCTCGGGACCGATCACGAGGCACACATCGGTGATGCCGGCGTCGGCGAGTGCGCTGATGATGAAGTCGAGGAACGGGCGACCGATGGGGATCATCCCCTTCACGCCCGCATCCGCAGCGCTGATCTGTTCCGCGGTAAGGCCGGCGGTGGTCGCCTTGCGCATGCGGCTGCCGAGTCCACGCGCCATGATGACGGCTTTCGTGGTCTCACGCGCGGCCCTCACTGCACCTGCGGTCATTTCCCCAGCGCCGCCACGGCCTCCGCGACTCGAGCCGCGTGATCCTGCGGTTTCACCTTCTCGAATACGTGGGCGATGCGTCCGTCGGCGTCGATGACGAACGTCGTCCGGCTCACGCCCCAGTACTTGCGCCCGTACATCGATTTCTCGGCCCACACGCCGTAGGCGCTGCAGATCACCTTCTCGGTGTCGGCGAGGAGCGGATAGGCGAGATCGAACTTTGCCTTGAACTTGATGTGGCTCTTTACGGGATCGGGGCTCACGCCGATCACCTTCGCCGCAAGACCGTCGAAGTGCGGCAGGGACTCCTGGAAGCCACAGGCTTCGACGGTGCAGCCGGAGGTGTCATCCTTTGGATAAAAGAACAGCACGACCGGCGCGCCGCGCAGAGACGCCAGCGTGATGGTGCTCCCGTCGTCAGCGAGGCCGGAGAAGTCCGGCGCCTTTTCTCCAACCGCCGGCAGTGTCATGCGAGCCGCTCTCCGCCAATCAGGACGGCCATGATGGCCTTCTGTATGTGCAGCCTGTTCTCGGCCTCATCCCACACTCGGCTCTGCGGGCCGTCTATGACGTCAGCGGTGACTTCCTCGCCGCGATGCGCGGGGAGGCAGTGGAGGAAGATCGCGTCGGGCGACGCATGCGCCATCAAGGCCTTGCTCACGGTGTAATCCGCGAAATCTCGCTCGCGCTTCTTCTGCTCGTCCTCCTGTCCCATGCTCGCCCACACATCCGTGTTGACGACATGCGCGCCCTCGACCGCTTCACGTGGATCGCGCACGAGGGTGACCTTCGTGTGCTCCCGCGCACGCGCGAGCAGGTGATCGGCGGGCTCGTAGCCCTCGGGACACGCCAGCGAGAGCTCGAAGCCCAGGCGATAGGCGGCGTTGATCCATGAGTTGGCCATGTTGTTGCCGTCCCCAATCCATGCGATTTTCCGTCCCTCGACAGCCCCGAGGTGCTGTCGGATGGTGAGTAGGTCCGCAAGGATCTGGCACGGGTGCAACAGGTCCGTGAGTCCGTTGATGACGGGAACTTCCGAGTACCGCGCGAGCTCTTCGACGTCCTGATGCGCGAACGTGCGGATCATGATGCCGTCGACGTACCGCGAGAGCACGCGCGCGGTGTCGGCGATGGGTTCGCCGCGGCCGAGCTGGACGTCGCGTGGCGAGAGGAACAGCGCATGCCCGCCGAGCTGGAATGTCCCGACCTCGAAGGAGACGCGCGTTCGCGTCGACGCCTTCATGAAGATCATCGCGAGAGTTTTTCCCTCTAGGGGCCTCGCGCGGTACTCACCGCGGCGCATGCGCTCCGCAAGGTCGAACAGCGAGAGCAACTCTTCGCGGGAGAAATCCGGAATTGCGAGAAAGTCGCGTTGGGAGCGTTGGGTCATCGGGCCTCGCTGAGTCTGACGGAGAGCGAAGCGAGCTAAGTTAGCGGCGCGGCGAAAGCCCCCGCCACCCCTTCACGCGCGAGGATTCCCGCCTGAGAGGCGAGAGGGCGTGCGACATATTTCCCGATATGTGGATGTGGAAGTATTACTGTATTGTAATTTGACAACACGATTTCTAGCGGACATTATGCCTCCAAGAGGAAACGATGACGTTTCACCTCAGGCGGCGCGATGACGCGACCGCGGGGATATGTCCACATGCTGCACACTTCCGACCTGCACTTCGGCTGGCGCACGGCACTTCACTCGCTGGCCGAGACTGTCTCCCAGCATCTGGGCGACGATGAGACGCGTCCGGCCGATTCGACCCTGGACGACGCGGACGACGAGCGAGAGCCATTTCACCTCGACGACACCGAGCTCGCGAACCGGCTCGTCCGCGAACGAGGGCTGATTCACTACGTCACACCGCCTCACGCGCACCTGCTCTTCCCGCTCGCGGTGCAGCCATGATCATGTCCGCGCGCCAGGAAGAGCTGCTGTCCTCGGAATATGTGCTTTCTGAGGTCCCCGTCCTCGACGATCGCCTTGCGCTGCTCGCGCACCGCCTCTGCGTTGACGACGATGCGCTTGTCACCGCCGTCTGGGAGCTCGAAGAGGGTGTCCTCGAGCTGCGTCGCCATCACGGTGTGCAGCCGCCGAGCGCCGGTGTTTTCCATGCGCGCGTTGACCGTCGCCGCGATCTCTGCGATCTCGGCGACGCCATCTTCGGTGAACTCGAGCGTCGCGCCATTTGCGGCGACGAGCGCGGCGTACTGTTTCGTCGGAGCGTTCTCCGGCTCCGTCATGATGTGAACGAAATCCGCTTCGGTGAGGGACTTCAGCTCGACGCGAATGGGGAAACGGTGCTGAGGCTCTGGGATGAGGTCGAAGGGCTTGGGGACGCGGAAGGCGGCGGCACGGACGAAGATGATGTGATCCATCTTCACCGTCCCGTACTTCGTCTGCACGTTTGATCCTCCCACGATCGGCAGCAGTTCGCGCTAGAAGACTTCGGCTACGGATCCAGCATCAAAGGATGTACTTCCTGAGATCCTCGTCCTCGACGATTGCCTTGAGTTTCTCGCGCACCGCCTCCGCGTTGACGACGATGCGCTTTTCGCCGCCGTCCGGGAGTTCGAAAAGGGTGTCCTCGAGCTGCGTCGTCATCACGGTGTGCAGCCGTCGCGCCCCGATGTTCTCCATGCGCGAATTGACTGTCGCCGCGATCTTCGCGATCTCGGCGATGCCGTCTTCCGTGAACTCGAGCGTCGCGCCGTCTGCGGCAACCAGCGCGGCGTACTGCTTCGTGAGCGCATTCTCCGGCTCCGTCATGATGCGAACGAAATCCGCTTCGGTAAGGGACTTGAGTTCGACGCGGATGGGGAACCGACCCTGAAGCTCCGGGATGAGGTCGGAGGGCTTGGAGACGTGGAACGCGCCGGCGGCGACGAAGAGGATATGATCCGTCTTCACCATCCCGTACTTCGTCTGCACGTTGGATCCTTCCACGATGGGCAGCAGATCGCGTTGGACGCCTTCGCGGGAGACGTCCGGCCCGCCCATCTGGCTCTTCTCACCCGCGATCTTGTCGATCTCGTCCAGGAAGACGATGCCAAGTGTCTCGACCCGCTCGAGCGCGTCGGCGGTGACGTCTTCCATGTCGACGAGCTTGTCGAACTCCTGCTCGAGCAGGATTCTCCTTGCCTCCGACACCTTTACGGTTCTTTTCTTCTTCCGCTGCGGCATCATGTTCTGCAGCATCTCGGTGAAGTTCTCCATGCTCTCGGGCGCGCCCTGCGAGGCGAACAGGTCGAACATCGGTCCGCTGTTGGGTGTCACCTCGATCTCCACCTCGCGCGCGTCGAGCTGCCCGTCGAGCAGGAGTTGCTTGAGCTTCTCCCGCGTGCGCTTGTAGCGATCGGCGGCTGCATCGCCTGATCCTTCCTGCTTCACGTCGCCGGCACTCGACACCACGAATACACCGCCCACATCACCCGCCGACGTGAGCGTCGGTTCCGGCTTCCCGGCGGTGGCATCGCTTGCGGCCGGTGGCACGGGCGGGGGCAGCAGCAGGTCGAGCAACCGGTCGTCCACGCGTTCGTTCGCGAGATCCTCGACCTCGCTCTCCCGCTCCTGGCGAACCATCTCGATCGCACTATCGACCAGGTCGCGGATCATGCCCTCCACATCGCGCCCGACGTAGCCCACTTCGGTGAACTTCGAAGCCTCCACCTTGATGAACGGCGCACCGGTGAGCTTGGCCAATCGGCGCGCGATCTCTGTCTTTCCCACGCCCGTGGGTCCGATCAGGATGATGTTGTTCGGCGAGATCTCGTCGCGGATGGCTTCCGGGGCCTGCTGCCGGCGCCATCGATTCCGGAGCGCGATGGCGACGGCTTTCTTCGCGTCCGCCTGGCCGACGATATAGCGATCGAGCTCTGCGACGATCTGTCGCGGCGTGAGATCAGCGAGGCGCGCGAGCGCCTGCTGCGTACGGGGAGACGGCACGTCAGCTCGCCTCGAGGACGGTGATGTTGGTATTCGTGTAGACGCAGATCTCGCCGGCGATGGTGAGGCTCTGCCGCACGATGTCGGCGGCACCGAGCTCCGTATTCGCGGCGAGGGCTCGTGCCGCGGCGAGTGCGTAGGCACCGCCGGATCCGATCGCGAGGATGCCGTCGTCCGGCTCGATCAACTCCCCCGTTCCGGAGATGATGTACCCGTGCGCCGCGCTCGCGACGACGAGGAGGGCCTCGAGGCGCCGGAGTACGCGGTCACTTCGCCAGTCCTTCGCGAGCTCCACCGCCGCGCGCGGAACGTTGGACGGGTAGCGCTGCAGCTTCTCCTCGAACTTCTCGAAGAGGGTCAGGGCGTCCGCGGCAGAGCCAGCAAAGCCGGCGAGGAGCTTGCCATCGCCAATCGCGCGAACCTTGTTGGCCTTGGCTTTCATGACCGTGTCGCCAACGGTGACCTGCCCATCGCCGCCCAGCGCGACGACGCCGTTGCGCCGCACGGCGAGGATGGTCGTGGCGCGGATTCTTGGTAGTTCCGACATGCGTGGAATCTAGCGGCGGGACGGAGCGCGGCAGACCGTAGGACGGCGGACTGCGCAACGGCGGACGCAGAATGACGCAGGCTTCGCCACGCAGAAGACGCTACAACGGCAACAGCGCCTTGCACTGGAAATCGCCACTGCTGCGGCAACTACAATTGGCACTGGTTCGCGCCGCGGCGCAGTTGGGCCAGAAAGACTGTGCTGTTACTGCGTCCTTCTGCGCTGCGAAGCCTGCGCCATTCTGCGGCCGTCCTTGTCAGCCTAAGGCTTCTTTTTCGCGCGCTCAGCCCGCTCGCGATCTGCCAGCCCGCCGCGCCTGAGCGCGCCACGATTGACGATGCGGTCCCGGAGAAACTTCCGGTTGGCGATCACACCAAAGAAGAACAGCACCGCACCGGCAATGACCGCGACGGTGGTGTAGGGCCAGGTGTCGCGCCCGATGATGGCCGCCGCGAAGCACAGGATCGCGATACCGAGACTCGCCTCACCACCCAGGCTCCTCTCCGTGCGGTCGTTTCGACGGCGCTCGCTGCCGAACGTGATGGTTTCCGGCAGCCACGCGTCGGCAAGTACCGCCAGCCCGACCAGCCCGACAATGACACCGATGATGAGGGGGATGGTTTCAACGCGCACGTGGCAAGCTCCGCAGGTAGTCGTTCGGCGTACTCAAGCGATCTTCATGCCCGCGGGTGCGCCTTGCCGTAGACCTGCTTCAACCGCTCTACGCTCGTGTGGGTGTAGATCTGCGTGGTGGAGATCGACGAGTGTCCGAGCAGTTCCTGCACGGCGCGAAGATCGGCCCCGTTGTCGAGCAGGTGCGTGGCGAAGGTGTGCCGGAGCGAATGCACCGACAGTCCGGCATCCTCGTCGATCTCGGCAAGGAACGCCGACACGATCTTTTGCACCATCCGCACACCGATCCGCTTGCCGGTGCGGGCAAGGAAGTACGCTGATCGTTCGCCCTTTGGGCCGACGCCGCGGAGCAACTCGTCGCGTTTTGCCTCGTAGTTGCGCAGGGCAAGCACGGCATGGTCGCCGATCGGGATGATGCGCTCTTTTCTTCCCTTCCCTCGCACCTTCACCTGCTGGCTCACGAGATCCGGATCGCCTCGGTTCAATCCCTGAAGCTCCGAGAGTCGCATCCCCGTGGAATAGAACAGCTCGAGGATCGCAAGGTTGCGGACGTCGTTGAAGTGGCCTTCCATGGCGCGCGTCTCGGCCATCTGAAAGAGCAGGTCGATCTGGGGCCGATCGAGATAGCCCGGCAGGTACTTGTCCTGCTTCGGCGCGCCGACGGCACGCGCCGGGTTGGACTCGACCATCTCGTTGCGATGCATCCAGCGATAGAAGCTCCGCACACCCGAGAGCGTACGCGCCATGGTGCGCTTCCCGACGCCGCGCCGCGACAGGTGCGCGAGAAAGCCGCGCATCGCAAGCCGGTCGACGGTCGCCCAGCTCCACGCGTCCACGCCGCAGTAGCCGCCGAGGAACTCCACGAACTCGTGAAGATCGCGTTGATACGCCTTTACCGTATTCGGCGAGACGTCGCGTTCCTTCGACAGATGCCGGAGGTACTCGGCGACATCGCCGGACGGTTCGGCGGTCCCGGTCACGCGCGGACGGCAGACGCCAGCAGCGACTCATCGCGCCAGCGCGCCATGGCGGCGAGAGCACGCTCAGCGAGTTTTTCCTTCTTGAGGCGCTTGTCCTTCACACGCATCCCCAGCGCTTCGACCAGGCCGAAATTCGCGTTCATCGGCTGGAAGTGTCGCGGATCCGCCTCGCGCAGGTAGCGATACAGGGCACCCAACATGGTCGTCGGTGGAGGGACGACCGGCTCGTCGCCCGCGAGCATTCGCGCGAGGTTGATGCCGGCAAGCAGTCCGGTTGCCGTGCTCTCCGTGTACCCCTCGACACCGGTGAGCTGCCCCGCAAACAGCGTCATCGGGTCGTCGCGCAGGGAGAGATGCGGCGACAGCGCGGCTGGCGCATTGAGGTACGAGTTCCGATGAATGGAACCGAACCGGAGGAATTCCGCGCGCTCGAGTCCCGGGATCATCCGGAACACGCGCTGCTGTTCGGGATAGCGGAGCCGCGTCTGAAATCCGACGAGGTTCCACATCTGCCCCGCGCGGTCCTCCATCCTGAGCTGCACGACGGCGTACGCTTCGCGGCCGGTGCTGGGATCGGTGAGGCCAACCGGCTTCATCGGTCCAAATCGCAGCGACTCGCGTCCACGGCGCGCGATCTCCTCGGCGGGCATGCATCCATCGAAGTAGGGCGCCGCGTCGAATTGGTGGGTGGCCGCCTGGTCGGCTGCGGTCAGTGCGTCGAGGAAGGATTCGTACTGCCCGCGCGACATCGGGCAATTGAGGTACGCGCCGTCTCCCTCTCCCTCCATCGTTTCCTTTCCATATCGCGAAGCGCGAAAGACGACACCGTGGTCGATGGAGTCGTAGGCGACGATCGGTGCGATGGCGTCGTAAAACGCGAGCGACTCAACGCCTAGTCGCGCGCGGATTGCATCTGTGAGTGAAGTGGAGGTGAGCGGCCCAGTCGCGATGATGCCGGGCGACGGAAGCGCCGCCACTTCGCCGCGCCGCACCTCGATGCGCGGGTGCGATGCAATTCGCTCGCTCACGCCGGCGGAGAAGACGTCACGGTCCACGCTGAGGGCGGTCCCACCGGGCACACGCGCCACGTCGGCGCACTCGAGGATCATCGAGCCGAGCAGTCGCATCTCGGCCTTGAGCAGGCCGTGGGCGTTGGTCGTCTCGGTGCTCTTGAAGGTGTTCGAGCAGACGAGCTCCGCGAGGCGCTCGGTCTTGTGCGCTTCCGTGGTGACGTCTGGCCGCATCTCGTGCAGTACGACGTCCAGTCCTCGCTCTGCGAGCTGCCACGCCGCCTCGCTGCCGGCGAGGCCGCCGCCGATGATGTCGACCGCCGCCACTCAGCCTGCCAGCGCCGGCTCTGGCGTCTCCTGCGGCTCGGCAGGTTGTGGCACATCCCACTCGTTCCCGCACTTGAGGCACTTCCTGTAATCGCCCCGCGCCTTGGTGAACTTCATCTCGGCGCCGAGGTAGGCGCACTCGGGACAGATCTCGGAGACTGGCTTGTTCCACGCGACGAAATCGCAGGTCTCGTTGGCACACGCATAGAACGCCGTCCCGCGCTTCTTGGAGCGTCGCTCGACGAGCTCGCCGCCGTCCTTCGGACAGAAGACGCCCGTTGGCATGGATCGCGTTCCGCGACACTTGGGAAACGTGCTGCAACCGAGAAACTCGCCGCTGCGACCGACGCGCACGACCATCGGCTCGCCACAGAGATGACAGGGAATGTCCGTCATTCGCGGCTTCGCCTTCTCGCCCTTGAGCGGTCGCGTATACGTGCACGCTTTCGGGTGGTTCTCGCAGGCGAGGAATGGCCCGAAGAAGCCACCGCGCGGTTCCAGCTTTCCGCCGTCGATCGGACACCGCTCGTGCTCGAGCGCGGAGAGATCGTGCGCGACGGCGATGAGCGCGCCGAACTGCACGTCCTTCAGCGACTTGTCGAAGGGGCCCCAGAAATCCTTGAGGACCACGCGCCAGCCCAGCTCTCCCTCCTCGACCTTGTCGAGCTCGAGCTCCATGCCCGACGTGAAGTCGACATTGAAGATGCCCGGGAACTGCTTCACCATCACCTTCTCCACTGTCTCACCGAGCTCCGTGGGGAAGAAGCGGCGCTGCTCCAGCAGCACGTAGCGCCGGTCGGCGAGCACGCTGATGATGCTTGCATATGTCGACGGACGACCGATGCCGAGCCGCTCGAGTTCCTTGACGAGACTCGCCTCGGAGAAGCGCGGCGGTGGCTCCGTGAAATGCTGCGACGGCGTGATCGCGCTTACGGGGATGTTCTCCCCCACATTGATCACCGGCAGCTCGTTCTCGTCTTCCAACGCCTTCGAGTCGCCCTCTTCGCGCGCCTCGCGGTACAGCGCAAGGAAGCCCTGGAACTTGATGATGCTGCCCGTGCTGCGGAATAGATACGAGCGCCGGCCGATCTGTGGCTGCTCCTTCGCGGGAATGTCGAAGTCCACCGTCGTTGTGTCGAAGACGGCGGGCGCCATCTGCGAGCCCATGAAGCGCTGCCAGACCAACTGGTACAGCTTGAACTGGTCCGGGCTCAGGTACTTGCGAATGTCGTCGGGGCGGCGCGTCGGATCCGTGGGACGCACGCTCTCGTGCGCGTCCTGCGTATTCTTGGCCTTGCCGTCCCCGTAGAGCTGAAGGCCCTTGGCAAGGAATTCCTTGCCGAAGAGCACGCGCAGGTAGTCCTGCGCCTGCGTCGCGGCACTCTCCGCCACGCGGGTGGAGTCCGTACGCATGTACGTGATGAGACCGACCGCGCCCTCGGGCCCGATGTCGATACCCTCGTACAGGTCCTGGGCAACGCGCATCGTTCGCTTGGAACCGAACGACAACTTCTTCGCGGCCTCCTGCTGGAGCGTCGATGTCGTGAACGGTGCGGACGGATTCTTCCGGCGCTCCCGGCGCTTGACCTCAGTGACACCGAACGCCTTGCGACCCTCGAGGTCGGACAGCACCCGATTCGCTTCGGCCTCGGTACCGATCTCCGCCTTCTTGCCGTCGATCTGGTGCAGCTTGGCCGTGAAGCGCTGGTTCGCCTTTTCCAGCGCCGCCTCGATCGTCCAGTACTCCACCGGATTGAACGCGCGGATCTCACGCTCGCGCTCGACGATCAGACGCAGCGCCACCGTCTGCACTCGGCCGGCGGAGATGCCCTTCTTGACGGTCTTCCACAGGACGGGACTCGCCTTGTAGCCCACGAGTCGGTCGAGCACGCGACGGGCCTGCTGCGCTTCCACCTTCTTGTCGTCGATCTCGCCCGCCTGCTGAATGGCGAGTTGCACGGCGTCCTTCGTGATTTCGTGGAAGAGCACACGGCGGATGGGAATGTTCGACACGCCGCGCTTCGGTCGGATCTGCTCCGCCACGTGCCACGCGATCGCCTCGCCCTCGCGATCCGGATCCGTCGCGATGAAGACTTCCTTCGAGTTCTTCGCCGCACTCTTGAGATCGGCGATCGTTTTTTCCTTGCCTGGAATGGGCACGAGTTCGGGTTCGAAGCCGTGCTCGATATCGATGCCGAGCTTCTTCTCCGGCAGGTCCATGATGTGACCGACCGTCGCCTTCACGCGGTAGGCACGGCCCAGGTACTTGCCGATGGTCTTCGCCTTCGCAGGCGACTCGACGATCACGAGCGACGTAGTCCCAGCCGGCTCATCCGGGTAGTCGTCTTCGACAACCGCCTTCTTCCGGGCGCCCACCTTCTTCGCGGTCTTCTTCGCCGCGGACTTTCTCACCACCGTCGACTTCTTCGTCGCGGCCTTCTTCGTCGTCTTCTTCGCTGCCATTTGTCTAGTGTACGGTCTGAGTATCCGCCGCGATGCCGGGGTCGTCGAACCCGGCTCCCTCCATCATCGAGCGCAGGTCATCCAGCGCGATGCGGCCATCGAACTGCAGCATCGCGCGCTCGATCACCTGTTCGAGCTCCGCGGGGTTGAGCGCTCCGGCACCCGACAGCGCCAGCAGATGCCCCCAGGCTTCGGTGGCAAAGCGGCCCCGCTCATGCGGTCCCAGAACGCGAATCGTCATTGGTTTCCCCTGTGATATCGGTACCCCAGCGTAACAGTCCTCCGCCGCTGAGCGACATCGTGGTCGTTTGTCTGACACCAATTTCGTGCTTCAAGGTCCGCCCGACGGAACACGAACGAACCTTGATACGCAGCAGAGAGTACCCTGCAATACGAGAATCGCATCTAAGGTAGTGTGGGAGTCAACCGTCTGCGGCATTTCACGGCGGAATCATGCGGTCAACGCCCCGAGCAGCCGTTCTATGATAACCGCAACTCGTTGCGCAACAAGGCTTTCCACATCTACAACAATGTCGGCGGTGTCGTAGACACCTCGCCGAAGCGCCAGCAGGCGCTCGAGTTCGCCCGTCGGATCGGGCTTCTGGAGGAGCGGGCGAGTCGACATCCGACGGCCCATCCGCCTGAGCGCGCCACCCGGGGAAATCCTGAGGTACACCACGTTGGATCGAGGCCGGAGTATCGACACGACATCCGGCTGGGTCACCCAGCCTCCGCCAGGCGAAAGTACCATTCCCGGCAACCCGGAAACCTCCTCGGTCAGCTCGCGCTCGCGGTCACGAAAGTACGACTCGCCGCGAACCGCGAAGATCTGCGTGATCGGCATCCCCTCACGCCGTACAATCTCGACGTCGAAATCGACGAACCCGACGCGAAGCCTCCGCGCGAGGATACTGCCGACTGTGCTCTTCCCCGCCCCGGGAAGGCCGACCAGAATCACGTGTCGATGCGCGGCCTCAGGCGCCAAGTCGGCTGGCAATGTGCGCGAGATAGCCGTCCATGTTGCGGCGCACTTCGCCGAGTGAGTCGCCGCCGAACTTCTCGAGCATCGCGTCGGCGACGACGAACGCCGCCATCGCCTCCGCAATCACGCCCATCGCGGGAACGGCGGTCACATCGCTCCGCTCGGCCGTCGCCTTGGCGGCTTCGCCGGTCGCCATGTCCACTGTACCGAGTGGACGCATGAGTGTGCTGATCGGCTTCATGGCGACGCGCACTACCAGTGGCTCACCCGTTGTCATCCCGCCTTCGAGACCGCCCGCGCGGTTGGTGGCGCGCTGAACGTGGCCTGCCCTCGTCCTGCCGGGCGCAGGGGCGATCTCGTCATGCACTTCGGCACCGCTGACGCGCGCCGCACCGAAGCCCATGCCAATCTCCACTCCTTTCACCGCGGGTATGGACATCATGGCCGCGGCAAGTCGTCCGTCCAGCTTGCGATCCCATGACACGTGGGAGCCGAGTCCGACCGGAAGCCCGTCCACGACCACTTCGCAAATGCCTCCCAGTGTATTCCCTTCCCGCTTGGCGACGTCGATTCTCTCGATCATCGCGGCTTCAGCACTCGCGTCGAGCGTGCGGAGCTGCGAGGCATCGGCGGCAGCGTTGAGGTCCGCTGGCAGCTGCTCCGGTCTGACGGCATCAACACCTCCGAGATGAACGAGGTGGCTGCCGATGGATACGCCAAGCTCGGCGAGGAACTGGCGCGCGATGGCGGCAGCCGCGACACGGGCGGTTGTCTCGCGCGCCGACGCACGCTCGAGGATGTCTCGTGCGTCATCGCGATCGTACTTGAGGATGCCGGTGAGGTCCGCGTGACCGGGCCGCACTCGCGTGACCGCGCGCTTCCGCGCGCTGCCAGGCAGTTCGCCCACGTGCGGCGCCGGATCCATGATCGCTTCCCAATTTTTCCAGTCGCGATTGCGGATGAGCATCGAGATCGGACTGCCCATCGTCTCGCCCGCCCGCACGCCCGAGAGGAACTCTGCCGTGTCGCGCTCGATCTGCATGCGTCGTCCTCGGCCGTAGCCCTGCTGACGGCGCGCGAGGTCGACATTCACGTGTTCCGCCAGTAGCGGCACGCCAGCAGGCATTCCCTCGAGAATGCTGACGAGCGCCTGCCCATGGGATTCTCCAGCGGTGGTGAAGCGAAGCATTTGAAAAACAGGAGGATAGGAGGATAGGAAGATAGGAAGATAGAAGAGCGTAGAAAGAACAATAGGACGATAGGGTTTCCTATCGTCCTATCATCCTATCCTCCTATCATCCTGTCTTCAGGGTCCAGGCAGGAGATCCGCGGCGGTCACGTCAACGACGACGAGCCCCTTCGAGGAAACACCGAACAGCTTGAACACCACATTCGCTGGATCTCCGGGGAACGGCAGCGAAGCGCGCAGCGGACCGTAGAGATTGAACTTGGTCGCCAACGAACCGCGCACGAAGTCGTAGAACGCGATGTCGACTGCCTCGATGGTCCCGTTGTCCGACGCGACGAACGCGAGTCGCGAGTCGGCGGGTGTCGTGCGACCATTGGCATTGGGATGGAACGCGATGCCCGCTCCCTTGGCGAACGTCGACTTCTTGCCCTGCAAGCGTTGTGTGAACGGATAGGTGACATCCGAGAACGCCGTTTCCGTCCCATGCACGCCAATGGTCTTGCCTGTCTTGTCGAGTGCGACGCCGAAGATCTGGTCGGACGCATTGGTCAGCAGGTCTTTGATGTTCAGCGATGGCGACGCGTAGGTATAGGTATTGAAGTCCCGGACGCAGTTCGAGACGCAGTTGGTCGGTCTCACCCTGCCGGTGCCGTCATCCAGAAGCGCAAAGTTGCGAGCCACCGGTCCCTGATTTCCTTCACCGAACGTGATCCACCTGCCGTCGCCGCTTGCCGCGGCATAGGTGGTGTCCGTGAGACCGAGCGAGTTGAAGTCGATGTTGACGGCCGACTCGACGTCGGTTCGCGGCACGGCTGCCCTGAGGAGCATGATCGTGGTGTCGATCCCTTGCCTGCTGCTGACGCACGTCGGAACATCCGTCGTGCCCGACGCGTGGTCGCACAGGATGAGTAGATCGTTGACCGGATTCGTGGCCGGTGCGGGTATGACTTCAACGTTGTCGAGGTTTGCCACCACGTACGAGTTCGGATCGGTTCCGAGGAAGGCGAAGTCGAGGATGAAGCGCTCGTCTGGCGCCGCATCCGTCGGGGTCATGTAGCGGATCGTCCCCTTTGGTGCCTGAATCGTAGGCTTTGTCGAGAAGTAGATTCGCCCACTGGCACTCTGCTCGACGTACTGCGGACGATCCGAGAAGATGATCGGCGGCGTCGTCGTGAGTCGGATCTTTTGCGTTGCCGGATCGCGCGACTCGGTGAGCTTGAAGAGATACGATGCCCGCGTCACCAGACGGTTCACCAGGTCTTCCTTCATGGCCGACGGTGAGCTGCCACCGACGTACACACGACTCAGGTTCGTACCGCCGGAGTTCGCGACGTACATCGTGTCCTTCGCCGCTGCGGTGCGGGAGAACGTCATGCCCCACGGCTGCGATCCGACCACGATGCCGGTGGGGTCGAACGTCTTCACTCCCTGCGTCCAGACCTCGAGCCGGCCGAAGTTGATGTTGGACATGAAGATGTTGCCGCGCACCGCGTCCACCTGCAGGTCAGCGATGGTTCCGTTGCGATTGGCCGGAAGCGGATAGGTGGTGCCGAACACGACGAGCGCCGTATCCTTGAACGCATTCCCCTCCGTGCCCAGCGAGGTCGTGACGCCAGCCGGCACCGAGTAGCCGACACGATTGCCCTGGTCATACGCGAAGCTGTAGAGCGTGATCCGCTTGCCGCGGTTGGACGCCGGAAGGTTGAGCGCCTTGGTGAACACGTAGGTCGACGGGAATGGCGCTGGCACCGCGACGCTGTCCCGCCTGATGACGCCAAGGGAATCACTCAAGACGTAACCGACGATGGTGAGGCCGTTTCCGATCGCCGTGACCGTGAGCGAATCGCCTGTCTCGATCCGTCGAGCGATCGTCTGGTACACCCGCGGCGCAGGGGCCTGCCCTTCGCGGACCGCAATGGTGACCGGTGCAGAAGCACCCGCCTGTCCGCCACGGTTGGTCGAGGTCGGCGAGATGGTCAGGAGCCCCTTGGGTGGCGCATTCGCGGGGATCGGGACGGTCACGGAGAACGTGGTGTCTTTGGGGAACGTCGGGTAGGAGACGGTGAATGTGCCGAGAACTGGCGTGGGGAAAGTCGCGTCGCTCTTGATGGTGAATCCGAGCGTCTGCACGCCCGTGAGATCCTGTGCGCGAAGAATGACCGTGAGGCCAGCGCCACGCGTTGCACTGTCACCAGCGACGGGGCTCAGCACCTGCACGCTGGGCCCACGAACCATCTTGACCGACACGCGCGCCGTATCAATGCCGCCGAGGGCATCAGTGGCGATGACGCGCACGATCAACGAATCAAGGACGGTATCTGCGGGGATGAGCGGCTTGAGGTAGCGGCTGATCTTCACGCTATCACTACCCGGGACGAATGCGCCGCCGGGCGACGATGCGGAGATGGTCGGGTAGCGGACAACGGTGGTCTGCGTGCCGAGATTCAGGTCGCCGCGCAGTGAGTACGCGGTGAACGTGATGTCGCTGATGCCGGCGGCGTCCTTCACAATCGCCGTCACCAGGAGCGAATCGCCAACGTTCAGAGTCGCGCCCGCCTTCGGATCGACGATCGTGATGCTCGGTGCGGCGAAGGTGATCGTGGTCGAGTCGACGCGCGTGTTCGCCGCGGCGTCCGTTGCCGTGGTGCGGACGGTGAGCTTGTCCGTCTTCTTCAGCCCCGCGAGCGGAATGGCCACGACGCGAGTCGTGCTTGTCGCGGTCGGCTTCAGCGTCGCGGTATCGAGCGCGATGATAACCGCGCCGTTGCGCACCGTCGTCTGGACGGTGGAGACGCCGACGTTATCCGTCACCTTCACGGACAGCGACACCGGCTGGCCGAAAGGGACGGCATTGTTCAGGGCGCCGGCAACCGTATAGGTCACCACGGGGCGTTCGCCGTCAGCCGCCGGTCCCGTCGACGACGATGACACCTGTGTCGGGAGGCGCGTGTCGCAACTGGATGCGACGAGGGCAGCCAGCGTCAGGGCGACGTACTTCGCCCGCGATTTCGAATGCATCATGTATGCTCCGCAGTGCGGCTAGCGCCGTACCGCCTCGGTTGGCAACTGCCCCTCATCAATGATGTGGGGCGTTATCAGGACGAGCAGGTCGCGACGTTGCTCCTGTCTCGTGGTGTACCCGAAGAGCCGCCCGATGAAGGGCAGGTCGACGAGCAGCGGGATGCCGGACTTGGTGACGCGAACACTCGTTTGCGTCAGGCCGCCGATGACGACGGTCTGTCCGTCGGCCACCAGCAGGTCGTTGGCAACGTTGTTGTTGTCGATGAGCGTTCCATTGTTCGTGAAGTTGACGTCTGAATTCGTCACCTCCACGTGCATGATCACCTGCCGGTTGTTGGTGACGCTCGGCGTGACGAGCAGCGTCACGCCCGTCTGGATTCGCTCCACCGTGATGGGACCGGTGAGCGACGTTCCCGCCCCACCGCTGCTGATCAGGGGCACGAACGGCACCTGCACGCCCGACGTCAGTCTCGCCGGCTTGTTGTTGAGCGTCGTCACGCTGGGCTCGGCCTGGACGTCGAGCAGCGAGACTTCCTGCAGCGCGTCGAGAAACGTGCTGAAGTCGAAATTGCCGAGCGCGGTGGAGTAGATCAGGCGGAGCGCGGCTCCGTTGACCGTTCCCGATGCGTTTGCGATTGCCGACACCGTGTTGCCGCCGAGCAGCACGCGCGGGGGATCGTTGGGGCTGCCAACAGCGCCGTTCGAGTCGACGCGCTGAATCACGTTGCTGAAGAACTGCTGCGCGGACCCGAGGTCGTACTTGATGCCGAGGGCGTCCAGGTCCGTGCGGTTCACAAGCACGATCTTCGCCTTGATGTTCACGGCGGGCTGGCGGAGATCGAGGCTGCGCGCGAACTCGGCGAGGTCGTCCAGGGTGCTGAGCGGCGCCGTGATACTGATGCTGTTCGACGCCTCATCTGCGCTCACGCTGCCGCGACCGCGGCAGCTCGATGCGTCGGAACCGGAGCCGCCGGAAATCGGTGCACTGTTGGTGGGGTTGGTCGGCTGAACGCCGGCCGGCACGACCGCCAGCGGCGCCCCCAGTGTTGGCGGCTGACCCGCGGCCGCGGACAACGTGGTGCCGCCGCGTTCTGAGGGAATGCACTGGAGCAGGCGCGTCCGAATCTGGTCGCCGACGGCGCTCGCCCTCTGGTAGTTCACGCGCACGACGCGTGTCGCCAGCGGCTCGTTGGCCGAGCGCGACGCAATGCGCTCCTGCGTGTCGACGATAATGATGCCGTTGCCGTCTTCCGTGGCATCGAGGCCCTGCGCGGAGAGAATGGCCTGCAGCGCAACGTCCCACGGCTGGTCCTTGATCTCCGCGTCCACCTTGAGGCCTGGCACGCTGGAGCTCGGAAGGATCGTGCGACCAGAGAAGGAAGCGAATGACGCGAGTACGTCGCGGATATCGGAGCCCTGGAAGACCACGGAGATGCGTGGCTGCTGCGAACGCTGGCGCTGCTGCGCCTGTTGCGCGACCTGCTGCGCACTCATGGGATCACGCTGCACGTTGGTGCGCATCGGCGCCCCATCCGCCGCATCGCGCGCCTCACGGCTGCGAGCGGCGACGGCGCGATCGATCGTGCGGTCAGATGCGGGGGACGGCTCACCTGCCGGCCGGGGATCGGCGCGCTCCGCCATGCGATCATCGGACGCGCTGCCGCCACCGGTGTGCCACGCGGCGAACTGCGAAGTCGTCGGCACGGAGACGGACACGCGGACCTCTCCATCGGTGCGCGTCAACTGATAGGCGTGGGGCGCGTCGAGATAGACGACGACGCGCACCGTGCCCTTCCGGAATTGCGAATAGCGGACATCGTTGACTCCCCCGCGCGAGATCCTGTCGTAGGCTCGGGGGAGGCGCCCGAGTGACGTACCACTCAGATCGATGACGATGCGATCAGGCGATCCGAGGATGAAATCGCGAACCTCAGGATCCCCTGAGACGCCAATCACGATCTCGGCCTTCCCCGAGCTCGGCACCACGCTGAGGGAGCGCACTGATCCCTCGGCGGCGCGGGCCTCGACCGGCTGGGCACTTGGCCCGAGCAGGAATGCCGAAGCGACGATGATCGCCAGGACTTGCTTCATTTTCTCACCTTTGTCGAATCAACCAGGAACAGCGAGTCCTGACGACTGAGTCCGAACTCGTCTATCGTGAAGATCACAACGCGCGGCTTGATCTGGGCGACGCGCATCCGGCCGATGGTCTGGCCGAAGTTCACTCGGTACTGAGCGTTGGTCTGCAGGTCGCGCATGATCGCGACGCTGCGCCGGCCCGACGCATCGTACAGGACCGCAACGAGCTTGAGGTCCGAGAGAAGGGGACGGAGGTCTTCGGTGAGGATGAGCGAGAAGAACGGATCGCGGCGCCCATCATCGGAGTAGGAAAACACCTCGCGCGTCACCGGAGGCATGAGCCCGGGGGCGTTCGTGGATGGCGCTGTTGATGTGGAGCCTGTTGCCGTGACGCTACCCGGGCCCGATGCCCTGGAAGGAGCGGTTGCGCTTGCCGAGCCGCGACGCGCCGGTACTTCCTGTCCGGTTTGCGCGGACAGGCGCGCGTTCTCGGCGTCGGCGGCGTTCTGCGCCGCACGCTTTGGAGCGTTGAGATCGGGGATACGCTGCGCCTCCACCGCCGACGCGGCGCTCACGACGAGCGCGAACACCATGATACGACCGCTGGTCATTTCTCTCCCGGTTTCGGCGCTTCCGCGGTGACACGCTTGACCGGCGGAGCGGGCAGCGGAGCGCGAGCGACGTACGTCTGGATTTCGAATCGCGCCTCGAGGTTCTGCACCCGAACTTTTTTCGCCGCCTTCGGATCAGCCGACTGCGGCGTGAGCACGAGATTGATGGGCGCCACAATGCGCTGCAGCGTCCCGATGTTCGTCAGCAGATTGCCGATCTGGTGATACGAGCCTCCCCGCACGACTAGCCGGTACTTGTAGGCCTCGTACTGATCGCCCGCGAGCGAGGGAAGCGGCTGCACGTCCGCGATGTCGAGTCCCACACGGCGGGCGGCCGTCGATACCTGGTCGAGCAACGTGGGCACTTCGTTCCCGGTGGGAACGAGGAGGCGCATCACTGCGAGATCGGCCGCGAGCCGGTCCGCCTCCAACTTCAACTCGTTCGTCTTGCCCTGCGCGAGTTCCGCCTTAGCGCGCTGGTTCATCACAAGCAGCGAATCAACGCGCGTCTGCTTCTCAGCGAGATCGTCGCGCTTCGGCTGCCACACGTTCATGAAGTAGAAGCCCGCGAGTCCCGCGGCGACAAGGCCGACGAGACCCAGGGCCCTGTCCCGATTGGTCTGGGGAAGGATCGCCATGGCTATCGCACCGACACGGCGAGAGGGACGCGCCGCACCAGCGATGGATCAGGTCGCGTGTACACCATATCGAGCTGGAATTGCGTGACATCCTTGCCGTTGTCGTTGGCATGCTCGGACTTCACCAGTTGTACCTGCTCGACGAAGGGGGACTGCTCAAGCTGGCGGATGAATCTGGTGAGGGCCTGGATGTCGACGGTGTTGCCGATGAGGCGAACGTGGACCGAATCACGCGGGATTACCGTGTTGAGCGTCTTGCGCTTCTTCTTGCTACCGGCAGATGCGCTGTCTGCGGGGCTGGCCGGTGCGACGGTTGTTACGGGCTGTTGCGCCTGTCCGGAACCGGTGAAGCCAAGCGAGACGAGCCAGGTGTATGGCGGAAGCGCCTTGCTCACTTCGTCCATCACGTGCGGCCAGATGAAGCGGTCGTCGTCGATGGCACGAATGAGGTTGAGCGATCGCAATACCGTGTCGCGCTTGGCCTCCGCCTTCTCGTGCTCCTTCAACACCGACGAGTACCGGGTGGAATCCTGCACCGCCTTCTGCAGCGCGGCCTCCACCTTCTCCTCTGTGCCCGCCTGAAGGGCATACAGGCTGGCGACCGCAGCGATGGCGACAATGGTCACGCCAACTGCCCCGATGAGCCACGGCTCCTTGATACGCTCCCGGACGGACGCCATGCTCGCCGCGACATTAATCGACGAGCCGCGACCGCGCTTGGCGGTGCGACGCGCGCCCGGAAGAAGGTTGATCTCGATCATCGCGTTGCCTCGCTCATGCGACCTGGCGCAACGCCAGGCCGATCGGCAGCATCAACAGGGGCGCCACCTCATCAGTGATGAGGCTGTTCAACGCGCCATCCCGCACCTTGAGATTGACGAGTGGATTCGCCTGCTGGACGGAGAGGTGCAGCCGCTCGGCGAGGACGTCGGAGAGACCGGGGATTCTCGACCCACCACCGCAGGTATAGATGGCCCGCACTTGTCCCCCCGTCCTCGACGAAGAGGCCAGAAAGGCCGCAGCACGCTCCACGCCCACCGCGATCTCCTCGCCCCGGCCTTCGAGCACCGCGTCGAGGTGCTCGGACCGGTCGTAGCCCTGCAGCAGCTGCTGCGCCTCGTCGGACGACAACCCGCGCTCACGCTGCAGGTCCTCGCGAAACCGTCGAGTGCCGACGGTGATATCGCGCGTGAGGATCGGAACGCCCTCATCGAGGATGTTGATGTTGGTCACGTCATGCCCGATGTTCACCAGCGCCACGACGCCCTGCATCGCGTCGGGATAGTTCAGCTCGAACGCATTGTGCAGGGCGAACGCATCGACGTCGACGAGCGCGGGATCCAGTCCGGCGTCCGTGAGGATGCGCAACTTCGACTCGACGAGTTCACGCTTGGCGGCGACGAGCAGCACGCTCATCTCGACGCCATCAGCCGAGGGGTCGAGAATCTGGAAGTCCAGCTCGACCGACTCCATGTCGAAGGGGACGTGCTGCTCCGCCTCCCATCGCATGAGCTCGCGCGCCTGCTGCTCCTTGACGCGCTCGATCTGGATCTTCTTGATGATGACGTCACGCCCACCCACCGCCGTGACGACCCGAGTGCCCTTCACCTCGGCAGCCGCCATCGCGCCACGGATGGCCTCGGCGACGATACCAGGATCCATGATTTCGCCTTCGACGATCGCGTCGGCGAGCAGCGGGACGACGGCGACCCGAACCAGTTCTGGCTCGTTTCGCGAGTGGTCGACCACGGCGACCTTGATCAGCCCGGAGCCGATATCCAGTCCTACAGTGGTTTTATTGCGACCGAACAGTGCCATCGGGAAGGTCGAAAGGGATGCGGACAGGCGGAGCGGCGCGAAGATGAGCCACTATTGCACACTTGTCAAGAGGCTTTAAGCGAGGAGGCGTATAAATTGATCTTGCTTGCACTTACATGCGATTCGCCACGTGAGCCTCGAACTCCTTCCTTCAAGTGCCGTGCGTCCGGTCACTCGTACCGATATCACGACCGGCAGGCGAAGATGGTAACATGCCAATTTCCGGATCGTGTGACGCCGGTCACTCTGGGCCGCCATCTGGCGCGAGAAAACACCTGAGTTGGGTCAGAACAGGTCGGCGGTGCTCCATCGACGTATCGGCGCGGGCGGGAGCGCAGCAGCGGAAGTGTCCGATACCGGACCGCGCTCGATTATCAGGCTGAGCCTTCGGCGGGCGCGCACTGCGCCTTCCGGTCCCACCGAGCTCTCGACACAGACGACAAAACGGAGACCTGCAAGTCGCAGGAGCCGCACGCGCGACGTCGCCACGAGTCCCCCCGCACCTATTCGGCGGGGACCGACGGTGAGCGCGGTCGAACGGCCGACTGCCAGTGAGTCGTATCGGCTCGACCAGTCGCTGACGAACTCTGCCAGCACCGTTCGCGATTCTGCATCGGACGTGATCGACGCATCGTGCAACTGGGCCGAACGGATCGCCAGCCGGCCGGCCTGGGCGGAGCCGGCCAGGAGGGCTGCCGCGAGGGCGAGTAGGGCGAGTGCGACCAGAAGAGCCCCGCCCTGCTCACGGGTTCGACTATCTCTTCGCTGCATGCTGGAGTGCGATGTCGACCGAGTCGCTCCGTACGCTGTCCTGACCGCGCTCGCGCGAAAAAGCCAGACTATGAGTGATCACGCGAATGCGCGCAGCCTTCCCTTCGAAATCACTCCCCGACAGTTCCTCCCCGAGCTCGTTGAAGAAGCGAAAGCGCGAGCGACGCCCGTCTGATTGTCGAACGAGCGGACCCGCCACGGGCTGCGGGGCCGAGAAGGACCCCGTGGTCTCGCTCCATTCCCGGAAGCCGAGCTGCCACGTTCCGTCGCCGGACCGGTACATCGAGTAGCGCGTTGGGCGGGTGACGCGGAGTGGCGCGCCTGCCGGAATGGCGTTGGTGAGCGCGCCGAGTGAGAGGCGCAGTGTCGTCCCGGTGGAAGAGAAGGGCGCTGGGCATGTAACGCTGACGGCGCTAACGGCCTCGATGCGCGCGCCCATCCACGCGGTATCGGCCAAGAACCAGAGGGAGTCGCCTGCCCTTGGCTGTGACGCCCATCCGCCCTGCGGCACATCGCCTGGTGCATTTGGCAAGAGAGTCACGGCGCCCGTTCCGAGGTCGCAGGCCAGCCCGACACCGACGGTAGCGCGAAATTGAAGCGCGGTGTCCTGCGCCAGCCCAACCGTGAGATCGCCGGCGGCTGCGTCCACGAACGACAATTGATTCGCCAGAACGGCGGTGGCGGTCCGAAGCTGGATTTCGGAGGCGGCGACGACCACGATGCGATCGTGGGTTCGCTGCTGTCGCAGCACGCTCGAAGTGGCAGCGGCCAGAACAATCGAGCCGAGCGTGAGGCCGACAAGCAGCTCGATGAGGGAGGTGGCGCGGCGGTTCAGCACGGGACGGAGCTCTTTAGCGCAAAGGAGGCAGTGCCTCGAGCTCCCACCCACGTGACGCTGTCGCTGACCTGCTGGAAATTGCCGCTGACCCGCGCCGTCCACTGTTCGGAAATGCCCCGAGTCTGGTCGATGGCCTCTCCGCTGGCAGCGCGAGCGCACCCCGCGGCCACCAGCAACGCCAGCCGCGCCTGCACCCGCTCGGCCGCATCGCGGCGTCTCGATGCGTCCAGTGTGGTCCTGAGGGCGAGCGTCGTGGCTCCGGCGATGCCGAGCAGGCCGATGGAGACGATCATCATGGCGACGATCACCTCGGCTATGCTGAAACCGGGACGACTGGATGAGGGTGTGGTGGCGCGGAGTGTTTGGCGCATGGGCGGAGTGTACCTATGCCCACGGTGGCCTTCGTCATCGTTCCAGCGCATGGTGTAACGAAAGCGCGGCGCGCCATCGCTGGCGCGCCGCTCTTTTCACTGCTGTGCCGACAGTCAGGCTGTCAGGTTACTTGCAAGCGGGCTCGCCGTCGCCAGCCGTGGTGACGATCGGGTTGGCCGTGTTGACGCCGATGCCGCAGGAAAAGGTGGCGATCTGCGTGTGCGTGATGGTGGCGGACCAGAAGCCAGCGCCCGGTACGATGGTGGGGTTGTTGACGCCGGTCGACGGCTTGAACTTCAGCTTCGAGGTGTCGTAGGTGACGTACTTGGTGGAATCGGCGAAGAAGGACTCTTCGGCGGTGACCAGGTTGCGCAGATCCGACTTCATCGCGGCGATGTATGCCTTCGACTTGGTGTTCGCGAACTTCGGGATCGCGATGGCAGCAAGAATGCCGATGATCACGACGACGATCAGGAGCTCGATGAGCGTAAAGCCACGGCGGGTGCGGTTCATCATAAAGTGTTCTCCGAGTGTTCGAGAGTGGGGACGGGACAACGGGACTGCTGACGGGTGCCACGCGACGTCGCCCGGCGACCGTCTCCAAAGCAACGTGCGGACCACTCGACGAGATCTTTATAAGTTATTCATCCACAGAGGTTTACGGTTCGCCGTTTCGTCCCGTCGGACCTCGGACATGCTGGATTTTGCGGCATACCTAGCACTTTGCGGCAGAATGCGAACGGCCTGTGATCGAACGATTTCAGTGCTTCAGGATCATGTTCGACCGAACGATTGCGGCGTGCATGAGGTGAACGTCGCGAGCGGGGACAAACGGCAATCCACTGAGGGCTTCGCGCCTGACGTCGGCCCAACGGTTCAGCCTGGCGAGACAATAGACGTATTCGTAGCGCCCCTCGCCCGCCTCCGGCCGCACCGCGAAAGTCCATTCAAACAACGCAGCGGCCGGGACAAACAGGCCTGCGCGGGCGTAGGCGTCGGCAACCGAAAGGGTCATGCCCGCATCGTACGGAAACATGCGAATGGCGCGCCGGTACTCCAGCTCCATTCCACGGAGCCTGCCATTCAGGCCCAGGTAACGTCCGTGCAGGAAATGCGCGCGGTATCCATTTGATGCGTCGCTCATGAGCGCGACGAAGAACGCAGCGTTGTTTTTCCACACGCGCTGCCTGTCGATGCTTCTGGCAAGGCCTGCCGCGAGGACGAGGACGAGTGCTGCGAACGCCAGGCGCCGACGACGGAGTGAGGCGCGGCTCGCGATGTACTCCGCGAGGGCCCCCGCGAGGAGGACCGCCCCCGCACTCGGCAGGAAGAGCGTGCGTTCCGCGGTGATGAAGCCTGCCGGGATGATCAGGTTGCTGACGGGAAGGAACGCGATGATGACCCAGGCCAGCCCGAAGGTGACGATGGGCGCGCGTCGGCGGAGCACGAGCGCGAGCAGCGGCGCAGCGAGGCATATGAAGAGGCCGGGGAGCTGCGAGAGTGCGGGCCCATCGGCCACGAGAACGTCAGGAGGGGAGTAATCGGCACTCAGGTGCACCGGAAAGAGAATCAGTTGTGCAATGCGTGGTATCTCGTTCATCATCGTTCCGATCCGGTCGATCGCGCGCATGTGCAGGAAGCGAAAGACCGGGTACGGCACGAAGCCCGCAAGATCAGCCTGAATGCGCCCCCGAACGAATAGATACGTGAGCGCGATGGCCATGAGCGAGAGCATGAGCGTGCGCACCGTCCGCATGCGTGATCGCCATCCGCTGTCGGGAATCACAGTGATCTCCGCGGCGAGCAGAATTGCGGGGAGCACCATGGCGTGCTCCTTCGCGAGCAAGGCAGAGGCGAAGAGCAACTGCACGCTGACGCTGCCGCGGAGGGAGAGGCCACCGGCGCGCCGCGCGCGGATGTAGATGCCGATCGCGAGGAGCAGGCACAGGGCGACGATCAGCTCCGACTGGCCGACGACGTTGCCCGTGACCTCGACGTGCACGGGATGCACGGCGAACAGCGCGGCCGCGACCCATGCGCCACGCGCCGGAAGGACGGATCGTGCACACCAATACATGGCGATGCAGGTCGCGACGGCCAGCAGGATGTTGACGAGGTGGAACACCCATGGCGCGCCACCGGCAGCGGTCCATTGTAGCGTGAACAGGCTGGTCACGAGCGGCCGATAGCCGTCGCCGCCATAGATGGCCGGCCAGTACGTCTCCGCGAACAACTGCGGGATGTGCGCGACCGAATGCACGCGCTCGTTCTCGAGGATGACGCTGCGGTCGTCGTAGGTGAAGTCGTGCCCAGCACTGGTCACGGTTGCGGCGAGTGCGAGCAGGGCGACCGTCGCGGGGGGCAGCCAGCGGCGACGCGCCTGCGTCATCGCGACAGGTTGAACTTCAGCGTGTGCCAGAACGCCGCGATGCCGTCTCGCCAGTTGATTTTTTTTCCTTCTGCGTACGTGCGACCAGCGTAGGACACCGGGACCTCGAAGATGCGCGCGTCGTGCTGCGCGAGCCGTGCGGTGATCTCCGGCTCGAACCCGAACCGATCCGACGTGAGGTGCAGCGAGCGCGCCAAATCACCGCGCACCGCTTTGTAGCACGTCTCCATGTCGGTGAGGTTGAGGTTCGTGAGCATGTTGCTGAAAACGGTCAGCGTAAAATTGCCTACGGAGTGCCAGAAATAGAGCACGCGGTGTGGCCCGCCCAGGAACCGGGAGCCGAAGCACGCGTCGGCCTTGCCCTCGACGATGGGCAGGAGCACAGCGGGCCAGTCCTGGGGATCGTATTCCAGGTCTGCGTCCTGCACGATGATGATTTCGCCTGTGCTGGCGGCGAGGGCGGTGCGAATCGCCTTGCCCTTGCCTCCATTCTGCTGCTGGAAGATCAGGTGGTCGATGAATCCCGCCGCGTGCAGCTCAACGAGGCGCTCGCGAGTGCCGTCGGTCGAACAGTCGTCGACGCAGATGATTTCCTTTCGCACCGGTGCCTTGTGCACGCGGTCGAGGATCGTCTCGATGGTATTTCGTTCGTTGTAGACTGGAATCAGCACCGACAGCCGGTATGACGACTGGTCCAGCGGCGTCAGCTCGCGCGGCTTGGCCGCGAGCGTGAAATTCGCCGAGGGCGTGGTGGGGACGGAAAACGGAGTGAGTGTCACGGTACGAGTACGGCGAAGGCCGCTCCACCCGCTGACGTCGCCTGGAGTGCGAGACGTGGTGCAGGCAGCTGGGCGAGATGCATGGCCATGAGATAGGCGGCGCTGAGGTGAACAATGACGGTGCGAGCCGGGTAGGCCGCGAGCACGGGAAGGAGTCCATCGGCCGCCTCCTGCTGCGGACTCGCATCCTCGAGATACTGTCGCGTCGTGAGTGGGCGAACTGGAACGGTGTGCCTGCCAGTGTACAAGTAGATGGGTCCTTCGTTATCCGTGGCGATGACGTCATCCGGCGCGGTCCTGCTCCTGGCCCACTGGACGGCGAAACCAATATGCAACGCCGCGCCTCGGGGAATACTCGACCACCACTGCCCGCGAACAGCGCGGTACTCGTACGCTCCGTAGCCCATGACGACCCACGCGGTCGAAACAAGGACGATCGCCCGGAACGCGGGATTCCGCTCCTTTCGCCACCCGGCTCGTACGCCGAGCACCAGCACGAGCATGAGCAAGGGCCACATGCCCCAGATGAAGCGATCTGGTTGATAAGGCCACAGTGCCACGATGACGAAGTAACCGGCGAGGAACAGGAGCGTGACAGGCACCCTTCGCCACTCGGCTGCCATTCCCGCTGCGGCCAACACGACAAGCATCACCAGTGTGACGGAATGTGCGACCGCGCCGCGCACCGGCGAGAACAGCACCGCGAACATGAGTGCGCCATCCTCGATCGTACGCGCGAGCGTTCGCATGATCATCGAGAAGCCCATCTCGCGGTAGCCGCGTACCCACCACGCCGTATACGACTCGTACTCGCCGAGCAGCGGAGTGGGGACGATCCCCGCGTGCCTTGCGCACCACAGCTGCCACGGCAAAATAATGACGAGGCACGCCGCGACGACGAGCAACAGGTCGCGCCAGCGGCGGCGGCGTGCCAGCAGGAGAACGAGCACCGGCACGAGGACGATTCCATGTGCGCGCACGAGCGTGCAGACGCCGATCGCGATCCCGATGCCGACCGCATGCCAATCCGCCCTTTCACGCGGACGGTCATGCACGAACCGCTCGAGGAACGGAAGAAGGAGGACGACAAGGCAAAGGAACAACGGCTCCGACAGCACGAGCGCAACGAGGATGAGTGAAGGGACGCTGATCGCGGTGATGATACCGAGTGCGGCCGTCCAGGCGCGCCCGAGCGCGAGGGCCAGCGCGAAACGCACCATGCCGACTGCCGCCACAGCGAAGCAGACCATGTTGAGCGCCTTGAACCAGATGACGTTCTGCGGAAACGACGGCGCCAGCCTCCATATGAGGGAAAGGATGGCCGGATAGCCCGGCGGGAAATGGGTGTTGGGCGGTGCTCCGGGCAGGTTGAGGGCGCGATAGCCCTGCCCGGTCGCCAGCGATTTGGCCAGGATGATGTACATGGCGTCGTCCGCGCCAGCGCCAATGGGGTACGAATCGAGCGTCGCGACGGCGAACGCGGCCGCGATTGCGCCCACCAGCGCGAAGAGGGCTGGTCGGGACATCGCGGTCACCGGATCGTTTGCCGTGGTGCCACTACGGCACCAACAGATGTCATGCCTCCACGCCGTAGCGCGACAGCTTTCGATACAGGGTCGACGGGTCGATGCCCAGCGCGTCAGCGGCTCGACTCTTGTTTCCCCCCTCGCTCTGCAGCACCCACATGATGTAGGCGCGTTCCACTGCTTCGAGCGTCGGATTCGATGGCACGCGGTCCGCGACCAGTGGTTCGCTCACCCGCGCCGTTACGCGCTCCGGTAACGACGACGGCTGAATCTCGCGATCCGACGTGAGGATGACGGCGCGCTCGAGTGCGTTCTCGAGCTCTCGTACGTTTCCCGGCCACGTGTAGTTCACCAGCGCGTCGAGCGTTTCCGGGGAGAGCGCCTTCCGTTCCTCCTTCCGCAGCTCGGCGATGCGATCGAGGAAGTATTCGGACAGCAGCGGAATGTCATCGGCGCGCTGGCGGAGCGTGGGCAGGTGCAGCGCGATGACGTTGAGTCGATAGTAGAGATCCGAGCGGAACGATCCTCGACGGATCTCCTCCTCGAGCTCGCGATTCGTCGCCGCAATGAGCCGTACGTCGATCGGTTGCGGATCCGTGCCGCCGACCGGGATCACTTCACGCTGCTGGAGGACGCGGAGCAGCTTGACCTGCGTGGCCGGCGTGGTCTCGCCGATTTCGTCCAGGAAGAACGTGCCCTTGGCGGCGGCGGTGAAGAGTCCGCTCTTGTCCTTGATCGCGCCGGTGAACGAGCCCTTCACGTGTCCGAAGAGCTCACTCTCCAGCAGGCTCTCGGGCAACGCACCACAGTTGATCGACGCGAAGCTCCGCTCCGAGCGAGACGAAAGGTCGTGTATGTAGCGAGCGATCACTTCCTTGCCGGTTCCCGACTCCCCCTGGATGAGCACCGTCGACTCAGTGGGCGCGACCGTCTCCGCGAGTCTGAGCACGTCGAGCCAACTGCGGCTGTTACCCACGGGACGTGCTCCCGCCGGACCTTCGCGCCGCTTGATCTCCTGCTTCAGCGACCGGTTCTCGACGCGCAGCTCGCGATGCTCGGCGGCGCGAGTGAGGATCGCCACGAGCTCGTCGTTGCGGAACGGCTTCTGGATGTAATAGAAGGCGCCCTCGTTCACTGCCTGCATTGCGGATTGCAGCGTTGCCTGTGCCGTCATGAGGATGACCGGCGTGTCGGGATTCTGCTGTCGCGCCGCGGCGAGAATCTCGACCCCGCCCACGTCAGGCATGCGAACGTCGGTGAGGACGATATCGGGCTGTAACAGCGCGAGCTGCTCGAGTCCGGCGCGGCCGCCGCGCGCGGTGTGGGTGCTGAATCCCGCATTGCGCAGCAGGATGCCGAGCGACTCCAGGATTCCCTGTTCGTCGTCCACCACCAGGATGGACGGAATGCGATTGGCGCTCACGAGTAGGCCGGTGCGTGTGAGGAAACATCGGGAAGTCCCGACGCGCCAAGCGCGGGACAGGGCAGGATGATGGTGAAGCGCGTACCCGAGGCGCCTGTATCGAGGAGCACGAGGCCGCGGTGCGCTTCGATCGCGCGGTGCACGACCGCGAGTCCGAGACCGCTGCCATTCGCCTTGGTGGTGAAGAACGGATCGAAGAGGCGATCGCGTATGCCGGGCGCAATCCCTTCGCCAACGTCGGTGACGCTGATGGCGACGGCTCCGTCCGCGAAGGCGGTGCTCGTTCCCGTATGCTCCGGACCAGCGTTACAGACGTCGACGCGGATTTCCCCTTCGGCCGGCGACGCCTGAATAGCGTTGAGCACCAGGTTGAAGACCGCGCGATGCAGCAGGTCGTCGTCGCCGTGGATGGTGAATCGACCTGGCTCTACGGTGCTGACGATCGCCACGCCCTTGCTGCGATCCGGATGTTCGAGGGCGAGTCGCACGGCGCCGCCCACGAGCGCGGCGAGATCGAGTGGCTCGAGCCGAGCCACGGGGACACGTGCGAAATCGAGGAATTCGGAGAGAAGGCGGCTAAGCCTGTCCGACTCTCGCATGACGAGGTTCGCGAGCGTCCTCTCGTCGGCGCCCGAGAACGGCGAACGCGAAAGCTGCTCAATCGCACTCCTTATGGATGCCAGCGGATTCCTGATCTCGTGCGCCAGCGACGCCGACAGTTCCGCGATGCCCTCGAGGCGCTCGGCACGCAGGCGCAATGCGTCCAGGCGCTTCTGGTCGGAGATGTCCTGGAAGATCGCCGTCGCCGTGCGGTCGGTACGCTGGCTGTCGCCGTCGGTGTAGGTGGTTGTGACACCGATCGGAAACTTCTTGCCAACTGTTGCGATGATACCTTCGGCGCGTGTCGTTCGGGTGCGGTTGGTCACCGATCGCCCAAGCGCATCAGACAGCTCTGGTGCGATCGCGTGGATGTTCGCGAGCACCTGTGTGCCGATGAGCTCCACGAGATCGATGCCGAGCAGCTGCTCCGCCATGGGATTTGCATAGAGCAATCGGCCGCTCGCGTCGATCGTGATGACCCCGCTGCGGATGTTGAAGAGGATGTCGGATGCCTGGAGCCGGGCATGGGCGAGCTCGTCTTCGGTGCCGGTCCTGGCTTCCTGGAGTTTCGCGCTCAGGTAGGCGCTGCCGAGCGCGACGAAGGCGAACACCGCGAGCTGCCACCAGACGTCGGGGGTGAAGGCCATCGTACTGAAGATGGAGTCGGCGACATAGAGCACGTCGCCGAACAGCGCGATGAGCAGACCTCCGTTTGCGGGAAGCAGCAGCGAGGCGGTGGCAATGACGAGGATGTAGAGGGCGGCGAACTGCGACGCACCGGTGCGCGGATCGCGGGTCAGGTGGACGACCGCCGTCACGAGGAGGAGGTCGAGTACCGACTGGAGGTAATAGAAGTTGGCGTGGCGGGGTCCCTTGCTCACGCGCCCGTAGAACGCCGACACGGCCGTGAGGACCACCGTCACCAGGAAGGTCATGGAGGCGACGAGCAGCTGCGCGCTATCCTGAAGCGGGTCCCTCAGCGAAGCGATGGCGGCCGCGATGAAGATCGACGCGGCAATGGAGATCCGAGCGACGTATACCCAACGCGTCAGACGTGCGGGATCGAGGAAGATCGGTCGCGCGTCTGCCGCGGTCCTGAGATCAAGTAGGCGCAATCAATTTTCTCGCAAAGTGCGCGAAAGGGAGACGGGTGGGTAATCTGGCATTCTGCCACACCTCGCCCAAAGGACGATCGCACCCCGACACCGTTACGTATGGATGCAGAAGACAACCTTCGCCTCAACGCCTCCCTCTCGATTCCACGGTCGGAGCTCTCGTATCGCGCGAGCCGAGCCGGTGGTGCCGGCGGGCAGCATGTGAATACGTCGTCGACCCGGATCGAGCTGCTGTGGAACGTGCGAACGAGCCCAGTCCTCGACGAGGATTCCCGCGCGCGGGTGCTGGTGAAGCTGGCGACGCGCATCGACGGCGACGGCTGGATTCGGGTGGTATCGAGTGCACGTCGTAGCCAGAGCCAGAATCGCGAGGCCGCGGAGGTGCGACTCGCCGAGCTCGTGGGGCAGGCGTTGGTCGTTCAGAAGCGACGGAAGCCGACCAGGCCATCACGCGGCGCCAAGGAGGCCCGGCTGAACGAAAAGAAGAAGCGGGGCGATACGAAGCGGCAACGCCGACCTGATTCGTTCGACGGCTGACGGTGCGGCTGCTCGGTTTTACAGCAGCCGCTCTTTTTCCAGCCGTTCCTTCAACGCGGGAAGCGCCGAACGCGCGTGCTTCGCGACATCGGAACCGGGATAGAGCTCGATGATCCTGCGCAACTCGACGAGCGCGCGTCCGGGGTCGGCCAACGGGCCGTCATACAGATCGACGAGGCGGCTTGACGAATAGATCGCGTCGCGAATGGGGACATCGGGGATGGCTCGGATCTCCCGGAACAACTCGGCGGCGCGCGTCGGATTTCTGTCCCCCCGGGCATAGTGCTCTGCCGCCCTGAGACGGGGCGCGACGAGGGTGGGCTGCTCCGCGATGATCGATTCGAAGCATTCGAGCGCCCCATCGATGTCGCCCCGCATGATCATCGCCTCCTGGTACGAGAAAGACTGCTCGTACGGCGTGGAGTTGCCCGACGGCTGCACAAAGCTTTGCACGACGATGCCGGCTCCCTCGCCCATGCGGCTGCCCATGTATGCGGTGAGCGCGCCCATAGCGAGCCCCACGCCCATGACACCCAGCACCGCCCCCAACGACGGAACGACGCCGCCGATGAGCGTCATGAGCATGACCGCGCCGAATGTCACGCCGGCTACAAGAACACCGTAGCCAATGGCCTTTCCCTGGAGCGCGGAGTCAGCGCCGAGCTGGTCGAGCCAGGAGCCGTGCGGGACTGCCGATTCGTCGGTCGGTGGCAACACAGGGGGTGGCGTGCGCATCGTGTCTCCATATTGTGCTCATCGACCAAGCCGATCAACGACCTTGTGCAGCCTTGTGCGGCTCAAGAGCTTGGTGGGAAGCGGGCTCGAGGGTACGGACAGCGTGTGTTGGCAGGCGCGCTGGTATGCGGCCGCATCGCGTGACGCGCCCAGGAGCACGGGGCACCAACTTTGCCCAATTCACGGTTGGCGCCGCCGTTGGCGCCAATAAATGATTATCCTCAGTTGCGGTTCAACCGCGGGACTGAAAGATGACCCGTTTTGCCCCCCGCCAGGCGCTCGTGCTCCTGGGCGTGCTCCTTGTTGGCCTGCCTCTCAGCGCCCGAGCGCAGTACTTCGGCCGCAACAAAGTGCAGTACGAGCACTTCGACTTCCACATCATGCGGACGTCGCACTTCGACCTGTACTTCTACCCCGCCGAGTCGCTCGTCGTTCGCGACGCGGGGCGGATGGCGGAGCGATGGTACACGCGACATTCGGACAGCTTCCGCCATACGTTTGACCGGAAGTCGGTCGTCTTCTATGCGGACCAGCCTGACTTCCAGCAGACGAACGTCGTCGGTGAGTCGCTCACGGAGGGCACGGGCGGAGTCACGGAAGGACTGCGCACGCGCGTGGTCATGCCGTTCACCGGTATCTACGCCGATAACGATCACGTGCTCGGCCACGAGTTGGTCCACGTCTTCCAGTACAGTGTGGCCGAGGCAGGCCCAGGGGGGCTTCAGCGCTTGAACGCGCTGCCGCTCTGGCTCATCGAGGGGATGGCGGAGTACTTCTCGCTGGGGCGCGACAATCCGCTCACGGCGATGTGGCTGCGCGATGCGGCCGAGCGCGAGAAGCTGCCGACCATTCATCAGTTGAATACGGATTCCCGCTTCTTTCCTTATCGATATGGTCAGGCACTCTGGGCGTACGTGGGTGGACGCTGGGGTGATCGCGCCGTCGTCGACGTCTACCGCACGTCGTTGCGCATCGGGTTCGAGGAAGGCATTCGACGGGTGCTCGGCGTAACCACCGATTCGCTCTCCAAAGACTGGATTGCCGCGACGCGCCGCGCGTATCTGCCGGTGCTCGAGGGCCGCACTCGCCCGAACCAGGCCGGCGACCCGATTCTCCAGATCAATCGCAAGAGCGGCGAGATGAACCTCGCGCCGCAGGTGAGCCCCGACGGCAAGCTCGTGGCGTTCTTCGCGCGGCGTGGCCTGTTCGAGATCGAGCTCTTTGTCGCCGACGCGCAGACCGGTCGAGTCATCAAGAAGCTGGCGGGTCCGACGAGCAATTCGCACTTCGACGCGATCACTTTCATCTCGTCGTCCGGTGCATGGTCGCCGGACAACAAGAAATTTGCCTTCATCGCGCAGTCCGAAGGCGATCACGAGATCGCCCTTCTCGACGTGAATTCGGGCAACATCGAGCGTCGTATTCGTGTCCCGGAAGTCGGCGCGATCTCGAACATCGCGTGGTCGCCGGATGGGGAGACGATCGCATTCTCGGGGCAGAAGGCGGGACTCGCCGATCTTTTCCTCCTCAGCGTCTCCACCGGGCAGGTCCGGCAGCTCACGAACGACCGGTACGGCGACATCCAGCCAACGTGGTCGCCGGACGGGAGGACGATCGCATTCTCGAGCGACCGCGGTCCCACGACGAACTTCGAGACGATGACATTCTCGGACCTGCAACTCGCGACCATCGATGTCGCGACGAGCCGGATCACGGTGTACTCGCCGTTCGCGCATGGCAAGCACCTGAATCCGCAGTACTCGCCCGATGGCCGCAGCCTCTTCTTCATCAGCGACCAGGACGGGTTCACAGACATCTATCGTCTCGAGATTGCGTCGGGGGCCGTTTCGCGGATCACGCGGCTTTCAACGGGCGTCAGTGGCATCACGGCCACGTCGCCCGCCCTTACCGTGGCACCGACGACAGGCCGCATGCTGTTCTCGGTGTTCGAGGACCAGGGCTACGCCGTGTATGCACTGGATGCATCGCGCACGATCGGCGAGCCGGTGATGCCGAGCGCGCCGCTGGCGTCCGCCGGTGTTCTTCCGCCCGGTGATACGCCCGGCCGCGCGACCGTCACGAACTACCTCAAGGACCCGATCACCGGCCTCGCGTCGGGTACGGACTTCACCGTTACTCAGTACAAGTCAAACTTCTCGCTCGACGCGGTTGGACAGCCGGCGCTCGGCGTCAGCGCCGGCGGCCCATTCGGGACGGGCGTGAGCGGCGGCGTGTCGTTCCTGTTCGGCGATCAGCTCAGCGACCGGCAGATCGGAGTCGTGGTGCAGGCGAACGGCACCGTGCAGGACATCGGTGGGCAGGTGCAGTACGCGAATCTCAAGAACCGGTGGAACTGGGGCGCATCGCTCGCACACATCCCGTATCAGTACGGGTACTACGGGAACGTGCAACAGTCGAATGGGCTCTTTTCGCAGGACATCGTGCTCCAGCGCATCTTCCTCGACCAAGCGGGTGTGAGCACGGCGTATCCGTTCTCATCCACCCGGCGACTCGAGTTTGGTGCGAACGCAACGCGCGTGGGCTACAGCACCCAGGTCCTGTCGACCGGGTACGACAGTTTTGGCAATCCGGTCACGCAAACGAGCACGGGCGCAGAGTCGCTGCCAACGGTCTATTACGGATCCGGCAGCATGGCATATGTCGGGGACAACTCGTATTCGGCCTTCACGAATCCGATCCAGGGTTCGCGGTACCGTTTCGAGGTTGCGCCGACGATCGGAACGCTGACGTACAACTCACTGCTCGCCGACTATCGGACCTATTTCTTTGCGCGGCCGATCACGCTTGCCTTCCGCGGACTGCATTACGGCCGCTACGGTCGCAGCAGTGAAGACTCCACCCGGATGTACCCGCTCTTCCTCGGCGAAGAGACGCTCATGCGCGGATATGGCGTGGGATCGTTCTCCCGGTCGGAGTGCCTTCAGACCTCCTGCCCAGCGTTCGACCGACTACTCGGTAGCCGAATCGCCGTCGTGAGCGCGGAACTTCGAATTCCCGTGCTCGGTGTTCCGGAATACGGACTCTTCAACTTCCCTTACCTGCCGTTGACGCTGTCGCCCTTCATCGATGCGGGCGAGGCGTGGAACTCACAACCGAACAGGGGCTTCACGTTTAATACGAACAATGCGAACTTCCAGACACCGGTCATCAGCACGGGTCTCTCGGCTCGCGTGAACGTGCTGGGCTACGCCGTGCTCGAAGCGTACTACGCGCACCCCTTCCAGCGTCCCAAGCAGAACTGGGTGTGGGGCATTCAGCTGGCGCCGGGCTGGTAGGATGGCGAGAAGCCAGGAGGATAGGACGATAGGAGGATAGGAAAAGCGGCCGCTGCGCAGTTGCGTGGCGGCCGTTTTGCTATCCGTCGGCGAAGAGGCGTTGAGTTTTCTATCGTCCTATCATCCTATCATCCGATCATCCTCTTACTTCATGCCATACAGAATGCGATACACCGACGCGTTCCGCGTCACCAGCCGCACATAGTCGCGCGTCTCGGTGTACGGAATCCATTCCGTGAACAGCTCGGGATCGTCGGAGCCCGGACGCTTGATCCACCGGGCGAGGCGTGACCCGCCGGCATTGTACGCCGCCAGTGCCCGCTCGGGCGGGGTGTCGCGGCGCAGGCTCGTGGAGAGGTGCGCTGTTCCGAGCTCGAGGTTCACATCAGGCTCGAACAGGAGGGCGACGTTCCAGAGTGGATACCCGTGCGAAGTCGCGATCGAAGCGCCCACGCTCGGCAGGAGCTGCATGAGACCGCGCGCCGACGCAACGGATACGGCGCGAGGATTCCAGCTCGACTCCTGCCGTATCAGGCCCGCGACCAGTGCCGGGTCGAGACTGTTGCGCGTCGATTGCTCCACGAGCGCATCCTGATGGAGGACAGGGTACGCGGCGCGATAGAGTGCGCGGCCGCCCTGGCCACGGTCGATTGCAGCGAGCGCTACGCGCAACGCACGCGACGGCTCGTTGACTCTCAGCAGTCCGTCGGCAACGGACGCGGCGCGCGTCGGCGCCTGCTCCGCCCGTGCAGCCAGTGCCTCCATCTCGAAACGCGATTCGACGTCCATGCCGAGCCGCTGAAGCGTCGCGATCCGCGCCACCGCACTGTCGACGCCGGGATCGCGTGGTGTTGCATCCGGGCCGGTCGGTGGTGTCCACGCCGGGACGCCGAGTCGTTCCGCAGAGCGCATGGCGTAGTAGCTGAGCGGCGAAGCAGAGATGATCGCCCGCCATTGTGTGGAGGCGTCAGTCTTCCTGCCGTTAGCGTCGAGCGCACGCGCGGACCAGTACCGCGCTGCGTCGGCTTCGTCGCTCTTCGGGTAGAGAACCACGATGGAGTCGAACGACGCGGCGGCGATCGATGGGGACGACGAGTAGTCGATGAGGGACGCCCGGAAACGCGCAAGCGGAGCCTGGCTCGTTTTCGGATACCGCGTGGCGATTTCATGCAGCGAGCGGGCGGCGCCCGTCAGGTCGCCATCGTCGACCTGCAAGTCGGCCAGTAACAGAAGCGCCGGTGCCGCCGCGTCTGCGACCGACGCGTACTGCTGCGCTACGGACTGCAGCGCTTTGCGAGTCGACGTGCCTACGACCTGAAGCGAGAGCCGCGCGGCCTGATACGCCGCGACAGGTGCAAGTGCAGGGTCGTCGGCAAGGCTTTCGAATACCCGCATCGCGTCGGCGGCCTTGCCCGATCGGGAGAGTGATTCCGCATACGACATCCGATCCGACGGCGCGAGTGGCGCGGAGGCCACCGCGCGCGCGAACCCGACGGCTGCTCGCGCCGGCACGCTGGTCGCGACGGCGCGCGCAACGATCAATTCCTGATCCGGCGTGAACGGGCCGAGCTTGTCGAGCACGTCGATCGCCTGCCTGGCTTCTGCTGCGGCTGGCGCTGACTTGAGATAGGCCAGGACACGCTGCACAACGGCAGCCTTCGCCGAGGCGTCTCGCGCGGCGAGCGACGCGACGCGAAGCGACGCGACCTCGGAGCCTGCCCTGCGAAAGCTGCGGGCCGCACCGGCGAAGTCGCCGAGCCGCTCGCGGGCCTGCGCGTCGGTGGATGCGACACGCGCGCGCGCTGCCGGGTTGGTGACGCGAGCGAGGATCGAGGCGCGCGCCGTGCTGTCATCGGTGACGCCGGCCGAGCGAAGCCGCAGCCAGTCGGACACGCGAGGGAGTCGCGCGACGGCAAATTCGTAGTGAGTCGCTGCGCTGTCCCGGGCATTCGCGCGATCATGGGCACGCGCGAGCAGCACGTGGCGCGTGACGCGACTCTCGTCGTCCCTGGCATTGGTGAGTGCCAAAGCGGCGTCCACGCGTGCATCCTGTCCGCGTTCGAGCTCGCTTCGCGCCAGGAGCTCGCGGCCTTCGCCTCCGTACTGTCCGTCCAGCCACGGTGCGCCGCGCAACAGGCGATCGACCTCAGTCCATCCTTCCCAGGCCGCTGCCGCACGAGCGCCCGCAAGCCGAACTTCCGGCGCAGCACCCTGAGGGGCGGTCAATCTCGGCGCGAGAAGCGCGGTGGCCCGCCACGGTCGTCCCGCGCGCACGAGGGAGTCTGCACGCACAGCCAGTGGATCACCTTGCAGCGATAGTCGCTGGCGCTCTCCCGCGAGATCTACCTCGCCGGAGCTCTTCTGCTCGAGTTGACCGGCGGAGCCGCTGCCACAGGCCATGCTCCAGATCGCGGTGCAGGCCGCGACGAATGCTCTGCTCTTTCTCATGCCGGATAAGCAGTCAGGGTTCGTGCCAGACGGATCCGGAGGTACACCGCAGGGACACAAATGGGCCGGCAGCAAGCTGCCGACCCATTTGCGGTCGCTTCGGTTCGTACAAGTGCGCCCCACCAGCGCCCAGGTACTCGCCGTCGCTACCCAGTGTTACACGGCGCCCCGGTCAGTCGTTGGAAGACCTTTGCGACGAACGCCCTTCTGCCTTGCGTCAAGGATCCGTACAGGCGACGACGCTGATTTCCACGAGTATGTCCCGAAGGCTGCAGCCGACGGCGGTACGACTTGGAAACGGGCTCGTGAAGAACTCGGTGTAAACGGCGTTCATCGCCGCCCAGTCATCCACGTCGGCGAGATAGATGGTGACGCTCACGACGTCCTGCAGCGATGCGCCGGCCGCAGCAAGAATTCGCTGCACATTGGACAGCGTCTGTCGCGTTTGGGTTGCGATATCGGTACCGACCAGCGCGCCCGTGGCAGCGTCGCGCGGCGTCTGGCCGCTGACGAAGACAAAACCCCCGGCGCGCACGGCGGGGCTGTAGGGGCCCTTTGGCGGCGGCACGTCTTTGAGCACGACTGGCGTCCAGTTCAACATTGAGCGTACTACGGCGCGCCGACGTGCAACGTTGAAATTCCTCGCCGCCGTGCCGTGAGTGTCGGCAGGGCGGGTGAAAACCTCAGCCTGAAAGCTGTTGGGGACTGTTCGAGGGCAGCGCCGACATCCACACTTCGTGAATGAAGAGAACAGCTGAAGCGTCGGCCGACGTGCCCATCGCGCCGGTGCGATGGGGAGTCCTGGGCGCGGCGCACATCGCGGTCACGAAGGTCATTCCCGCCATGCAGCGAAGTGCGCTGACCCCGGTCGTCGCAATCGCTTCGCGCGATCACGCCAAAGCGCGGGCAGCGGCGGACCGACTCGGCGTGCCGCACTCGTACGGCTCGTACGAAGAGCTCATCGCCGATCCTGACGTCGACGCGATCTACAATCCGCTGCCGAATCATCTTCACGTGCCATGGTCCATCCTCGCGGCAGAGGCGGGAAAGCACGTGCTCTGCGAGAAACCGCTTGCCCTCTCGGCGGCCGAGGCGCGGCAGCTACTCGAGGTGCGCCGGCGCACGGGAGTGCAGATCGGCGAGGCCTTCATGGTGCGTGCGCATCCGCAGTGGGCGGCGGTGCGGGAGCTGATCGCGGAGGGGCGCATCGGCGAACTGAAGGCAATTGCGGGCCACTTCAGCTATTTCAAGCGCGATCCCTCGGATGTGCGCAGCCGACCTGAGTGGGGTGGTGGCGCATTGATGGACGTCGGCTGCTATCCCATCACGCTCTCGCGGTGGCTCTTCGGCGAGGAACCGCTCGAGGTCACCGGCGTGCTGGAGTATGATCCGGAATTCAACGTCGACCGCGTCGGGTCAGGACTACTTCGATTCCCGTCGGGGCACGCTACGTTCACGTGCGGCAGCCAGCTCGTGGACTATCAGCGCATGCAGATCTATGGCACCGAGGGCCGTATCGAGGTGGAGGTTCCGTATTCCCCGCCTTACACGCGCGCCACTCGCATCTTCATTGACGACGGCAGCGAGTTCGCGGGCGAGAATGCCGAGGAGATCGTGTTCCCACCCGTCGATCAATACCGGTTGCAGGCCGAGCGTTTTTCAGAGGCCATTCGTGGAGTCGGTCACGTGCCGACCACGCTCGAAGACGCGATCGGAAACATGGCGGTGATCGATGCGCTGTTTCGCTCAGTGCAATCGCGCCGGTGGGAGTCGCCGGCTGACTCGTAGACCGTTTGTCCTATTCCACCGTGTTGACGAGCGTCCCGATTGGAGGGATGGTTATCGATACGACGTCGCCCGATTGGAGCGTGAAGGAATCGGGCGGAATGACACCGGTGCCGGTGAGAAGCACGCAGCCGTTCGGAAAACTCAGTTCGCGGAAGAGGTAGCGAACGAGCTCCTCCGGCGTGCGGCGCATCTGCGCGAGCGTCGTCGCACCCTCGAATGCGTTCGTTGCCCCGCGCGCGATCGTGAGCCCGATGCTCGTTTCAGACGAGAGCGGCGTATCGGTAAGGAGTAGCGCAGGGCCGAGTGCGCACGAACCGTCGTACGTCTTCGCCTGAGGGAGGTAGAGCGGATTCTCACCCTCGATGTCGCGCGAGCTCACGTCGTTTCCGATCGTGTACCCGATGATACCGCCCCACGGATTGACGTAGAGCGCGAGCTCGGGCTCCGGTACGCTCCACGTTGCGTCCCGGCGCACGCGGATCAGAGCACCAGGTCCGCGCACCCGCCATGGGGCTGCCTTGAAAAACAGTTCGGGGCGCTGTGCGGTGTAGACCCGATCGTAGAAGGTGCCACCGCCCGCATCCTGCGATTCCTCGATGCGAGCCGCGCGACTGCGAAAGTACGTGACGCCGGCCGCCCAGACTTCCTGCGATTGAACCGGGGCGCGCAGCTCGGGCATGTTCGCCGTCGGGAGTGTCGACGCAACTGTTCGGAGCCACGCGAGCAGATCGCGGCGCGCGATCAGCGAATCCCAATCTTCGTCGAGCGCGCGGAGCGTACCGTCGACGTCAGCGATCACCGATTCCGCCGTGCGGTACAGCTTGACGCTTGTCATGGCGCCTCCAGTGCGCGGATGATTTGATCGACGTCGTACACACACCCGCCCCACGTCCCGCCGCTTACCCGCTGCAACGCCGCCCAAAGTCGGGTGTCGTCGGGCAATGCGGCATTTGGTGCGAGCGCGGGATGCCGCGTGCGGTCGGTGAGCAACCGGTCGCACTCCTCGGGCGAACGCCGCTCCCCATCGACGCCCACCACGTTGATCGAGCCGGCCAGGCCCTCACGATCGATCACGATTTCAATGAGGTCGTCGTCGCGCAGCCGCCCAATCGGTCCGCCCTGCAGCGCCTCGGGTCCGATATGTCCCACGCATGCGCCGCTCGAAAAGCCGGAGAAGCGTCCATCCGTCAACAGCGCGACGTGCTTTCCCCAGGGGAGGTACTTGAGCGCGATCGTGATCTGCGCCGTCTCCTGCATACCCGTGCCGGAAGGACCATTTCCGATGAGCACGATGACGTCTCCCGGCTTGATGGGGCGATCCCCATTGCCTTTCACCGCGCTGATTGCGTCCCGCTCATCCGCAAATACGCGGGCCGGCCCAACGTGACGATAGACATTGCCATCGCCAACGACGGACGCATCCATCGCGGTCGCCTTGATCACCGATCCTTCCGGCGCAATGTTGCCCAGTGGAAAGACCACGGTGCTGGTGAGACCTGCCTTCCGCGCTGCGTCGGGCGACATGATCACGTTGTCTGGCGAAACGGCGGCGGCCGATGCGAGCCGACCGCGCGCCTCGCGACGGCGGTCACTGCCCTCCCACCAGTCGAGCGTCGTATCGAGCGTATCGCCCGTCGCAGTCATGACGTCGCCGTGCAGCAGGCCCATGCGACGCAGATGCAGCATCACCTCCGGCACGCCGCCCGCCATGAACACCTGCACCGTTGGGTGACCGCGCGGTCCATTCGGCAACGCATCCACGAGGCGCGGCGTGGACCGGTTCACCCGACTCCAATCCGACACCGTCGGCCGCCGCAACCCGGCGGCGTGCGCAATGGCGGGGATGTGCAGGAGGAGATTCGTCGAGCCGCCAAACGCGGCGTGCACGAGCATCGCGTTCTCGATCGCGTGCTCCGTCAGGATTGTCGCGATCGACACCTTCAGCGCACGCAACCGCATGAGCGCCGTCGCCGACCGGCGACCGAGCTCATACCACGACGGCTCTCCGGACGGTGCGAGCGCGCTGTGTGGGAGGGCGAGCCCCAGCGCCTCCGCGACGACCTGCGATGTCGCGGCCGTCCCCAGGAACTGACATCCGCCGCCAGCGGAGCCGCACGCCCGGCAACCCATTTCCGCCGCATAGTCGAGCGAGACGAGATCCTGCGAGAACCGCGCGCCGAGGCTCTGCACCTGTCCAGCGTCCTCGGCATCGCGTGCCGGAAGTGTCACGCCGCCCGGTACGATCACGCCCGGGAGATGCTTCACTCCCGCCAGCGCGAGCATGGTTGCCGGAAGTCCCTTGTCACACGTGGCGATGCCCATCACGCCGGCCGCAGTCGGCAGCGAACGGATCTGGCGTCGCATCACAATTGCCGCGTCATTTCTGTACGCAAGGCTGTCGAACATGCCCGTCGTGCCCTGGGTGCGACCGTCACACGGGTCGCTGCAGTAGGCTGCGAACGGAATCGCTCCGCCGGCTCGCAGTGTTTCCGCCGCTTCCCGCACCAGCAGTCCGATCTCCCAATGGCCGGTGTGATATCCGAGCGCGATCGGATGGCCGTCGTCGGCCCGAAGTCCGCCGAGCGTGCTCACGATCAGGTATTCGGGGCCTTGCAGTTGTGCGGCGCCCCACCCCATACCAACGTTCTGCGTCAACCCGAACAAGTCGCCACTCGGCCGGTTGCGCAGCATCTCCGGCGTGAGTGGCAGTGCGCCAGGCGGACCTTCGCCAGCAAGGCGATCCGCGACCACGAATTGCGCGGAGCCAAGGACGGATTCGAGCGGGGGCACAACGGGTGTTCGGGTCATGCTACAACCTTGGCGGACCGAGGGCTGTCTCGCCAGTCGGTAAGCGCAACGCACACGGAGCTGACGTGAGGATCAACGGAGAGAACCTGATCGGTGGTCACTTGTCGGCGGAGGGTGGCATTCACTTCCTTGCGGTGGATCCACGAACCCACCTCGAGATCGAGCCATCGTTCACGGAAGCGACGAGTGCTGAGGTCGATCGTGCGGTCGTGCTTTCGGTGCGTGCATTCGAGAGCTATTCACAGACGCCCCCATCGACACGCGCTGCATTCCTCCGCGCGATCGCGGACGAGCTGATCGCGCTCGGCGCTGAGCTCATCGACCGCGCGCACCTCGAGACCGCCCTTCCCCTTCCGCGCCTCGAGGGCGAGCGCGGGCGAACGGTCGGGCAGCTTCGCCTCTTCGCGTCGCTCCTCGAGGAGGGCTCATGGGTGGATGCACGCATCGACCGTGGCGACCCCGCGCGCACGCCCCTTCCCCGGCCTGACCTGCGCCGCATGCTCGTGCCGCTCGGCCCGGTGGCCGTTTTTGGCGCCAGCAACTTTCCGTTTGCCTTCTCGGTGCCGGGGGGCGACACCGCGTCCGCGCTTGCGTCCGGATGCACGGTAGTGTGCAAGGGTCATCCGGCACATCCGGGCACATCGGAGCTTGCCGCCCATGCAATCGATCGCGCTGCCCTCAGCTGCGGGATTGATCGCGGCGTGTTCTCGCTGCTGAACGGATGGTCTCACGAGGTCGGCCTCGCGATGGTGCGGCACCCGGGCATCACGGCCGTGGGTTTCACCGGCTCGCTCCGCGGTGGGCGCGCGCTGTTCGATGCCGCCGCTGCTCGTCCGACCCCGATTCCCGTTTACGCCGAGATGGGTAGCGTGAATCCGGTCTTCCTGCTGCCGTCGGCGGTGAAGGAACGTGGGACGGCGATTGCGCAGGGTCTCGCCGCGTCGATTACGCTGGGCACCGGGCAATTCTGCACCAATCCGGGAGTCATCGCCGGTGTGCGGGACGCGTCATTCGACGCACTCGAGTCGACGCTCGCGGAGCGCATCGCCGCCACTGACGCGAGTGTGATGCTCTATCCGCAGCTGTCGTCGAGCTATGGCGATGCCCTGACACGCGCCGAGCGCCTCGGTGCGTCCGTATCAGCGCGTGCTTCAACGGAGGATGCGCATCGCGCGACGGCAGTCCTGCTGCGCGTCGACGCTGTTCGGTTCATGGAGCAGCACGAGCTACGCGAGGAGATGTTCGGGCCGGTATCCGTGGTCGTTGGCGCCGGAGACATCGCGGAGCTGGAACGTGTCGCAGAGTCGCTCGAGGGTCAGCTCACCGCCACCATTCATGGCACGGCGGCGGAGCTGCGCGAGCATCACCGCCTCGTGGCGATTCTGCAGCGCAAGGTCGGACGCCTGCTGTTCAATGGGTACCCGACTGGGGTCGAGGTCGGCCACGCGATGCAGCACGGTGGCCCCTACCCCGCGTCGACGGACTCGCGCTCGACCTCCGTGGGGAGCGCGGCCATTGCCCGGTTCGTGCGGCCGTTGTGCTATCAGGACTTTCCGGACGAATCGCTCCCCGAAGAGTTGCGCGACGCGAATGCGCGCGGCATCTGGCGGTTGTTCGATGGCGCGCTGACGCGAGATCCAGTTCAGTAGCGCTTTTGCGGCAGCCGGCAAACGGCGACGGGCGGAAGGGAGGAAGGGCGAAACGGCGGACGCAGATGCCGTTGCCGCTCTCTTTGGGCGACCCATGCCCATACCAGTTCAGATCACCGTAGCGGCAGCAAGGTGGCGAAGAGCAGCGTCGTCACGAGCGACGTACAGCCGACGACCATGAGCAGTGGCGTCCACGAACGGAGTGATTCCACTTCGGTCACGCCGCCGATCTTGCTGAAGACCCAGAAGCCAGCATCGTTCATCCAGGAACCGACGAGCGAGCCTGCGGCGATTGACGTACCGAGAAAGGCAAGGTCATGCCCTTCGTCATCGCGCCGAGCATGCCGACTGACGTTATCATCGCGACCGTACTCGACCCCTGCGCCACCTTGCGCACCGAGGTCACGCCAAACGCCAGGAGCAGTATGCTGATGCCGGCACCCTTACCCTGGATGGTGAAGACGTGGGGGAGTGTCAGCGAAGGTCACACAATCTGACACGGCGATCGTGCGCCCGCATCCCTCGCCATCCCCGTTTGCCGCCTTCGCACCGTTTCCCCGTCGCTCTTCCTCACTGCTCACTGCGTGGTCCTGGTGCTGGCGAGCATTTGAGCACCGCGAAAAGGCGAGCATTGGAGTGGTGAGGCAAATCCTCGCTACCTGTTCACCGCCAAATGGCTCGCCCGCGCCGTTTCACGCCACACCCGCGCCGATACGATTGTCAGTTGCCCGGGACGCACGAGGATTTCACCAAGGTCAACGCCTTCCATCCCGTCGTCGACGTTGACATGCACCACACGTTGGCCGGCCGGCACGCGCACCCGCAACAGCGTCACCGTCTGCGGCAGGACGTGCCACGAGCGGATGTCCGCCCGCTCCATCAGTGCGGCCCCGATGTTCACGATCGACCCGGCGACATCTCCCCTTTTGTCCTTCACGGCCTTCGTCACCGCGTACTTCGCAACGGCGCGCGCCACCGCCCGTGCCAGCAGCGCCGTTCGCTCGCGGCCCTCGTCGGCACTCACGGCGTCGTCGAGCACGGTGCCGACACGCGCGGCCGGCGTCCGCTCTCCATCGACGATCACGGTCGGCTCACCGGTGAATCGGGGAGCGCGGCGCATGGACGGGAAGGACACACGCAGCCAATACCCGTCGTCGTCATCGTGATGCTCGTGTTCCCGACGCGGATCTCGTGCCTTATCGCTGACGATCGGCGCGCGCTCCGCATTGTTCTTCTGTGACAGCTTGTCGGTCACGCGCCTGACCATCCCGGCACTCTCGTCACCATCGTGGTGTTCGAGCGCATCGCGATCCGACTCGCCGAGAAACAGGCTGATCGTTTCCGTTGCCCGATGGGCGACAAAGCCACGTTCGAGCACAACGAGGATCTCGCCGTCGCCCTTGCCAACACCACTTCGTGCGCTGTCGACCTGCTCTGGCAGGAGCGCACGCGCCAGGCGGTACGCCACCTGCGCCTCGCCCTTCTCGCCGGCGCGCTCGAATACGACGCCCGTGAGATAGTGCAGGGTTGCGTGCGTCCCCCGCTCGGAGTCATTGCGGTCGCCCGCATACTGGGCGAGCAGCCCGCTCAGCCTCCGCGCCTCGACGGCTGCATCGTCCCACTGCGCGAGCCGCGCGTAGGCAAGCATCGTGTAGTACGGAATGAAGAGCCGTTCCGTACGTCTCGCCTGGTACGGACGCGCCATGTCGTTGCTCACCAAGGCGATCGCATTGGCGCTCACGCTGTTCGTGATCCGGTCATCCGCGAGCAGGGCCGCCGAATCGAGCACGGAGACGCTGCGCGCAAACTGCGCCGCGTAGTAACTGCTGGCACCGATCCCGAGCGCGCGCAGGAGCTCGTCGTCCTCATGCCAGCCAAGCGCCGCCACGAAGTCGGCGCGAGCGAGCGCCTCACGCAGCTGCTGCTGCGGACGGGCGATTCCGTCCGGGCCGGTTTCATACGCGCCAATGGTGGATCGGAGCATCGAGCACCCGGAGACGACCAGCAGCGTGACCATCATCGCCACACGGCCCGTCGCGTTCCGCATCAGTCGCCCCTGCGTGGGAGAGCGCATTGATCCGTTGGAGAGAGTCTACTTCTTTTCGAGCACGATGATTCTCTCTCGAGCCCGTGCAATCGCGTCGGCGAGCTTCGCGTTGGCATTGCCCCAGGCATCGATGCGCTGGATCTCCAGCTGGTTCAGGAACATCCTGTAGCGCAGCTCCGCCTCGACCGGCCGCAGCAGCTTGTCCAGTGCCGTCGCCATCTTGTACTGCAGCTCGACGTCGGCGCGATTCACGACACTCGCGCGGTCGTAGCGGTCGAGCGCGGCGGTGAAGTCGCCCGCAGCGGCGAGCGCATCGCCTTCCTTGACCAGTGCCACCGCGCGAACGCGATTCGCGTCGTTCGCGTCCGACAAGGCCGTCACCGTGCGGAGCCCCTGCGGCTCGCGGTAGGTGATACTGGCCACGGTACCTCCCGCGAACTGCACGAGGGCAAGCGGACCCACCGCATCGCGGGGTGATGCATCGACGTCACGCGGCGTAAGCACCGTCACGCCCGAGCCGCCACGCATGGTCCACGCAATGTCGGTGGTGCGCGACGCCGCGAACAACTGCGCCGGCGTCATGCCGAGGGCGACTTCACCGCGGCCGAGTGCCGCGCAGATGGTTGGCGCGCAACCCGCGAACGCGACAGCGCTCAGCGAGTCGCGGCTGTTACGACCCGCGATCTGCGCCTCGAGTGACTGCGTGGTCGCGGCATCCATCGTCCGCGTTGGCGCGGCAACGCGATCGCCATTGCGCATCAGGGTCATGGGGCCTTCGTCGATGCGCTTCGGATTGGCGCACGACGCCGCCATCAGCGCCGTGATGAACACGGTGGGCGCAAGCTGGGGAAATCCATAGGTGGACATTTGCGGTTCTCCGAGGTGTGGGTCAGAGCCCGAAGCGGGCGCGCTCGACATACTTCTTGATCTTGTGCTGGCCCACCCAGACCTTCGTGTTCGTCTCGAGGTCCACGAGCGACGCATCGACCTGGTAGAACACCACGCGCTCGCGGCCGTCAACGTCCTCGATGGACTGGACCTCGCCGGTGAGCGCGTAGCGCGCGCCCTGCTCCTGGCCCAACCGGGCCCGCGAATCCGCTCGAGCATTTTGCTGCTGATCCTTCCGCTCGGCGCGCACCTCCTGACGTTCGCCGGACGAGGCAACGACGCGTGCCGCGCCGGTGGTGATCAGCGCGCTCTCGATGTCCTTCACGAACGTGCCGACGGCGATGTGCTCCATCGAACGATTCGCGAAGGTGCCGACAATGACGGTCGGCGCTTCACCGCCATGCAGGTCGGTGTATCGCTTGGCCCATCCGGCGGCGAGCGTCTGCTCAATAAGCTGCTTGGCCACGAGGCGCGAATCGGTGTCGTTCCACCGGCCCGACAGGTCAGTGACGGCGCTCGGCTCAATGCGTGTGACATGCTTGCCGTAGCACGCACCGGTCGAGACGAGGAACAGCGCGCTCGCGGTGAGTCGTGCCCGATCGGAAAACCAATGACGAAGACGCATGGTGGGCTCCTGGAGTTCAGTGTTCGGAGACCACTCGTGGCATCGCGTGCGCCGCGTCACACAACACGCCCAACTCCTTCAACGCCATCAGCTTATGTTTTCTGCATTCGAAACAGTGTCCACGTGTTGGGACGCTGCTGTTTCAGTTTTAAGGGACAACCCTCGCCGCGTGCGGTCTCAGCGCTAATTTGGACGCCATGAACGATCGCGAACACGAAGACTGGTCAGAAGAAGAAATGGAGGCGGAATTCCCGCTCGGCGACGGCACCGCCGAAACGGAAGCCGTCGTCTATTGCCCAAGCTGCGGAGAAGCGAATGAAGTGGCGCTCGACCCGGGTGGTGGGAATGACCAGGAGTACGTCGAGGATTGCCAGGTCTGCTGCCGTCCATGGCTCATGTACGTGAAGTACGGCCGGGACGGCAGCGCCGAAGTCGAGGTGTACTCATCAGACTCGTAGTAATCGTTACGGGCGTACTTGGTACGTCGTACGCTGGTACGAAGAATGGCATACAAATTACCTGCGCCCGGTCATGGTACGTCGGTACGAAGTTCCTGGTACGATCGCAACGCTCTTTCTTGAGTTGACTAGTGCGCTGCCGGCCCGTGCCCGCGCGACTTACCTGACCTGAACAACAACAGCAGCGGCAGCGACGCCATCAGCGCCATGCCGCTCAGCAGGTACAGCTTCGAGAACGCCAGCACGCTTGCCTGTCCCTGGAGCTGACGATCCAGGATCAGGAGCGCCTGCTGCTTCGCGGAGATGACATCCGCGCCCTTGGTGATCAACGCGCGCGTCAGCCCCTCCACGCGCGACGTCGTCAGCGGATCGCCCACCACCACATGCTCTGCCAGGAGCGCGCGGGACTGCGCCGTGAAGCGCGACAGCAGCGTTGCGCTGATGGCAATGCCCAGCGAGCCGCCAAGCTGGCGCGTCAAATTGAACATTCCGGTCCCCTGCGCCAGCTGCTGCGGCTTCAGCTCCGCCATTGTCGCCCCCGTGAGCGGAACGAAGATGAGCCCGAGTCCCACGCCGCGCGCGACGAGTGGCCAGAACAACTCATGCGCGCCGCTGTCGAACGTGAGTCGCGAAAGGCTCCACATCGAGAACATGAAGCAGCTCGCACCAATCGGCACAGTGACCCGCGCGTCGAGACGCGCCGAGTTCCGGCCGACGAACGCCATCGTGAACGCCGACGCCAGCGCGCCCGGCAGGATGATCATGCCTGTCTGGTTCGCCGTCATGCCATGCAGTCCCTGCAGGAAGACAGGCAGCACGAACACAGATCCGTAGAGCGCGAACCCAAGGAAGGCGCCCATGGCGACCCCAGCCGCGAGCTGGCGATTCTTGAGCACGCGCAAGTCGATGATCGGCTCCTTGATCGCCAGCTCACGAATGATGAGCGCGACGAACGAGATCACCGCCGTCAGTGCCAGCACCGTCACGAAGCGCGAGTCGAACCAGTCCATCCGCTCGCCGCGCTCGAGCATCCACTGCAGCGCCCCGACACACAGCGCCAGCAGCAGGATTCCACTGCCGTCGATCGTGCGCGCCTTCGTCTGGTGCGCCGAATCGACAACGTAGCTGTACACCATGAACGCTGCAAAAATTCCGAGCGGTATGTTGATGTAGAAGATCCATGGCCAGCTCAGGTTGTCGACGATGTACCCGCCGAGCGTGGGGCCAATCGTGGGTCCGACCATCACGCCGACGCCAAACATCGCCTGGCCGATGCCGACTTCCTTCGGCGGGAATGCCTCGAAGAGGGTGGTCTGTGCTGTCGACAGCAGTGCGCCGCCGCCGAGCCCCTGTATCACGCGCCAGAAGATGAGACCACCGAGCGATCCCGCGGCTCCGCAGAAGAACGACGCCGCCACGAACAGCAGGATCGAGCCCGTGAGGTAGCGCTTCCGCCCGAAGTAGCCGGACAGCCAGCTCGACATCGGGATGACGATGACGTTCGCGATGATGTAGCCGGTCGAGACCCACGAAATCTCATCGAGCGTAGCGCCGAGATTCCCCATCATGTGCGGAATGGCGACGTTCACGATCGACGTATCGATCAGCTCGAGCACCGCCGCCAGCGTCACGGCGATGGCGATGAGGTACTTGTACTTGTATTGGTCGTCCGCCTTCGCGGTCGTCGACGGCACGTACGTGCGCGCCGTGCCCCGGCCGCCGGCGGTGATGATCGCGCCGTCAGCCACGCTTGCCTCCCACCGCGCCGCATACCAGCACTGCTTTCCTGTTCATGATCTTCCGTGCGTGGACGTAGACTACTTCGTGCTGACGTGAGCGAAGACCGACATGCCCGGCCGTAGCGGGTGTTCCTTGCCGCAGCCCTCCGTGATCCGGATCCGTGCCGGAATGCGCTGGACGACCTTCGTGAAATTGCCCGTCGCGTTGTCCGGCGGCAGCAGGGCGAACTTCGCTCCCGTCGCGGCGCTGAGACTTTCGACGACGCCCTTGGCCTGGCAACCGCCATACGCATCGACCTCGAGCTCCGCCGGCTGACCAACCTTGAGATCGGAGAGCTGTGTTTCCTTGAAGTTCGCCGTGATCCACACGCCCGTATCCGACACGACCGTGAGCAGCGGCTGTCCCGCTTGCACCAGCTGGCCCACCTCGACCTGCTTGCGTGAAACGATCCCAGACACCGGCGACGTCACCCGCGCGTACGAGAGCTGAAGCTGCGCATTGTCACGCGACGCCTGGGCGCCCGCGAGCCGGGCTTGGGCGAGCCGCACACCCGCCTGCGCATTCACGACACCCGCGCCGGCAGCACCCGCCGAGCGCTGCGCAGACGCGAGCTGGGCGCGCGCCGCATCAGCGGCCGCCTGCGCCGCGTCGAGCTGCTGGCGCGAAACGATCTGCTTCGCGACGAGCTCCCGCATGCGGGCGAGGTCTGATTCGGCCTTGGTCGCGTTCGCCCGTGCCGCATTGATGTTCGCGTCGAGCGCCGCGCGCTGGCTGGTGGCGTTCTGCACCATGGCCTGCGCCTGACCTTCCACGCCGCTTCCACCCGCCGATGCACGGGCCGCCGCCAGATCGGCATCGGCCTGAGCAAGCTTCACCGCATACTCGCGCTCATCGATGCGCACGAGCGTCGAATCGCTGCGCACCGCATTGTTCTCGGCGACGTTCACCGCCGTCACGTACCCGCTCACCTTCGCGAGGACGGGTACGAGGTGTCCGTCGACTTGCGCATTGTCGGTCGATTCGTGCGTGCGGCCATAGAGCCATTGCTTCACTCCCCAGGTGATGCCGAGGAGCGCCACGATAGCGACGATCACGAGAACGATGCGCCCACGGTTGCTCGGCGCCGGATCGGGCGCGGCGGCGAGTGATGGGCGTGCTGTGGTGTCCTGCGGGTGGGTTGCGGTAGCCATGGTCGGATCGATCGTGCGAGTAAGCGGAAGAGAAGCGTGCGAAGGTCTGTCAGTCGATTGTGGCAATGGATCCTTGCGCCCTCGCGAGTGCCACGCGCGAGGCCTGATACGAGGTAAGGGCGTCCACGAGCTGGGTGCGTGCCGTGTTCAGCGTGATCGAGGCCGTGATGACGTCTGCATTTCCCGCGACGCCCGCTTGAAACCGCTCACGCGCCTGCGCCACCTCCTGTTCCGCGAGCGCCTGGCGCTCGCGGGCGGCACTCACCGCTTCAGCGGATGACCGAAGGTTCAGCGTGGCTGAGCGGACGTCGGCTTCCACCTGCGCGCGAAGATCACGTGCCCGGATCTCGAGACCCCGCGCCGCGGACACCTGCTCGGTCACGCGCGCTTCGCGGCGGAAGCCGTCGAAGAGCGGTAGTGAGAGCTGGATGCCCCAATCGTACGTCGGCAGGAAACTGCGGCCATTGCGCTGGCTCAGTCCCTCGTCGGCGAACACCCCTATGGTGGGCAGTCGCTCGGCGCGAATAGCCTCCGCTTGTTCGCGCGCGGCACGCACCTGGAGGTCGAGCGCCTGCACGTCCTTTCGGCTGCGGATCGAGGAATCGAGCGTCGTACCCGATCCGGCGTTCGTGGGCGCGGGTAGCGACGCGAGCGCGTCGGCCAGTTCGAGTCGAACGAGTGGCAATCCCAGCGAGCGAGCGAGGTCCACCCGCGTGCGATCGCGCTCGTTGCGCGCAACGATCAACTGCGTGCGCGCACCAGTGAGCTGTGACCGCGCGCGCGTCACGTCCAGGATGATGCCCGTGCCCGCCTTCAACTGGTCCTGCGCGATGCCAAGGAGCTCGGAGGCCAGCGTGGAGTCCGCGAGCCGCGCGGTAAATACGGCGTCCGCGCGCAACACCAGGAGGTACGCATTGGCTGCGGCGGCCGATGCCTGGTCGGCGAGACTCGCGACGTCTGCGTTCGCCGCCGCCACGCCGGTGCGCGCGGTCTGCACGCGCGTGCGCGCGGCGGGATCATACAGCGACTGAGAGACGCGGGCGCGTGCGTCGAAGGTGTTCACCGGGCCGAGGATCGAGCCGTTCGGGTCAAACAAGGGCTTCTGTCCTGGCGCGGTTGGAAACTCTATTGGAAACGTGGCGCTGTTGGTCGTCGCGCCACGCTCAGATACGCCAGCGGAGACGTTCGGCAGGAGATCCGCGCGACGTTCGGTGACACGCGCCTTCGCCGCGTCGACTCGCGCCAGCGCGCCCTCCACCGCGGCGTTCTGGCGCGCCGCGAGGCGTACGGCATCGCCGAGCGTGAGGCGGATCGCACTGTCGGCAGCGGGCTGCTGCGCCGATGCGCTGCGCGCCGCGAACGCCAGCAGCGCGATCACGAGTGTGAGAATGGCGCCGGCAGTGACTTGCCGGGGAAGTGGATGGTAGTTCTGGTCAGGCACGTGCGGAAACTCCCGTTGAAGTCGGGCTCATGGCATTGAAGAAGAAGTCGCGGATCTGCTCGAGCAGCACGTCCGCCGGAACGTTCTGGATGCTCTTGAAGCACCGGCGCTGATGGAACCAGATGGCGTGCGTGACAAAGAGGGCGCTGAGCATCCGCGCGCCGACGAGCGGGTCCATCCGGCGAAAAACGCCAGCGTCCATTCCACGCTCGAGGATTCCGCACACCAGGCGCTGCGCGCGCTCGATCACCTCGGTCGCGTAGAATTCGGCCAGATCGGGAAAGTTGTTCAGCTCGGAGCCGATGAGCCGATGCATGGCAGGGAATACAGGTGACCGCACCCAGGTCCAGTAGCCATCCATCCATGTCAACAGCGCTTGCACCGGGTCCCGCTCCATCTCGAACACCGCTTCGGCGCGGGCGATATACGCGACGACCGTGGTGCGCACTACCTCGCGAAACAGCTCTTCCTTGTTGGGGAAGTAGAGGTAGATGGTGCCCTTCGAGAGACCCGCGCGCTTCGCGATGTCGTCGAGCCGCGCCGCAGCGAGCCCATGCTCCGCGAAGACAGCAAGCGCCGCGTCGAGGATCTGTTTTGGGCGCTCCTCCGGGAGTCTGCGCCAGCGTGGTTCGGTTGCGGTTTCGGACATAAATCTAGATGACTTACTGGTCAGTTATGAAAAGTCTTCTCAAGGGTGAGTTGTTCCCTCATGAAGCAATCAGTTTGTTAATGACTGGTCAGTAAGTTACATCGCTAGCGCATCGTGTCAACCGGGTCGGATACTGGTCAAGGCAAACGACGATTTCCGCGTTCACTTCCGGAAAAATCCCTGCCCGAGCGTGACATCGCCCTGCGTGAGGCCATGGGAGGCCGGCTGCCATGCGAGCTGGACGTCCGCTCCTGCGTCGCGCAGCATGCTCGCGAGCCGCTCGCTGCCGGAAGGCGGAATCATCGTGTCGAACTGGCCAGCACTGATCAGCACTCGCTTGCCCGACACGTTGACTGGGCCGAGTGGTTCGAATGGAACCATGGCGCGGTAAAGGACGCCGCCGGCGAGCGTCTCGGGGCGCGAGAGGAGAACGCTGGCAGCGATGTTCGCGCCGTTTGAGTACCCGAGGGCGTGCAGGGACGACAACGGGAAGCCGTACGCCGTTGACGCGGCGACGATGAAGTCGGCGAGCTCGGTCGTGCGGCGATGCAGATCCTCGATATCGAACACGCCCTCGGCAAGTCGACGAAAGAACCGCGGAGCGCCGTGCTCGAGCACATTGCCGCGGGGGCTCAGGAGCGCCGATCCCGGTGACAGCGTCCTCCCAAGCGACAACAGGTCATTCTCGTCGCCGCCAGTTCCGTGCAGCAGGAGGAGCGTGGGCGTCCCAGACCGTGTACCGGGCTCCCAACGATGGACGTGGTGGTCGAGCGCTGTGTTCATCCTGCTCGTGGTTGGTGACTGGCTTCGCGACGAGGATCGTTTCAGCGAAAATCGACGAGTGTATCGATGTCGAGCCGATGCGGATGGAATCCCTCTTCGGCAGGATATCCGATCGCGACAAGAGCGGGAATGCGCACGTGCGCCGGAAGGCGAAGTAGCGCCTTCACCTTTTCCGGCTCGAAGCCCAACATCGGGGACGTTGCATATCCTCCCGCCTCGGCGAGCAACAGCAGGTAACCGAGGGCGATGTTGGCCTGGCCCAGGCCCCAGCTTTCGCGTTCTTCAACGCTCTGTTTGGCGAACGTGGCGCGGAAGCTTTCGACGCCGGCCTCGCGCTTTTCTGCTGGCATGCCGGGATGCATGGACTCGGGCATGCGCTCGAGCGCGCTCTCCATGTCACTGTACATCACGATTGTCGCCGGCGCGTGGATGACTTGCTGCTGGTTGTAGGCGGCCGCGGCGAGTTTGCGTTTCAGGTCGTCGTCCGTGACGACGACGAAGCGCCAAGGCTGTGCGTTGAATGCCGACGGCGCGCGCGCCGCAAGCCGAAGGAGTTCCCGCAGATCTGCGTTGGGTATGGGAGTTGATTCGTACTTACGAATCGAACGCCGCCTTTCCGCAGCCTTGGCCGCTGTCCCCGCGGCATTCGTCGCTTGGTCAATCACGTTCGTACGCAGAATGTACTCTCCGTTAGAAAACTTTGCGATATCGAAATATAAATCCCAAGGAATCCTTCATACCCGCGCAACCGTTCCCACGTCGCCGAGTTTGCGACAAATGCGTCCAAGCTCCCGCTGCTCATCGGCGGTTAGCGCGCTCATCACTTCGGTGACCCGGGCCACGTGCGCCGGGAAAGCTTCATTGATCAGCGACCGTCCTTTCGCTGTCAGCGCCACGATCTGAACTCTGCGATCGTCTTCGTCCCGCACCCTGGTGACCAAGCCATCACGCTCGAGATTGTCGACTACGGTCGTGACGTTGCTGCCGCTCCGGAGGATCTTTTCACAAATCTGACCCTGCGATAGCGGTCCAAGGTGCAGGAGCGCCTCCATCACCCCGAACTGGCTCTCTGTGATTCCGAAGTCCTTCTGGAGCTTCGGTGTGAGCCGTCCTTGAACAGAGTTCAAGCTTCGGCTCAGCTTGATGATTGTATCGAGCGCGAGCACTTCGTTCGGAGCGCCTATGTAGCGTGTCGGCATTGTGCGTTGTCCCAATGTTCGATGTCGAAATATACACGGTGGGCTTTCGGGATCAAGTGGCTTCATAGGCCCGCTCGCTCCGCTCGCTCTTCAGCCCGCGACTGCGCTTCGCGCAGCACTCCTCAGGCGGCGAATGCGATCTGCCGTTCTCGCTGAAGAGCGAGGCGGCCGTGGCCGCCGATGCGGGCCGATACCTGAAGAGCGAGGCGGCAGAGCCGCCGATGCGGGCTATTTTCAACGCATGACAGACGCCCCCCAAAAAGTCCGCCTCGACAAGTGGCTCTGGGCCGCGCGCTTCTTCAAGACACGGGCGCTCGCCGCTGATGCCATCGGTGGCGGCAAGATTTCGGTCAATGGCGACCACGTGAAGCCGGCGAAGCTGATCCAGCCCGGCGACGAAATCAGCATACGCCTTGGGCCATACGAGCACCTCGTGGACGTCAAGGCGCTGAGCGAGCGCCGAGGGCCGGCTTCCGTTGCGGCGACGCTGTATGAGGAGCGCGCCGGAAGTATGGCCGCTCGCGCGAAACTCGCCGAGCAGCTCAGGATGGCGCCCGCAGCATTCGTCTTCGAGGAGAAAGGCCGGCCCACGAAGAAGGACCGCCGCGACATCGAACGTCTGCGCGACGGCCGACGCCACTGATTCTCAGGTGCGCTGAAGGTTCGCGGCGAGGCTGGTGAGCGCGTCGGCATCGATCGTGTGTCCGCCGCCGAAGCGCTGGACATGGAACGCCACGCCCGCTGATGACAACCGCTCCGCTTCCCGCGCCACCGCCGCCGGCGGCACTATCGTATCGGCATCGCCGGCGACGAGCGTGATCGAGGCACCGCGCAGCAGCGTCGCCCAGGACGCAAGCTCGAGCTCCGGCGGTATGCCTCCCCCCCACAGCACGAGGTGATCGGCGCGAAGATCACTCGCGACCAGCCAGCGACTCACCGTCGCCGCACCCTGTGAGAAACCGAGCACCACGATCCTCGGCGATGCTCCGCTGAGGTGTTGCCGCACCTCCGCTGCCACCAGCTCGAGGTAGTTGACGTAGTCCGTGATTTCGACGAGGCGATCCTCTCGCGTCATCCACGTAGCGCCCACGCGAGGTTCCCGCTGTTCGCGACGCACTGGAATGGGATCGAGATAGAAGCGCGACAGCGCCTCGGGCGCGACGATCAGTCGCGTTCCATCGTCGAGGGGCGCAAACGCTTCGATGAAGCGCGCGGCGAGCTGGCCATACCCATGACAGACGAACCAGATCTCGCGCGGAAAACCATGCGTTGGGCCAAGCGTGCAGTAACGCGCGGTGCGCGGTACGACGATGGTGTGCGGAATCAACGCGCGGCGACCGGAATGACGAGCTTCTCCGCGGTATCCGTATCCGAGAAGCGGACGACCTTCGTGTCCGTCAACCCGGAATGTGAGACGCGCAGACTGTGATCACCTCGGAACCGCAGCTCATTCGTCGCGAGGTGCGCTGTGCCGGCAAATGTCTGCCGGCCCAGCGTGAGTGTCGTCTTCGCCTCTGCGCCCACCAGCCCTAGTGCTTCTGCGGGATGTTTGTCGAGCCCGTTGTCGTGGGCCGTGCCGCAGCGAGCAGCGCTTCCTGCGAGCGCGCGTTCGTGAGAAGCTGAATCGCACGTGTCAGCTGATGGTCTTCGGCGAGGTAGCGCTCCTTCTCGCCCGCGTCGCCCAGCACCAGGCGGGCAACGCGGCGATCGAGCTCGCGATCGAGAACCTTTGGCACGACCGGCTCCAGCTTTGGGTCCGTCGTCACCCCCGCGGCGGTGAGCCGGCGACGCAGTTCCGCGCGCCATTCCGCGGTGACCATGAAGTTCCTCGGTGAGCCCTTCAGCTCGAACGCGTACTGATTGAGCGTTGTGAACCACGCCTGCGCCTTCGGCGCTACCACCGTCCGGAAATATTCCTGTTCCAGCGAAGGCAGCGTGTCGTCGGGCACGATGACGTCGGGGGTAATTCCGCCGCCGCCATAGATGATGCGCCCCGCGTCGGACTTGTACGCGGGCTTGGCCTTCTTCTCCGCTTGGGTCTCGAGCGAGTCAGGCTTCGTCTCGACGAGGCGTCCGTCGACGAGCTTGCGATCGCGGTGGATGCTGCGTCCACTCGGCGTATACCACTTGCCGGTGGTGATCTTCAGTGCGTATCCGCCATCGAGCGGGAACACCGACTGCACGAGACCCTTCCCGAAGCTGGTCGTGCCCACGACGAGTGCGCGGTCGTGATCCTGGAGTGCACCCGCCACGATCTCGCTGGCGGAGGCGGTGTTGCCATCCGTGAGGATGACGAGCGGCGGTTGCGATGGCAGGTGGTCGCGTGACGCGCGGGCCACTTCATCGGGCGTGTTGCGACCACGCACGTTCACGATCGGCTGGTTGTCCTTGAGGAAGAGGGAGCTCACGGCAAGTGACTGCTCAACGATTCCGCCGCCGTTGTCGCGCATGTCGAGGACGAGGCCCTTGGCGCCCGCGGACACGAGCTTCGCCGCAGCCGCCTGCACTTCCTCAGCGGTATTCTCGTTGAATGTCTGCAGCGGGATATACCCGATGTGATCGCCGACGATCATGGAGTAGGGAACGGCGGGCACGTGGATCACGGCGCGCTTGAACGACAGCTTGATCGGCACGGTGACACCGGGACGCGCATACGTCACGTTCACCGTGGTACCCGGAGTGCCACGAAGCGCAATTGATACGCTGTCGATCTTCGTTCCGCCCGTGATGGGAAGCGAATCCACCTTGATGATCTGGTCGCCCTCGAGCACGCCGCCTTCCTCGGCGGGTGTGTGCGGGAACACGCGCGCCACGGCGATGCGGGTTCCACCCGGCGCAGTCTGCGCCTCGAGCAGCATGCCCACGCCGCCGTACCGCCCGCCCACCTGGCGATTGAATACTTCGTTCTCCTTGGGCGGAAGCAACTCACTGTACGGATCGTTCAGCTCGTGCACGAGGCCAGTTGCCGCCTTCTCGAAGATCGCGGCGCTCTGCAGCGAATCCACATAACGATTCGCGACAATGGAGAGCACCTGCTCGAACAGCCGGGGCGCCGTCCGGGTGGACACACCCTGGAGAAGAAATCCTCCGGCGGCCATGGGGAGCAGCAGGAGCGACGCGACCGCCGCGGTGCGTGGGCGAACCATTAGAACGACCTCGGAAGGGGACAGCAGGGTGACGCGTGCGCGTGACCCGAATAATGTATCAGAACTTCGGCGCTCGCGAATGCCGCCCGCATCAAGGCCGAGCGACCGGAGCGAGCTTCCACAGCCCATTGATCATGTCGGAAGCATAGACCGCGCCGTTCAGGTATTGGACACCCCAGACATACACGGCGTTCCCCCGATCGAGGAGCCCGATGCCGAGCTCGCGGCCCATCTTCCGCAGGTCGCACTCCGCCAGCACGGGGCTGGCGGGCGCACCCTTCTGCGCATCTGTACAGGTGCCGAGGTCGCCGCGAACGTCGAGAGCGCGCACGCCGCCGTTGTAATAGGCGGCGTAGAGAATGCCGTTCTGCTCGTCGACCGAGAAGTTGTGCGTGCCGGCTCCGGGCACCGTGTAGAACGCGACCTCGCGCGGCGCCGACGGTGTGCTGACGTCCACCACATGGATGTCACCGACCGACGATACCCCAATGGAGCCCGGCCCCTCTTCGCCGATGAAGGCGTAGCGCGTGATGTTCGTGACGGGATCTTTCAGCCACCAGATGTTGTGCACCTCGCCGTTCGCCGTGACGACACGACCCAACTCGACCGGGTTGGCGACGGTACCGCCCGTGCCTCCTCCGCCGATGTCCCAGATGGCGACGCCGTCGTTCCAGAGCGCGAGATAGAGCAAGCCATCTCGCACGAACGTGTCGTGCACAAAGGGGCGACCAATCGTGCGCATCAGCACGGTCCGCGGTGCGGTCGGGTCGCTGAGGTCGACAATGACCAGCTGCGCCGCCACGCCGCTGCCGGGATCGATCGAGAGAAACCCGTACAGCTTGCCGTTCACACGCGCGACCTCGGCCGTGTGGACGCCGAGTGCGACGCCCGTCGTCATGCGCGACAGGAGAACGGGCTTGCGGGGATCCGCGAGCCCGTAGACCGCGAGCGACCCACTCGATTCCGTCGCCACGATGAGCAGCGAGCCGTCGTCGCTCACCGCGATGTCCCCCAGGGTGCGGGCCCCCGGGACGATCACGGAATCGACGATCGCGGGCGTGTTGTTGGCGACGTTCCAGATGTAGAACGCGCTCGTGGTGTCGTTGTTGCGCCACGTGGTCGTATAGGCAGTGTTCCCCCGGACGAAGAGCTCGGCGGAGTAGCGCTGGGGCTTGAAGTCACCGCGGCCGAGTACGGTCATGGTGATGGGCGAGACCTTCATTACCGGCGTCGGCGATGCGGGGTCGCCCGAGCAGGCAGCAACGAGAACGCAAAGTGCGACGGACGGCCCAACGCGAAGATTCATGATCATGGTGAAGACGTTAGATGGTGTCGGTAGGCGGCGCACGATGACCTCAGTGCTCGTGCATTCCCGAACCCGAGGACATGCTTCCGATCGATGGGCCTCCGAGATCGGCGACGCCGTAGCGTCCCATTCTCGCGTGCGCCGCTCCAAGCCTCAAACGGAAACCGGCGGTGAGCATAGTGAAGTGCGAAGTGCCGTAGAGGCGCGCCGGTGTGAACAGTGACTGGGGATTCCTCGCGCGAGCCGAAAGTACCGCGCCTTCTACGAAAGGGGTTCCGGCAAAACCGCCTCGCGTGAGGGCTGGAGCGGCCACGTGCAGCGTAACCGCCGTCCATCGGGTGAGACCATTGTTGCTCAGATCGGTGGCGGGTCGGGGAGTCCGAAAGGCTTCCACGCGGCGATCCTCCTCCGGCCGATCGGATTGTTCGAGGCGAAGTGCCAGGCGAGTCGCACCAAGCCGCATGGCGCCCTCCGCGAGCGTTGACTCGTAGCCAAGGACCTCGCTATTCCGGACAGCATCGCGCTCCACGGTCCTCGCCCATTCCAAGAGGACGTATCGGCCTCCGTCCGCGGAAATCGCACGGGCTGATAGGCTGTGTTTTCGCTGGTCGAGGCCGATGCCGGTCGTCTCCTCAGGGGATGCGACGCGTGCGTGGCTTGCCTGCAGCTCGACGCCGGCCGCGAGCGTGGCGATCATTCGCGCCGACCACGAATCACCGAAGCGGGTCGCGCGCGGCAGGGACGATGGTGACGTCGGCTCGTCGCCGCCGAACGTACCGCCCTCGACGATGACCTTCCCGGCGCGAAGCGCCCCGATCACCGCCGCGCGCTCGAGAATCTGCGCGAGATGATGATTGATCGGGAACTTCACAATCGGGCGCATCATGGGATCGTCCGTGCCGAACGGCGCGAAGCCGCGGCCTGCAGTCGCCGACCACGCCAGCGGTCCGGACATCGCGCGGGCCGTAGCCATCAGCTCATGGATATACGTGTGCGGATGCCGGCGGTCGACGAATCCTTCTCCGTAGGCACCAGTATTGAGCTCACCGTCCGGCATCGTGACGCCTTCGGCGTCCAGCGTCGCGGCGAGCGCCCCGTGTCCGTCGCCAAAGGAGGTGCGCAGCATGGCGACGAGCTGCGAGACAAGTGCCTGCGTAGCGGGACCGCCGCCTGCAGTCGGGGCGGCCCGCGTCACGAGTGGTATCGCCTGCAGCATGACGTGCGCGCGGGGGGAAGTCGCCGTGTCAGGCGTCGTCCCCGGCATTTCATGTCCCGCGTGCTGCGCGCCGGAGGTGGCTGCGCGGGACGCGAGGAGCACCACCTGCGCGATGTAAACAGACCGCCGGACTCGCATGCGCCTATCTTGGTCGATGCTGATCTCATACCCCTGACGGAGCACTTCGTGCTGGCTCGCCTGCCCCGCCTGCAGGAAATCTCGGCAATGTCGCGCCTCGCCGTACCTGTCGTCTTGGCGCAGGTCGGACTGATGTTGATGGGCGTTGTCGATACACTGATGGTCAGTCGCGTCTCGGCGGAGACCCTTGCTGCGGTCGCCCTCGGAAACCTGTACTTCACGTCACTGATGCTGCCGGCAGCGGGGACGCTGATGGTTCTCGACGCCGTCGTGTCGCAGGCGTTGGGCGCAGCGGATCACGATGCGGCTGCGCGCGGCGTTCAGCGCGGGTTCGTGATGGCCGCCGGAATTGCCGTCGTCATGAGTGTGGCGCTGCTGCCCGTCTCGCCAGTGATGACGTTCCTCCGGCAGCCTCCCGCGCTCGTGCCGATCGCGTCATCGTACGTCCGTATCTCCATCCTCGGCGCGCTCCCCTTCCTGGCATTCGTCGTCCTTCGGCAGAGCCTGCAGGCGATGAAACGCATGCGGGTCATGCTGGTGGTGATCGTCCTTGCGAACGTCTCGAACGGCGTGTTGAACTGGGTCTTCATCTATGGACATCTGGGAAGTCCGGCGATGGGCGCGCCCGGATCCGCGTGGGCCACCGTGGTGAGCAGGTGGCTGATGGCCCTCCTGTTGCTCGGGTTTGGCTGGAGTGCACTCCGCCCCACGCTGGTGCCGTGGCGCCGCGAGACTCTGCATGCTGCACCGCTCCGCGGAATGCTGCGTCTGGGCCTTCCCATCGCATTCATGCAGGCGCTCGAGTACGGCGCGTTCGCCGCGATCGGTGTGCTGATGGGGGTCCTCGGCACGACGCAGATGGCGGCGCACCAGATCGCGATCAATCTCGCCAGTCTCACGTTCATGGTGCCGCTCGGCATCGGAGCGGCGGCGGCCGTGCGGGTGGGACATGCGGCCGGCGCGGCCGACGCGGCGTCGGCGCGCGAGAGCGCACGCGCGGCCATCGTTTGTGGCGCGGGGTTCATGGCCGTCTCGGCCATCCTGCTACTCCTGATCCCGGGCGCGATCGCGGCATTCTACACGCGAGATTTCGCGGTCATGACACTAGCCGCGGCGCTCCTGCCGGTCGCCGGCGTGTTCCAGGTATTCGACGGTATCCAGGCGGTCTGCGCCGGCGTGCTGCGCGGGTTGGGCGACACGCGCGTCCCATTCATCATCAACCTCGCGGGTTTCTGGCTCGTGGGGTTTCCGGTGAGCGTCCTGCTCGGCTTCCGTACGACTCTTGGCGCAGTCGGACTGTGGTGGGGATTCGTTGCGGCGCTGGGTGTCGTATCCGTGCTGCTGCTCGCGCGCGTGCGCGCGAAGCTGCGCGGCGCAATCCAACGGTACGACGTGGAGTCGGAAGCTCTGCATCTGGCGACGGACGCGGATGCGTGAGGTGGACTGAAGGGCGAACCTGGTACTGCGTACCTGGAACCTTGACTGGCATAAGGGTCACGGGGAGCAGTGGAAAGATCAGCGCGGTACGAAGCCGAGAACTGACCGTCCACTGTTCCCCGTAGGTGGTATGCCATTCCGTGTACATGGTACGCAGTACCAAGTACGCTATTCCGTGAGCCTAACTGGTGCATCAGCGGTTGTAGGTTCCTTGTCCCCGAAAAGCAAAAGAGCCCCGCGACGGGGCTCCTGCTGCACAACCTCGGGAGTGGACGACTCAGTTCTTGTGACGGAAGGTGATTCGGCCCCTGGTGAGATCGTAGGGAGAAACCTCGATGGTGACCCTGTCGCCGGCGAGGACCCTGATCCGAAACCGGCGCATGTTGCCACCGAGTGTTGCCAGCACGTTATGCCCGTTGGTCAACTGCACCCGGAATGTAGCGTTCGGGAGCACTTCAGTGACGGCGCCCTCGAGCTGAATCGCGTCTTCTTTCGCCATCCGTAAACTGCGCTGGTGCCCGAAGGCTAGCGCGAGCGCTCGGTGCGGCTGCGGCGACGAGCCGCGGCGGCCTTGAGCTGCCGAGCCTCGCTCGGCTTCACGTAGTAACGCTTCTTCCGCAGGTCCTTGAGGATGCCGGCCTTGGCGATCTTCCGCTTGAAGGCCTTGAGGGCCCAATCCAGGCGATCGCTTTCTTCGAGGTGGATCTCGACCATCAGTACGTCCTTTCCCTGAGTTATGTGTGCAAGCGAGGCCGCATGGCGGTCGCAGCCCTGAATATTAGGCGTAGGCTGCGATGCTGTCAACGATGAGAACGATAGGAGGATAGGGTTCCTACCTTCCTATCCTCCCATCTGCCTATTTACCCGCAGCTCACGGAATTGGCTTTTTCTTGATGTCAACATTGTTGCCGATGATGCCGCCGAGGATGCCGCCGGCAGCCGCGCCGATGATGCCACCTTTCACGCTGTGCGTGGATGCCCCACCGATGATGGCGCCCGCCGCGGCGCCGATCGCGGCGTCACGCTTGGTGTTCTTCTCGGTGATGGTGCCGCGCGATGCGGGAGCGGAGTAGGTACCGCCGCTCGAGCCGCTGCTCCGACTGCCACTCGACGCGGAGCGGCGGTAAACGGTGTGCGTGTGCGTCGGCGCGCTCGCGCGCAGCGCGGGCGCTGCGGGCGCGGCGGCAATGGCGGCAGACCTGGTGCGCTCCGCCGCGGTGATGGAATCAAGCGTCGCCGTTTGCCTGGCCTGTGCCGCCAGCGTGAGGTCGTTGCTGAGCGTTGCGTCGGCCGGCTTGTCCTTGCTGCATGCAGCGGCGAGAACGAGTGCGGGTGCGATGATGAGCGTTTTGAGAGACGAGCGCATTGAACCTCCAGGTGTGATCGGCAAGTGCCGAGATTTGGCATACCCCTGTAAGGCAGGGTACGTGCCATGTACCGGAGTCATCAGCTTCCCGCAATAGCGGACTCATCCGAGCGTCGGTACGGCTCCTGCAATCCTGCCCCGCGTCGCCAACGGAGCGTGAAAGAGCATGAGCAAGTTGCTGCGCGGCCTTGCCGCCGGGTACGGCGCGAGGAAGATGGGCGGGGGCTGTTTCAGTACGGTGCTCATCTTCCTCGTTTTGTGGTGGCTGCTCGGCCATTTCGGCATGTTCCGTTAACCCGATGCCGGAGAAGGACCTTGCGACGGAGCGCCGCGCCCAGGGCGAGCGTCGCGATGATGGTGGCGACGGGGGACGGCGCGGCGGCACGAAGAAGCCGACGCCCCTGCTGACCGTCCTGCGCTCCATCGGGCTGATCGTCGTCCTGCTGCTCGTGATCGTCTACGCCGTCGTGAACATCCGGCCGATCTATTCCACAAGTGGCACACTCGGCGAGGAGCTGCGCAAGCATGCGCCCGGCGTGGCCGCCGCCATCAATGGCAACGACACGTCGCACATCGCGCAGCTGATGGCGTCGCCGAAGTTTCAGGCGGAGAAGCGCAATTTCTACGAAGACGTGATGCGCCTGAAGCAGGTCGACTCCGCGCGCGCCGACTCCATCGCGCAGTTCGCCGTGCGTGAGGCGTATGTCCGAGGAATCTCACCGGCCATCATCTTCGGCGTGATGCTGACGGAGAACTCGCGATTCATCTCCAATGCGAAGTCGAACGTCGGGGCGGTGGGCCTCATGCAGGTTTATCCGAAAGTGTGGCTCACGAAGGAGCTGTCCTCACTGTTCGGAAAGGACCTCGCCACGGACTCGACGAACGTGAAGTACGGGGTGTTCATCCTGAGCCAGTATTTTCGCCCACGCGACAAGAAGGGGCAGAGGACGGAGCGCGACTGGCAGACGGCACTGCTGCGCTATAACGGGTGCGTGCGCGGCACGAATACGCCGCGCTGCCACACGTATCCGGACAAGGTGCAGAAGTTCGTGGAGGGTTCCGCAAAATCCATCTGCGAGGGGCGCGGTTTTTACGACTGCATAGCGAAGCCGTTCATCGCGGGTTTGTTCGGGGCCACGAACGGCACGCAGCAGGCGAGCAAGACGACGACGTCCATCTCGACGGGCACCGTGTCGCCGGCCGGCGCGCCACCGCTTGGCGCAACGACGCCACCGTCGCCTCCACCCGCAGCACCGAGCGCGGCGCCTGCGCCCATCACAGCGAACGCCTCGACGGCAAAGGCCTCGACGGCAAAGGCCTCGACGGCAAAGACCTCGACGGCAAAGACCTCGACCGCGAAGACCTCGTCGAAGTCATCGTCGAGGAAGGCAGCGCCGAAGAAATCGGCGAGCAAGCCCGCGCCGAAGCCGAGGAAGAAAACGAGCAACGCGCCAAAGGCGTCGTCGGGAAGCAGGATCCCTCCCCCGCCTCGCGCCGTCAACGTCGTCATTCCGTAGTCGCCCTGCCTGCACGCCCGACGGGGGCGTCAGGCGTGCAACGCCTCGCGTGCCGCGCACTCGCTCTCGAGCTGCAGCGTGACGTGCGTAATGCCGTAAGCGACGCGGAGCTGCTCGCAGAGGTCGGGCAGCACGTCGCGATCGGGCCGCGAGCCATCCACCGCAATGTGCGCGGAGAGCGAGATGCGTCCGCTCGTGATCGACCAGATGTGCAGGTCGTGTACGGCGGCCACCCCGTCGACGGCAGCGAGCGCATCGCGCACCTGCGCCGGCTCGATGCCGCTCGGCGTTCCCTCCATCAGCACATCCACGCTCTCGCGCAGCAGCGCCCATGCAGACCAGCAGACGAGGAGCGCGATCGCGACCGAGGCGACGGGATCGGCCCAGCGCCATCCCAAATATGCCACCGCTGCACCGGCGGCGACCGTGCCAATGTTGCCGAGGGCGTCCGTCGCAACGTGCAGCCATGCGCCGCGGATGTTGAGATTCCCATGGCGGCCGCCGCTCAGTACCCACATACCGGCGAGGTTGACGAGGAAACCGCCGGCGGCGATCGCCATGACGATCTTTCCCGCGACCTCCGTCGGCGCGTGAAGCCGCCGGTACGCCTCGAAGCACACCCAGACGGAGATTGCGATCAGCGTGGCGGCGTTCGCAAGCGCTGCGAGGATTTCCGTGCGATGGTATCCGTAGGACCGCGCCGCAGTCGGCGGCTTGCGTGAGATCCAGACCGCAAAGAGGCTCAGCGCGAGGGCCGCGACGTCGGACAGCATGTGCCCGGCGTCCGCGATGAGTGCCAACGAGTGCGAATACCACCCGCCGATCGCCTCGGCGAGCATGTAGGCCGCGGTGAGGAGAAGAACGGCCGTCAGCCGTCGGGCGTTGTGGCCGTCGTCGGCATGATGATGGTGCGCATGGCCGGCGCCATGGTGATGTCCGTGATGATGGCTGTGACCCATTTGCTCAAACCTAGCACGGACCTGCCGAGCTGGCCGCTGGGGCGGTCAGCCTTCGCGCAGTGCCTTCAATTGGCGCGCGAGTTCGGCTCGGGGTACCACGCCGAGCCGCGAATCGAGCGTGCTCTCCAGCTCCGCGAGCAGGACGCTCGCCCGCTCGTACGCGGCGCGACCACTCTCGGTGACCGAGGCGCGTATCGTGCGTCGATCGTCGGGATCGGCGACCCGCGCGACGAAGCCGTCTGCCTCGAGCCGATCGACGAGCTGCGTGACGTTCGATTTTCCGCAGCAGTGGCGCTCGGCGAGGTGCGAGAGCGAGAGTGGTTCCGCGGCGAGCACGAGATGCCTCAGGGCACCGAGCTTCGCGAGGGAGAGCCCTACCTCGGACAACGCGCCTTCGGCGCGCGCCTCCACCGCCCGCGCGGCGTCGAGGAGAAGGAAGGTCAGGGCACAGCCCGGGGTGGTACGGCTACCGGAGCAATCGGACATGGTACTCGAGAGAAATTGCACGCGGTGGCGGGGATGCCGGCGATAATTTATAGTTTTCGCCCAGGTGTCAACGCCCTGGCGCGCCAAACGTCGTGGGAGCGAAGGACCGAGGCTTGCTGCTTGCACTGAACATGGGTTCGCACCCGCCAGGCATTTTCGTGTCTACGCGTACATACAGTCTACCCACCGCACCGCACATGTTCCGTCTGTTCGCCGCTCGGCCCACACTCGTCGCAGCAGTCGCAGCGTCCGTGGCCCTTCTCGGCGGGTGTGCCGACAAGGCTCCTCCCGCAGCGTCCTCTCCGCCGAAAGCGGGAGTTTCCAGCAGCGGCGTCCTCGACACCACCGCCAGCAACGCGCTTGCGGGCACCGCGAACCTGCCTGCGACGCCCTCGAACGCTCCGAGTGAGCGTGCCGGTGGTCAGGCGCCAGCGCAGGACGCCGCACTGCCTCTGGGTGAGCTACCCAAGCGTTCGCACCGCGACAGCGTGGCGCTCGCGAGCATGACCGGGCCCGACTCCGTGCTCGACCGCAAGTGGCCCGTGAAGATGCCCGCGCCCCTCCCGGGGGCGATCTTTCCCGCGAACAGGGTGGTGGCATTCTACGGCAATCCGCTCGTGACGAAGATGGGTGTGCTCGGCGAGTATCCGAAGGATGACATGCTCTCGCGACTCGACAAGGAAGTTGCGCGCTGGGCAAAGGCGGACCCTTCGCATCCGGTCATTCCCGCGCTGCACCTGATCGTGACGGTGGCTTCCGGGACGGCCGGCAGGAACGGGCTGTTCCGCACACAGATGTTCGACTCGCTCACGAACACGGTTTACTCGTGGGCGAAGGCGAAGAAGGGTTTGCTCTTCGTCGACGTGCAGGTTGGCAAGAGCACCGTGCAAGCGGAGATCCCCCGCTTGCGCTCGTTCCTCGAGAACCCGGACGTCCATCTCGGCATCGATCCCGAGTTCGCGATGGCGACGTCAGGCGCCGTACCTGGGACGAAGATCGGGACGCTCGATGCGAAGGACATTAACTGGGCGATCAACTTCCTCGACGAGATCGTGAAGGCGAAGCATCTTCCGCCGAAGGTGCTTGTCGTCCACCGGTTCACGCGCAAGATGGTGACGAATGCGAGGGACATCCGGCCCACGCCGAACGTGCAGGTGGTGATGGACATGGACGGGTGGGGGCCGCCGTGGCTGAAGTTCGATTCGTATCACGACTACGTGAAGGCGGAGCCGGTCCAGTTCACGGGGTTCAAGCTCTTCTTTCACAACGACACGAAAAAGGGCGATCCGATGCTGACGCCCTCGGAGGTGCTGCGCTTGAACCCGAGACCGCTGTACATTCAGTATCAGTAGGTTGCGGTTGTACTACTTCCACCCCCGTCGCGATGACGAGCTCGCGCCAATTTACGGACAGTGTCGGAGTCGCGTGGACGGCGCGAGAGATCGCCAGTACGGCGCTCTCCGGCGCCATGGCGCGAGTCCTGGAGCGCGACCGGCGGCGCGGCGGATGGCTGGTCTTCGAGTCCGACGAAGGTGAAAAGCGACGCCTGACCCCGTATCCGCCCGATTGGCGCACGATGTCGGTGTTCGAGATCGAGCGCTGGTGCATGCGAGCGACGCACGTGCCGCCCGCGCCGGCTCGGCGCGCCCAGGACTGATTCGCGATTACGTCGCCTAGAGGATGTTGACCGCGCGCGCCGCGATCAGCACTACGGTGGTGAACGAGATCAGGGCCTGAATCATCATGGCGACCTTGGCCCATTTCGAGAGGACTGGCGCGTCGGTCGGTGAGAAGGCGGTGCTCGTGTTGAAGGCAACGAACAGATAATCGATGAAGTGCGGCCGCCATCGCTCCTTTTCCGCGATGGTGATGTCCTCGCCGGTGGGTGCGGGAAAAGTCATCTGCGGGAAGAGGAACGCGCCCACGAGATGCGCGTCACGACGCTCCCGTGCGTTCGGACCGCCGGCATCGAGCCTCCAGTACCACGACGCGAAGACAATGACATTCGTCATCCATAGCACCGCGCCCGACTTCAGCAGTGCCGGTGCCTTCTCGCTGCCATGCAGCAGCGCGAAGAGCAGCGCCACCACGCCGAACGCGAGACCGCCGGTCAACAGCACGAGGACGGAATAGCCGAAGACGCTGTTCCATCGGTGCATTCCGCGGTAGCGCGTCACATGAGCCCCGAACGTCAACACCGCGATCGCGACGGCGAGGCCGCCCGGTGGCCCGATACGCAACGCGGGGGGGAGCGCGAAGTGAAGTGCAACAGCCGGGAACCACTCGCTCCTCGAATCGCTAGTGAGTGCGTGACTCCAAGCTTCGTTCCATTCAGCGCGACGCTCGCCGCGCATCCGGGCATTGCCGTGGCGATGGTGTTCGCCGGCGGCGTGATGACGAGCTTGACGCCCTGCCTGTATCCGATGATCCCCGTCACGCTCGCGGTCATCGGCGGTGGCGCCGAGGTGCCGTCGCGCGCGCGGAGGATGGGACTCGCGTCCCTCTACGCAGCGGGTCTGGCCGCGACGTACGCGACGCTCGGTGTCGTGGCCGCGATGAGCGGACGCATGTTTGGTGAAGTGAGCACCAACCCGTGGCTCACCTTTGCGATGGCCAACGCGATGCTGATCGCGGCGGCAATGATGGCGGACGTGATGCCCGTGCCCATTCCAGGGTGGCTTCAGGGCCGCGCCGCGTCGCTCGGGACGGGCGGTCGCGCTGCAGGGGTGCTGACGATGGGTGTTGCGTCCGGTCTCGTGGCGGCGCCGTGCGGCGCGCCCGTGATGGCCGCCGTGCTCACGTGGGTGGCCACAACGCACCGCGCCGCACTCGGCTTCACCTACCTGTTCGCGTTTTCGTTGGGAATGTGTGCGCTGCTGCTCGTGGTGGCGTTCCTGGCGGATACGTCGCTGCACCTTCCTCGCGCCGGCCCATGGATGCTCTGGGTCAAGCGTGCGCTCGCCCTCATCCTGCTCGGAGTCGCCGAGTATTACCTCATGACCACAGGACAACTCATCGTATGAAGATCAACACGCAGGTGCGGCTCCTCTCGGCGATCGCGCTCATGACGTTCGCGCTGCCGCGCAGCATGTTCGCGCAGGAGATGGGCATCATGGTGGGCAGCGCGGCGCCCGGGGCTGCGGTGGAGTCGCTGGACGGAGCCGCGATGGATCTCGGCGGGATGTACGGCGAGAAGCCGGTCGTGCTGGAGTTCTGGGCGACCTGGTGTCCGCTGTGCAAGAAGCTGGAGCCGGCGATGAAGGCGGCGCAGGCCAAGTACGCGGGCGACGTTCGCTTCGTCAGCGTTGGAGTGCCCGCGAACCAGTCGGCGGAAAGGCAGAAGGCTTACGTGGAGAAGCAGCAGCTTGGCGGCACGTTCGTGTTCGACAAGGATGGCGCGGCAATGAAGGCGTACGCGGTGCCGCACACGTCCTACGTGGTCGTGATCGACAAGGCGGGTAAGGTCGTGTACACCGGCGTTGGGGCCGAGCAGGACCTCGACGCCGCAGTACAGAAGGCGATGCGGCGCTGACGGCAGGGTCAGCGACCGCCATGCGG
>JBKJUW010000151.1:0-47325 GCA_046589725.1 Gemmatimonadaceae bacterium
ATGCGCATGGCGGAGCGTCGCGTGGCGACGTCGGCAGACTCTTCACGCGCGAAGCGCATCGTCGTCACCTCGCGCGCGGCACTCGCGAGATACGCGGACGTTACGGTTGCCGAGCAGGAAGGCTACGTAAAATTCCTGCCGTGGCTCGAGGAGCAGGACATGTATCACTACAACAACATCCAGAACGTCTTCACGAGCATCTCGACCTTCGACGCCACGAAACCGGCGTCGCTCCTTTACCGCAAGGACAACGGCAAGATGGTCCTCGTCGGCGCCATGTACACGGCGTTGCCCGGATCCACCTCCGCCGAGCTCGACGCGCGCCTGCCCCTCGGCGTCGCGCACTGGCATGAGCACGTGAACTTCTGCGGTCCGAAAAGCCAGGCGGTGCGTGATGCCAGGCAGGTCGACGGAGCCGAGGTGGCGAAGTGGCTCACTATCACGTCACGCGAGGAATGCAACGCAGCAGGGGGGCAGTTCGTGCCGAGGCTCTTCGGCTGGATGGCCCATGTGTACATGTTCGGCGGTGAGGATCCTCTCACCATCTGGGGTGGCGAGCACGCGGATCACATGCACATGCACCACTGAAAGGTGTTAGCGGGGCACCCGGTGTTCTGACGTCCGCAGGATGGTCCCGGGTTCCGGCGCATTCGGCTTCACACGCACGCTCTTCGCGGGAATGCCGACGTACACGTGGTACGGCCGGACGTCCTTCGTCGCCACCGCGTTCGCGCCCACCATCCCCTGTTCGCCGACATGAACGCCGGCGAGCACCGTGGCGTGGTACGTCACCCGCGCGCCGTCCTCGAGCACCGTGAGGACGTTCGTCACGTCGCGCTGGTCGACGATGCTATGCGTGTGGCTGTAGATGTTGGCGTAGTCACTCACGGAGACGCCGTTCCCGATCCTGATGCCGCCACGATCGTCGAGCAGTACATGGCGGTGAATCACCACGTTATCACCGACTTCCATGTTGTAGCCGAACGAGAACTCGACGTGCTGAAATGCCTTGAAGTTCTCGCCGCACGTCTTGAAGATGCGAGGTGCCAGTAGCCGTCGCAGGTCCACGCCCAGTTGCACGTTCTGGCCGCCGAGCGGCGTCCGGTCGAACGAGTACCAGAGCCACAACAGCGGCTTCACCGGCTGGAAGCGTGCGTCTTCACAATCGGAATAGCATTCCGGCTCGAGCGTGATGTTGCGCGGATCGAGCTCCGAAAGTGCGAGGCGTGTCCCCAGGGGCAGCGACTCGTCGGCAACCGCCGTCTCCCAGTTCGCGGCGTATTGCGGGTACAGGATGTCCGCCAGGATCCCGCGGCACAGCACTGAGCGATCGGCCACGAGGTCGCCAGCGGGATTGGCCAGTCGGTCTTCGAGCCGCTCCAGCCAGGCAGCGCTCAAGGCCGCGTTTTCGCGCGCCGGCGACGAGCGAAGTGGAAGGAATGTCATGCGCCTGTACCCTCATCCGTGTCAGGAGTGGAAGCCGACGGTTCAGGAGCAGAATCCGACGCTTCGGGCGTGAGTTCCGTCCGCCACGACGGCTGCGCGATGAGCGACATCACTGCCTCGGCCAGGTCATCGCGGCCCTGGTTCGTCTCGGCACTGAACGGAATCATCTGGTCGTCCTCGAGTCGCAGCGCGACGGCGATCTCGTGAACGCGCTTCGTCACCTCGCGCGGCTTCAGCTTGTCGACCTTCGTGAGCGCGACGATCGTCGGCACTTCGATCTCCGCGAGGAAGTCGAACATCTGGATATCCTCGTCTGACGGATGATGCCGCACGTCGAGCAGTTGAACCACGCCGCGCAAGGCCGTCGAGGCGCGCAGGTAGCCTTCGATGAGCGGTAGCCACTCCGCCTTGCGCGCCTTGGCAATCCTCGCATAGCCATAGCCAGGAAGATCCGCGAGCACGAACGTGTCGTTCACCTTGAAGAAGTTGATCTCGCGCGTGCGGCCGGGCGTGTTGCTCACGCGCGCAAATGCCTTCCGGCGCACGAGTCGATTGAGCAGTGACGACTTGCCGACATTGGACCGCCCCGCAAATGCGACCTCGGGGAGCTCGTTCGTCGGCCGCCACCCTTCAGCCGTCGCCATCGGTCCGATGAACTCGAGCGACTTGATCACGAGCGGGTCCTTCCTGGCAGCAACCATCAGTGCGCCGTCATCGTAATCGACTCCTCCGTTCGCGGCAGCACGGCGCGCGCAAGCGCGACCGCGAGTACCTCGTCCATCGATCGCACCGGATGAAACTGTATTCCAGCCTTGACCTCAGCGGGAAGCTCGTCGAGGTCGCGGGCGTTCTCCTGCGGAAGGATCACGTGCGAGATCCGATTCCTCAACGCGGCCACTGTCTTCTCCTTCAGGCCACCGATGCCGAGAACGCGTCCGCGCAGGGTGATCTCCCCCGTCATCGCGACATCGCCGCGGAGTGGCACCCCCGTGAGTGCGCTCACGATCGCACACGCGATCGCGATGCCCGCGCTGGGTCCATCCTTCGGCGTTGCGCCCGCCGGGATGTGAACGTGCAGGTCGCGCGTGCGCAGGAACTCGCGCTCGAGTCCGAGGGAATTTGCCCGTGCGCGCGCGTAGCTGAGCGCCGCGCTCGCGGACTCCTTCATCACGTCGCCGAGTGTCCCCGTGAGTTGGAGGCGACCGCGGCCTGGCACCACGCTCACCTCGATCTCGAGCACGTCACCGCCCACGCTCGTGTACGCGAGGCCCGTTGCCACTCCCACCTTGTCCTCGATCAGGGTGGCTTCAGGATCGAACGGAGCGACGCCGAGCATCCCCGTGAGCATCGCTCTCGAAACAGCATCGGGCGCCGATGCCGCATCCTCACCGGTCTCCGTCCGACGCTCGGCCCGCGCCCGCGCCAGCTTGCGTGACAAGCGGGCGAGACGACGCTCGAGGTCGCGCACGCCCGCCTCGCGCGTGTATCCGTGCACGATGGCGGGGATGACGTCCGCGTCGAGCGTTACCGTTGCCGGCTCGATGCCGTGTTGCTTCAGCTGCCGCGGGAGCAGGAACTGTCGTGCGATCGCATACTTCTCCTGATCGAGATATCCGGCGAGACGGATGATCTCCATGCGGTCGCGCAATGGCTCGGGAATCGTCCCGAGCGAGTTCGCCGTCGTGATGAAAAGCACCTGCGAGAGATCGTAGTCGACCTCGAGGTAGTGATCATTGAACGCCCGGTTCTGCTCGGGATCAAGCACTTCAAGAAGTGCCGCTGATGGGTCGCCGCGATTGTCGTTGCCGAGCTTGTCGATCTCGTCGAGCAGGATGACAGGGTTCACGGTCTCCGCGCGGCGCATCGCCTGGATGACGCGGCCCGGCATCGCACCGATGTACGTGCGGCGATGCCCACGGATCTCCGCCTCGTCGCGCACGCCGCCGAGCGACATCCGCACGAACTTGCGTCCGAGCGCGCGCGCGATCGAGCGTCCAAGCGACGTCTTGCCGACGCCCGGGGGGCCCACAAGACACAGGATCGGGCCATCCAGCCGCTCCACCAGTGCCAGCACGCCGATGTAGTCGAGCACCCGCTCCTTTACATCGTCCAGGCCGTAGTGATCCTCGTCCAGCACCGCGCGCGCATGCGCGACGTCCAGCACGTCGTCGGTGCGTTCCTTCCACGGCAGCGCGGCGATCCACTCCAGGTAGGTGCGCGCGACTCCCGATTCCGGCGACATGGTCGACAGGCGACGCAGGCGCTTCAGCTCACGCCGTGCGCGCGTCAGCACCGCATCCGGCAAGCCCTTCGCCTCGAGGGTCACGCCCAGCTCGTCCGTGTCGTCCCCGTCCTCGCCGCCGAGCTCGCGGTGAATCGCCTTGAGCTGCTCCTGCAGGTAGAACTCGCGCTGGTTCTGGAAGAGCGACCCGCGAACGTCGTCGTCGATCTTCCTCTCCAGCTTCAGCAGGTCGATTTCACTCGTGAGCGTATCACCCAGTGTCCGCAGCAGGGCGGGGAAGTCACCCGACTCCAGCAGGCCTTGGCGACGCTCGAGACGTGTGCCGAGATGCGCGGCGATGCCAAAGGTCTGGCGCGTCGGCGAATCGGAGCCCTGGATGAGGGTCACGAGCTCCGGCGGCAGCCTCCGGTGCACGGCGACATACTCCTCGAACAGCGTGAGCGCACGGCGCAGGTGCGCGGCGGCTTCATCCTCCCCCTCGAGCGTCAGCGGCGCCATCGGCTCGACCACCGCACGAAGGCACTCGGCGCTCGGGAGGTAGCGCGACACGCGCGCCCTGACGATGCCCTCGACGAGCACGCGCACCGTTCCCGTGCCGAGGCGCGACAGCTGGCGCACACGCGCGATGACGCCAACTCGGTAGAGGTCTGCGGCGGCCGGCTCCTGCGTTTCCGGATCGCGCTGCGCGACGAGGAGTACGAGGTTGTCCGATCCATTCGCTGCTTCGAGCGCCGCGAGTGAGGCGGCGCGGCCCACGAGGAGCGGCATCACGACGTAGGGAAACACCACGACGTCGCGTAACGGGAGGACGGGGATCTTGTTGGCGACCGCGAGCGGCTCGCCATCGACCAGGAAAGAGCGCATCGCGAAAGATACGCGAAAGTTTCCTTTCTACGCCTCTTTCTTCCGTTTGGACGGCGCCAGCTCGAGCAGCGGTGCGGTGCCGTTCAACACGCTCGACTCCGTGATCTTCACCTCGACGACATCCTCACGCGTCGGCAGGTCGAACATCACGTCGGTGAGCAACTCCTCGAGGATCGCGCGCAGGCCCCGCGCACCCGTGCCGCGCTTGAGCGCCTTGCCCGCAATGGCCCGCAGGGCCCACGCCTCGAAGGTGAGCTTCACCTCCTCGAGGTCGAACAGCTTCATGTACTGCTTGGTCAGCGCGTTCTTGGGCTCCTGGAGGATGCGAACGAGAGAATCCTCATCGAGTCCCTCGAGCGGAACCGTCACGGGCAGGCGACCGACGAGCTCCGGAATCAGCCCGAAGCGCAGCAGGTCGTCCGGCTCCACTTCGGCAAATGCATTCTTCGACAGCGTTGCGACCTTGATCGGATCGGTCTCCGTCTTGGCGAACCCGATCTGCCGCCGTCCGGTGCGCGACTCGATGATCTTTTCCAACCCGTCGAACGCGCCGCCGCAGATGAAGAGGATGTCCTTCGTGTTGATCTGGATGTACTCCTGCTGCGGGTGCTTCCGGCCACCCTGCGGCGGCACTGAGGCAACCGTTCCCTCGAGAATCTTGAGGAGGGCCTGCTGCACGCCCTCACCGCTCACGTCGCGCGTGATGCTCGGATTCTCCGACTTGCGCGCGATCTTGTCGATTTCATCGATGTACACGATGCCCCGTTCACACTCCGCGACGTTGAAGTCGCCCGCCTGAAGGAGCCTCACAAGGATGTTCTCGACGTCCTCGCCGACATAGCCGGCTTCGGTGAGCGTCGTGGCATCCGCGATGGTGAAGGGAACATCCAGGATGCGCGCAAGCGTCTGCGCGAGCAGCGTCTTGCCTACACCGGTGGGTCCGATCAGGAGGATGTTCGACTTGTCGAGCTCGACGTCGTCTTCCCGAACCGACGCCGAATTGATGCGCTTGTAGTGATTGTAGACCGCGACCGCCAGCGCCTTCTTTGCCCGCTCCTGGCCGATGACGTAGCCATCCAGCGTATCCTTGATCTCCTGCGGCGTCGGTACCTGCGTGATCGCCTCGGCGACCTCGCGCTCCTCGTCCTCAGCGAGGATCTCGTTACAGAGCGCGATGCATTCGTTGCATATGTACACCGACGGGCCGGAGATGAACTTCCGGACCGAATCCTTCGACTTGCCGCAGAACGAGCAGCGGAGGTGTTTGTCGTGCGACATGGCGATGACCCTGCAAGAGGCGCACGCCCGGTGCTGTCGGGGCGAGGGGGGATGACCGAGAGTTAACGGTGGCGTTCAGCGCGGTCAAGCAATAACGCGTTTCAGCGCGCATTGGCGCCTGGCGGCGCCTCGCTTTCCAGCCCGCATCGGCGGCTTCGCCGCCTCGCTCTTCAGCCCTGAAAAGCCAGGCAGCGAAGCTGCCGCCGCGCGCCGAAAAGCAAGCCGCCCAAAGGCGCCGATGCGCGCTGAACCGCCTACTTCACGCCAGCCGCCTGCGCCGCAATCACCTGCGGATCCACCAGGTCGCCGCGATTCGAGATCACGTTGTCGATCAGCCCGTACCCCTTGGCTTCCTCGGCCGACATGAAGAAATCCCGGATCATGTCCCGCTCGATCTGCTCCACCGGACGACCCGTGTGCTTGCTGTAGATCGTGTTGAGCTGGTGACGCAGGAAAAGGATCTCCTTCGCCTGGATCTCGATGTCGGCCGCCGTACCCTGCGTGCCGCCGGACGGCTGGTGAATCATGATCCGCGAGTGCGGCAGCGCACTGCGCTTGCCCTTGCGGCCAGCCGCAAGGAGAAATGAACCCATCGACGCCGCAAGGCCCATGCAGATCGTGTTCACCGGCGCCTTCAGGTATTGCATCGTGTCGTAGATCGCGAGCCCGGCAGAAACGCTTCCGCCCGGGGAGTTGATGTAAACGAAGATGTCGCGGTCCGGATTGTCAGCCTCGAGGAACAGCAACTGCGCAATGATGATGTTGGCGACGTCGTCGTTGATCGGCGTGCCGAGGAAGACGATGCGGTCCATGAGGAGCCGCGAGAAGATGTCGTACGTGCGCTCGCCCCGGCTGGAGCGCTCGATGACATAGGGCGGGTAGATCGTAGCCATTGGGTTGCTCATTGTTCGGTCCCGTTTGTGACTTCGTTGCGTGCGGTCAACCACTCAAACACCTTCTCTTCCGTAATGCTCCGCTCGATCTCCGGAAGACGCCCGGCCTTCTGCAGCGAAGCATACACCTGGCCCGGATCCGTCTTCCGCTGTTCGGCGACCTTCGCCACGCGCTCATCGACGTCCTTCTCGGAGGCGGTGAGGCTCTCCTGCGCTGCGATCGCATCGATGAGCATGTCGCGGCGCACCTGCTTTTCGGCCACCGCCGCGAACTCGGCGCTGAAGGTCTCGCGCTGATCGTCGGGAATCTGATACGCCTGCATGTAGGCGTCGATCATCCGCGTCACCCAGCTCGGCGGCACGGCGAACGGGTTCGCCTCGGCCACGTTGTCGAGCAGCGTCTGGCGGACGAGTGCGTCGGCGTCGCGCGTCGAATGCTCCTCGAGATCGGTGCGCACAGCGGCGCGTAGCGCTTCGAGGGAATCGAAGTCGCCGACCGCACGGGCGAAATCATCGTCGAGCGCGGGAGCGGACTTGCGCTTCACCTCTTGAAGCGTCACGCGGACATTCTTGGACACACCGCGTTGGGTCTCGTCGGGAAAGTCATCGGGCCACTTGACGTTTCGTTCCTTCGTTTCTCCCGACTTCAGCTCCATCACGAGCTCCTCGACACCCGGAATGGCCTGACCGCCACCGAGCACCAGGTCATAGGGGCGCCCCTCAGGCATGTCGCCGGCGGCGTCTTCAGGGGTGGCGAGAAGCACCTTCACCATGTCGGACTCGCGTGGCTGGTCGTCGACCGGTGTCCACGTCGCCTTGTCGTCCCGCAGCTTTTCGATCTGCTCGGCCACCGTCTCCTCGGTGACCGGCGCGGAGGTCCGCGTGACCCGGAATCCATCCGTCCGCTTCAATTCGATCGTCGGGCGGACTTCCAGGTGCAGCTCGAAGGTCAGCGGTTGGCCTTCGGCGAACTTCACGTCGTGCACGTGCGGCTGGGCAGCGACGTCGAGCTTTTCACGCTCCATGACCTCCTTGAAGGCCTCCTGGACGAGCGTCTCGAGCACCTGCTGCCTGATCGCGTCCTTGAAGCGCTTCTTGACCATAGCGGCAGGCGCCTTGCCGGGTCGGAAGCCGGGGAGGCGTACCGAGCTGGCGTAGCGCCGAGCCTGCTTGTCTTCCTCGGCACTCACGGTGGCGAGGGGAATGGAGACTTCGAGCAGGCGTTCAACGCCCTCGCTCTTCTTGGTGGTGATCTGGATGTCCATGCGTGCCATAGAAAAGCGATTTGCAGGCTTCTGGTTCCCTGTGCTGTTCGAAGCCGAACCGTGAATTTCAGACTGAAGCTAACGGATACGAGGCGAGGGGGCGTAGTTCGCCGTCGCGACGCACACACTAGTGCGAGAGAGGGGACTTGAACCCCTATACCTTGCGGTGCCAGATCCTAAGTCTGGTGCGTCTGCCAGTTTCGCCACTCTCGCCGCGATCCTCAAGGTAAGCCGCACTCTCCTGCCGTGACAGCATCTCCCGAGCGTACTCGATTACTCTTGTTCGCGCGCTGCGTTTCCGAATCGGCGATGCAACACAACGCGCTCCGGAACTTGGCAAAAGGCCCACAGCGCTTGCGCCATGAGCCTCTCTTGCGCTGCCGAAACCCGAAGTCCGAGGCTACTGCACCTGCAGCGTCACGACTCGCGTGCTACCCTGGGATCCAACGTCGTAAACAAGGAACGACACCAAGTCACCGCCCTTGAGCCGAGCGAGCACTGCGTCGAGATCTGCCGGTGTGTGCAGGGCGCGGCGAGGTCCCGGATTGATGACGTCAACGAGGATCGTCTGATCGGCCGCGAGCTTTCGGTATGCGGGCCCCGTGACGCTCACGTCGCTGACCACGAGCCCCTGCTGATATGGCTTCTCCACCTTCGCACGGATGTCCGCGGAGAGCGGTTCCACCGTAATGCCGATCTTGTCGAGTTTCCGCGACTCGCTCGGGCGCGCTTCGGCAGGTGTAACTTGTCCGCGTTCTGCCGCTGCGAGTTCCGTATCCTCGGGCGCTTGGGTGAGCTTCACCCGAATGCTCTTTCGGCTACCGAACCGCATCACATCCAGGTTCACGGTCTCGCCCGGCTTATGCCCGCGGACGACGCGTTGGAGTGTGCTCATCCGGTCGGTTGCCTTGCCGTCTGCCGCGATGATCACATCACCGGCCTGAATGCCGGCCGCTTTCGCCGGGCTGTCCTCATCGTTGTAGCCTGAGACGAGCACGCCAGTCACACGGTCAAGGCCAGCGGCCTTGGCGTCCTCTGGGCCGGCGTCGCTGATGCGAACCCCGATGACGGCACGACGAACCTTACCATATGAGATGAGGTCGTCCATGACCTGCTTGGCGAGCGTCACAGGGATCGCGAACCCATAGCCCGCGTAGTAGCCGGTGCTGCTGGCAATCGCGCTGTTGATGCCGATGACTTCACCGCGAATGTTCACGAGCGGTCCGCCCGAGTTGCCCGGATTGATTGCCGCGTCCGTTTGTATGTAGTCTGTGATCGCGTAGCTGCCCTGGAGCAAGCCGGGCAGCGGGCGACCCTTCGCGCTGATGATGCCGGCGGTCACGGTGAAGTCCAGCCCGAGGGGATTGCCGATCGCGACGACCCACTGGCCGACGCGCGCAGCCTCATCATTCCCAAGGGCGGCGACGGGCAGGTTGGAGCCGTCGACCTTGATGACGGCAACATCGGTCGTCGGATCGCGGCCGATCACCTTGGCGGTGAAGGTGCGCTTATCGAGTAGGGTGACCGTCACCTTGTCGGCGTCCGCGACGACGTGGTTGTTCGTCAGGATGTAACCGTCCTTCGACACGATGAACCCAGTGCCACTCGCGTCCTGCACCTGGTCCCTCGGCTGCTGCTGCTCGAAGTTGCGGAAGAAATCTTCCATGCCGCCGCCGCCCTGAGGCGTTCGCGTGCGCGGCCGCGCCGTGCGGACCCGCTGCGTCTGAATCGAGACGACTGAAGGCGTGACGTGGTCGGCAATCGCCTCAAAGGCGCTGCCGGTCTCCGCCAGCGACTGCACCTGGGACGATGCCACCTTGGCGCCCGAGGCCTTGCCGTCCTGCGCGAAGCCGAAGCGCGTCAGGTCGAAACCGGACGCGAACAGCAGCCCGCAAATGAATGCCGTTACGACGGCGGCGCTGATCGCCGCCCGCGAAGTGCGTATTGCCATCTGCCTGTCCTCGAAGAGTCCTGGGAAACCTGATCCTGGGCTATACACGCAGGCAGGGGCCGCGTGTTCCATTGTATAGACACGTTGAGCCCCCGACTGGTTTCCGGGGACGCCGGAATGCCCGGCGCCCCCGGAGTTACTTCTTGTCGTCGACGATCTCGTAGTCCGCCTCGACGACATCGTCCGCCGGCTTGGTTCCGGCGTTTCCTGTCTCGCCGGGCTGCCCCGGGGCCTGTTCCTCACCTGCCGCCGCACCCTCGGCCGCCTGATTCTGCGCGTAGAACGATTGTCCAGCCTCACCGAAGGTCTTGCTCAACTCCTCCTGGGCGGCCTTGATCTCGTTCAGGTCGTCGCCACGCAGGGCCTTCCGCGCACGCTCGACTGAGGCGTCGAGCTTGGTCTTGAGGTCGGCTGGGAGCTTCTCCGACCACTCCTTCGCGTTCTTCTCGACTTCATACGTCATGCTGTCGAGGCGATTGCGCGTGTCAATCTCCTCCCGGCGCTTCTTGTCCGCCTCGGCATTCGCCTCGGCGTCCTTGACCATCTTGTCGACGTCCGCGTCCGACAGCCCGCTGGATGCCTCCACGCGAATCTTCTGCTCCTTGTTCGTGGCCTTGTCCTTCGCGGCGACATGTAGGATGCCGTTCGCGTCGATATCGAACGTGACCTCGACCTGCGGCATGCCGCGCGGAGCGGGCGGAATTCCCGTGAGCTGGAACTTGCCGATCGTGCGGTTGTCGCGGGCGAGCTCCCGCTCACCCTGGAGCACATGAATCTCGACTGTGGTCTGGTTGTCGTCCGCCGTGCTGAATGTCTCGGACTTCTTGGTCGGGATGGTCGTGTTCCGCGGGATCAGCACGGTGGTTACACCGCCAAGGGTCTCGATGCCGAGGGAGAGCGGAGTGACGTCGAGGAGCAACACGTCCTTCTGCTCGCCGGTGAGCACCGCCCCCTGCACGGCCGCGCCGATGGCGACGACTTCGTCCGGATTCACGCCCTTGTTCGGATCCTTGCCGAAGAACTTCTTGACCTCTTCCTGGATCTTCGGAATGCGGGTCGACCCACCGACGAGGAGCACTTCGTCGATGTCCTTCGGCTCGAGGCCGGCGTCCTTCAGCGCCTTGCGCATGGGCTCGAGCGTGCGCGTGATGAGATCATCGACGAGTTGCTCGAACTTGGCGCGCGACAACGTGTAGTTCAGGTGCTTGGGGCCGCTCTGATCGGCCGTGATGAAAGGCAGGTTGATGTCCGTCGAATTGGTGCTCGACAGCTCCATCTTCGCCTTTTCCGCGGCTTCCTTCAGGCGCTGAAGCGCCATCGGGTCCTTCGAGAGATCGATGCCCTGGTCGCGCTTGAACTCGCCGACGATCCAGTCCATTACGCGCTGGTCGAAGTCGTCGCCACCGAGGTGGGTATCGCCGTTGGTGGACTTGACCTCGAACTGCCGGGAGCCGTCGACGTCGTAGAGCTCGAGGACGGAGATGTCATATGTACCGCCGCCGAGATCGAACACGGCGACCTTCTCGTCCTTCTTCTTGTCGAGTCCGTATGCCAGAGCGGCGGCGGTGGGCTCGTTGATGATGCGCAACACGTCGAGGCCCGCGATCTTGCCCGCGTCCTTGGTGGCCTGGCGCTGCGAATCATTGAAGTAGGCAGGCACGGTAATGACCGCCTTCGTGACCGTCTGGCCGAGGTAGTCTTCCGCCGTCTGCTTCATCTTCTGGAGGATCATCGCGGACACCTCAGGAGGCGTGTACCGCTTGCCCTGGACTTCCACGGTGGCGACGTCGTTGGCGCCCGGGACCACCTTATATGGTACGCGCTTCTGCTCCTCGGCTACTTCACTGGTCTTGCGGCCCATGAAGCGCTTGATCGAGAAGACGGTGTTGGTGGGGTTTGTGACGGCCTGTCGCTTGGCGACGGTGCCGACGAGCCGCTCGCCATCCTTCGTGAACCCGACGACCGACGGCGTCGTCCGTCCGCCCTCGGCGTTCGGGATGACGACCGGGTCGCCACCCTCCATGACGGCAACGACAGAATTGGTCGTGCCGAGATCGATACCGATGACCTTGTCAGCCATTATTCCCCTGATAAATGGTAGAAAGCGCGGTCACGTGAGGACCGCGGTTCGGTGAAGCAATGGGGCAAGACTGGTACCTCCGGCATGCGCCAGACTGGCGCGAATTCCCCGAGGGTCAGCATGGAGGATCGGTCACCCTGACACACCAGATGGTCCAACCGCCGATTTGGCAGCGCCTAGCCTACGCTCGCCGATTCGAGGAGGGGACTGATACTCCGGTGGTGGCCACACGCGAGAGACGGCCGCACGTCGTATCAATGGGTTTGCAGCACCCTTGGTGCGTCGGTATCTTCGTGGCTGACGCAGGACCACATACTCTGATCCCGATGGCGCATGCTGAGCCGTTTGATCCCGCGTGACGAAGAGTTTTTTGCCATGTTCAATCAGCTTGCCGAGCACCTGCGCAGCGCGGCGAAGTTGCTGGACCAGCTCTTCGCCGAGCCCCAGCGGACCGCAGAACTTGTCAAGCAGATCAAGGATGTCGAGCATCTGGCGGATCAGCTGACGCTCGCCATCGGCGTGCGGATCGACAAGAGCTTCATCACCCCGATCGACCGCGAGGACATCCACCTCCTCGCGTCCCGCCTGGACGACGTCATCGACCGGCTGGACGGCACGGCGCGGCGAGTAGTGATGCTCCACATAAACGAAGTGCGTGAGCCGGCGAAGCAGATGGCACACGTGATCCTGCGAGCATCCGAGCACATCGCGAAGGCAGTGGGTTCCATCAAGCGCCCACGCGAAGTGTCGATCGAGGCCGCGGCAATCAAGAAGCTCGAGGAAGAAGGTGACGCGCTGTACCATGAGGCGGTGGGCGCACTCTTCGCCGGTACCCCGGATCCGATCGAGGTGATCCGGTGGAAGGAGGTATACGAGACACTGGAGATCGCGATCGATCAATGCATGGGCGTGGCGAACGCGGTGCACAGCATTTCCATCAAGAACTCCTGAGCCTTCCCCAGTGGTCTGGTACGTCATCGCGATCATAGCGATCGCCTTCATCTTCGATTTCAGCAACGGATTCCACGACTCGGCGAACTCCATCGCCACGATCGTGGGGACCCGCGTACTCAGCCCGTTCGCGGCGGTACTCTGGGCGGCCTTCTTCAATTTTGCCGCGCTCTTCACCGGAGGCGTCGCCGTCGCGAAGGCGGTCTACGGCGGGATGATCGACAAGAATGTCGTCGACCCGAACGTCATCCTCGCGGCGCTGCTCGGAGCCATCGTCTGGAACGCGATCACCTGGTACTACGGCATCCCGTCGAGCTCCTCGCATGCCCTCATCGGCGGCTATGCGGGATCGGCCATGGCAAAGGCGGGCTTCGCTGCGATCACGTGGGGCACGAAGTGGAAGCAGACACTGTCCTTCATCGTGATCTCGCCGTTGGTCGGATTCACTGCGGGATTCCTCTTGATGCTCGCGTGCTACTGGATTTTCCAGCGAATGAGCGCCGGAAAGGCGGATCGCGTCTTCCGGCCCATGCAGCTGCTTTCGTCCGCGGCGCTGTCGTACTCGCACGGAGGCAACGACGCGCAAAAGACGATGGGCATCGTGTTCGGTCTCCTCGTGGCAACCAAGTCGTATTTCGTTGGGCAGACCGGGGTACTGCACTACCTCTACGTGAACTCGGAGACGATCCCGCGCTGGGTGGAGGTGGGCGCGTACTCGGCGATTTCGCTCGGGACGCTGTTCGGCGGATGGCGCATCGTGCATACGATGGGTTCCAGGATCACGAAGCTTCGTCCCGTTGGCGGTTTTGCCGCCGAGACGGGCGGGGCGATCGCAATCCAGCTGGCGACGCACTACGGCATTCCGGTGAGTACCACGCATACGATCACCGGGTCCATCGTGGGTGTCGGTGCCACGAGGCGACTGTCGGCGGTGCGCTGGGGGATCGCTGGGCGCATCGTGTGGGCGTGGGTACTGACGCTACCCGCTGCGGGGTTGATGGCGGCAGTCTCCTACCTGCTCCTCTCCAGGATCGTGCAGCTGTGAGTTTCTGACACGCGGACTGGGGCAGGATGGTTCACGCACGGACGCGTGACATCCGCTGCAGGCGGCATGAATCGCGCATACCGCTGAGGCGGCCAGAGACTGTCGCGGTTCTGTCACGAACACCGGCGAGCAGTGGGCCGAGGATGCCGCCGAGCGCATCTTGCATGGAAAATCCTGCCACCTTGGAGACACCATGTTCATTCGATCATTGGCGACCGTGCTCGCACTCGCGGCTGTGGCGAGTTGCAGCGATGGGTCGAAGAAGGAAGTTCCGGCGGGTGGCGCGCCGGCGGGGACAGGCGGGTCCGGCGCGCAGCTCACGGGAGCGGGCGCCACGTTTCCGAACCCGCTCTACACCAAGTGGTTCAGCGAATACGCGTCGAAGACAGGTGTGAAGATCAACTACCAGTCGATCGGGTCGGGTGGTGGCATCCGACAGCTATCGGAACAGACCGTGGACTTTGGTGCGAGTGACGCGCCGATGTCGGACGACGAGATGGCGAAGGCGAAAGGCGGCCCCGTCCTGCATATCCCGACGGCGCTCGGCGCGGTGGTCGTCACGTACAACCTGCCCGGTGTTACTGCGCCGCTGAAGCTCACGGGCGAGCTCGTTGCGGCCATTTACCAGGGTCAGGTCAAGCGTTGGAACGACGCGCGCATCGCGTCGCTGAACGATGGTGTGTCACTGCCTGCCACGGACATCCTCGTGATCCATCGCTCCGATGGATCCGGCACGTCATTCGTGTTCACGGACTTCCTGTCGAAGGTGAGCACGGCGTGGAACGCGTCTCCAGGCCGCGGCAAGGACGTCCAGTGGCCTGTCGGACTTGGCGCAAAGGGCAACGAAGGGGTGGCCGGGCAGGTGAAGCAATCGCCCGGCGCCATCGGCTACATCGAGCTGGCGTACGCCAATCAGAACAAGCTTCCGGCCGCGCATATCCGCAACGCGCATGGCGAGTTCGTCGCGCCGAGTATCGCATCCGTGACCGCCGCAGCGTCCGGGGTTGCCGCGGCACTTCCACCGACGACCGACTATCGCGTCTCCGTGGTGAATGCCGCGGGCGTGGGCGCGTATCCGATCGCGTCCTTCACCTGGATCCTTGCCTACCAGAAGCAGGCCGATGCAGCAAAGGGTAAGCTGCTGGTCGATTTTCTCCGGTGGGCGCTGACGGACGGGCAAGCGATGGAAGCGCCGCTCGACTACGCACCGCTGCCGGAGTCGATGCGCACGGCGCTGACGGCGCGACTGGACACGATCAAGTAACGCATGGCGGACTCGCACGCGCTCGACAGTCTCTACTTGAACCGCGAGCTGAGCTGGCTCGCGTTCAATGCGCGCGTGCTCCACGAGGCGACGGACCCCCGCGTCCCGTTGCTGGAGCGGCTGAAGTTCCTGGCCATCTTCAGCAGCAACCTCGATGAGTTCTTCATGGTGCGTGTCGCGGGGCTGCGGCGGCACCTCCAGTCCGGCACCTCGCACACCAGTGCCGATGGAATGACGGCCTCCGAACAGATCGCTGCCATCCGATCGCGCGTCAGTGCATTGCTGGCCGAGCGGCAGGGGTGCCTCCAGCATCTGCTGGCGGAGCTTCGGCCGCACGGTGTGCGGATCATCGGGATGGAGGAGCTTACCGCCTCCGAACGACGTGCGATCGACGAGCACTTCGAGTCCGCGATCTTTCCGGTGCTCACTCCGCTGGCCGTCGACCCGAGTCACCCGTTCCCGAACGTCTCCAATCTTTCCCTGTCGCTCGCCGTGGAAGTGCGCGATCCGGAGGCGGGCACCACGCACTTCGCGAGGGTGAAGGTGCCTGCACGGCTCACCCGGTGGGTGCCCGTGCCGGGCCGGATGCACGAGTTCGTTCCGTTGGAGCGCGTTATCGGCGAAAATCTGGAGGCGCTGTTTGCCGGAATGGACGTGCTGGGGTGGTATGCGTTTCGGGTTACCCGATACTCCGACCTCGAGCTGACTGACCTCGAGGATCCGGATGACCTGCTGGCAACGATCGAGGAGCGGGTGTTCGAGCGACGCTTCGGTGAGGTCATCCGCCTCGAGGTGCAGGACGACATGCCGCACCACCTGCGCATCCTGTTGCTGGAAGAGCTGCGGCACGCGGACTTTCCCGCGAAGACGTCGCTCAGCGAAGCGGACATCGAGGATGCCGGTCACCTGCTCGACCTCTCGGCGTTGCTGGCCTTGAGCGGCCTCGAGATTCCCGAGCTTCGCGACCCGCCCTTCGTACCGGTGGTCCCGACGGAACTGCGCGACCCCGACCGCTCCATCTTCGACGTGATCCGCGAGCGCGATATCCTCGTGCATCATCCGTTCGACTCGTTTCCGGCGACCGTAGAGCGACTGCTGCAGAGTGCCGCGAAGGACGACCAGGTGCTCGCGATCAAGTTGACGTTGTATCGCACGTCAGGCGACACGGAAATCGTGCGCGCCCTCACGGAAGCCGCACAGAATGGGAAGCAGGTGGCCGTGCTCGTGGAGCTGAAGGCACGCTTCGACGAAACGAACAACATCACGTGGGCGCGCACGCTCGAGGACTACGGCGTCCACGTTTCATATGGCTCCGCCCAACTGAAGACGCACACCAAGGTGGCGCTGATCGTTCGCGCCGAACCCGAGGGAATCCGGCGGTACGTCCACATCGGGTCCGGCAACTACAACTCGCGGACAGCACGTCTCTACACCGATGTCGGCCTGTTCACATGCAGCCCGTCCATCGGCGCAGACGTCAGCGACCTGTTCAACTCGCTCACGGGCATCTCGCGGCAGCGCATCTATCGCAAATTGCTCGTGGCGCCGGCGAACATGCGTGATCGATTCGTCGAGCTGATCGGACGCGAAGCGGAGCATGCGCGCGCGGGGCGGCCGGCGCGCATCGTGGCAAAAATGAACGCGCTGGTGGATTCCGTCGTGATCGACGCACTCTACGAGGCATCGCAGGCCGGTGTGGAGATCGATCTCATCGTCCGCGGCATCTGCTGCCTGCGGCCCGGTATCCCTGGCGTCAGTGACCACATCCGTGTGCTGAGCATTGTCGGCCGTTTCCTGGAGCATTCGCGCCTCTTCCATTTCGCGAACGGCGGCGAGGAGCATTACTACATCGGCTCCGCGGACTGGATGCCGCGCAACTTTCTCCGGCGTGTGGAAGCTGTTGCCCCCGTCGAGGCGGTGAAGCTCCGCGGCCGGCTCGCCAGCCTGTTGCGCACGTGCCTCGCGGACAATAGGCAGGCGTGGGAACTCGACGCATCGGGCAACTGGCACCAGCGCAAGCCAGTCGGAACGGTGCGGTCGACGCACCAACAGCTGCTGGTAGACTCGTGGGGACAGGAGCACAACACGGGACCGTATGCGCACAGCGAGTCCGTCGACCTCCACCCGCAGCCGACGCCGGACTAACTACTCGTCGCCGTTGCTGTCGGCCGTTTCGGACGACAGCACCGCGCCGTCGGCTCCGACAATCTCCACCGGCACGCCGGCCAACTCGGCGAGCAGCCCGGACTTGCGGTGGGCGCCCCAGAGCTCGAGTCGCAGCACGTTGGCACCGCGCGCTGCGACGGGCGTGATGCGCATGGCGCGCTGCATCCATCGAACCTTCACGTCGCGCACCGCGCCTACGTGCCCGCGGTCGAATCCGTCCGCCACGCGCAGAATGGCCGACAGGCGCCGAATCTGTTTGCGCATGCCCGCTTCGAGGACACCGTAATTGCCGTGCTTCTTCCGGGGCGGCGCGCCGCGATGATACCGCGCCACGTTGGCGATGACGATCTGCTCGGCGGGGGTGATGCCGAGTAGCTCTGCGTGCACGATCAAGTGGTAGGCGTGCTTGTGGTGCCGGTCGTAGCTGATGTGATAGCCAACATCGTGCAGGAGGGCAGCGTCCGCGAGCTCGGCTCGCTCCTCGGGTGCGCAGCCGAGGCGGGCGCCGAGCGCGTCGAAGAGTCGGAGGGCAAGCCGCTGGACGTGCTCCGCGTGCGGCACCTCGAAGTGGCACCGCTCGGCGAATTCGCGCACTGAGCGTTCACGTGCGACGCCCGGATCGGCGACGGTTGGCGTAACACGCGCGGCCTCAAGGAGCAGGCCTTCGCGGATGCCGTATCGCGACACGTGGACGTCCCGCGACTCGACGCGCGCGAGTACCTCGGCCGCGACGGCCAGCCCAGCGACGATGATGTCCGCACGCTCGGGATTGAGTCCGACCATGTTCCGGCGTTCGTCGGGCGAGGCGGCGGCCAGCGTGTCGAGAATGTGTTCCACGTCCACGCGCGGAACGGCTGTCGCATGCACGTTGCGCGCGGTCAGCATGCCGCGGCGCGCGAGATGAATGCTTGCGAGGTTCGTGAATGTGCCGCCGGAACCGATGACTTGCGCACCGCGCCAATCGCGCCGGGGCAGCACATCGCGCACGCCGTCGCGCACGTCGCGCCGCAGGCGCGCGATCGCCTTGCGCGAGGCGCCGTCGCGGAGGTAGCGCTCGGTGAGCCGGAGCGCGCCGAACGGCAGCGACACGAGGTCGTCGAGCACCCCGTCCGCCGCCATGGCCAGTTCGAGCGAACCGCCACCGATGTCCATGACCACCGTGCGACCCACTCCGAGATCGAAGTGCGCGAGCGCGCTGATGTAGGAGAGGCGCGCTTCGTCGGCGCCGTCGATGATGCGCACCTGCAGCCCCGCTTCCTGACGCACGCGCGCGACGAACTCCGCCGCGTTCGTGGCATCACGCACCGCACTGGTCGCCACCGCCTCGATGCGCTGCGCGCCGAGTTGCCGTGCCAACTCGGCCATCCGCCCGATCGCTTCCGCGGCGCGCTGCATTGACTGCGATCCCAGCACTCCGGTGAGTTCGAGGTCGGCGCCGAGGCGGGGGGCGGCCTTCATTTCGTCGATCACGGTGATGCCGCCCTCGGCCGTCACGTCTGCGACAATCTGCCGCACGGAGTTGGAACCGATGTCGATCGCGGCAATGCGGCGTACGGTGCCGACGGCCGGCGCCGCATTACTGCGCTTCGTGCGGGTGGTGGCAGCAGTGCTCATGCGGGGCGCGTGAAGCAGGGAACGGGTGCGGGCGGTTGACGGAATCTAGCAGCCCGCGACTCCGCCCGCGTCAGGACGAGAACGCGTCCGCCGCCGTCGGAAACGGTCCGCCATGCTTGATCTGCTTGCCCTCCGCGAGGAACACCGCGTCCTCTCCAATGTTCGTGGCCAGGTCGGCGACACGCTCCAGGTTGCGGCTGACGAGGATGTACTCGAGCGACGGGTTGATGGTCCGGGCATCGGCCATCATGTGCGTGAGCAGGATGCGGAACACCGACTCGTGCAGCTGGTCCACCTGATCGTCGCGCGCGATCACGTCCCGCGCGAGCGCGCCGTCGGCACGGAGGAAGGCGTCGATCGCGTCGCTGAGCATGGCACGCGCACGGCGCGCCATCTGCTCGATCTCCGGATCGGGTGTGATCTTGGTGCGCTGCGAAATCAGGCGGACCGCGGCCTGCGCGATGTTGACTGCGTGATCCCCCACGCGTTCGAGGTCGCTCGTCACCTTGATCGTGCTCACGATGAATCGCAGGTCGCGCGCCATGGGTTGCTGCAGCGCGAGCAGCTCCAGGGCCGACGCCTCGAGCTCGAGCTCCATGGCGTCGAGATCCCGATCCGCGGCGATCACGGCCTCGGCCTTGCCTTCGTCGAGGCTGAGCAGCGCGTCGACGGACAGATCGACCAGCGATTCAGCCTTCTCCGACATCGCCAGCAGCTTGCGGTTGAGTGCCGTGAGCTGCTCGTGGAAATGGCGAAAGGGCGCGTCAGGACTCATCCAAATCTCCCGGTGATATACGCTTCCGTGCGCTCCTCGCTCGGACTCGTGAAAAGCCGCTGCGTTCCGCCAACCTCGACGAGCTTGCCGAGATAGAAGAACGCCGTCCGATCCGAGATGCGCGCGGCCTGCTGCAGGTTGTGCGTGACGATGACGATAGTGAGTTCGCGCTTCAGCTCATACACCAGTTCCTCGATTTTCTGCGTCGCAATGGGGTCCAGTGCCGAGGCGGGTTCGTCGAGAAGCAGAACTTCAGGATCATTCGCGAGCGCCCGGGCGATGCAAAGGCGCTGCTGCTGGCCCCCGGAAAGCGTCAGGGCACTGTCGCCGAGACGATCCTTCACCTCGTCCCAGAGCGCGGCACGCCGGAGCGCCGATTCGACGATCAGGTCGAGGTCCTTCCGCGAAGGTCCGACGTTGGTGCGCGGACCGTACGCGACGTTGTCGTAGATACTCTTGGGGAAGGGATTCCAGCGCTGGAACACCATGCCGACGCGCTGCCGCAGCGTCACCACGTCCATGCCCTTCTGATAGATGTTCTCTCCGTCCAGCCGAATCTCGCCGGTGCGCCGCGCGCCCGGAATGAGCTCGTTCAGCCGGTTGATGGATCGCAGGAAGGTCGACTTGCCGCAACCCGAGGGGCCGATGAGCGCGGTAACCTCACGAGGCGCGATGGCAAGATCGATGTCGAAGAGCGCCTGCGTGCGACCGTACCAGAAGCTGAACTTCTCGACGTCGATGGTGCCGGTCGGCGCGCTCGGTTGTTTCATGGACGCGCGGGCAGCGGTCATCCGAACCGGCCCGTGATATACGACTCGGTGCGCGGATCGCTGGGCGTCGTGAAGAGCGTGCGTGTCGGCGCCGACTCGATCATCGACCCCATCAGCATGAACACCGTGCGGTCGGACACGCGCGCGGCCTGCTGCATGTTGTGCGTCACGATGATGACACTCATCACTTTCCGCAACTCATAGACGAGCTCCTCCACCTTCTGCGTACTGATCGGATCGAGCGCTGCCGTCGGCTCATCAAGCAACAGCACGTGCGGTGCCGTGGCCAGTGCCCGCGCGATGCAGAGACGTTGCTGTTGCCCGCCGGAGATCCCGGTGGCGGACGACGACAAGCGATCCTTCACCTCGTCCCACAATGCGGCCTCGCGCAGCGCGCGCTCCACCACCTCATCCACCTCCTGGCGCGAGCGCTTACCGCCCGGCTGCGCGCGCAACCCCGCCGCCACGTTGTCGCGAATGGACATGGTCGGAAACGGTGTCGGTCGCTGGAACACCATGCCGACGTGACGCCGGAGCGCGATCGGATCGACGCCATCCGCGTAGATGTCCTGTCCGAAAAAGCGCACCTCGCCCCCCACACGAGCGAACGGCACCGTCTCGTGCATCCGATTGAGGCATCGCAACAGGGTCGACTTGCCGCAGCCCGACGGTCCGATGATCGCAGTGACCTCGTGCGCAGGGAAATCGAGTGTCACATCGCGCACCGCGTGCGTCGCACCAAACCAGGCATCGAGCGCGATGCAGCGCATCGCGACCTGGGTGTCGGCAGGCCGTACGTCGGCCTTCATCGCTTCGTCGGCGACCGCGGAACGGGCGTCAGTCACCGCCGCCACCGTGGCGCGCGCGGGTCACGAATCGCGCGACGACACTGATGACGAGCACGAGGCCTATGAGGACAAGCGCGCCAGCCCAGGCCTGCTCGTGCCACTCGTCATACGGGCTGATGGCGTACGTGAAGATCTGCAGCGGCAGCGCAGCAATAGGCTGGTTGAGACTCGTGGACCAGAAGGTGTTCCCGAACGCCGTAAATAGAAGCGGGGCCGTCTCGCCGGCCACGCGGGCTACGGCGACCAGAACCCCGGTGACGATTCCACCCAGCGACGTGCGGAGCACGATCTGGAGCGACGTGCGCCAGCGCGGATACCCCAGCGCGAGCGCGGCCTCGCGCAGCGCCTGCGGGACGGTGCGCACCATCTCCTCGGTGGTCCGCGATACGAGCGGGATCATCATCGCGCCGAGGGCAGCGCCACCGGCCAGTGCCGAGAAGTGACCGAACGGCCGCACAAGGAATTGCCATGCGAAAATTCCCATGACGATGGACGGCAGGCCATTCAGCACGTCCGCGAGAAAGCGCACGAGGTTGGCGAGGCGCGTGCCGCGATGCTCGGCGAGATAGAGACCGGCGCCGATGCCGATCGGCAGACCAAATCCCGCGGCGATGCCGATCAGGATGAGAGTGCCGAGAATCGCGTTGGCCATGCCGCCGCCGCCTTCGCCTACCGGCCTGGGCATGTGCGTGAAGAAGTCCAGGGAGACTGCACCGGCGCCCTGCTTCATCAGGTACGCAAGGATCACAATGAGTGGCACGACAGCAAGCGTCGCGGCAACGCACGTGAGGGCGATCATCGCGATGCTCATTGCGCGCCTTCGCAGCAGACCGCGCGAGCGGGACTGCGAGACCGCGATTGGTGCTGCCGACATGGCGCTCACGCGCGCACCTCGGCCCCCATGCGGGAGACCATCCAACGGGCGATCCCATTGACGGCGAGCGTGATGAGCAGTAGCACGAAGCCCACGGCCATGAGGGCCGCAATGTGTATGTCTGTCGTCGCCTCGGAAAACTCGTTCGCGATCAGCGACGCCATGGTGTAGCCGGGAGCGAAGAGCGACGCCGAAATCTCGTGGCGGTTGCCGATGACCATCGTCACCGCCATGGTCTCGCCGAGCGCGCGCCCCAGGCCGAGGATCACTCCACCGAGAATGCCGGTGCGGGCGTAGGGGACGACGGCGCCAGTGATCGCCTCCCATCGCGTTGCGCCGAGGGCAAGGGCCGCTTCACGTTGGGCGCGTGGGACGGCGAGCAGGACCTCTCGCGATACCGCGGTGATGTACGGCAATACCATGATGGCGAGGATCATTCCGGCGGCGAGCACGCTCGGACCGTACGCGGGCCCCGCAAAGAATGGCGTTGCGCCGAGGTGCAGCGTGTCCCGCAGGAACGGCATGATGGCCGTGCGCATCAGCGGAAGCAGGAAGAACACTGCCCACAGTCCGTAGACGACACTCGGAACTGCGGCGAGGAGATCGATCAGGAAAGAGAGCGGCTGGCGCAGCCACCTGGGCGAGAACTCGGACAGGAAGATCGCGGCGCCGAGGGCCAATGGGGTAGCGAGGACCAGCGCGATGAGCGAGGTGAGCAGTGTGCCAACGATCGCGGGTGCGGCGCCGAACTGTCCCTTCACCGGATCCCACGCACTCGTCGTCAGAAAATTCAGCCCGAATAGCTGGAGCGCGGGCCAGCCCGCCCGCCCGACCTCGAGAAAGATGACCAGCAGAAGGGCGGGCACGCAGAGCGCGAAGAACAGCAGCGTCAGGCGGTACACGCGATCGGCGACCACCGAGCCTTCAATAGAGGGCATTCGGCGCGCGACACCCTGTCGTGCCTCAGCGGCCGACGCCGGCGCGAGTGAAATGGTGGGGAAGGCGCGCGGTTCGTGCGGCGCGCCTGGCGTGCCTGGCGTGCCGACTGAATCGAGATGTGGTTGTGTCATCGGTACCGGAACCTCGTCGGACCGCGTATCGAACGGTGGTCTGGATTGTAACGGTCGCGTCACGCCCGGATGGCGTCGGGCCGTAGGCCGTTACACAACTGCAACGCGGTCATGTCCGGGCCGTGACTGAGCTACGGGACTCTTCTGTGTTGCCGCAAACGCGGTGCGACGGATTCCACCTTCTCTCTCTCCCAGTCCGCCATGCTTCGTGCACGTCATTGGACGCTCGCTGCCCTCGCCGCTTCACTGGCCGGCGGCGCGCACCTCGGCGCCCAGGCCGCACCCGCGCCCACACCGCTGAACTTCTCGGGGATCATCTTCGGGAGCTACAACTTCCAGCACTCCACGACACCCAACCCGCTCAACCGACAGATCGACAATGCCTTCATCGTCGATCGTGCGTACCTCACGTTCAAGATGCCCGCGGGCGACCACACGAGCATCCGGATCACAACGGATCTCTACCAGACATCCGAGGCCACGCCAAACGCGTACAGCATCCGCGCCAAGTACGCGTACCTCCAGTACGACGCGAACAAGATGGACAATGGCCTCCAGGTGACGGGTCGCGTCGGCATCCTGCACAACGTCGTGATCGACCACCAGGAAACCTTTTGGCCGCGCTACCTCAGTCAGGTCGCGATTGAGCGTGCGGGCTATTTCTCCTCAGCCGATGTGGGCGTTGCCACGCTCGTCGCCCTGCCGAACAAGCTGGGCGAGTTCTACGGGACGATCACGAACGGGCCGGGCTACACGTCCCGCGAAATCGATCGGTTCAAGGACTACGCCGCACGCCTTTCGCTCACACCACTCGCGAACACGAAGGACATGCCGCTCCTCAGCACGTTCACGATCACTGCCTGGGGCTACAAGGGTGCCACGGCCAGTAGCTTCGTGAATGGCGGTGCCGGCACCGATGGCGCCATCGGCTCGGCGCTGGACCGCAGCCGCGCCGGCGTCATCGTCGGCATCAAGGATCCTCGGCTGGTGATTGCCGGTGAATGGGCACGACGCCACGAGGGTGGTGAATCGGGTGCCAATACGGCGGCGAGCCCACGGGCGCTCACTGAGACGTCCGGCCAGCTGCTGTCGGCGTATACCGTACTTCGCCCGCTGGCATTCGCGAATGAGAGCGGCAAGTCACCGTTCGGCGTGGTCGCGCGCTACGACCACGTGAGGCCGACGTCGAGCACAACAGGCTTTGCCACGACGCCATCCACCGACAACGCGTACCACACCGTCATCGCCGGCCTCTTCTGGGACCTGTCACAGAAGGCCCAACTGGCACTCGACTATCAGGAGTCACTCGCCTCCAACAACGGGCTGTCGAGCGCACCGCCCGCACCATCCAAGGCGTACTTCGCCCACTTCGTCGTGAATTTCTAGAAGCGAGGGTCGCGCCGTGACGACGTCGTTACGCCGCGACCACCGGATCAAGACAAGGCAAGGGGATCCTTCGGTCGCTCGCCCACACGACACACGCCCAGGAGAAAGACCGTGAAGCTTTTCCTCAGGACTACGCTCGCAATGCTTTGCGGGATCGCGTTCGCCAGCCCCGCCGTTGCCCAGGACCTCACCGGCGCGGGAGCGACGTTCCCGTTCCCGATCTATGACAAGTGGTTCCACGAGTACGCGGCGACGAAGCACGTGCAGATCAACTACCAGTCGATAGGATCCGGCGGTGGCATCAAGCAACTCACTGAAGGGACCGTCGATTTCGGGGCGTCGGACGCGCCGATGTCGGATGCGGAACTCGCCAAGGCCAAGGGGCCGATCATGCACATCCCCACTGTGCTTGGTGCGGTCGTGGTGACCTACAACGTGCCGGAGCTCAGGCAGCAGCTTCGCCTCGATGGCGCGACGCTTGCCGCGATCTTCCTCGGCGAAATCACGAAGTGGAATGATGCGCGAATCACGAAGCTGAATCCGGGCGCCAGGCTCCCCGTGTCCGACATTCTCGTCGTGCACCGCTCGGACGGGTCAGGTACGAGCTACGTGTTCACGGACTATCTGACGAAGGTGAGCCCGAGTTGGGCCGCCAGGCCCGGCAAGGGCAAGGACGTGCAGTGGCCGATCGGCCTCGGCGGCAAGGGCAACGACGGTGTGACAGGCCAGATCAAGCAACTCCCCGGTTCCATCGGCTACGTCGAGCTGGCATATGCCAAGCAGAACAAGCTCGCGTACGCCGCGATCCGCAACGCCAGTGGAGCGTTCGTCTCGCCGTCCATTGATGCTGTCACAGCTGCCGCCGCTGGTGCGAAGCTTCCGGCGAACACCGACTATCGCGTCTCCATTGTTGACGCGAGTGGGAAGGGAGCGTATCCGATCTCGTCATTCACCTGGCTGCTGGTCTACGAGAAGCAGGCAGACGCGGAAAAGGGCAAGAAGTTGCTCGACTTCGTTCGCTGGGCCTTGACCGAGGGCGAGAAGTCGGCACCGTCTCTCGACTATGCGCCGATTCCCCCCGCCATGGCCAGGCAGCTCGTGAAGCGGCTCGGCGGCGTCACGGTCGCGGTGCGCTGACCTACTCCGTTGGGGCAAGGGGCGGGGCGTCACGCGACGCCCCGCCCCTTGTCGTTACACGCTCGTGACGGGAAGAAGACATAGCGCGATTGCGAGTGCGACTCGTGCACCCCATCGTTCAGGCAAGCAGCAGAGCCTCAACATCGGGTGACCGGGATGCATTACACGCAGGATGGCTTTGGGCACGCGACGCAGGAGCTCACGCCTCGGCAGGACCGCATCGAGCGCGCAATCATCGACGGCCTTCGGTCGGGCGCAACGCGAAGCGAATTGCGCGATCGGGTGCGGGACCTCGCGCAGTTGCTTCGCATGCAGGGCCATGCGCCGGAACGCGCTTCCGCCCTCATTAGCGACCTGGGACAGCGCGCTGCGCCAATGATGCTGCCCTCGGACGTTTCGGCCGCCGGCGATGCACCGGCGGATCGCATGAGCATGATGCTGCGGTGGTGCGCTGCGGAGTTTTCACGCTCCGACTGAGACCGTCCTCGCTCAGCTCGTGCTACCCAACGGGAAGCGCGAGACAATAGTGGTGCCCGAGCCGAGCCGGCTCACGGCTTCCACCTGTCCGCCATGCGCGTCCACGAGGTGGCGAACGATCGCGAGACCGAGACCGGTCCCGCCCTGCTCGCGCGACCGCCCCGCATCGACGCGGTAGAAGCGCTCGAAAATGCGTGGAAGATGCTCGGGCGCGATACCCACACCCGTGTCCGTCACCTCGAGCCGCAGATAATCTCCCTCGACAGCGGTTCGAAGGGTCACGCTCCCGGCGCGTGTGTACTGCACCGCGTTCTCCACGAGATTGGCGACCACCTGCCGAAACGCCATCGGGTCGACGAGAAGTCGTGCGGCGTCGGTAGCAATGTCCGCAGACAGATCCACCGCGTGTGCCGTGGCCTGCGCGTCGACGGCGGCGAAGACGCTGCGCACGACCGACGCGACGTCCACCTCTGTCACGTTCGGACGCCAGACACCACTCTCGATCCGCGAGAGATCGAGCAGGTCGTCCACGATGCGCTGCATGCGTAGGGCGTTGTCGCGGATGGTCTCGACGAACCGCTGCCGCTGCTCAGCCGGAATCGTGTCGTCCAGGAGTGTCTCAGCGTAGCCGTTCACCGCGGTGAGGGGCGTCTTGAGCTCGTGGGACACATTCGCCACGAAGTCGCGACGCACTGTTTCGAGACGTCGCAACACGGTGAGATCCAGCAGCGTGAGCACGGCGCCGGCTGTGTGAAGGGGACGCGCGGTGATCGCGAGCGTACGATCTCCAATCACGACCTCGGCCGTCGGGACGTCGTCGCCGGCGAGCGCCTGGTCGATGGCCGAGCGAATCGCGTATTCGCGCGGAAGCAATTCCCTCCCGAATGGAGGCGCTGCCTGCACGGTGAGCAGCGCACGTCCGCGCTCGTTGATGCGCACGACGGACCCCGATGGATCGAATGCGAGAACGCCTTCCTCGAGTGATTCCAGCAGTGCGGTCATGAGCTGGTCATCCTTCTCCAGCGAAATCATGCGGTGTGAGAGCTGCTCCGTCATGCGAGTCAGCGCGGTCGCGAGATCCCCGATTTCACCGGGCGCGGACAGCGCGGGACGCCGAGACAGGTCACCCGCGGCGATGGCGCGCGCCACATCGCGCAGCTCGACCACCGGCTGCGAGATGGTGCGCGCAAAGGCCCACACGAGCAACACTGCCCCGAGCAGCGCCACGACACCGCTGGCGAGGACGTCCAGCTGTGCGCCGCGCACGACGGAATCGAGGCGTTCGGTCGTCATCGACACCCGTACCGTGCCGAGCGGATGTCGGATGGCAACATACAACTCCTCGTCACCCGCCGAAGCGCTATTGCGGCGCGCAGAGCCGACACCATGCTGTCGCGCGCCGAGCACCTCGGGTCGCCCACCGTGATTTTCGAGTCGCCGCCGTGCATCCGCACTGAATTCGGAGTCGCCGACCACGACGCCGGAGGTATCAATGATCGTGACGCGATAGCCGAGGGCCGCGCCCGAGGTGTGCGCGATCGCGTCCGCGTCGGCATGGGGGATCCAGTCCGTCGCAACGAGGCGCGCCGCATGCGACAGCTCGTCGGTCTTCTCCAACACGAGGCGGTCACGCAACCGTCCGCCGGCGATGAGCACGACTGCGCTGATCAGTGTGACGACGACGAAGAGTGTCCCGGTGAGGAGTCGCCGGGCGAGAGTCATCCGAGCCGATTCTGCGCCGCGCGGATGCGATAGCCGAAACCGCGTACGGTCTCGATGAGATCGCCGGCGACGCCGAGCTTTGCGCGCAGCCGCTGCACGTGCATGTCGACGGTGCGCGTCTGGATGTCGGGCGCGGCCTCCCAGACCGTCTCCAGCAGGTGTGTGCGCGCCTGCACCCGGCCGCGGCGCTCGGCTAGCGTGAGCAGCAGCTTGAACTCGGTGGGCGTGAGCTCCACCGATTCGCCATCCACGTGCACGAGATGGGACGCGCGGTCAATCGTCAGCGGTCCGATCGTCAGCGCGTCGCTGCTGGCCACGGCTCCGGTGCCGGACCGGCGCAGGATGGCCGCGACGCGAAGCACGAGCTCCTGAGGGCTGAACGGCTTGGTGAGGTAGTCGTCAGCGCCGAGGGAGAGCCCTTGTATGCGGTCGGATTCGTCACGGCGTGCCGTGAGCATCAGCACCGCGATGTGGCGGGTGGCTTCACCTGCACGGATCTGCTCGATGACTTCGTAGCCGGAGATGCCAGGGAGCATGAGGTCCAGCACGATGAGCGCGGGACGCTCTCGCCTCGCGGCCTCGAGCGCTTCGGTTCCGGAGCTCGCCATGGAGACGCGGTATCCCGCCTTCACGAGGTGATAGGCAACCAGTGCGACGATGTCGGCCTCGTCGTCAACGACGAGCACGCGCTCGCCAGCCACGACGGGGGCAGTCACGACGACCCTCCCGCGACCCGGCGCGCGATCTTCGCGACGATCATCTCGATTGCCACCGGATTGTGTCCGCCGCGAGGCACGATCACGTCTGCATAGCGCTTGCTGGGCTCCACGAACTCGAGGTGCATCGGCTGGACGGTGGACAAGTACTGCTCGAGGATCTCGGCGAGTGGCCGACCGCGCTTCGCCATGTCGCGTCGAATGCGGCGAATGAGGCGGACGTCGGCGTCAGCGTCCACGAACACCTTCACGTCGCACAGGTCGCGCACCCGTGCATCGACGAAGAGCAGGATGCCGTCGATGACCACGACATCCGCGGGAGGAATGCGCACCGTCTCCGCGCTGCGGGCATGATCGACGAAGTCGTAGACGGGCTTGTCGATCGCGGCGCCGCCGGCGAGCTGTCCGAGTTGCGTGACCAGGTGGTCCCAGTCGAACGCGTTGGGGTGATCCCAGTTGACCTTCCTCCGTTCCTCGAATGAAAGGTGCGCGTGATCGAGGTAATACGCGTCCATGTCGATGAAGGCGACGGAAGCGTCTCCGAGGGCGGCCGCCACGTTTCGCGCGACCGTGCTCTTTCCCGATCCCGTCCCCCCCGCGACGCCAATGACGAGCGGTTTCATGCTCCACAACCGTGGCGGAGTGTGCAGGAAAGGTCGCCGATGGGCGTGGTCGCGCGCAGGGTGAAATCTGTCACGGTCATGTATTACTCGCGTGCGGGATCGCTGCGGGACACATCCGACTAGTGTGCAGGGGAGCAATCCGGCCGTCAACCGAGCGTGTCCTCCCCGCCCCGACAGCCACCGACTAGCTTTTGCCCATGCGTAACCGACTTTCCGTGGCTGCCGCAGCGGTTGTCGCTGCGGCTGGTTGTGTCCCGGGTGCATCGCTCCCCGAACAGTCGTCCTCGTTCGACCTCGTTGTCGCGGCGACGACCGACGTACACGGCCGCGTCCGCGGCTGGAACTACGAGACGAATCGAGCAGACGCCGCGCGCGGGTTGTCGCGTGCCGCGTCCCTTGTGGACTCAGTGCGAGCCGGCGCACCCGGGCGCGTCGTGCTGCTCGACGCCGGTGACTTGCTGCAGGGCAACTCCCTCACCTACGTGGCGGCGCGCGTGTCGCCGAGCGGGACACCGCATCCCGTGATCGCCGCGATGAATGCCATGCACTACGACGCCGCGGCCGTCGGGAATCACGAGTTCAACTATGGCGTGCCCTTTCTCGAGCACACGATCGCGCAGGCGTCGTTTCCGTTCCTGGCGGCGAATGCCTATCGACCCAACGGCGAGCGCGGTTTTTCTGGCTGGACCATCGTGATGCGTGGCGGCGTGAAGATCGGCATCGTCGGGGCCACGACGCCAGGCTCGATGGTGTGGGATCGAGACAACCTCAAGGACAAGCTGGAAATTCGCGACATCGTACCCGCTGTCCGGCGGGCGGTCACCGAGGTTCGTGCCGCGGGCGCCGAGGTGGTACTGGTGACGATGCATTCCGGGCTGGATGGCCCGTCCAGCTACGACACGGTTTCCACCGGAATCGCGAGTGAGAACGTTGCCGCGCGCGTGGCGCGGGAGGTGTCTGGCATCGATCTCATCGTGTATGGTCACTCGCATCAGGAGGTCGGCGACACGCTCATCAACGGCGTGCTGCTCATGCAGCCGAAGAACTGGGCGACGAGTGTCGCCGTGGCGCACCTGGGCCTCGTGCGCGCAGATGGACACTGGCGCGTGACTGGAAAGCAATCGCGTGTGATCCAATCGGCATCGCATCCGGAGCAGCAGGACGTGCTGGCCGCGACCGGCGCCGCTCACGCGGCGACCCTCAAATGGGTCGCCGAACCACTGGGACGCACTGCAGTGGCATGGCGTGCTGATTCCGCGCGCGTCGTGGACACCCCACTCATCGACTTCATTCTCGAGGTGGAGCGAAAGGCGACGGGCGCCGACCTGGCGTCGACGGCGGCGTTCTCTCTCGACGCGTCGCTCGACTCCGGCTCGATTACCGCGGCCCGGATGCAGGCGCTCTATCCATACGACAACACGTTGCGGGCGATCCGTATCAGCGGTGCACAGCTCCGCGCGTACCTCGAGCAGAGTGCGCGGTACTACCTGACGTCGACAGACGGAGCGGTGCGCGTCGATCCGAGCTTCCCCGGCTTCAACTTCGACATCGTATCCGGCGTCGACTACACGCTCGACGTATCGCGACCGGCAGGCCAGCGCGTGACCAGGCTCGAGGTGAAGGGTCGTCCGGTCGCGCCGACGGACAGTTTCACGCTCGCGTTGAACAATTATCGTCAGGCCGGCGGCGGTGGCTATGCCATGCTGGCCGGGGCGCCCGTTGTGTACGACAAGCAGCAGGAGATCCGGCAACTGCTCGTCGATGAGGTGCGCCGCCGCGGGACAATTGCCCCCGCCGACTACTTCGTGCGCAACTGGCGCATCGAGCCGGCGGCTGCGGTGGCGTCCCTCTACGGCCAACTTCGTCACGACAATCGTGAGGATGCTCACGCTTCCGGGGTCACCCCGGCATCGTCACCTCGGCCCCCGCGACCGGCGACGCGCCTCCGGATCATCGCCACCAATGATTTCCATGGCGCACTGGAAGCACGGCCGGATGCGAGCGGCCGGCTGCGAGGCGGAGCGGCGTATCTCGCAACCGCCATGCGCAACGCGAGGGCCGCATGCCTCGCGCCAGCGTGCGAGACCATCCAGCTCGACGGCGGCGATGAATTCCAGGGGACGCCAGCCTCCAACCTTGCCTTCGGCCGGCCGGTCGTCGCCATGTTCAACGAGATGGGCCTCGCGGCGAGCGCCCTCGGGAATCACGAGTTCGACTGGGGGCAGGACACCCTTCGCGCACGCATGCGCGATGCGCACTACGCAATCCTGGGGGCGAATGTGCGCTACGCCGACGGCCGCGACGTCCCATGGATTCGCGACGATACGCTGATCGTTCGCGGCGCGTTGAAGATCGGTGTTATCGGCGTGGCCACCGTGGTGACGCCGACGACCACGCGCGCGTCGAACGTGTCCGGTTTGCGCTTTCTCGAGCCAGCGCCCATCGTCGACAGTCTGGCGCGGCGCCTGCGCGCGCGCGGCGCCGACTACGTGATCGTCATCGGCCACGTCGGTGCCTTCTGTGATCGTGACGGGGCGACGGCCTGCAACGGTGAGGTGGTGGACCTCGCAAAAGCGCTGCGCGAACCCGTCGACGCCATTGTCAGCGGGCACACCCATTCACTCGTCGACGTAACGGTGCATGGCATTCCGATCGTGCAGGCGCGGTCGAGCGGCACGGCCTACGCCACCATCGATCTCGGACCGCAGGGCGCGACGCATCACGTCAACGACGTCCTCCCCGACTCGCTGTCCGCTGATCAGGCAATCGCCCGCATCGTGAGCGCCGCGGTGGCAAAGGTCGCAACGTTCGTCGAACGGCCTGTTGCCACCATCGCCAGTGATTTCACGCGCGCCGGCAACCAGTACGCCCTCGGCAACCTCATCGCCGACGCGATGCGGATCGTCGGCAAGGGGGACGTCGGCATAATGAACAACGGGGGCATTCGCGCAGACCTGCGCGCGGGGCAGGCAACCTACGGCACGCTCTTCGAGATTCAGCCCTTCGGCAACATACTCTACCGAACCACCGTCTCCGGCCGGTCATTGCGCGGTTACCTCGCGGCGCTGGTGGCCCGCACGCCGAATGTTCACGTTAGCGGGGTCACCATTCGCTACGATTCCACGAAAACCGGTGCGTCTCGATTCCTGACCGCACAGCTTATGGGCGGTCAGGACATTCGCGACGAGGCGCAGTACACACTCATCCTGAATGACTTTCTCGCCACCGGCGGTGATGGACTTGCCTTGACGACCGGCGCCGTTCGCACGGAGATCCTGACGATCACTGACCTCGATGCGCTCGTCACATATCTTCACGCACTTCCGCAGCCTGTGCGTCCGCCCACCGAGCTGCGAATCATTCCGGGAGCGCCTCGATGAGTGACACCGTGCGGGTGTTCGTGAATGGCCGCGGCTTCGACGCGCCCACGGGTGGCACCGCCATCGATGCGGTCGAAATTCAGTCGGCCGCCGATGCGGCAGCCGTACGCAACGGGTCGCTCATCGTCACCGACAGCCGAGGCTTGCCGGTGGCGGCGGATACTCCGCTCTTCAACGGCGCCCTGTTCAGGCTCATTCCCCACCGGGGTCGTGATCTCGTTGACCCCGCCACGCAGTTCGACACGTAATGCCGCAACCCACTCGTGAACTCCTGCGCCGCCTGCCCAAGGCGGAGCTGCACTGCCATCTCGACGGCTCCGTTCGCCCTGAGACCATGCTCGACCTCGCCACGGAATTCGGCAAGCCGATGCCCGCGTCGGACGTCGAAGCACTGCGATCGTACATGCGCGTCGACGACGCGCGAAACCTCGAGGACTATCTCGAGCGCTTCGCGATAACGCTTTCCGTGATGCAGACGGAGTCGGCGCTCGAGCGTATCGCATACGAGCTCGCCGAGGATTCCTCGCGCGACGGAGTGCGATACATCGAAGTCCGGTATGCGCCGGTGCTCAACGTGCGGGAGGGGTTGTCGCTCGAGCAGGCAGTCGAAGCGCCGCTGCGAGGGCTCGCACGCGCGGAAGCGGCGCTCGGCATCAAGGGCCGGGTCATCGTCACGGCCATCCGGAACATGGCGCCGAGCGTGTCGCAGGAGTTGGCGGAACTCGCGGTGGCGTATCGTCACCGTGGCGTCGTTGGATTCGATCTCGCCGGCGGAGAAGTGGGACATCCGGCAAAGGCACACCGTGCCGCGTTCGAGTATGCGCGGTCGCACGACCTGTCGTGCACGTGTCACGCCGGGGAAGGCGACGGTCCGGACTCGGTGCGACAGGCCGTGCACATCTGCGGCGCGCATCGCGTCGGCCATGCCACGCGCCTCATCGAGGATGCGTCCCTGACCGACTATTGCAACGATCACCGGATTGCACTGGAGATCTGCCTCACGAGCAATGTCCAGACACACGCGGCGGATTCCTATGCGTCGCATCCGTTCCGCGAGTACTTCAACCGCGGACTCAATGTCGTGCTCAACACGGACAACCGGTTGATGAGCGACGTCACCCTCACGGACGAGTACGTGCACGCGGCGGACTCGCTCGCCTTTGGCTTCGACGAGCTGGCGCGTGTCGCCGTCAATGGATTCGAGAGCTGCTTCCTGCCTCACGAAGAGCGACTGCTGCTCGTCGCCGAGGTCGAGCGTGAGATCGCCGCACTGCGCGAGACGGATGCATGAATGAGAGCGACGGATACGGCGCGTCGGCCGCGGCGCGCGTGGCCGATGTCATTCGCTTGCGCACTGGCCATGAGGTGCCCGTCGCCGCGATCGTCCTCGGCTCGGGCCTCGGCGGACTCGCCAATCGGATCGCAGACCCGATCGCGATCCCGTTTGCGGACGTTCCGGGTTTTCCGACGGCCACCGTGGTGGGGCACGCTGGCAAGCTGATCGTCGGGTGGCTCGGCGGCCGGCGCGTGATCGCGCTGGCCGGTCGCTTCCACATGTATGAGGGCCACAGCGCCGCGTTGGCGGGTTTTCCGGTGCGCGTCCTCCGCGCGCTCGGTGCCGAGGTGCTGTTCGTTTCGAATGCCGCCGGGGGGATCCGGCGTACTTTCCGCGCGGGCGACCTGATGCTCATTCGCGACCACCTCAACCTGATGTTCAGGAATCCTCTCATCGGTCAGCTACAGCCTGGTGACGAACGCTTCCCTGACATGAGCGAGCCCTATAATGCGGCGCTCGCGAACGCGATTCGTGATCATGCGACCGCGCTCAGCATTCCATTGCAGGAAGGAGTGTACGGAGCGCTGCTGGGTCCGACATATGAGACGCCCGCCGAGGTCCGCATGCTCGCTGCGCTCGGTGCGGATGCGGTTGGCATGTCCACCGTTCCCGAAGTCCTCGTGGCGAGGGCGATTGGGATGCGCGTTACTGGGATCAGTTGCGTAACCAACCTGGCATCGGGGATGTCGCCGCATCCGCTTTCACACGCCGAGGTGCTCGAGACCACGTCCTCGATTGCCCTCAATTTCGAGTCGCTCGTGGAGCGTTTCATTGTACATCTGTAGATCCATGCAGAAGCGCCACGCGTGAGCGTGGCGCTTCCTCTTCGACGCGCCGAGCAGGCAGGATCCTACTGACGTCGCGGCGTTGGTGACGGTGGCAAGGAGCGCACTCGCGCCTTGAAGGTCTGATAGTTCCGGGAGTCTGTAGACAGCGACCGTATGATCGCCGGATCGTACGTCGCGATGAGTGCACGCGTCGCGGTGATACGATCTTCCTCGAGCGGATGCGTGGCGAACCAGCCCTCCACCGCTCCTGGGTTCGACTTCCGCTCGTTGATGAGGATCTGGAACATCTCGGGAACACCATTCGGGCTGATGCCGGCGCGGATCGTGTTCCGAATCCCCTCCTCGTCTGCCTCTGCTTCATCCGACCGGCTGAACCGCGCAAAAATCGCGGTTCCGCCAACCTGAATGGCAGCCTGCCCAGCCTGCGAGTTGCAGACGCTGGTGAGCACACACGCGAGCGTGACGCCGAAGTTTGCGCCCTGCTGCTGCTGCATCTGCTTGATCGAATGACGACGAACGACGTGCCCGATTTCGTGACCCAGCACGCCCGCAAGCTGGTCCATCCGTTGCGTGCGCTCAATAAGACCGCGATTCACGTAGATGAACCCGCCGGGCACAGCAAAGGCGTTCACTTCCTTGCTGTCGACCATATAGAAGCGCCAGACGTTGGCCTCCGTCAGGTCGGTGCGCGACGTCAGCCGCGCGATCGAGTCGCCGAGGACGTTGAGATAGCGATTGATCTCCGGATCCTGGACGATCGGCAGCTGCTGATTGATCTCGGCCGAATACTGCTGGCCCATTTCCACTTCTTGTTGCGTGGATACACCGCAGGCCGTCAAGCCTAGCACCAGCGCTGCGCCTACCATGATCTTTTTCATCGTCTTCCTCTCGTTAAGAAGCGAACGCCGACGCCGAGTGCAAGTCCCATTCCTGCCTGGCGCGATCCTAACACATTGAATCTGCTCACCTTAGCTCGCAATCTCCGCCGCCGAAAAGCCCGCGAACGACAGCAGCTGTTCGCTGCGGAAGGCGTTCGAGCCGTGGAGGAACTGATCCGGTCGCCACTGTCCGTTCGCGGAGTGCTCGTGGCGCCACAGCTTTCCGACGCACCGCGCGGCGCCCTCCTGCTAGGCATGCTTCGCACCGCGGCGATCGAAATCCTTGAAGTTCCTCCGCTCGAATTCGCGAGCGCGGCGGAAACCGAGTCTCCCCAAGGGGTGCTCGCCATCGCCGAGATCCCGGAAAGATCACTTGCTTCACTCGAGCTCGGTGGGTCGGCGCGCATCGTCGTGCTCGATGCCGTCCAGGATCCCGGCAACGTGGGCACCATTCTTCGCACCGCGGCGGCGCTCGGCGCCTCGGCCGCCGTGGCACTGCCGGGTACCGTGGACCTCTGGAACGCCAAGGTCGTTCGGAGCGCCATGGGCGCGGCCTTTCATTTCCCCGCTTTTGCGACCACTTGGGATGAGCTCGATGCCTTTCGGAAGCTCCATGACGTTGCGCTCTGGGGCACGGACTCGTCCGGAACGGAACTCGGCGCGCTCAACGCTCCCGCGAGACTGGCGCTCGTGGTCGGCAATGAAGGCGGAGGCATGTCTGCCGAGGCGCGCAGCAGGGTGGACGTGCTCGCCGCACTCCCAATCGAGTCGGTGGTGGAGTCACTGAATGTCGCCGTGGCCACCGGAATCTTTCTCTATCAACTTCGACCGTGAGCCTATCTGTCTTCGCCACCGTCTACGCATTCTTCGTGGGAACTTGCGTCGGCTCTTTCCTGAACGTGTGCGTGGCACGTTGGCCGCGCGACCTCAGTGTCGTGCGGCCGCGATCGCGCTGCCCGCACTGCGGGCATCAGCTGGCGTGGTTCGAGAACATCCCGCTCTTCAGCTGGCTGGCGTTGCGTGCGCGATGCCGGTGCTGTGATGAGCCGATTTCCGTCGTCTACCCCCTGCTCGAAGCGGGGATCGGTGTCGTATGGGCGCTTTGCGCGTGGCGCTATGGCCCGTCGTTCACCGCCATTCGACTGGCCGTGTTCCTGACGATCCTCATCGGCGTGGCGCTCACCGACCTCCAACACTACCTCATCCCCGATGGGTTCACGGTGACCGGCCTCCTGTTCGCGCTGGGAGGCGCGATGCTCGCGCCGTTCCTTGGCGATTCCATCATTTTCGCCGGACCGTATGATGCGCTGGTGGGTGCATGCGCCGGCGCTGGGATCATTGCGGTAATCGGCTGGCTCGGCGAGGCAGCACTCAAGAAGGAGGCAATGGGCATGGGCGACATGACGCTCATGGCCTTCGTCGGAGCGGCGCTCGGACCAGTGCGTGCGATCGCAACGGTCTTCGTTGGCGCCACCATTGCTGCGGTGGCCTTTCTGGCCGTCGTCTACCCGATTGCACTCGCTCGGCGTGGTCGCGTCACGACGCAGACGGAGCTGCCGCTCGGCGGCGCAGGCGCGCGGCCGCCAATCGAGCTGCCGTTGGTACCGTTCGGCGTGTTCCTCGCGCCGGCGAGCGCCATAATGCTTCTGTGGGGGCCGGAGATACTCGCGCGCGTATTCCCCGCGATGTGAATCTTCGAACGTGCAGGCGAGGTAGAGACGGGAACAGCGTGCCGCACGGCAAACTCCATGCGTGTAGCGCGCCCGCTCGACGTTGCCCGGTGCATCCGTCGGCCGACTCGTCACTTCACGCAGAACCATGACCGACGTTCGATCGAGCGACACGCCCGCACTGGACCGATTCACGCGCGACCTCACGGCCGACGCGCGCGCGGGGCGGCTCGAAGTGGTGCGTTGTCGGGACGAGGAGATCGCGCGCACGGTCGACATCCTCCTGAGACAAGGGAAGAACAATCCCGCCTTGGTGGGCCAGGCGGGTGTCGGCAAGACCGCCATCGCCGAGGGACTCGCGGTGCGCATTTTCGAGGGCCGCGTTCCCATCGCACTCAGGGACCTGCGGCTGCTCTCGCTGGATGCGGTCGGGCTGCTGGCGGGGACTACGTATCGCGGACAATACGAGGAGCGCCTTCGGGATCTCGTGGCCGAGACGAGTACGGCAGGAGACGTGCTGCTCTTCGTAGATGAGATGCACAACCTCATAGGGCAGGGCAGTGCGAGTGGATCGGCGATGGACGCCGCCAACATGCTCAAGCCCGCACTGGCGCGGGGTGAGTTCCGGCTCCTCGGCGCCACCACCGACGAAGAGTACGACCGCTGGATTCTCGGCGATCCCGCGCTGGAGCGACGCTTCCAGAAGATCGCCGTGCGCGAGCTCTCGCCCGCCGAGACACTGGAGATCCTTCGTACGCGGGTCCCGTCGCTCTCGCGGCACCACAATGTCGTGATCACCGACGCTGCGGTTCGTGCGTCGATCGAGCTGACGGACCTCTGGGTTCCCGATCGACGTCGCCCGGACAAGGCCATCGATGCGCTGGACGAGGCATGCGCGCATACCCAGGCGACCGCCACCTATTCCACGGCTGGCGAACAGCTGATCTCGCGGCGACGGTTGTGGATCAGGGAAGCAAAGCGACGCGAGCCGGTGCCCTCTCGTCCGCAGCGAGAGCCGATGAACCGCATGGCGCGCGATGGTATTGCCGCACTGGAACGCATCGGCGCGGAGCTCGAAGCGGCGTTCGTTCGCTCGGGACCGGAGCCGGTTGCGGCACCGCCCGACGTGGCCGCGTCGTCAGGTGCCGAGCGCGCTGAGCTCGACGTCGCCCTCGAGCGCCAACTGCTCGAGGATGGTATCGTGGTGCGGGGACACGATGTTGCGCGTGTGGTAGGCCTGATGACCGGACGGAGAGTGGAATGGGAAGAGTGAACCTGAAGCTGGCGGCCGTGATCATTGTTGTGGCGATCGGGGCAGCGCTCTACTTCGGCAGGCGCGGCAGCGCCGGGGAAGGGCCGTACGCGCAGGAAGTTGCTGATGCCGTCCCGCGTATCGAGAAATCCACGGGAATGAAATTCAAGACGCCTCCCCGCGTGGAGGCGCGCAGCAAGGATCAGGTGCGCGCATTCCTCCTGAAAAAATTCGACGAGTCGACGCCGGCCTCGGAGATCGCGGGCGAGGAGTCGGCATACAAGCTTTTCGGGCTTCTGCCTGACACGCTCGACCTCCGGAAGTTCTACCTGGCGATCCTCACGGAGCAGGTCATCGGGTACTACGATCCCTCGACGAAAGTGCTCTACGTCGTCCAAGGCGCGGATGAGAAGACGCTCGGCATCACGATCACGCACGAACTCGTGCACGCGCTCCAGGACCAGTACGTCAACCTGGATTCACTCCAGAAGTCGACCGACGACAGCGATCGGTTGAGCGCGGTGCAAGCGGTGATCGAGGGCCAGGCGCAATTCGAGCAGCTCTCGATCATGGTCGGCGGATCGAGCAACATTGCCATGCGCGTAGGAGGCCGCGACCGCATACGTGAGATGATCCGCGAGAATCAGAGCTCGATGCCGGTGTTCGCCACGGCGCCGATGGTGATCCAGGAATCTCTGCTGTTTCCGTACCTCAGCGGCGCGGACTTCGTGCAGCGGTTCAAGGAGCTGAAGAAGAACGACAATCCGCTGGCGCATCCGCCGCGGTCGACGGAGCAGATCCTTCACACGCCGGCCTACTTCGGTACTCCGCCGGATGAGCCGAGCGTCGTCACACTGCCCGCACCGCACGGTGCGACGAAGGTCTACGAGAACGACCTTGGTGAATTCGGCACCCGTCTCCTCCTCTACCAACACCTCAAGGATGACCAGGCCGCTCCGCGCTCGGCGGTCGGTTGGGACGGCGACCGCTACGTGGTGGTGAGGAGTGCTGCGGGCAAGGGTCTCGTGTGGGCGAGCGTGTGGGATAGCACGCTCGAAGCCGCGTCGTTCTCGGACGCGCTCGTTCGCGCGACCACGAAGCGTACGGGATCCTCCGAGCGTGCGGAGGCTGCCGGCGGCGCGACTATCAGGCCGAAGGGGCGAACCATCACGGTATTCCCACGCATCATCAATGGACGCGCCGTGGTGATCTACAGCGATTTCCCCGATGGAATGTCGGGTGTGATCGATCCCGCCGCGATCAGGATCGATCCGCGTTGACGAGCGTGCCGGTCTCGCTCGTGACCGGCACGGCGGCCTGTGAATCGCGCACGGCGGGGCTGCGTTGGCCGGCGCTGTCCGCACTCTGAACCTCGGCTGGCAGAAGAGCGAGCCTCAGCACCTCGTCCATGCTCGTGACGAAAGTGAACGCGACCTGCTTCTTCACTTCCTCCGGCACGTCGCGCAGGTCCTTTTCGTTCGATCGCGGGATGATGAGCTGGCGTAGCCCGGCACGATAGGCGGCGAGGGTCTTCTCCTTGAGTCCCCCGATCTCGAGCACCTTTCCGCGCAGCGTCACCTCGCCTGTCATCGCGACGTCGCGCCGCACTGGCCGCTGCGACACCGCACTCGCGATGGCGAGTGTGAGCGCGACACCGGCGCTCGGCCCATCCTTCGGTACAGCGCCGGCCGGCAGGTGGACGTGAACGTCGTACTCCTTGAACGCCTCGTCGGGAATGCCGAGCTGCGCGGCCCGCGATCGCACGTACGAGAACGCAGCGTCGACGCTCTCCCGCATGACGTCGCCGAGTTGGCCCGTCACGGTCAGCCGGCCGGCGCCGGGCATGCGCAGCGCCTCGATCACCATGAGATCGCCGCCCGTGGACGTCCACGCGAGTCCCGTCACAACCCCGATCTCCGGAACTGTGTCTGCCTCTTCCACGGCGTAGCGGGGGATGCCGAGGATTTCCTCGACTTTCTCGACGTCGATCACCCACGCGCCTTCCTCGCCTTCCGCCTTGCGGCGCGCGCGACGACGCATGATCGCCGCGAGATTCCGCTCGAAATTGCGCAGACCCGCTTCGCGCGAGTAGCGGTTGGACACGAAGGAGAGCGACTCATCCGTGAACTGGATGTCCTTGTCGCTGATGCCGTGCTCCTCGAGCAGTCGCGGCATGAGGTAGCGCCACGCGATCTCGACCTTCTCCTCGATGGTGTAGCCGGCGATGCGAATGATCTCCATCCGGTCGCGGAGCGGCGCCGGGATGTCGAACAGGTTGTTCGCCGTGCAGATGAAGAGTGCGCCGCTCAGGTCGAACGGCAGGTTGAGATAGTGATCGACGAACTTGTTGTTCTGGCTCGGGTCGAGCACCTCGAGCATGGCCGCGGTGGGATCGCCCGACGGTCCACCGCCCGACATCTTGTCGATCTCGTCGATCATGAGGACCGGATCGCGCACCTGGACTCGACGCAGCGCCTGGATGAGCAACCCCGGCATTGCCCCCACGTACGTGCGACGATGGCCGCGAATCTCCGCCTCGTCACGCACGCCGCCCACCGAGATGCGATAGAACTCCCGTCCGATTGACGTGGCGATGGCCTCGCCGAGGGATGTCTTCCCCGTGCCTGGTGGTCCGACGAAGCAGAGAATGGGACCATGCGGATCTCCGCCGCGCAGCTTGCGCACGGCGAGATATTCGATGATCCGCTCCTTGGCTTCGCTCAGCCCGTAGTGCCTGCCGTCGAGCGCCTCCTCCACCTTCTTGAGCGTGATCTCGTCATCACCGCTGTGAAGGTTCCACGGCAGCGACAGGATCCAATCGAGATACGTGCGAATGACCTGATACTCGCTCGAGGCGGTGCTCAGTTGCCGAAGACGTTCCGTCTCACGACGGGCCTCCTGACCCACGCGCTCAGGCAGCTTCGCATCGTCGATCTTGCGCAGCAACTCGACCGCCTCCTTCTCGCCCGGGTCGGCTTCGCCCAGCTCGGCCTGGATCGCGCGCAGCTGCTGGCGCAGGTAGAACTCGCGCTGGTGCTGCTCGATCTTGATTTCGGTCTGGCGCTTGACGTCCTCCATCACCTTCGCGCGCGCCACCTCGCGCTCGAGCCGATTGAGGATGAAACGCAGCCGGTGCCCGACGTCGAGACGCTGCAGGACCTCGTCCTTGTCAGTGATCCGGAAGTTCATGTTCGTGGCGGCGAGGTCCGCGAACCGGCCCGGGTCGGACACGTTCATCTTCAGGATCGCGGGCACTTCATCGGGGATCCTGTCGACCAGCTCCGCCAGCGTTTCCGCGGCCGCTATCACGCGCGCAACGAGATCGTCGAGGTCCGCGGGTTCCGCGGGTGTCTCCTTCGCGGGCCGCACGGCAGCGACCGGATACGGGTCCTCCTGGTTGATCCCCTCGATGACGATGCGACGCAATCCCTGCAGCGTGATCTGCACGGTGTCGCCGGGCAAGTTGATCCGCTCGTGCACGCGCGCGGCCACACCAATGCGCCCGACGAAGCGTTGCGAGTCGATGGGGTCGTCGTGGTCGCCGCTCGCAACGACCAGCGCGACGACGAGGCCAGGCTCGTCGTAGGCGCGGAGCAGCGACAGGTTCTCGGGCGCACCCATCTGCACCGCGATGGTGCCGAGTGGATAGACGATCGTCGAGCGGAGCGCCATGAGTGGGAGCGACGGCGGCAGCTCGGATTTGAGAATCTCTTCCTTGCGCTGGGGCTTGGCCATGGGGGCAAATTAGCGCTTCGGCCCGCATCGGCGCTAACGCGCCTCGCTCTTCGGCGCGCGGCGCGGCTTGCGCCGCTCGCTTTTCGGCCCGCATCGGCGGCCTTGCCGCCTCGCTCTTCAGCAGGACACGTGAAGCGCGATTCTGTGCGTATTCAAGGCGGGCCTGAAAAGCGAGGCGCGGAGCGCCGATGCGCGCCGAAAAGCGAGGCGCGGAGCGCCGATGCGCGCTGAAAAGCGAGCGCAAGCGAGTGCGCCGAACCGCTTTGTTCCCTGCCAGTCTGCGTTTAACTTTCCCGCCTATGTTCGACCAGCTATCAGAAAGTCTAGAAGCCGCGTTCGCAAAGCTGCGCGGCCGCGGTGTGCTCACCGAAGCCGACATCAAGGAAGGGCTGCGCGAAGTCCGGCGCGTCCTTCTCGAAGCCGACGTCAACTTCGCGCTGACCCGCGAGTTTCTCGAGCGTGTCGAGAAAAAGGCCGTGGGTGTGTCGCAGCTGCGTACGGTCTCGCCAGCGCAGCAGCTCGTCAAGATCGTCAACGACGAGCTCACTGCCATGCTGGGCGAGCGGCGCGAAGGGCTCAAGCTCAGCTCCGTCCCACCCACCGTCGTCATGATGGTCGGCCTTCAGGGGTCCGGCAAGACGACATCGGCCGCGAAGCTCGCGCGCAAGCTGAAGCTGGAAGGCCGGCAGACTCGATTGATCGCCTGCGACGTCTATCGTCCCGCCGCGATCGACCAGCTCGAGACGCTTGGCGCACAGCTCGATGTGCCGGTTTACGCCGAGCGTGACCAGGCGGACGTCGTGCGGATTGCCAAGGCCGGCATTGATGTGGCGCGCCGAGCGCGTGATCGTGTCGTCATCGTCGATACGGCGGGACGTCTGCAGATCGACGACAGCATGATGGAGGAACTGGAGCGCCTCAAGGCGGCGATCAAGCCAGATGAAATCCTCCTCGTCGCCGACGGCATGACGGGTCAGGAGGCGGTGAAGATCGCGCAGGGATTTGACGCGCGGCTGAACGTCACCGGTGTGATTCTCACGAAGATGGACGGCGACGCGCGCGGTGGTGCAGCGCTGTCGATCTACGGCGTGCTCAAGAAGCCGATCAAGTTCATCGGTGTGGGCGAAAAGACGGACGCGCTGGAGGATTTCCATCCCGACCGCATGGCGGGCCGCATCCTCCAGCAGGGTGACATCGTGTCGCTCGTGGAAAAGGCGCAGGGCGCCTTCGACGCCGATGAGGCGAAGAAGATGGAGCGGAAGGTCCGGAAGGAGGGCATGGACCTCGAAGACTTCCTCACGGCCATGCGGCAGATCGAGAAGCTCGGTCCCCTGGAAGGGCTGCTCAAGATGTTGCCGGGCGTCAACACCAAGATGCTGAAGCAGGTGAAGGACGCCGATCCCAAGCGAATGAAGCACCTCGAGGCCATCGTCCTCTCCATGACGAAAGCCGAGCGGAAAAAGCCCGAGTTGATGAACGGATCGCGACGGGCCAGAGTCGCGAAGGGGAGCGGTCGTCCGATCAGCGAGGTCAACCGGCTCCTGGAGCAGTTCCGCGAGATGCAGAAAATGATGAAGAAGGTCGCCACCGGGGGGCAGGGTGGGGGCGGAAAGATGCGGATGCCCCCGGGTATGTTTGGCGGCCTGAGGTAGTTATCTTCAGAGGCTGCTGGTCCGCTGGGCTGTCGTTTGTCCTGTCTGACAGTCAGACCGTCTGACAGTCAGACGTTGTTTCAAAGGGTGCGGTCCGGAAACGCCGGATACGCGATGAGCCCAGATAGTTCCATTCAGGAGATCTGAAAAATGGCCGTCAAGATTCGTCTTCGCCGGGTTGGCCGAAAAAAGGCCCCCATGTACCGCATTGTCGTCGCCGACTCGAAGAGCCCGCGCGATGGCAAGTTCATCGAGATTGTCGGCCAGTACCAGCCCCGCACGGGCGACAAGGCGATCAACCTCGACGCCGCCCGCGTCAACTATTGGCTCAATGTCGGAGCGCAGCCCACGGACACCGTCCGCTCGCTGCTCCGCAAGGCCGGCCTCCTGAAGGAGCGCCACGAGACGCGCCTCGCCTCAAAGCTTCAGGCCAGCGCAGTGCCCCTCGGCGAGAAGGCCGAAGAGGCGTAACCGCCAGATGCTATGACAACGCCCGCGTTCATCATCGTCGGGCGAGTCCGCAAGGCACACGGCATTCGCGGCGAGGTCGTCGTCGAAGCCATAACCGATGCGCCGGACGCGGTCTTCGCGGCCGGCCGTCGTGTTTTTGCGGGAACCGCTGCTGGCGACATCAGCACCGCGCGCCAGGAGCTGCACATCCGGTCGGTGCGTCCTTTCAATGAAGGCATGCTCGTCGGATTCGACGAAGTGCCCGAGCGAAACGCGGCCGAGCTGTGGCGTGGGCGCTACCTCCTGCTGCCCGCGGACGAAGTGCCCGCACCGGCCGACGACGAGGTCTATCTCCACGACCTGCTCGGTATGCGCGTCGACCTCGCGGACGGGGAGGTCGTCGGCGTGGTCGAGGAGCTGTACGAACTGCCGCACGGACTCGCGCTCGACGTACGTCGCGCCGAGCCGCGCGATGCGGAGACGGTGCTCCTGCTGTATGACGACATCACCATTTTATCCGTCGACAAGGACACGCGCGTCATAGTGGTGACACCTCCCGAGGGGCTGCTGGAGTGATCATCAACATCGTCACCATCTTCCCCCCGTACTTCGAGGCGCCTCTCGGGTTGAGCATCCCGGCACGAGCTGCTGCCGCAGGCGCCGTGTCGTTCAGGATCGTCGACCTCCGCGACTACACGCACGATCGTCATCGCACCGTGGACGACGCGCCGTACGGTGGCGGGCCCGGCATGGTGATGAAGCCCGCGCCGTTCTTCGAGGCCGTCGAGGCGCTTGGTGCGCCGCCGCCGATCGTGCTCATGAGCGCGCGCGGGCGCCGCTTCACCCAGGCGGATGCCGTGCGCTTTGCGGCCACAGAGCAACTCACCATTCTGTGTGGTCACTACAAGGACGTCGACCAGCGCGTCGCCGATCACCTCGCGAGCGAGGAGCTGTCCCTCGGCGACTTCGTGCTGAGCGGTGGCGAGCCCGCCGCGCTCGCCGTGATCGACGCCACCGTTCGCCTGCTGCCAGGGGCGATGAGTGATCCCGAGAGCGCGTATGGCGACTCGTTCTGGGAGCGTGGTCTCTCGGCGCCATCGTACACGAGGCCCCCCGACTACCGGGGTCACGTCGTTCCTGAAATCCTGCTCAGCGGTGACCATGCGAAGATCGCCGCATGGCGTCGGCAGCAGGCTGACCGGCTTACGGAAGCGAGCCGCCCAGACAGATGATCGCCGTGGAACCGATGGCCACGGCGGTCCTTCTCTCGGCCTTTGGCGTGTTGCTCGGCGCGAGTGTGGCCTTGAGTCGGGCATCCGCCCGTCTCGGGCTTCCGGTCGCCCTCCTGTTTCTCCTTGTCGGCGTGCTGGCGGGAGCCGAGGGGCTCGGCGGGATCCCTTTCGACGACTACGCGTTCACGTTTCGGCTCGGCACCACCGCGCTCGCCCTCATCCTGTTCGATGGTGGATTGAACACGTCGTTCGCCTCCGCGCGGGCGATTCTGCTTCCTGCCGCGGTGCTGGCGACCGTCGGAGTGCTTGCGACGGCAGGGCTGGTCGCCGTCGTCGCGCATGCGTTCGGACTGTCCTGGACCATGGCGCTTCTCCTGGGCGCGATCGTTTCGTCGACGGACGCCGCGGCGGTGTTCTCCGTGTTGTCCGCGACGGGCACGCGGCTCCGCCAACGCGTCGGCCTGACGCTCGAGGTGGAGTCAGGGCTCAACGATCCCATGGCTGTGATCCTCACGACGGCGCTGACGGCGGCGCTGGCGAACGGCCACGCTGTGCAGCCAGTGGCGTTGGCGCTGGAGGTCTTTGGGGAAATGTCGATTGGCGCAGTGTCGGGCGTCGCGATTGCTTACGCAGGAAGGTGGCTGCTTCTGAGGATTCGACTGCCGGCGGCCGGCCTCTATCCGGCGTTCACCCTGGCGATCGCGTGTCTTTCGTACGGGCTCACCACCCTCCTGCACGGCAGCGGCTTTCTCGCCGTGTATGTGACGGGAGTGGTCCTCGGGAGCGGAACACTCCCTCACGCCGTCGGGATCAGGCGAGTGCACGACGCGCTGGGGTGGCTGAGTCAGGTGCTGATGTTCCTGCTGCTCGGGCTCTTGGTGTATCCGTCGCGGGTGTGGCAAATGGCGCCCATAGGCGTGGGTCTCGCGCTGTTCCTCGCGGTGGTGGCGCGGCCGCTTGTGGCCGCTCTCTGTCTGGCGCCCTTTCGATATCGGTGGCGCGAAGCGGCATACGTCGGCTGGGTTGGGCTTCGAGGCGCCGTACCCATCGTACTGGCAACGATTCCGGTCATGGCGGGCGTGGATGGGGCCAAGCCGCTGTTCGACGTGGTGTTTCTCATCGTCGTAGTGGGCGCCATCGTGCCGGGCGCGACGGTCCCTTGGGCTACGCGGTTACTGCGGGTGGAGTCGGCAGCTCCTCCGCCGCCGAAATCATCGGTGGAGATCGACGTGCGCGCTCCGCGCGGGGACGAACTTCACGCCTATTTCATCTCGCCGCAGCTGGCAGTGGCTGGAGCGTTGATCTCGGAGATTCCGTTTCCGGAGGGCGCTGCGGTGAGCATGTTGGAGCGGGACGGAGGGCTCATCGCGCCTTCGGGATCACTCCGGCTGGATCCGGGCGACTACGTGTACGTCATCGCCCCGGCGGATCAGCGGCCGGAGGTGGAGTTGCTGTTCGGAAGGGCCGAGGAGCACTGAATACTGCGGGAGGATAG
>JBKJUW010000066.1:0-114407 GCA_046589725.1 Gemmatimonadaceae bacterium
GAAAAACGAGGCCAGCGCCGCGCCGCTCGCTCGGACTTCCTAGGAACGCGTGCGCGAGCTCCGGCGTGGCATCATCCGAGTTGAGGTCGGAGACGCGGGAGGCGTGAGACCAGCGCGGACACTGCGGCAGCCAACTTGCTGAGCCGAGGCACGGGAGAAAAAACCATCTCCGCGCCAACCGGCGTCACGTCCGCGCAGAAGTAACGCTTGAAATCTGAAATGCCGCCCGAACGATCTCCGCTCGCGAGCGATCCCGCCGTTATGCCACCAAAGTCGAACCACTGGGCGTCGTTCCGTTTTGCCCACCGCATCAATTCCCAGGTCGGCGCATAAAGAAGCGGAGCGCGAACGTCGGTAAGCCGCGCGCAGGCCGCGATGCTGTACTGGACCGTGTGCGCGTGACGGTATCCGAGGACATATCCAACCAGTGCTTCGGCGCCGATGATGTCGGTGCGAAATACTCCCACGAGAGCTGCCCGACTCGGTTCCGTCGCGATGAAGGCCATTACATCCGCCCAACGAGTCTGCTCGAATCGCCCCCCGGTGCGCGCCATTGAGATACCAAGGAGCTCGTTCATTCGCGCGGACAGTGTAATATCCTCGATGGGACGACACTCGAGAGGGTACTTCGCCAGTGCGCGGATGTCGCGACGGGTCTTGGAGTGAAACGAGGCGAGAATCCTCTCTTCCGATCCGCGCAGGTCGACGAAAACTGTCGAGGAATAGGACCGCGAATGCAATGCCGCTTCGAATTCTCGATGCGCCAGGGCTTTCGTGAGTGCGAGTCGATTTTCGGGATCAGGTTCAAACACCTCGACATGCACCCGCAACGCGCGCACCGAGGCGGCGAGTTCGATGAGTGAGTAGACGACACTCTCTCGAATTTCAGCGGTTATACCGGGGCCGAAACGCGGCACTCGGATGACGCGTCGCCACGGCAGGATCCGCGACCGCCCGACCTCCGCCGCTGCTGCCCAGACCACCTCCCCGTCCTCCCGCTCCAACACGACCAGCGTCGGCGATTGGCCGGTGGGAACCGGAAAGGAGGGTAGTGCGAACGCAGGGATGGGAAAACCGACGTTCTCCAGTTGGGTGATGTACCTCTCCCAGCGAGCGTCGGACCGCTGACAGACGATGGTGCGGAACGGCAATGGCTCGATCCCGCCTGGGCATGTCGTAAAGCCGCCGTTTGTACTTCTCGTCGTACGTTGCTTCATCCCTTGCCGCGACTGTACCATACCGCCACCGTCATGCGCACGATGAAATCGAATGCGACACAGACACTCGGTGAGACGGCTTAGCTTTCAATGCCATTGCAGCCATTCTAGTGACCATCGTAGCTGCGGCAGGTCACAGCGACGAGCGCACCAACTTCGCCTGATACGCATCGAAGGGAAAGGGCATCTCCGATGAGAGGAATTCGACCGTTCGCAGAATCCGACGTCCCGTCCGTCATCGCCCTGCATTGCGACGCGTTTGGCAATCCGCGCCCGCGATCGACTGAGGCTGAATCGGAGTATCGGCGCTGGCTGATGGCAGTCTTCCTCGAGAATCCCATGCGAACAGAGGGGCTCGAGAGCATTGTCCTGGAGGAGGATGGGGAGATCATCGGATTCCTGGGGATAGTTGCCAGACGTCTCCGAATGAATGGAACAAACTATCGAGCGACCGTATGCTCGAATTTTTGCGTGCGCCCCGATCGACGAGGAGGCGTGGGATCACAGCTGCTTTCCCACTACCGGGGTATGGACCAGGACGTTGCCTTCGTCGATGAAGTACGCGATCGGGCTGGCGCTCTGTTCGAACGCTGCGGATGGAATATATCCGCCCTCCAAAGCGTGCGCTGGGTGCTGCCACTCCGTCCAGCCGAACGCGTGCTGTCAACGCTGCAGCACAGACTACCGGCCGCGCTCGCGTACGCCGCGCGGCCGGCTTCCCTGCTCATCGACAGTGCCCTTCGAAGAATACCGCGAAGTCCATTTCGCCCGCCCGTTTCGACCCTGACGAGGCGGGAACTCACGTCGGAGGAACTGGCTGGGTTGCTCGAGGAGTTCGGTCCGGATCAGACCCTTCGGCCGGTGACCAGTGACGGATCAACCGCTTGGCTCGTTGATCGCGCCAGCGGCATGACTGGCGCGGGCACTCTCCACATGATTTCGGTGGCGGATATCCGGGGAGCCGTCGTCGGCTGGTACCTCTACTACGCCATGCCAGGAGGCCAGGGAGAAGTGCTTCAACTGGTATCCCTTCGTGAGGCAGCCCGGGAGGTGCTCGATGATCTGGCCCAGCATGCGTACGATAGGGGCGTTCTGTCCTTGTCGGGGACTCTGCATACTTACTTCTTGCCTCATCTTGCCGCGCGACGAGCAGTCCTGGATTCAGCATCGGGAAGCCGATGGATGCTCGTGCACTCGGAGAATCCAGCAATCAGGGAAGCGTTCTGGCGCGGAGATCTGCTCATATCACGGCTTGATGGCGAATGGTGTCAGCATCTTCGCTGACCTACTTGGGCGGCACCGCGCCATCGCCCTCAGTGCGCTTTGATGCATTTCGCATGTCTTGGGAACGGGCTTGAGCGATCCGCTCCCGAAGTAGCGACTTCGCACGCTCCAACCCGCCGACTATCTGACGAAATTGGTTGGATTCCTCCGGGTATGCAAAACGCGGTAATGCAAACCGCTGTTGCCGGGTCCCGCCGGACGTGATGAAACCAGGGATCGCGGAAAGCGCCATTCGAAGACCGTGGTGCTGGGCAAGGTACGGCTCCCTCTCCGTGATGTCGTCCGCGGTTCCGACCGGATAGCAGAACACCGGCACCGGATCGTTCAGTTCGGAACGCACTCGGTCCCATGATTTCGAGATTTCCTCGGAGGCGCGCGCATCAGAGACCTTGGACAGCACGGGATGAGAAACAGTATGAGGCCCAAAGGACGCACCGGCGGATTCAAGTCGTCGGCACATGTCCCAAGTCAACGGACCATATCGCGCTGGCGGGACGCGGGGGATCTCGACACCGGTGACCTCGGCGAGTTTCACGATCGCCGCCTCCTTGCGAGCGTCGTCCACCCGCTTGACCCATTCGACCATCGTTGCCACCGCTCGCGTACGCGCGGCATGACTGGCCAGATCGAGGACGATGTCCTCGCCGTCGATCGAGAATCGACAGGCCTGACGGCTCGTACTCATGATGGCGAGCTCTATCTTATCCCACCAGTACCATGAGTCGCCGTCGATGAACCCCGTCGCGAGAAAGACCGTTACGGGACAATCATAACTTGCAAAGGCTTGTGCGCCCACGGTTCCGAAATCGGCGTATCCATCGTCGACCGTAAAGGCAACACAACGTGTGATGGACTGGCGGCGCTCGATGCGGCAGACTAGTTCGTCCACCCGCAACAGGGTGAAATCGTTGGCCCGAAGGAATTCAAGATTGTCACGCAGGGCAGTGGCATCATGCCCAAGCGTCCCCATTTCAGCATCTGCAAAGCGGTGCATCATGAGGATGACGCCAACATCTCGCGTGAAGGGCGCAAAGCGTCTGAGAATTGCGGGACGCGTGAGTACCTCCAGGACCACTTTCTTGAGGTTCATCACTCTCCTCAGTAGCCGGCATCCGAGACACGGATGACTTCGGGCGCGTGCACAGGTTGATCACGAATGCATGCGCGTAGCATCGAATCCGCTATATTGCCGCAAGCCTTGCCCTGCTTCCTACCCGCAGAACCCGTGAACCTCGAGAGTTTCCGCGCATGACGTTGCCGAGTTCGGAGTCGGCGCGCGCGACTGCGGATGTGACCGTCGCACCGGACATAGCCGACGTCTGCATCGTGGGGGCCGGACTGGCCGGCTCCAGCGCAGCGTTCGTGCTGGGTCGCGCTGGGTATCGCGTCACAGTGGTTGACCCCCGGAGCACCTGCGCGCCGTGCTTCAAGGCCGAGAAGATCGAACCTGACCAGGCGGCAATGCTCCGGGAACTGGGCCTGCTCGGTGCCATCTATCCTAAGGCGCAACGCATTAGTACCTATGGTACAGGCCGAAATGGCGTGCTCACCGGCAATCATGTCATCGAGCAGTATGGCGTCCATTATCACGACATGGTCAATGCGGTGCGCAGCGAGGCGGAAACAGTCGCGAAAGTCATCCTCGGGCGTGTCGCTGCCATCCATGCCTCCGACGACTTACAGCGTGTCGAGCTGTCCGACGGCAGGTTTATCTCCGCTCGCTTGGTTATTCTCGCCTGTGGGAGCATGGGTAGCAAGCTCCACGAGCATTTGGACCTCCCGAAACGAATGGTAAGTGAACATCATTCGATGTCTTACGGCTTCTCGATCGAGCGCAGCTCCGGGGAGCCCTTCCCGTTCGAGGCATTGACCTATGCCCCACAGCGCCTCGACCAGCCGAAAGCGTACCTGACGCTGTTTGCCCAGCATGATGGAATGCGGGCTAACCTGTTCGTCTACCAGCCGCCCACGGATCCCGATGTCCGCAGGTATCTGGCTGATCCTATCGGCGAGTTGCGTCGCCGGATGCCTGGCGTGGAAGCGTTGACGGGGGAGTTCCGCCTCGCGTCACGCGTCGAGGCCTTTTCCATCGACCTGTATGTGACCGAGAACGTCGAGCGTCCGGGGTTGGTGTTGATCGGCGATGCCTTCCAGAGCGTGTGTTCATCCACGGGCACTGGACTCACGAAGGTCTTCACGGACGTCGACGTTCTGTGTCGAATATGTGTACCAGCTTGGCTAGCCACACCTGGCATAGGAGTGGCCAAGATCAGGCAGTTCTATACCAACGCTCGCAAGCAGCAAGTGGACAGCCATTCGCTCGGATCGGCGCTTACCATGCGGCGAACTGCGCTCGACCGCTCTCTTCGATTCCGGATTTTTCGGACGCGGATGTACCTGTCCCGCTGGCTTGAGTCCTTGACGCGCCCGAAGCAACTGTCGCCGCACGTACTGGCACCCTCGCATCGGATGAACCCTTAGAATAGCGCGACAGTTTGTCTACGCAAGTCTAGTCCCCGGGTGCCTCGCACAGGTTCCCGAGAATGACGGCGGCGTTACGTTTCAATCCGGCAAGTTTCGCTCGCTTCATCGGCGAACCCTTGAACGCGGCGCTGAATTCATCCGGCGACATCGCCAGCAATTCGCGCGCGAGCGTGCGGGCGTCCTTCACGTTTCCGTCAGGCGTGCCTAACACGGAACGCGGCAAAAAAGGCGAGGCGTCAGGCAACGCGGTCGCGAACTTCACGTTCCAGGGACACACGTCCTGGCAGATATCGCACCCATAGATCAATTCCCCGATCTTCTCGTGAAATTCTGGAGGAATCTCCTCCTTCAGCTCGATCGTGAGATACGAGATGCACCGCCGCGCATCGAGCTCGCGCGGCGCGGTGATCGCCTCCGTCGGACACGCGTCGATGCACCGCGTACACGTCCCGCATCGATCGGACTCGAACGGCGCATCCGTCTCCAACGCGACATCCAGCACCAGCGCGCCGAGAAAGAAGAATGATCCCAGCGTCGGGTTAATCAGGTTCGTGTTCTTGCCGAACCACCCGAGTCCCGCACGTCGCGCGAGGTCGCGCTCGAGCAGCGGACCCGTATCGACATACGGTTTCCCCGCGATCACGCGTCCCGCGTCGGTCTCCAGCCGACGATGCAGTTCGCGCAGCTTCCCGTCGATCACGTCGTGATAGTCGAGCCCCCGCGCATACCGCGCCACCGGACCACTCGGCTCCTTTCCGCCGTAGTCGAGCGCGACGACGATCGCGTGCGTCGTTCCGGGCACTGGTAGACGGGAGTCTCGCCGCTTCTCCGCGCCGCGTTCGAGGTAGTGCATCACGCCGGCGCGGCCGTCCTCGATCCATGCATCGAACGCCGGCGCCGTTTCGACCGGGCCGAGTGCCGCAATCCCGACGAGGTCGAAGCCGAGGGCGAACGCGTGCGCCTTGGCGAGCTGCGCCAGCTCCGACGACGTCGGGTGCGAGACCTCGGCGCCGCCGACCGGAGTGATCACGGGTCGCGTACGGCCCATCGCGCGTAGCGCTCCACGTCCTCCGCCGCCGGCGTGAACTCCTCGTCGCCGTAAGCGGTGTACATCCGCCACCGTAGGTACGTGGTGTCGGGGATGGGCAGGAATGGCGCCTTCCGCCACCAGCGCCGGCGCCGGAAGCGCCACGCCACGCGCAGCAGCGCTGCTCCTGTCCCAGGGTGACGCAGCGCGCGGGCCGCGAGCTGTAGTGAAAGGCGCGTCCATTTCATGGCTGCAAGTTCGCCGCGCGACCCCGTGCGAACAACTCGAGGCGCGGTCTGGTGGCGAAAACGTCGATCGGTCTCCGCTCGAGTCTGAGTTTGCCGAGCGCTCGTCGAGGAGGCGGCCATCAACGCGCGCTGATTTCTATAAAAACGAGTTGCCGTCCAGCGGTTGCGGAGGAGTGACGCCAAGCGCGGCCAGTGTGCTCGCGAAGATGTCCGTCGTGCGGCGAGGCGTGCGCCTTGGCCGCCGATTCATGAGCAGCGGCACGATCATGTGGTCGCGATGCAGCGCTCCATGCGCGCTGCGATGCGGTATGGGCTCGTAGCGCGCGCGAAGGTCCCAGCCCGGGGCCGCCGACAGGATGATGTCGCCCGATCGCGCGGCGCCCGCGAGGCTCACGATCTGCACGATGGCATCAGGATAATCGGTACGCGCGAGCGCATCGTGCGCTTCATCCGCAGTGCCGTGAACATCGGAGCCGCAGCCGAGCGGATCGCCGGTCGTGCGCCGATAGAAGAAGGAATCGCCATCGCGTCCCACGAGCGCCGCGCCGCGCTCCGCGCTGCGGACCTCGCATACACTCGGCGATTGCGGCAGCAACATGAGGTCCACGGATGCCCGCTTCAGCAGGCTCGCGGCGAATGGATCCCAGCGCGACGCCAACGCCGGCCACCACGGACGCGCACGCCTCGACGGCTCCAGATAGAGCTGCGCCATCGCGTTGCCGCTCACCATCACGGCAACATCACTCGGCAACCCGAGCACCCACGGATGCGACATGACGCGCAACCCGGTGTCGGCGATAACACGACCGAGATCCTCGTGTTGGCGCACGGCCGAGTGGCCATGGTCGCTCACGACGAATAGGCGGGTGTCATCCCACCAGCCACCAGCCTCGGCGTCGCTTCGCAGGCGGGCGGCCGTCGCGTCGACGATCGCGAGCGCTTCGTGCGCGAGCGCGCTCTCGTGGCCGAGCGCGTGCGATGCCTTGTCGACGCCAGCGAGCGCCGCAAACACATAGTCGGGGCGCTCCTCGCGCACGCGACGCGGAACTTCGCGCATCACCTCGCGATCGACGTCGAGCCAGCGCTCGGCCTTTCCACGGAAGTGCGTCAGCGTCACGCGGGCTGCCGAGCGCGCGGTCAGTGTGCCGAGCCTTCGCGACGGCGCGAGACCGCGCGTGATGACGCTCAACGCGGCGATGCTGTTCGGCACCAGCTCGAAGATCGTTGGCACCGCTGGGTCGAGGTCGTCATCGAACTGCCTGAACTGAATCCCGACGTAGCTCCGTGAGTAGCCGGGCCATCCACAGGCGACGCGCGCCCGATCATACCAGCGGATGCCCGGTATGCCAATCGCGCCGGGGAATCGCCCCGTCATGAACGGCGTGTACGCAGGTCCGGTCACCGATGGAAAGACGCTGCTGATGGGATGCAGGCCGCCTTCGTCGCGCAGGCGCCGGAGGGCAGGCAGGTCGGCTAAGGGGCCCTCGAAGGCATCGAGACGGGCGCCATCCGCTACGAGGACGATTACGGGCATGCGCCGCCGCTAAACGACATGGCGCAACCAACCCAACCGCGACCGGAGGGGCAAGCGCTCACCGGATTGACGAACCGTGCCCAGATCGCTGGCGCGACGCCCCGTCGCTCGTGTACACTCACGCATGGCTACACGAAAAAAGAAGACCTCAGCGCCAAAGGCGACGCAGGCCCCGAAAGCCGCCGAGGGGGAAACGAAGCGCAGCACGACGCCGAAGTCCGCGCGCACCGCAACGGGGAAGCGCGGCAACCCGGCCCGGCTGGCGGCTGCCCAGGCGGAAGCACAGGAAGGCCTTCGCGAGCGCACCGAGGAGGGACATCGCGCCGCGGGTCGCATGCCTCCGTCGCAGACGTCCGCCCGGCGCAGCTCCGGCGCCGTGCGCAGGATTGACAGCGACCTGCGCGACTTCATCGGTCCCGTCACCGAGGACGAAAAGCTCCTTCAGGTGCCCGACCCCATGCAGTCGGGGAGGGCGCCCGACTTCCGCACCACGGACACCTGGCGCGTCATGCGCATCATGGGCGAGTTCATCGAGGGCTTCGACAACCTCGCCACGGTCGAGCGCGGCGTGTCGATCTTCGGCTCCGCGCGCACAGCACCCGACGACCCACAGTATCTCGCAGCGCAGGAAACCGCGCGCCTGCTTGCCGTCGCCGGCTTCACGATCATCACCGGCGCCGGCCCGGGTATCATGGAAGCCGCGAACAAGGGCGCGAAGGAAGGCGGTGGCAAGTCGGTCGGTTGCAACATCGAGCTGCCCTTCGAGCAGGGTGCGAATCCGTACGTCGATACGCTCGTGAACTTCCGCTACTTCTTCGTGCGGAAGACGATGTTCATCAAATACTCCAGCGCCTTCATTATCTTCCCCGGCGGCTTCGGTACCCTCGACGAAGCCTTTGAGGCGCTGACGCTCATTCAGACCGGAAAGATCTACCAGTTCCCGGTCGTCCTCTTTGGCCGACACTACTGGGCGGGGCTGCTCCGCTGGCTGCAATCCCGGGTGCTCGCCGAACGAAAGATTTCCGCTGGCGACATGGACCTGATGTTGCTGACGGACGATCCCACGGAAGCGGCGAACGCAGTGATCGAGGCGTACAACGCCGTCAACGCGCGATAACACCAACACGCACTCACAAGGTTCATGGCGAGCAAGAAGGCCTCAAGCGGAAAGCAGGCGTCCGCCGCCGGCAACAAGAGCGAGCAGAAGCGTGCCGCCGAGCAGCGCGAGCACAAGGGCGAGCAGCACACCGCGCACGAGACGTCGAAGTTCCTGCAGGGCGGCCGCATCGACCCGCGCCGCATCGACGGCACCGAGACCGCCGCGGACCTGATCGACGGCACCTTCCTCGCCTACAACGGCGCGCGGCTCCGCGAAGCGTGCCAGCTCTTCACGCAGAAAATGCTCGAGCCCGACGTCACCATCGGCATGACGCTCACAGGCGCGCTCACGCCCGCGGGACTCGGCATGGCGGCCCTGATTCCGCTCATCGAGTCGGGCTTCGTGGACTGGATCATCTCCACCGGTGCGAACCTCTACCACGACGCGCACTTCGGCCTCGGCCTCTCGATGCATCGCGGCAACGCGCAGGCAAGCGACACGCTCCTGCGCGAAGAAGGGATCGTCCGCATCTACGACATCTTCTTCGACTACGACGTCCTCCTCAGCACCGACGCGTTCTTCAGGAAGATCGTGCAAGGCCCGGAATTCCAGCGCGCCATGAGCAGCGCCGAATTCCACGCACTCTGCGGCAAGTACATCCGCGAACGCGAGAAGGCACTCGGCATCGGCAACAAGTCACTCCTCGGTGTTGCGTATGAGTGCGGTGTGCCGATCTACACGTCGTCGCCGGGCGATTCGTCCATCGGCATGAACATCGCCGCGCTGGCGCTCGAGGGAAACAAGTGCGTCATCGACCCGAACTCCGACGTGAATGAGACGGCGTCGATCGTCCTCGGTGCGAAGCGCGGCGGTGGCAAGAGCGCAATCTTCATCTGCGGCGGCGGCAGCCCGAAGAACTTCGCGCTCCAGACCGAACCGCAAATCCAGGAAGTGCTCGGCATCGACGAAAAGGGGCACGACTACTTCCTCCAGATCACCGACGCGCGCCCCGACACGGGCGGCCTGAGCGGTGCGACGCCGGCTGAGGCGGTGAGCTGGGGCAAGATCGATCCGGATCGGCTGCCGGATGCGGTGGTCTGCTATCTCGACAACACGGTCGCGTTGCCGCTGGTGACCGCATATGCGCACGCGAGGCACAAGCCACGCAAGCTGAGACGCCTGCTCGACAAGCGGGAATCGAACATGCAGATGCTCCGGGACGAATTTGCGAAGGCCAACGGCGTACCACATGAGGCATCGCAGACCGACGCAAAGCTCCCGATGCATCGGTGACGGTCTGCGCGGCGCTCGTTCGGCCCGGTCACGTGCGACGACAGTTGGCGGAAAGGTCGGAAAGAGCGGACATCGGACCCGGATGTCGGATAGGGATTTGGAGCATCTGATATCAGGTCCGAAATCCGTTCTTTCTGCTTTATCCGCCAACTGTCGTCGCAGTTCAACGTCTTCTAAACCTGTGCGAATGGAGCCTCATATGTCGATCGTCGACCTCGTGCTTCCTGAATACGACAACGAGATCACCGTCACCCGCACCGTGCTCGAACGTGTGCCTGACAGTGAGGGCAAGGGCGAGTGGAAGCCGCACGAGAAGGCGTTTCCGCTCGCGCACCTCGCACAGCTCGTGGCGATGATGCCGGCATGGGTCCCCATGGTGACCGACAAGCCCGAACTCGACATCGCCCCCGTCAATGGACCTCGGGGCGGCTACAGCATCCAGAAGACCGCCAAGTTGCTCACCGACTTCGACAACAACGCGAAGGTCGGTCGTGACGCCATCGCAAAGATGACCGATGAGAAGTTTGCCGAACCGTGGCACTTCAAGGCCGCCGGCGAGATCATCTTCACCAAGTCGCGCTACCAGTCGCTGCGGTGGTCGGTGCTGAACCATCTCGTGCACCACCGCGCACAGCTCGGCCTCTACCTGCGCATCCTCGGTGAGGCGGTGCCGGAGATGTACGGACCCACGGCGGACACGAAGAAGCAGTGAGCTACGGTCGCGCGCGCTCGTGAAGCACCGACCGCACGAACGACTGCTTCGAGTACTCCCCGCGGCTCACCCAGCCCACGAACGGCTCGCGGCCGAGCACGCGCCGCCGAATCTCGCGCTCGCCACATCCCCCTGCGGCGAGCGCGGTGATCGCACCGATCGTCTCCTCCATCCAGCCGATCTTCGCGCCTAACGCCGCCGTCGGATTCCGCACGACACCGCGGTGCGCATCGAGCAGCATGCGCGGCTCGAGCGCCACCACGGCACGGAGGCTCGCCAGCAATGCCCTTGGCGACTCATGCGGGTGTGCGACCCGGACCTTCACACCAAGGTAGAGATCGCCGCTGGCCACGATGCGTCGCTCGGCATCCCAGACGACGCTGTGGTCATCGGTGTGTCCGGGTGTCGTGATGATCTGCAGGGGCGCCGGGTCGAAGTCGCGGAGCGGAACGCGCAAGGGCGGATTTCGTCCCCACACGAAGTCCCTGTAAAACCGGATAGGCGGCCGCGCACGCAACGCCGCCTCGCAGCCGGGATGCATGCGCACGGGAATGCCGAGCTTCGCGAGCCGCCCCGCATTGCCCGCATGGTCCTCATGCCAGTGCGTCACGACGACACCTCGTGGCGAAAGCTCCGCGACGACCGCCGCGACCTCGTCAGACACTGAGGGGAATCCAGTGTCCACCAGCACGCCATCCATCAGGTATGCACTTACTTCGTAGCCAACCGCGCGTCCGCGCCAACCGCTGAACGCGAGCCGGATGATGCCGCGCTCGATTTCCTCGGTGCGGAGCGTCACGCCGGCCTCACGATATTTGCCTCTTGTAGCGGCCTGCGATAGACTCCAATCATGCGGCGCCCGACCCCCGGTCGGGCGTCATGTTTTTTTCTGTGTCCCGAAGTACGGCAATCCCCATGATTGAAGAGCTCAAGGCCTCGCTCGGAGAAGAAGTCGAGAAGCTCCAGTTCGAGCTGAACGTCACCCTGCCCGGCGAGATCCGGCGCGCCGTCGAAATGGGCGACCTGCGCGAGAACAGTGAGTACAAGGCGGCGCTCGAGCGTCAGCAGTTCGTTCGCGCACGCCTGAGTCAACTGCGTGAGCGCCTCAGCAAGCTCTCCTCCATCGACGTCACCCAGATCGCGACCGACGCTGTCGGCCTCGGCTCACACGTCGCGGTCGAGGACGAAAAAACCGGCCTCAAGGAAAGCTACGCGCTCGTGTTCGGCGACGCATTGGAGTTCGAGGAGGGACAAGTGACGATGTCGTCCCCGATCGGACGAGCCCTGCTCGGCAAGAAGGTGGGCGAGGTCGCACTGCTCAAGCTTCCCACGATGCTTCGCAAGCTCAAGATCACCGCCCTGAAGACCATTCACGACCTCAAGGCAGACGAGATCCCCGGCGTCTAGGCGGCGCACGCTTCGTCGTGCTGCTCCTAAGGCTCCACGTCGAACATGGCGCTCACTTCGCGATCGTAGTCCTCTAACGCCAGGTCGAGAGCAGCCGCGTCCCAGCCGAACCAGTGCGCCACAGTCGAACCGATGTGGCGCGCCGTCCCGCGCCCATTGTCCAGTGTTTCGAACGCCAGTGGCACGCGACGGATGAGCAGGTCGCCGAACGTGCGCGCCATCTCTCGCTCGACGGCGTAGCGCAATTCCGCGAGCACATATGGTCGCTCGGGACTGACGCGCGCACGCAACGTTGCGTCGGCCGTCGCGAGTGACCACACCCGTGACCACTCCGCGCCGTACGCGTGGACCAGCCGTTCCGCGACCACGGGATCGCTCGTAGCACGCGTCGCCGCGGCAATCGTCGCGGGCACACTTGTGATGCCACCCCCATGCAGGGAGACCGTGTCGGTGTGTGCGCGATCGGGGGCTGACCCGAGCGACCGCACCAGCACATCCACCACCTGCGCGGCCATCGCACGATAGGTGGTGAGCTTGCCACCAGTCACGCGGACAAGCCCTGGCGTGGGTTCGTCGATGGTGTGTTCGCGCGACACGCTGCCGGGATCCTTCGGCCCCGCGGCCGTGGCGGCGAGAGGCCGCAATCCCGCCCACGCACTGATGACATCCGCCCGCGACAGCTGAGCCTCGGGGAAATGGTGGTTCGCCGACGCCAGCAGATACTCGACGTCAGCCTCCGTCGCGCGCACATCGGTTGGCTCGACGTCGTCGAACGTGTCCGTTGTGCCGATGATCGTGAACGCGCCCGCCGGCAGCACGAACATCACGCGTCCATCCTGCGGCGCGATCAGCGTTACCGCCGCCACGTTTCCCACCCGCGAACGCGCCACGCAGACGTGCACCCCCTTGCTGCCACGAACACCCGCGGTCGTCGTCTGCGCCAGCTCCTGCACACGGTCGCTCCACGGTCCCGCCGCGTTCACGGTGACGCGCGCCCGCACGTCGACGACCGCTCCGGACTCGACGTCGATCACCTGCGCCCCCGTCACCCGACCGCCGTCGTCACGCAGCATACTCGTCACGCGCGCGTGATTCACGACCACGGCGCCCGCCTCGCGCGCCGAGAGGACGTTCGCGAGCGTGAGCCGCACGTCGTCCGTCGCCGCATCCCAGTACTGCGCGCCGCCGGTCAGTCCCGACGAACGGAGCCGCGGCTCCCTGGCGAGCACGCCCCGAATGTCCAGTCGCACATGTCGCCCCACGTTCCGAAAGAGCGCGAGCACATCGTACAGGGCCAGCCCGATCCCGAGCTTCCATCGCGGCACGCGCGCACCCCGATAGACCGGCCAGGTGAACGCGAGCGGCCGCACGAGGTGCGGTGCAATGCGCAACAGCGTGCGCCGCTCGCGGCTTGACTCGAATACGAGATGCAGCTGCCCGTGCTCGAGATACCGCACGCCACCATGCACGAGGCGCGACGACCGGCTCGACGTACCGCTCGCGAAATCGCTCTGCTCCACCAGTGCCACACGCAACCCGCGCATCGCGGCGTCTCGCGCGACACCGGCGCCCGTGATGCCGCCGCCGATGACCAGGGCGTCGAACTGCTGCGCCGAGAGCGCGGCAAGACTGTCGGATCGCGAGGGTGTGGTGTCGGTCACGGTCGGAGAAGACTAACCGAAATCAGAGGCCACCGTCACGATACCATCTCGAATTCCGTACCGCTCTGGCGTGCGCGCGCAGTGCGAGCGAGTCTTCCAATCCCTCCCTAGTCAGGACCTCATGGAACGCCGCGACTTCCTCGCTGACCTGTCCCGCCTCGCCGCCTTCTGTGCAGTCGTGCCCAACGTCTGGCGCGTGACCGCACGACCCCGCCTGATAGACGACCCATTCACGCTCGGCGTCGCCTCAGGTGATCCCACACCGACCGGCGGGGTGTTGTGGACGCGCCTCGCCCCTCGCCCGCACGAGCCTGAAGGCGGCATGGACGGTCAGCGCACCGCGGTCACGTGGGAGCTTGCCGGTGACGACGGGTTCCGGCAGATCCTCAAGCAGGGTCGTGCCACCGCCGCGCCGGAGCTCGGCTACTCCATCCACATCGACGTCGACGGACTGGCCCCGGATCACTGGTACTTCTACCGCTTCTCCACCGGCGGCGCGACGAGCGGGGTCGGCCGCTTTCGTACCGCGCCCGCTGTGGGCGCCACGACGCCGCTCACCTTCGCGATCGCGTCCTGCCAGCACTACGAGACCGGGCTGTTCACCGCGTACGACCACATGGCGCGCGAGGAGCTGGATCTCGTCACCCACCTCGGCGACTACATCTACGAGTACGGCGCAGCCCCGGGGCGCGTCCGCTCGCATAATGGCCTCGAGGTCCGTTCGCTCGACGACTACCGTCGCCGCTACGCGCTCTACAAGGCCGACGCCGCGCTCAAGGCCGCGCATGCGCGCTGTCCCTGGGTCGTCACCTGGGATGACCACGAGGTCGACAACAACTACGCGGGGATTGTCGGCGAAAACAGCATGGAGTCCGAGGAGCAGATGCGGACGCGCCGCGCCGCCGCCTATCAGGCGTGGTGGGAACACCAGCCGGTGCGCGTACCGCGTGCAAGGGCATGGGCGGACCTGAACATCACGCGCACGATCGAATGGGGCGCGCTCGCGAAGTTCTGGGTCCTCGACGGACGCCAGTACCGCAGCGATCAGCCCTGTGACGACGGCAACCGCGTCGTCCCGTGCGGCACCTGGGCCGATCCCTCGCACACAATGCTCGGCATGCAGCAGGAACGTTGGCTCACCAATGGACTTCGCACGTCCACCGCGCGCTGGCAGGTGCTCGCCAATCAAGTCATGGTCGCACCCTACGACGACCTCGCGGGAGACCAGCAGCGCGTGTCGATGGATCAGTGGAGCGGCTACCCCGCCGCGCGCGCTCGGTTGCTCGAATCCATCGCGCAGTACGCGCCAAATCGCACGATTGTAGTCACCGGCGACATTCATTCGAGCTGGGTGAACGAACTCCGCCCCGATTTCCGCCGGCCAGAACAGCCAGCCATCGCGGCGGAATTCGTGGGTACCAGCATCACCTCGGGCGGCGACGGCAACGACACCAGTGTGCTGTCCACGCCGTCCGTCCGCGCCGAGAATCCGCACGTGAAATGGTTCCAGAACCGGCGCGGCTACATCCGCTGTTCCGTCGACGCCAATTCGTGCACCGCCGAATACCGAACCGTGAAATTCGTCTCGAAGCCCGACGCACCACTGGAGACGCCAAGTCGGTGGCGCGTGACTCGCGGTCATGCCGGAATCGAAGCGATCTGACGGCGACACGCACGCAGGGAAGCAACGACCGGTTGTTGATTCGACAGAAACGAATCGGCCCCGGCGCCGGCATGCAGAACCGCGCTAGGACGATCCGCTGAAATTCGCCGCATCCGCGTCATCCGCGTAGCCCTCTTATGTCTGTGGGGCTTGCCAAGTCGGGCTGGCCATGAACTGCTCCGGGCCGCCCCCACAGACATCGGGGCGGCGCGGATGACGCGAATCGAGCGAATGTACGCGGATTGCTGCTTTGACTTTGCCTCGCCGGCACGGGCGGCGACGAGGTTTGCGACGTTACGTTTCACGCATGCCCACATTTGGTACCCCAGGACGCCGCGTTGCCATCGTCGCCGGTGTTCGAACGCCCTTTGCGCGATCCGGCACGACGCTGAAGTCGCTCTCCGCGATCGATCTCGGCAAGCGCTGCGTCACCGAGCTCATTCAACGCTCGGAGCTGGACCCGAAGCTCGTCGAGGCCATCGTCTACGGAACCGTCGTCCCATCGGTCCTCGCACCGAACATCGCGCGCGAAGTGTCGCTGTTGCCGCTCCTGCCGAAAGGGGTGCAGTCGTTCACGGTGAGTCGCGCGTGCGCATCCGCCAACCAGGCCATCACCGACGCAGCCGACCAGATCACACTCGGGCATGCCGACGTCATCATCGCCGGCGGCGCGGAGTCGCTGTCGAACGTGCCCATCCTTCATTCTCGCGGAATGAGCGACGCACTCGTTGCGGCGTCGAAGGCGAAGACGTTTGGCGGTCGTGTGCGTGCGCTCGCCAAAGTGCGTCCGCGCGACCTCGTGCCGATCACGCCAGCGATTGCCGAGCCTTCGACCGGCGAGTCCATGGGCGAGTCGGCGGAGAAGATGGCGAAGATCAACGCCATCCCGCGCGAGGAGCAGGATCAGTTTGCGCTGCGGTCGCATCGGCTCGCCGCGGCCGGCACGGCGGACGGACGACTCACGGCGGAGATCGCGCCGCTCTACGTACCTCCGGCATTCGACGCGATGAGCACCGACAACGGCGTGCGCTCCGATACCTCGATCGACGCGCTCGCCGCGCTGCGACCGGTGTTCGATCGCAGGTATGGAACGGTTACCGCGGGCAATGCGTCGCCGCTCACCGACGGCGCCAGCGCGGTCCTCCTCATGAGCGAGGACCGTGCGAAGGCACTCGGCTACACACCGCTCGCGTTCATCCGGAGTTACAGCTACGCCGCGCTCGACCCCGGCGAGCAGCTCCTCATGGGACCTGTGCTCGCGACACCGGTCGCGCTACAGCGCGCCGGACTGTCGCTCGGCGACATCGACCTCATCGAGATGCACGAAGCATTCGCGGCGCAGGTGCTGAGCAATTTGAAAGGCTTCGAGTCGCAGGAGTGGGCCGAACGTGCGGGATTCTCGACGCCGGTGGGGGAGGTCGATCGTGCTCGTCTCAACGTGATGGGCGGATCGATCGCGATCGGACATCCCTTCGGTGCGACCGGTGGCCGCATCCTGACGACGTTGTGCAATGAGCTCATTCGTCGCGGCGGACAATTCGGGCTGATGACGGTCTGCGCGGCCGGCGGGATGGGTCACGCCATGGTCGTCGAGAGGGCATGATGAGCGCGCTCAGGGTACGCAATATCGACGGCATCGCCGTCATCACGATCGACCTCCCGGGCGAACCCGTCAACAAGGTGACCGCCGGCCTGCGCGCAGAGTTCGCCGAAACGTTCATGCGCATCGATGGCGACCCGGCGGTGAAGGGCGTGGTGCTCGCCACCGGAAAGCCGGACACATGGCTCGCGGGCGCCGACATTGATGAGTTCCTCACACTTCGCACGGCGGCCGACGGTGAAGCACTCAGCCGCGGCGGACAGGCGCTCCTGGCTCGGCTCGAGGAGATGAAGGTGCCGGTCGTCGCCGCGATTCACGGTGCGTGCCTCGGCGGCGGTCTGGAGACCGCCCTTGCGTGTCGTTATCGCATCGCGACCGACCATCCGAAGACCTTGCTCGGCCTGCCGGAAGTACAGCTCGGACTCGTTCCCGGCGCGGGCGGAACGCAGCGCCTGCCGAAGCTCATCGGGCTGCAGCGCAGCCTTGACATGATCCTCACGAGCCGAAACGTCCGCGCGAAGAAGGCGTTGCAGATGGGGCTCGTGGACGAACTGGTACATCCCGCGATCCTGCTGGAGGTCGCGCTCGACCGTGCGCGCAAGCTCGCTTCAGGAACGCTGGAGGTGCAGCACGCACCGAAGGACCGCGGTGCGACCGGGCGCCTGCTGGAGGACAATCCGCTCGGTCGCGCCCTCGTGTTCAGGAAGGCGCGTGAGGGCGTCATGGCGAAAACGCACGGCCACTATCCGGCGCCGCTGGCGGCAATTGCCGCGGTGCAGGCCGGGTACGACAAGGGCAGTGCAGCCGGATATCAGGAGGAGGCGCGCGCTTTCGGCGAGATGACGGTATCCGATGTGTCGAAGGAGCTGGTCTTCCTGTTTTTCGCGACGACCGCCCTGAAGAAAGATTCTGGCGTCGAAGCTCCGAGCGGACTTCCCGCGAGGCCGGTGAAGGGTCTGGGCATCATCGGCGCCGGATTCATGGGCGCGGGTATCGCGTCGGTCGCGGTCCAGCAGGGTACGTCGGTTCGGCTGAAGGACACCGACACGGCGCGCGTCGGCAAGGGGATCGCGGCGGTAAGTCAGGTGCTCCGGGAGCGGCTCAAGAAGAAGCAGGTCACGCGCCTTCAGTACGACGATCAGCTGTCGCTGGTCGGCGGGACGACCACCTACAGCGGTTTTGGCCGGCTCGACCTCGTCATCGAGGCCGTGTTTGAGGACTTGGCACTCAAGCACCGCGTGCTTCGTGAGGCGGAGCCGCTGCTCCGCGCCGACGCGATCTATGCGTCGAACACGAGCACGATTCCGATCGCGAAGATCGCCGAAGCGGCAGCGCGCCCCAATCGCGTGCTCGGGATGCACTTCTTTTCGCCCGTGCACAAGATGCCGCTGCTGGAAATCATCGTGACTCCCGCCACGGATGACGACGCCACCGTGGCCGCCGTCGCCTACGGAAAGGTGCTCGGGAAGACCGTGATCGTGGTGAACGACTCGCCCGGCTTCTACACAACGCGGACGCTGTCGGCCTACATGAATGAGGCTGGTCGCCTCCTGGACGAAGGCGCAACGATCGAGTCCGTGGACAAGGCGCTCCTCGACTTCGGCTTTCCGGTGGGGCCCGTCACGCTGTTCGACGAGGTCGGCATCGACGTGGGCGGAAAGGCGGGTGCGGTCATGTTGGAGGCGTTCGGCGCGCGGATGGCTCCGAGTGAGTCGCTGCGGCGGGTGGTGGAGTCGGGACGCACGGGCCGGAAGGGCAAGGCCGGCTTCTACCTGTACGACAAGGACGGCGAGAAGGGCGCGGTCGACGCGACCATCTACGAGCTCTTCCCGAATGGCGCCACCCGTCGCGAGATCGATCCGGCGGAAATTCAGGAGCGCTGCGTGCTGGCGATGGTCAACGAGGCCGCTCGCTGTCTCGATGAAGGCGTGATTCGGTCACCACGCGACGGCGACGTTGGCGCGGTATTCGGAATAGGCTTCCCGCCGTTCCGTGGCGGACCCTTCCGTTACGTGGACAGTGTCAGCGCATCGGCGATTGTGAGCCAGCTCGAACAGCTCAACGGGCGGTTTCCGGGTCGTTTTCTACCTGCTGAGGTCTTGCTGGACAATGCTCGTGGGCAGCGGCGGTTTTATCCGACCGTTGGCGCGCCTTTGGGGTAGATTGGAGGGGCAGGATGATAGGACGATAGAAACTACGGTTCCTATCCTCCTATCCTCCTATCCTCCTATCCTCCTACTCCTCCCACATCCACTGTGACGACAGGGGTCAATCTTGGGTCTTGAAGGTATGGAGAGCGCGGATGGCGAGCTCGTCACGCGTGTATTGCATGGCGATGTGAGCGCGTACGGCGTGCTGGTGTCGCGGTATCGCGACCGGTATGCGCGCTACGCGGTGCACATGCTGGGCAATCGCGAAGATGCGGAGGAGGCACTGCAGGACGCCTTCACCCGTGCCTATCGCTCGCTGCTCAGGTGCGAAGAGCCCGAGAGATTCGGGGCATGGCTCTTTCGTATCCTGGTGAACCGGTGCCGTACCAGTGGTGCGCGGCGCATGCGCCGCAGCCAGACGTTCGTGTACGACGAAGGTGCGTTGATGAACGCCTCGGAGGAGCATCCCGCCGAGCAGACGATGTGGCGTGAGGAGATCGAGCGTGCCGTTGGTGAACTGAGTCCCGACCAACGGGAAGCGTTCCTCCTCAAGTATGTGGAGGAGCTGGGGTACGAGGAAATGTCGGAGATTACCGGTGTCGGTGTCTCGGCGTTGAAAATGCGTGTGATGCGCGCGTGTGATCGCTTGCGCGTACTACTGAAAGAGGTTCACAGTGCCTGAGTGGGGACGGACCACGCTCGAGATGATCGTGCAGGATCTGCAGCGGCCCGTCATCCTTGACGAGTCGTTCGAGCGGCGCGTTATGGTTCGAGTCCGCCGGCTCTATGCGGAGAAGAAGAAGCGGACGCGTGGGTGGACCGCCATTGGCGCGACCATCGCACACCGGCCGGCTTGGGCTGCCGTGCTGGCGGCCGGCATCGTCGCCATTGCGACAGCCGGGGTCCTCAAGGCCCGTCCGCAGCGTGAGCTCGTGTCCGCCGCCGGGCCGGAACCTGTCAAGTTCGTCCTCGTGGCGCCCGGTGCGAAGAGCGTCGCCGTGGTTGGAGACTTCAACAATTGGGGGCTGAACGACTCGGCCCTCGCGGCAACGAGCAATCAAGGTGTGTGGAGCGTAACAGCGTCCGTCCCGGTCGGTGTGCATCGTTATGCCTTCGTCGTGAACGGAAAGCAGTGGATGGCTGATCCCACTGCTCCCCGGTCAGCAGGTGACGACTTCGGCATGCCCAGCAGTGCACTGGTCGTGGAGGACAGTACAAAGTGACCATGAAAATCACTCGCAACCTCGTCCTGGTCGCTGGGCTTGCCAGCATGTCGGTGCAGGCCACCGCGCAGGATCCGCGGCTGCCCGCTCGGCTCGACGCCCCCACCATCGCGGCCATCAATGCCGTCGTGGATTCGGCCAAGGCCCAGGGCATCCCGATCGCTCCGCTGTTCGACAAGATGAACGAAGGCATGGCAGCCGGAGCCGACGGTCCGCACATCGTCACCGCTGTCCGCAATCTTTCGATGGACCTCGCGAGCGCACACCGCGCGCTGGGCCCACTCGCAACCGCTGACGAGATCAAGGCGGCCGCTTACGCAATGCACGCCGGCATTCCCGCCGTGGAGCTCGGCAAGCTCAAGAAGCAGAGTGGCCTCCGCCGTTCGCTTACGCTGCCGTTCACCGTTCTGGCCGACATCGTCTCGCGCGGGGTTCCGGTCTCGACCGCGGCCAACGCCATCCGCTCTCTCGTCGGCGCCGGCGCGAAGGACAAGGACATCCACGATTTTCAGCGCAACGTCAAGGTCGACATCGATCAGGGCGCGCCGCCTGCCGCCGCCGCAGAGACGCGAGCCAAGAGCTCCGCGAAATCGGACAAGCCGGACAAGCCCGAGCAGATAGAGCGCTAGACTTACCAGCATTTCCACAACGGGCCGGCCTTGCTGCCGGCCCGTTGTGCGTTGTCGCGCGACAGTTGATGCCGCGCACTCAGCGCAGCTATCCTGTTCTCTGCAGCGCGGCGCCCTGACCTCTTCTCATACCGGGATTACATTCCACGTCTCCCCACGTCGGGTGAGGGACGTCGCTCCGAGGATCATGCTCCGCAACACGCTGCTCTATCTTTCGAATCAGCCCCGTGTATTCAGGTTCGTTCGCAACAACCGGCTGGCGAAGCACTTCGCCAACCGGTTCGTCGCCGGTGAGACGGTCGATGAAGCGCTCGCGGCTACTCGCGAGCTGAATGCGAAAGGCATCACCGCATCGCTCGACCTGCTTGGGGAGAGCGTCTCCAATGAGCGGGAGGCACGGCAGGCGCGCGATGCGTACCTCACCCTGCTCGATCGCATCCAACAGGCAAAGCTGCAGGCGAACGTATCGGTAAAACTGACCGCGATGGGTCTCGACATCGATCACGAGCTGTGCGTCGTGATCATGCAGGACATTCTCGCCCGTGCGCAGCAGTACGAGTCGTTCGTGCGGATCGACATGGAGTCGAGCGCCTATACCGACATTACGCTGAAGCTTTTCGAAGATCGGCTGTATCCGGCCTGCAAGGCTAACGTCGGTATCGTGCTCCAGAGTTGTCTCTATCGTACGTTCGATGACATCCAGCACGTGAATGGGCTCGGTGCCCGCGTGCGCATCTGCAAGGGCGCCTACAAGGAACCCGCGTCGGTGGCGTACCCCGAGAAGAAGGACGTCGATGCGAGCTACGTAAAGGGCATGCACGAACTGATGCTGCGCGGTAACTACCCCGGCATTGCCACCCATGATCCGGCGATGATCAACGAGGCGAAGCGCTTCGCGGCGGAGCAGGGCATCGCGAAGGATCGCTTCGAGTTCCAGATGCTCTACGGCATCCGGCGCGATCTTCAGGAAGCGCTCGTGCGCGAAGGCTATCGCATGCGCTGCTACGTGCCGTTCGGAACGCAGTGGTACCCTTACCTCATGCGGCGCCTTGCCGAGCGACCGGCGAATGTCGCGTTCATCACGGGGAGCGTCATCAGGGAAGCGCTCCACGGCAAGCACTAGCCGACCGCGCGTGCCAGGCCAGCACATCCCCGCCGATCATTCGCAAGGCGACGCGAACACCATCGGTGGGTACACAGCCGTACACGGCCGGCCTGCCGCATTTGAAGGGAGCGACGGGTTCTCGTACAGCGTCGAGATCGTGACGGCAGAAACGGGCCATGCCGAGCAGCCATGGGGTGCATACCTGCTCTTCGTGCAGTGGAGCAGGATCGGTGCATCGTCGCCGAGCGCGCATCTCGAGACGGACTTCCTGGCGGAATCGGATTCCGAGGCTGATGCCCGCGGTATCGTTGCCGCATTCTCGCTGTCGCAGGTGCGGGCGGTGCTACATGCGCTTATCGCGGGTCGCCTTGGAAGCGAGCCCGCACGCCGATGGTACGATGTCATGAACGAGGACATCGATCCCGGTACCGAGACATGACGGAAACGGTCACGGCAGAGGGCGTTGTCCTGAGTGGGACGGGCGGAATCTGGCGCGTGCGCCGCGACGACGGCGTCACGCAGGAAGCCTCGCTCCGCGGTCGCGTGAAGAAAAGCAACTCCGGCAAGCGCGCTGACGGATCTCTGCGCCGCGATACCATCTCCGCTGCCGCGGCGACACTCAAGCTGACGATCGGCGACCGTGTCGTCATCGAGCAGGACGACGAGAATGCCGCATGGGCCATCTGCGACATCCTCCCGCGCCGCTCGCAGCTTGCGCGTCGCAACCCAGGCGGTGGGCATGGCGAGCGCATCGTGGCCGCCAACGTGGACCAGGTGGTAATCGTCTTCGCGGCGGCGAACCCGGAGCCCCACCCGCGCATGCTCGACCGCTTCCTCGTGATCGCCGAGGCAAACGACCTCGCCGCCCGCATCGTCGTCAACAAGGTGGAACTGGTCGGTGGTGCGGTCGAAGCGCGAAAGCGCTGGATGGACTATGAGCGCGCCGGTTACACGATCCACTACACGAGCGTGAAGGTGCTCGAGGGACTCGACCAGTTGCGGGATGCGCTCGCGGGTCAGGTGAGCGTGCTCACGGGACCATCGGGGGTAGGCAAATCCTCTCTGCTCAACGCGATGTTCGCGGGCCTCGACCTCCGTGTTGGTGAGATCAGCGAATCGGTGAACAAGGGTCGTCATACGACGGTGGGCGGATTCCTGCACCCACTGCCTGGCGCCGACGGTGGCTATGTCGCCGATACCCCGGGCCTGCGCGAGGTGGGCATGTGGGCACTGTCGCCCACGGAGCTCGACCAGTGCTTCCCGGAACTGCGACCGTTCCTCGACGTCTGTCGCTTCGCTGATTGCCGCCACAGTGTCGAGCCCGGATGCGCCGTGCGGGACGCGGTCGCACGCGGCGACGTGAGTCGCGCGCGCTACGACAGCTTCATCAAGCTCCGCGAGGAGCTCGAGGGCGTGAAGCCGTCGCGCTAGACGCTGGACGGAACCTTGCGTTCTATCGCTCGTACCATACGTCACCCGTCGAGCGAGCCATGCGCACCCCCGTCGTAAGTCTTGTCCTTGTGTCCGCGCTCGGCTCCCTGCTTTCGGCGCAGGGCAGTAGCACGCTCTCCCACGCGAAGCAGCAGTTCGACGCACGAAACTGGGACGCCGCGAAGCAGGAGTTCACCGTGCTTGCGCAGGCGACACCGAGTGACGCGACCCCGGTGCTGTATCTCGGGAGGATCGCGCTTCAGCAGAACGACAGCGACGAGGGCATCCGGGAATTCGAGCGCTGCACCGCTATCGACGAGAAGAACGCGGAGTGCCACGCGTGGCTAGGCAATGCCCTCGGCCTCACGGCGTATCGGACCAGCAAGTTCAAGCTTCCCTTTCTGGCGAAGCGTACCAAGAAGGAGTTCGACCGCGCCATCGAGCTCGATCCGGGCAACATCGACGGCCGTTCCGGCGAGCTGCAGTACTACCTCAATGCGCCAGGATTTCTCGGTGGCAGCATCGAGAAGGCGCGCGAGCAGGCTGCAGAGATCGAGGCGCGCAGCAAGCTGCGCGGAGCGATCGCCCGGGGAATCATCGCGGATCACGAGAATGATGCGAAGGCGTCCGAGGTCGCCTACGAGCGCGCGGTGGCATTGGCGCCTGACAGCATGGCCGGCTACAACGGGCTGGTGAACCTTTACACGCGCACCAAGCGGTGGGCAGAGGCCTTCACCACACTCGACCACATTGCTGCGCGCGTCGCCACGGAGCCGAACATCGCGATACGGTTTGCGCGCCTCGCGTACCTGAGTGGCGAGCAGCTCCAGCGCGGCGAGGAAGGCGCCAGGCGCTGGATCGCGAACCCGCCGGCACAGGTGCCTGCGAACTCGAAAGCGACGGCACACCTCCGGCTGGGCCAGATCTACGAGAAGACCTCGCGACGAGAGCTCGCGAGGTCGGAGTATGAGCAGGCGCTGTCGATCAACCCACGGCTGGACGAAGCGAAGAAGGCGCTCGACGCGCTGAGGTAGGCGCTACCAGCTCCCCCGCTCGCCCGCTACCTCGATCACCTTTGCGATGCGGTCCGCCGCGTGCCGCCAATTGGCCTGCACCGCGTGCTGCGCCGCATCCGCTTCGCCGGAGTCGATCGCATCGATGATCGCATCATGCTCGGCCACGGAGGCCTTGATGTCGCTCGTGAGCATGCTGATGTACATGCGGATGTAGCGCTCCGCCTGTGGCTTTACGCTGTCGTGCATGGCGATGAGTCGAGGACCGGCGCACGCGTCCACGATTTTCCGGTGGAGCCGTTCGTCCGCCTCGTACAATCGACCGTGATCGATTGGCGTCACGCGACCCGTGCGGAAGAAATCGTCGTTCAGCGCCTTCATCTCCTTCGTCAGCACGTGGCGCTCGGGAGCGGGCAGTCCCGCCGCCCAACGCGCGCCGAGCCCCTCGAGCTCGCCCACGATGTTGAGCAGCTCGTGCACGTCCGCGCGCGTAAGCGGCGCCACCGTGAGTCGCGCCTGTTGCGCGCCCGGGGCACCGACGACGAACCCTTCCTGCTGGAGGCGTTGAAGCGCCTCGCGCACCGGCGTGCGGCTCACACCGAGCCGTGCGGCGACCTCCGTTTCCACGACACGGCTTCCCGGCGCCAGCAGGCCCTGCACGATCAGGTCGCGCAGGCGCTGGTATACCTGCTCCGGCCGCGAGCCGTGCGGCGCATCGGCCGCGGTGTCGTCAACGGCCGAATGCGCGCCGCGGGCACCGCGAAGCGGAACGAGTCGTGAGCTGGTGGGACTGCGACGGGCGGGCATGTGCGATGGGTCAGCGGGGGCTGTCCTCAATATATGAGGAATGGCCAGTGATTGCTGGACTCGGCGGGATCGTTGTTTCGGCTCATCGCAGCGAACTGCATTGGCGCCACGTCTACGGACGTGTGCGCGGCCGAGTGCCGAAACGGCAATTTTACCACGGAGGACAGAGAGGACACGGAGGAAGAACTTCCTTCAGTCCAGCGACCAGTCGAGGAGGCATCTCCCACTTTTGCTGATTCCTGCCTTCCTCGGTGACCTCCGTGTCCTCCGTGGTAAATCGCTGTTGTTGTGTTTGTCGACTCGCGGCTCGCGGAACGTGTGCAAGGCGCACGTCGCGCGGCGTCTCCCTCCAAATCCCATTATTGGAGGAATAATGCGCCACGTCTACGTAGGCCTGTCTTCACTTCCGCTTCCGGCGATGCTCGCGGCCATGATGCTGATGTCGCCGTTGCCGACGGTCACTCCGGCAGCGCCGACGACCATCGTCACCGGACGCGTACTCGACCCGAGCGGCCAACCGATCGCCGCCGCGACGCTCTCGATTGCGGTCCGAAGTGTCAGCACAACCAGCAAGGCCGACGGCCGCTACGTACTCGCTGTCCCGCGCCATGGCGGCTCCGAGACCGTCGCACTCCTGGCAACGAAGTCAGGATTCAGCCCTCGTCGCCTGAGCGTCTACCTGAACGTTGATACCGTGCGCGCCGACATCACCATGGCGCCGGTCGCGGAACGCGTGCTCGAGCTCGAGCCTGCGTATTCCACTGCGGCGGGCCCCAAGGCCGTAGTCGACCACACGGTTTCCGCGCAGGTCGCCGCGGGCAAGGGGGTTAGCGCGGTGACTGGCTCGCCCGCGCCCAGAGTGACTGGCGCCGTCGCGAATTCGTCGATGGGTCGTGCAGAGCGGCGCATGTCCATCCGTGTGCGTCCGCCAGTGCGAGAGCACGGCAACACGGAGGCCTATGATCACATCGACGAGAATCCATTCCGTTCTCCGCGCGTCGCGCCGCTCTCCACCTTTTCCGTCGACGTCGACCGCGCCTCATATAGCAACGTCCGTCGCTTCCTCGCGCGGGGACAGCTGCCGCCGAAAGACGCTGTGCGCATCGAGGAGCTCGTCAACTACTTCCCGTATGACGATGCGGCGCCGTCCGGACGCGGCGCGCCCCTGCGCGTGACCACCGAGGTCTCCGTGGCACCGTGGAACCCGCGGCACGACCTTGTCCGCGTTGCACTCCGCGCCCGCGATGTCGACATGCGCCGAGCGGCGCCGAGCAACCTGGTCTTCCTCATTGATGTCTCCGGATCGATGAACGGACCGGGACGCCTCCCGCTGGTGAAGGAAGCGCTCGGCCTGCTCGTACATCAACTGCGTGAGGAAGACCGTGTCGCGATCGTCGTCTACGCAGGCAATGCCGGACTGGTGCTCCCGTCGACGTCCGGGGAAGACAAGCAGCGGATCTTGGCGGCACTCGATGGGCTCGAGGCGGGCGGATCCACCGCGGGCGGCGCAGGTATCCGCCTCGCCTACGACGTCGCACAGAAGAGCTTTCTCGCCGGCGGAACGAATCGCGTGATTCTCTGCACGGACGGCGATTTCAACGTTGGCCAGTCGAGCGACGGGGAGCTCGTGCACCTCATCGAGGAGCGTCGCAAGGAAGGCTCCTTCCTCACGATCCTCGGCTTCGGGATGGGCAACTACAAGGACGCGAAGATGGAGAAGCTTGCCGGCGCCGGCAACGGCAACTACGGCTACATCGACGACCTCCTCGAAGCGCGCAAGATGCTGGTGAGCGAGATGGGCGGCACGCTGATTACTGTTGCGAAGGACGTGAAGCTCCAGGTGGAGTTCAACCCCGAGCGTGTGCAGGCCTACCGCCTGCTCGGCTACGAGGATCGGCTGCTGCGCGACGAGGACTTCGCGAATGATGCGAAGGACGCTGGCGACGTCGGCGCGGGACACACCGTGACGGCGCTGTATGAGATCCTTCCCAGCGGCGCCCCACTCGACGTCACACTGCCCGACGTTTCCGCGCTGCGCTATCAGCGGCCGCAGGGCGAGCGCGTGTCCAGCGACGAACTGCTGCACGTCGCGCTTCGCTACAAGGCACCTGACAGCGACCGCAGTCAGCTCGAGACATTCCCGGTGCGCGCCGAGCGGAGGGCGGCGTCCGAGTCCATGCGGTTCGCGAGTGCGGTGGCCGGCTTCGGCATGCTCCTCCGGGCATCGCCACTCGCGGGTGAGCTCACGTGGGCCCGCGTGCTGGATCTCGCGCGCGGCGCCAGGGGTCGCGACGAGGAAGGCTATCGCGGCGACTTTATTCGTCTGGCCGAAAAGGCTGCGTCGATCGCGAGACCCGCACGCACCGGCATGCGCGACCAATAAGGTGATGGCGTCCCGGCCGGTGCTCGACACGGCCGGGCCGCTGTCGCATCATTGCTCATGAGCGACTACCAACATCTCGTCGTGGACACGACGGCCGAGGGGATCCGCACGATCACCCTCGACAGACCCGACCGGCTCAATGCGGTGAACGATGCCCTGGCATTTTCGGTCGGCGATGCCCTCTCCGATGCGGGGGCGGATGACGCGGTGCGCGTCGTCGTCATCACCGGTGCAGGGCGCGCATTCTGCGCGGGCCTCGATCTCGCGGAGCCGCCGGCGCTTCCGCAGGCCACTCGGGCGGATCGCCTCGACCCGTACGCCTGGGTGGGGACGTGGGTACAACGCGTGGTCGCGTGCGAGAAGCCAGTGATTGCCGCCATTAACGGACCGGCGGCCGGTGCGGGGTTGGGCCTCGCCCTCGCGTGCGACATCCGCCTCGTGGCGCAGTCCGCAAAGCTCACGGCCGGCTATGTGCGACGCGGCCTCAGTCCCGACGCGGGCGTGAGCTACTTCCTGCCGAGGCACGTCGGCCTCGCGCGCGCGGCCGACATTCTCTTGAGTGGCCGCGATGTCGATGCGCAGGAGGCGCTGCTCATCGGCCTCGCCACGATGGTGATTCCGGACACCGAGTTTTCCGGCGCCGTGGCTGCCTATGCAGCACGCCTGGCGCTCGGCGCGCCGATCGCGCAGGCGCTCACGAAGCGCTTGCTCGTGCAGAGCTTCGACCGCACGCTCGATGCGACGCTGCGTGATGAGTTGACGCAGATCAAGGTGTGCTTCTCAACGAAGGATGTGGGTGAGGCGATAATCGCTTTCAGGGAAAAGCGAATGCCGAGCTTCCAGGGTCGTTGAGTTGGAGAGGAGGCCGTCCCGAGTTGTGAGAAGAACTCAAGGCGCAACAGTAACCGCCTGAGAGCGAACGATCACCGCGAGGGTCTCGCTCGACGCGACGATCTGCTCGACACCGGTCATGCGGTCACGTCGCTGGCATGCGAAGTCGCCACAATTACGGCGGCCGGCTGCGGATCGCGCGCGACCGTGATGATGGCCACGCCAGCGAGAATCACCGCGGCCGCCACGACCGTACGCTGCGTCACCGGTTCGTGCGCCAGCGCCCATCCGAGGAACACGGCGACGACTGGGTTCACGTAAGCGTACGTCGAAGCCTTTGCGGCCGTCGTGTGCCCCAGAAGGTAGATGTACGCCGTGTAGCCGACGAGCGACCCGAAGGTCACGAGGTAGAGAAAGCCGAGCAGCGAGCGCGTGGAGGCGTGCGCGAGATCCATGTGCGCGAACTCGCCGGTGAGCGCGCCGCCGAGGAGCAACATCCCACCACCAGCCAGCATCTGCGTCGCAGAGCCATTCAGGCTGCTGCTCGCCTTCGGCGCCCGCTGCGTGTAGAGCGATCCTGCAGCCCAAGACAGGGATGCCAGCACGAGCACGAATGCGCCCGTGGCATATGCGCTTTCGCCTCCGCTCATCGCGCCCGGGCCAACGAGCAGCGCGAGTCCGCCCAGGCCGAGCCCCAGCCCGACGAACACGAGGGTGTGTGGGCGGCGACCCTGGGGACGGAGCCAGTCGAGCAACACCATCCACACGGGCACCACCGCCACGAGCAGCGCCGTGATACCCGACGGCACGCGCTGCTCTGCCCACACCACGCATCCATTTCCGCCCACGAGCAACAGTCCGCCCCCTACGAGCCCGGTGCGCCAGTCGATTCGCGTGGGCGACTTGTCGCCCGCATACAATCGCGACCAGAGCAGCAGGATGACGCCAGCAATCATGAAGCGCGCACCCGCCATGAGCAGCGGCGGCAGCGTCTCGACGGCGAAGCGGATGGCGAGGTAGGTGGAGCCCCACACGATGTAGACAGCCGCGAATGCGGCGATCAGGCGAGCACGCATCGAGCAAACATAGCCGCCGGGTGCGGCAACAGGCGGAGCGAAGCCTCCTGACCCCGCCCTTGCATATTAGGTACGTTTCATGTATAGTTCATATGTAAATTAAATATGAGGGCCACACCAATGATGACGGCCACACACGCCACGCCCCTGCCGAGCGGAGACTTCTCCGATGGCTCTGGCGTGGCGCTCGACGTTTCCAGAGCTTCTACGTTCAGCGACACCCAGCGCGACATCGACTTCGAGCGCGAGGCATTGCCCTGGCTCGACGATGTATATCGCTTCGCACTCTCGCTTACCCGCGATGATTCAGACGCCGACGACGTGGTGCAGGAGACCTATCTCCGCGCGTACCGCTCCTGGCACACCTTCGTGCCCGGCACCGAATGTCGCCGGTGGCTCTTCACGATCTGTCGCAACGTCTTCCTGCGGTCACGCGAGCGGCAGCGCAGTACGGTCGATCTCGCCGATGGCGAGCAGGATGCCGTCGCCGCCGGTTCGGTGTACGCCGCCGCGCGTGAACGCGGCTACGACGATCTCTACGCGACGCTCGATCTCGCCCCCGCACTCAGCGAAGCACTCGATGCACTCGCCGAACCGTTCCGCTCGGCCGTCATCCTCGTGGACGTTGAGGACATGACCTACGAGACCGCGGCACAGGTGATGGGCGTTCCCATCGGCACGGTTCGCTCGCGGCTCTTTCGCGGACGTCGCCTGCTTCAGGAAAAACTGGTGACGGTCGCCGAGGACCTCGGCTTCGCCACCGCGTCGGCAGGTGAGCGATGAGCGCGCCGGCCCATGCGCAGTTCGAGGAGCTCGGTCTCTCGTCGAACTGCGTCGAGGTCCTGCGGCATCTCTGGGACTACCTCGACGACGAACTCACGCCCGCCGGAGCCGAGCGCCTGCGGGTGCACATCGAATCGTGTCCGCAGTGCAAGGCGATGGAGGTCTACCAGGCTTGCATCCTCGACACCATGCGCCGTTTGCGCACGCAGTTCGGCGCACCGAACGAGTTGCGCGCAAGATTGGCGGAGAAGCTGCGTATCCAGGGCTGCGGCTGCTGGGACAAGGTGAGCGGCGAGCGGCCCTAGACGATCCGCATCGGCGCCCCGTCCGCGCCATTGAGCACGACCACCGCCTCGATCGTGATGTCGGGCGCGAGACTCGCCGCCACGCTGCAGTACCGCTCGAACGCGAGACGCACCGCACGCTCGGCGTGTGCACGGTCAATGTCCGGACCAGCAATCTCGAAGCGCAGCAGAATGCGCTCGAACCGCCGCGGATGCACATCCCGTCGGTCTGCCTGCACGTCGACGGCGAGCGCCGTCGCCGGGGTGCGACGCTTCGCGAGGTAGTCCACGACATCGATGCCCGAGCACGCAGCCAACGCACTGAGAAGGGCGTCTGGGGGCGTCTGCGCGGTATGTCCCGAGCCGTCGAAACGCGCGGGTGGTCCGTCCGGCTTGCCTGTGTCGAAGAGGTGCGCGCCCTCCCACGTCGCACGAATGTGCGATGCGCGGATCACCGCAGACATTTCAGCGGCCGGCGGCGCTCCTGTGAGCGGGGTGCTCGAGGCAGTGTCGTCGCTCATTTCTCGATCGGTGCGCGGACGGCGTTGCCCCACTCGGTCCAGCTTCCGTCGTAGTTGCGGACCCTGTCGTAGCCGAGCAGGTACGTGAGCACGAACCACGTGTGCGACGAGCGTTCGCCGATGCGGCAGTACGCCACCACGTCGTCACCCTTCGAGAGACCAGCCTCGCCCTCATAGATGGCGCGCAGATCGATCGCGCTCTTGAACGTGCCGTCGGGATTGGCTGCACGCGCCCAGGGAACGCTCTTCGCGCCGGGAATGTGACCGCCGCGCATCGCGCCTTCCTGCGGATAGTCCGGCATGTGCAGCTTCTTCCCGGTGAATTCATCCGGTGAGCGGACGTCAATCAGCTTGCCGTGCGCGGCCACGTGCGTGCGCACGTCGGACATGAACGCGCGGACGCGTGCGTCGTCGCGCGTGCGCGCCACGAAGTGCGACGGCGCGACCGTCGGCACCTCGGACACCATGTCGCGTCCTTCGGCCTCCCACTTCGCGCGCCCGCCATCGAGGATGCGCGCGTTCCGAAAGCCGAAGAGCTGAAACACCCAGAGTGCGTACGTGGCCCACCAATTGTTCTTGTCGCCGTAGAAGACGACGGTGGTGTCGTCGTCAATGCCGAGACGACGGACGAGTGACTCGAACGCCTCACGCGAGACGTAGTCGCGGACGATCTCGTCGTTCAGGTCGGCATGCCAGTCGATCTTCAATGCGCCCGGGATGTGCCCCATGTCGTAGAGCAGGACGTCCTCATCGCTCTCCAGGACGCGCACGGCGGGATCGCCCAGGTGCGCGGCCAGCCATTCGGTCGAGACGAGCGCCTCGGGGTGTGCGTACTGCTTGTCGGCGATTTCCTGATCGGTCATGATGGTTCCGGCGAGAGAAACGATAGTGGTGACAGATGAATCCGGACGAGCGCCGCAAGGTTCTCGTGTCAGGTGTGCCGGACTTCGCTGGCGACGTCGCGAATGGAGGCCGGCAGCGCGTCGATCCAGTCGAGCATCACGCCGGCCTCGCGTTCCCATCCGGGCTCCGAGAAGATGAAGTGTCCGTGTCCCGCCGCCATGTGAAAAGGCGCGCGGTAATGGGCGGCGGTCCGCCGTGCGACGTCCACCGGAATGAAGCGGTCATGTTCCGCACCGACAACGAGCAGTGGCGCGCGCATGGTGTCCGACGGAACCCTGTAGCTGCCGAGGGAGATCTCGCGCGCCGCGCGTCCGCTGTCCGCCACGAACTGGTTGCGGATGGCGGCGCGATCTTCAGGTGGAACGCGGTTCAGCACCAGCGCATCCAGGTGCGACGCCTTCGGCAGGAACGGTCGCGAGAAGAGCAGGGCGGGGAGGTAGTGCGCCATGCGAATCAGGATCGGTGGACTCAATACGCTGATGCCCCGCGGCGGTGCCGGGGACACGAGTACTGCGGCGCGGATGAGATTCTGGCCGGCCAACATGAGCGCGATCAGGCCGCCCAGCGAATGGCCGATGACGATGGGTCGGTCCAGTGAGCGCGCGGCGGCGGAGGCGTCGAACGCGAAATCGGTGATAGACTGTCGCCCTATGGAGGGCAGCGCTGGCAGGGGCGGGTGCCCGCGATAGGAGATGGCAGAGGCCGGATAGCCGCGCGCGGCCAGGAGCGGCAGCAGGCGTTCGAATACCCAGGCGCCCGCAAAGAGGCCGGGAAGACAGAGGACCGGTGCCTTTGTGGGCTCGTCGACGCGAACGGTGTCGAGGTGGTACGAGGCGATCTCTGGGGATGGCATTGCGATTGGAACTATCGACACATCGCCTGCCGTCGGCAATGGCACGCGCTTCCACGCGGCGTGCGATTAGACTGCGGGGCACCCTCGTCCCGCGCCGCATCGTGTCTCCCGCCCAGTCAACGCCGCCTCCCTTCATGGACCCCTACGCGCGCCACGTACTGGTGTGCGTGGGCGGCTTCTGCGCGCCTGATCGCCAAGGGCGTGCGCTGTACGCGGAACTCGCGCGGCTGCTGCACCGCGAAGGGTTGTTGTTCGGACCGCGTCGCGTGAAGCGCGGGGAAACACCGTGCCTCGGCGTGTGCTCCGGTGGACCGATCGTCGTGGTGTACCCCGAAGGTGTGTGGTACGGGAGCGTGACACCCGCGCTGCTGGAGCGGATTGTCGTGGAGCACCTGCGGGACGGGAGGGTGGTAGAAGAGGCCGTGTTTCACCGTTTGGATTTGTCGCGCTAGTGTCGGGTCATTCACGCAAGAGTGGGCAATTCTGGTATTCCATGCTTCATTCCGGCGTTTCCAACCTGCGTTTCCAACACCTGTTTTCGCGGTTGATCGTTCAGGGTTCGTCATTCCCACGAAAGCAGTGGAACCCTTGCATGCTGCTGCCCAGTCGGCCAGAATCCCTCCGTGCCTGACGAACCCATACTCTACTCGCGAAGACTGCCGCAAGGGCCGGTCGTGCGTATCCGACGCACGAGCGAACTCGGCGTGCAGCCGATCACAGCCGTGCTCGAGGTGGATCGGCGAGCCGGGACGCCGCGTGAATTCGACGGCGGGTTTCCTCCGCCGCTTATCATCAGCGAGGGCGAAACGGAGGATGAAATCCTCGTGGCGCTTCAGCCCGTCGCGCTCGACGACCGGCTACTCGCGGGGCTCATGCGCGAAAAGGGGCTCCGTTAGGGCACGTCGCTCCGAGGGCGCGAGGGTATGCGCGCGAGCTCGTCCTCCAGGGTCCGCAGGATGCGGGGCCAGACGTGTGGGGCGGCGCGCACAAAGAAGTGTTCGCGCGCGAGTGGCTCGGCCTGCAGGAACTCTGACAGGCGCATGCCGCCTTTCCTGACGTTGCACCCCCCACACGCCGTCACTAAGTTGCCCCCGGAGCGGTCGCCTCCGCGCATGCGCGGCTGGACATGGTCCACGGTGAGCGCCTCTGGCTCGAATCGCTCGCCGCAGTACACGCAGTGGTAGTCGTCGCGGGCGAAGATCTGCTCACGTCGCAATGACAATTCTCCCGTCCCGACGCAATCTCCTCCAGGCCGCGCAGCGATATCTGCTCGACCCTTCGGAGGAGCAGCTCGAGAACTCCGCAGGCGAGCCTCCGCGCCTCACCTCACAAGCCATCCAACAGGTCCGCATGTCCCGCTCCCGCGATCGCATCCTCGCCAACCTTGATGACATGTATCGCGAAGCGTTCGAGCGCGCGAAGCTCACGGGCGACGATTCACAGATGGCGTCGCTCGATTTTGCCTACCGGCGCGAACAACTGTACTTCGAGATCCTGCTGGATGTGCGGGACGCAGTCGAACGCAGATAAAGCAGGAAGAAGCGTACCGGGTACAACTGGTACCATGTACCTGGACCGGTCATGAGCTCCGGGGAACAGTAGAGATAAGCGCCTGATCTAACGACTGGTTGCAATAGCCTCCGACGTCAGCGTCGTTGATTGCGGCGATGTGTCCACTGTTCCCCGTGCTTCTTATGCCAGTCAAGGTACCAGGTACGCCGTACCGGGTACGCTCTTCCGTTTTTATCTTCCGAACATTGAGCCGGTTTTTCTCTCCGGCGGCACGCGTTGTGGCCAGACGAGCGAGGCGCCAATGGATGCGCCGAGCACGCTGACGACAATCCCGAGCGACAACAATACGGGAATGTGAATCCACTGCTCGGCGAGCATCTTCGTGCCGACAAACGTGAGGATCACCGCGAGTCCGTACTTCAACAGGTGGAACTTCGTCACCACACTCGCGAGCAGGAAGAACAGCGAGCGTAGCCCGAGCACCGCAAAGATGTTTGACGTGAACACGAGGAACGGGTCGCGCGTGATGCCGAAGATGGCCGGAATGGAATCGACGGCGAAGATCAGGTCCGTCGCTTCCACCAGCACCAGGACCAGTAGCAGCGGCGTCGCGTAGCGTTTCCCGTTCTCCACGACAAGGAAGTGCTTGCCTCGATAGTCGTGCGTGAGCGGGAGGAAACGCCGCACGAGCTTCACGACGGGATTCTGCTCGCCGTCGAACTCCTCGTCCTGCTTCACGGCCATGCGGATGCCCGTAATCACGAGCAGTGCGCCGAAGATGTAGAAGATCCAGTCGAACCGCGCGAGCAGCGCCGCGCCAAGGCCGATGAACAGGCCGCGCATGATAAGGGCGCCGAGGATGCCCCAGAACAGCACGCGATGCTGGAATTGCGCGGGCACCGCGAAGTACTGGAAGATGAGGACGATGACGAAGATGTTGTCGACGCTCAACGACTCCTCGATGACGTATCCGGTGAGGAACGTCAGCGCCGCCTGGTTGCCGATGAACACCATGAGGCCAGCGGCGAAGAGCAGCGCGAGTCCCACCCAGACTGCGGTCCACGCGAGCGCCTCCTTCGCCTTCACCACGTGTGGCGTGCGATTGAATACGCCGAGGTCCAGTGACAGCATCGCGATGACGAAGGCGATGAAGCCGATCCACAACCAGATGTTCGCGTCGATCATTTCCGTGGGAGCAGAGGTCTGAAAAACGACAAGGCGAGCCACTACGGCACGCTCGGTGTCGTAGTGGTCTCGCCCAAGGCATCCTGCGTGCCCTTCAGCCGACCGGGTGCGCTCGCGCGCTCCGTCTTGACGATCGGCTGTTCCGGCGCACTCGCGCCGGCCGGCTACTCCCCACTCCCCTGAACTTTGGATGGTGCGTCGCGAATCGTCAAGCCGCGCAGCGAAGTTCTGTCAGCGAACTCCCTTTCGCGATTGGCGGGGCGCGTACACTGTGAACCTATGTCCACCGCAAGCCCGACGCTGCTCGCGATTCTGAATGCCCGCGTTTTCACCCGCAATCCGCGTCGTCCCTGGGCCGATGCCGTGCTCATTCGCGGCGATTGTATCGAGCTCGTGGGTTCGAGCGCCGAGGTGAGGAAGCGAATCGCTGCCACGGTGCGGACTATCGACGCGCGAGGCATGCTCGTGAGGCCCGCGGCGAAGGACGGTGTCCTTGAGGTCGGGGCGCTCGCGGATCTCGTGATGCTCGATCGCGACAACACCCTCGCGACGCCTGAACAGGCTGACGACGCGCAGGTGATGCTGACGGTCATCGCAGGACGCGTGGTCTTCGAGTTCGACAGAACGGCCCGGTAAGGCCCTACCTCGTCACGCTGCGCTTCAACGTGAGACGACGACGATCGAGCAGTGGCCGACCGCCGTCAATGCGGCACCATTACAGCTCAAGACGCGAGATCAATACGCGGCAATCTCCGCGATCGCGCGCTTGAACGTGTCCACCTGGGGAAGAATGGCGTCCTCGAGCTGCGGCGCATAGCCGACGAAGGTGTCGCTGCTCGCCACGCGCTTGACCGGCGCGTCCAGCCACGCGAAACAATCATCCGCAATCCGGGCGGCGATCTCGGATCCGTATCCCCAGGAGATCGAGTCCTCGTATCCGACGATCACGCGGCTGGTCTTCTTCACGCTCTCGTACACACGCTCACTGTCCCACGGCGACAGCGAACGCAGGTCGATGACCTCTGCGCTGACGCCGTATTCCTCCTGCATCTGGTTTGCGGCCGCGAACGCGCGCTGCACCGTGGCCCCGTACGTCACGATGGTGACGTCCGTTCCCTCGCGTACCACGCGCGCCTTGCCGAACGGAATCATGAAGTTCGGGCCCGGATACGCCGCCTTGTTGTACGTCTGGCGGTAGAGATGCTTGTGCTCGAGGAAGATCACCGGATCCTCGCACCGGATGGCCGTGCGCAGCAACCCATTCGCATCGAGCGCATTCGACGGGCAGACGACGCGTAAACCGGGGCACGCGGTGAAGAGCGCTGCGCCGGTCTGCGAATGGTAGATCGCGCCACGGATGTAGCCACCATACGTCACACGTACGACGATCGGCGACGCGAACGCATTGTTAGAACGCCAGCGCATCGTTGCGAGCTCGTCGCGGAGCTGCATGTAAGCAGGCCAGATGTAGTCGAAAAATTGCACTTCGACCACGGGCTTGAATCCCCGCAATGCCAGCCCGATCGCCCGCCCGACAATCGTCGCCTCGGCAAGCGGTGTATTGTAAACACGATTGCCACCGAACTCTTTCTGCAATCCCCACGTGACCTTGAAGACGCCGCCCTTGCCCTTCACCTTGCCGAGGTGCTGTTCGCGCGACACGTCGGCGACGTCCTGGCCGAAGATGAGCATCTTCGGGTTGCGTCGCATCTCGTCCTTCATGCACGCGTTCAGGAGGTCGACCATCGTCGTCTCGTTACCGGAGAACTGCGGGTCTTCCTCCGTGTCGAACTGCTCGCTCGTGGGATCGACGTCGGGAGAGTAGACGTAGTCGAAGACAGTGTCCGCGGTCGGCTGGGGCTGCGCGAGGGCGTCGTCGGTTGCGGCGAGTACCAGCGCGTCGACTTCCTCCAGGATCGTCGCCAACTCGGCCTCGGTGGCGTGGCCATTGGCCAGGAGCCACTTCGGGAACTGCGTCACGGGATCGCGCGCGGCATCGGCTGCGCGCTCGTCCGACGGGCGGTACATGACCTCGTCGTCGGACAGCGAGTGCGAGTAGGGACGAATGACCTTCGCGTGCACGAGCGCGGGTCCCTTCCGCTGGCGCGCATACGCGACGGCCTTCTGCATCACCTCGTGGCTCGCGAGCAGGTCGCATCCGTCGACTTCCTGGACGAACAGGCCCGGGAACGAGGACACCAGCTTCGAAATCGATCCACCAGCGGTGTTCACCTCGACGGGGACGGAGATCGCATACCCGTTGTCCTCCACCAGATACACGACCGGCAGCTTCAGGTTGGCCGCGGAGTTCAGCGACTCCCAGAACTCACCTTCGGAGGTCGTGCCGTCGCCGGTGGTGACGAGCACCACTTCATCGCCGTGAAATCCCTCGGTAATCTCGAGCAGCCGCGCACGCAGTGACGCCTCGGCACTGCCGGCCGCCTGGAGAAACTGGGTGCCCGTCGGCGACGACGTCGAGATGATGTTGTAGTCCTTGTGTCCCCAGTGGCTCGGCATCTGGCGTCCGCCGGAGCTCGGATCGGCCGCCGCACCGACGGCCTCGTAGAGCATCTCGTTTGCCGTCACGCCGAGCTTCAAGCAGAGGGCACGATCGCGATAGTAGAGGTAGAACCAGTCGTACGCCGACTTGAGCACCATGCCGGCCGCCGTCAGGATCGCTTCGTGTCCGGCTCCGGAGATCTGGAAGAAGATCTTGTTCTGGCGCTTGAGCTGGATCTCCTTGTCGTCGATCCGTCGCGACAGGAGCATCGTGCGGTAGGCGTCGACGAGCTGGTCGCGCGAAAGCGCTGCGCTGGTCTTGCGCTTCGGGGCGCTGGTCTGGGTTGCCATGCGGGAAGACGGTCTCGGGTTCCGGCGGTGATGCCACGGCAGGGAAAGATAAGTGGAAGATCCGCGCGCCGGACGCCAGGGGCACGCGGGCTCGACTGCCATTTCTGGCACCCCGCGTGCATTTTCCGGGTTCGCACTCACCTCGAGAGGATCCATGCCGCCAAGTTCGGAGCGCGTCTGCTCCTTCTGTGACCTCATGCACGGTTCGGCAGAGGTGTCGATGTGTTACGAGGACGTCGACGTCGTTGCGTTCATGGACGTGCAGCCGGTCAATGCCGGTCACGTGCTCGTCGTGCCGCGCGCACACTACGAAGGCCTCGACGATATCCCGTACGACCTCGCGATGCACCTGTTCGAGGTCGCCATGGAGCTCGCGCCCGTCGTGAAGCAGGTCGCTCGCGCGGATGGGATGAACGTCGTCGTGAACAGCGGCGCGGCCGCTGGCCAGGACGTGTTTCACTACCACGTGCACGTGATTCCCCGTACGCCGAGCGACGGGTTCGACATCCCGCTCCCGTTCCCGGGGTCCGAGATGCCCGATCGCACGGTGCTCGACGTGCACGCGGCCCGCATCATCGCCGCCTTCCGCGATCCCGTGGCGGTAAAGCAGCGCGTGGAGCGCCGGTCGGGCGATCGTCGCGCGTAAGGGCCGGGTCACGACATTCACATTCACTCTTGCGCAAACCGAGACGCCATCGCACTAATACCGCCGCGGGGCTTTGCTCCGCCGAAACCGGAGGCTGATGCGCACTTCGATCCGACATCGATTGCTGCAGTCGACTGTGCGGCCGCGCTCGACGCGACGCATGGCACAGCCCACCGAGTCGACCCCGACCACGACATGCGACGCCCCGCGACAGGATGCCCTTCCTGATGCGGGGCGTCGTCTTTTCCAGCGAGGTGCAATGCCCGCTCGACACGGTCACCGCGTTCCATTCTCACGCGCACCCCGCGGCGTCATGCGTCGCGTGCGTCGTCCTCTCCCGTCGCAGCAGAAGCGCCAGATCAAGCTGGCCACACTTCGCGACTGCGGCCGTCGGTGCGTGTACTGTGCTGCGTCGCTCGACTACGAGCACGCGACGCTGGATCACGTGCAACCCCTGGCCAAGGGAGGCGCGCACGTGCCTGGCAACGTCGTGGCGGCCTGTCCGCCGTGCAATCGGCTCAAGGCGGACATGCTGCCGGTCGAGTTCTTCATGCGGTACCCATGGGCAGGCAGCAACTTCATCCATCACGCCCGCGCCGTGCATCGAGCGCTGAAGCGCCAGGCGCGGCGGGCAGTCAGTCTCGCCTTTGCCGCCATGCCCGCCGCTGCGTAAAGCCGGAAGAGCGAATCGGTACGGCGTACCGGTAGCGTGACGGCTTGGGGCGAGGGGAGAAAATGGACCGATCACGCACGTCAACGCCGTTGCCTCGTCATCAGGGCGGCCGCGCGTGACGGCCACCAGCAAGCGGGCCCGGAGCACAGATCCCAGGTGTCAGGCGAATACGCAGCACGTGCCGATAGTGGCAGAGGAGCGCCGCTAGCCCTTCGCTCTGCCTAGGCTGAAGCTTCGAGGCTGCCGCAGTTGCTCGTGCTGGCGCTCGGCCAGTTGGCGGACGCCGAGTCACGGACGGCCCTGCCCCCACACCGTGTGGCGAGGCGCCGGAGGTCTTCGCGCACAGTAGTCGCTGACCCTCCGCCCGCCGCCGCCTCACCACATGGTGTGGGGGCCCGTTCCAACGAACGACAACGGCGCGTGTACTTCCTCTTGAGCGGTGGACTCCGATCACGTCGTCACCACTGCACTCGAGCAGGTTCAGAGGATCACTGATGAAGAAGGATGATCGATTGCGGGTGAGCGGCCTGCGGCGCGCCAGCATGCTGTGCACTGCCCTGTTGGCCATGTGCGCTACTGCTCCCATGTTGAGCGCGCAGACGGACGTGATCCGCGGGAAGGTGACCAACTTCGAGGGACTACCACTTGCCGAGGTACGCGTCACGGCCACCTCGATTCCCGGCAACGTCACGCGCGAAGTGCGAACGAACGACAAGGGCACTTTCCAGATAGCGTTTCCCGGCAACTCGGGCGACTACATCATGGGGTACGCCCGCATCGGCTATCTCTTTCGGCAGTTCGAGGTCAAGCGGCTCGCCGATGAAGAGGTGCTGGTTGCCGACGCGCGGATGAACGTCATCCAGCTTGATACCATCGTCACCAGCGAAACCGTTCAACAGCGCGTCAATCGCAATCAGCAGACGCCGGACGTCGGCGGCACGGAGAAGAGCGTTGCTCCCGACGACGTTCCGCCGGAGCTTCAGGGTGACCTCGCCGCGATGGCGGCCTCGCTCCCCGGCGTGCTACTCGTTCCCGGCACCGACGGTGCCGCCGACGGGTTCTCCGTACTGGGGCTCGGTGCCGACCAGAACACCGTGACGCTGAACGGCGTGCAATCCGGCGCGTCGAGCCTGCCGCGCGACGCAGCCATCTCGACGTCGGTCTCGACGTCGCCCTACGATGTGTCCCGCGGCGGATTCAGCGGCGCAAACCTCAATGTGCAATCGGGCAGCGGCTCCAACTTCCGCACGCGTGGAACGTCCGCCGTGGTGAATACCCCCTCGCTGGAGTGGAGCGACCGCGCGGCAGCCGCGCTGGGCAACGACTATACAAATGTCTCCTGGGGTGGGGTCGCATCCGGCCCCATCGAGATGAACAAGTCCTTCTATAACGTCTCCTACCAGCTCGGCCGGAATTCGCGCTTCAACCAGAGCCTGCTCAATACCAACGCGCTCGGGCTCGAGACGGCCGGCATTGCCATCGATTCGGTGACGCGCTTCCTGAACATCCTGGCGCTGCGAGGCGTGCCCACCGCGGGCGGCATTCAGCCGAGCAGCCGCGTGGCCGACAACGGCTCCGCCTTTGGCAGCCTCGACTACAACCCGCCCTCGTCCACAGCCGGCAACGCGTTCAACCTGACGTTCAACGGCAACTGGTCGCGCCAGAGCCCCGTCACCGGCAGCGCGACATCGCTCGCGTCGGCCAGCGGCGACCGCTTCAACTACGGCGGCGGCGTGCAGGGTCGGCACAGCGGCTATATCAAGCTGCTCCTCAGCGAAACCAGCATTGGCGTGAACGGCGCTCGCAACTATGGCGATCCGTACCTCCAGCTGCCGTCGGGACGCGTGCGCGTGAACTCTGTCTTCGAGGACGGCACCAGTGGCGTGCAGGCGCTCGCCTTCGGTGGCAACCAGACCCTCAGCTCGAGCAGCCGCTCCGTCGGGGCCACAGCGCAGAACACCCTGTCGTGGTTCGACGACGGCAACAAGCACCGCATCAAACTCAGCACCGAGGCCGTCTTCAGCGGAAACGAGCAGGACCTGTCATCGAACCTGTACGGCAGCTTCAACTTCAACTCGCTCGCGGACCTCGAGGCAGGGCGTCCTGCCTCGTTCACGCGCACGCTCGCCGCACGCCAGCGCTCGACGGGGCAATTCACCGGATCCATGGCGCTCGGTGATTCCTACCGCCGCACGCAGGACCTGCAGATCCAGTACGGCGTCCGCGTCGACGCGAGCCGCTACACCACGACGCCAGGCTTCAATGCACTGGTGCAGACGGACTTCGGACGGCAGAACGACAAGGTTCCCTCGCCGATCCTCATCAGCCCGCGCATCGGGTTCTCCTGGACCACCGGATCGGCGAATGAAATTGCGGCGTTCTTTGGCGCCGCGCGCACCCCTCGCGCGGTCGTGCGCGGCGGCTTTGGCGTGTTCGCGAGCAACCTGAACGCGGGCGCTATCGGTTCAGCGCTCGACAACACGGGGCTCGCGACCGGTGCCCAACAGATCGTGTGCACCGGGCCGGCCGTTCCGGTGCCTGACTGGACCATGTACACGACGAACCCTTCCGGCATTCCAACGGCGTGCGCCGACGGAAGCGCGGGTTCGGTGTTCTCGAACGCCGCGCCGACCGTCACGCTGTTCTCGCCGGACTTCAAGCCCGCCAAGGCGGTGCGCTCCAATCTCTCCTGGAACGGCACCATCCTCGACGCGCGCTATTCGCTGAGCAGCGAGGCCACCTATTCGCTGAACCTGAACCAGCAGCGCACGCTCGATCTCAACTTTGCGCCGACCACGCGTTTCTCCCTCGACGACGGCCGCCCCGTGTATGTGTCGCCGACCAGCATCGTGCCGGCGACAGGCAGCATCGCGTCGCGCGATGCGCGCATCTCGCAGTCGTTCAATCGCGTGAATGAGTTGCGCTCCGATCTCGAGGGACGTACCGCGCAGCTCATGTTCCGCCTCTCGCCGATCAGCCGGGTGCAGAACGAATTCGGTTGGAGCCTCGCGTATACCTACTCCGATATCCGGGAGCAATACTCCGGCTTCACCAGCACGGCGTCGAATCCGCTGCTCGTCGAGTGGGCGAAGTCGGCGCAGGGGCCACACCAGATCACCTACAACCTGCGCTACAGCCTGTTTGGTGCGGTGCACTTGAACTGGAACGGCAACTTCCGATCGGGCGGACGCTACACGCCGATGATCGCGGGCGACGTGAACGGCGATGGTGCGTCGAACGATCGCGCCTTCATCTATGACCCCGCACAGCTCGCCGATCCGGCCGCCGCGGGCACGCTCCGCTCGCTCATTGCGGGGTCGCCGTGTCTCTCGTCGCAGGTGGGCCGAATCGCGGATCGCAACTCGTGCAAGGGACCGTGGAGTTCCACAGCGTCTCTCCAGCTTACGCTGGATCGTGCCAAGTTCCACATGCCGCAGCGGGCGAACCTGTCCTTTTCGCTCTCGAACCCCATCGGCGCCGCGGACTTGCTCGTGAACGGCACGAACAACATCAAGGGGTGGGGCATGCAGGTGTCGCCGGATCCCGCGTTGCTCTACGTGCGTGGTTTCGACGTGGCAAACAAGAGGTACAAATACGAAGTGAACCAGCGCTTCGGCGCGACGAGTCCGCAGCTCATGACGTTCCGCTCGCCCGTGGTCCTCACGGTGTCGCTCCGGTATGATCTCGGCGCGACCCGCGAGTGGCAACGCCTGGAGCAGAGTCTCGACCTCGGCCGCAGCCAGCCCGGCTCCCGCCAGAATCAGTTCGCGTTTCGGCAGCTGGCGTCCGCCGGATTGCAGAATCCGATGGCGAACATCATGCGGCAGCAGGACACGCTCCAGCTCTCGGCGTTCCAGGCCGACAGCATCGCATCGATGAATCGCGACTATCTGTATCGCACCGATTCACTCTGGACCCCGGTGGCGCAGTGGTTTGCGACGCTGCCCGAATCGTACGACGAACACGAGGTCTACAACCGCTACCTCACTACTCGGCACGCGCAGGTGGACATGCTGATCGTGATCGGCCGCACCATCCAGCAGCTCCTCACGCCGGAACAGAAGCGCAAGCTGCCCGCGCAGGTGCTCACGGCGCTCGATCCGTTGTACCTGACCTCGATCCGCAACGGCACCGGCCTGTACGTCGGCGGCGGTACGGGGAACGGCGGAGGGGGTGGACGTGGCGGTGCAGATGGCGGTGGACGCGGCGGCGGCGGCCGACGAGGCTGATCGCAGCGGATCATTCTGCCACTCCTCAACAGAAACAGAAACGCGCTGTCTTTCCGTCGTTGCAGTTGCCGTTGCAGTGCAGTCGTCGCCCGCTCCTTCCGTCGTCCGTTATTCCTGCATCAGGACCATGAGAACATCTCTTCGCTTCGGATCTACCCTCGCATTCGTGGCTCTGCCATCGTTCGCGCAGGCACAGACGCCGGCGCCGGGTACGTCTGCTGCGCGCCCGCAGCCCGCGGTGCCCACGCTGAGCGTCGGGCCGGTTATCCGCCGCATCTCCACTGCGTCGGCGGTCTCCACCGAGCAGCTTGGCTCCATCACCAGTGTCCTTCAACTCGCCGATGGGCGCGTGCTGCTCAACGATGGCACACGGCGTCGCCTGCTGATGCTGGACACCAACCTCAAGGTGTTGCGCGTCGTGCTCGACTCGCTCAGCGAGACGCGGAATTTCTACGGCACGCGAGCCGGTGGGTTGATGCACTATCGCGGTGACACCACCCTGTTCGTCGATGCATCGGCATTCGCGATGGTGCTGCTGGACCAGGACGGAAAGATCGCGCGGGTGCGCTCGCTTCCACGCGTGGAGGACGCGAATGCGCTCGCCGGCTTCAGTGGCTATCCCGGCGTGGATGCGAAGGGACGGCTCGTCTACCGGATCAACGCGCGGACGGCACCACCGAAAGTGACGCCACCGGCTGGCACGCCCTGGGTTCCGCAGTCACCGGACTCCGCCTTCATCGTCGGCATCACCCTCGACTCCCGCAAGCTCGACACGCTCGGTGTCATCCGTATTCCGAAGGAGGAGAACAGCGTTCGCATCATGCCGACGGGTGGATTCAACTTCACGCAGGTCACCAACCCGCTGCCCGCGACGGACGAATGGGCGGTGCTGCCCGATGGGGTGATCGCGTTCGTCCGCGCGCGCGACTACCGCGTAGAATATCGCGACGCCGACGGCAAGATCACGTCATCCGCGAAGCTGCCGTACCCGTGGACGCACCTCAACGATTCCACCAAGCAGCAGCTCGTCGATTCCGTCCGCAACGTGCAGACGCGCCGCGCCATGGGAGGCTATCTCCAGCAACTCATCCGCTGGGTGAACCAGTACGGCAAGTCGTACCCAGACTCGCTTCAGGTTCCGGCAAACTTCGCGTTGCCGCAGGGCCTTCAGCGCGAATGGAAGCTGCCTCCCGGGCTGGCCTTTCCCACGAACTACATCTTCGCGTGTGGCGCCGGTGAGGAACCCACCATGCTCGAGGGAGCCGCACCGGCGGTAGACTCGGCCGCCCTCGCTGGGCGCGGTGGTCGCGGCGCGTTCAATCCTAACGGTGGTGGCGGTCGCGGCGGGCAAGGCGGCGGCAACGGCGGTGGATTTCCCGGCGGCGGCCGAGGGGGTCGCGGCGGCGATGGCAACGCTGGAAATCCGGACGCCGCACAGGCCGGCCCTCCTGGTGCCCTGACAGGCCGCCCGTCGTGCATTCCCACGCCCGTCGTCGTCGCCGGCGGTAACGCCCCGCCGATCCCGCAGCTACGAACGCCTGGCGTCATGGACCCGCAGGATCTCCCGGACTACAAACCGCCGTTTGCCGAGCGGAGCGTCCGCGCCGATGGCGACGGGAACCTCTGGGTGCGCATCAACACCCCCACGCCGCTGCCCGGCGGCCCGATATTCGACATCATCAGCAAGAAGGGCGAACTGGCTGACCGAATCCAGATCCCCCAGGGCTTCAATCTTGTGGGATTCGGCGAGGGACGGATCGTCTACCTATCCACGCGCGATGGGAGCGGCGTACACCTTGCCCGCGTGCGCCTTCGCTGAAAAGGGGCTGCCTAGCTCGTTCGCGAAAAAAAGCCCGAAGAGCGTATCAGGTACGTCGTATATCGTACCATGACTGGCATAAGGGCCACCGGAGCTCGCTACCGGTCACGGCACGTCCTACGCCTGTACCAGGTACGCCGTTGCGCGCGTTCGTTCCTTTACGGATTGATGGGGAATGGCGCGTTCCGGATGATCTGCCCGGGCGTCTTCCATCCACCGCGCGGCTCGCGCTGCGTGGATGGACGCGGCGCCTCGGGGCGACCCTGGGCGGCTGGTACGGGCTCTGGGGCGCGCTCCACCTGCGGCACTTCAGCCGGCGTAATTTCGCGCGCCTGCGGTGCAGCCCGCACCGGAGCTGGGGTGTCGTGTTTCACGCTCTTCACTGCCGCGCGAGTCCCGTGAAAGGCACTCGGCGCACGCGACACGGTCGGCAACTTCGGCGCGGGAGTGGGACTGATGCTTCGCTCGCCCACTGAAACGACGTCGACACGCGTGGAGGCGGCACCTGCAAGCTGAACGTCACCACCGCCGACCGAGGACAGGTCCCTCTGCAGGTCGTCGGGAATCGCGGGCTGGTCCGCCGAACGCGAGCATGCGGCGATCGTGACGAGCGCCAGCGAGCTGATCGAGAGACGAAGCGAATTTCGCATGAGGAGGTACCCCGCGGATTCAGAATGAATTGCTCAACCGTATCCGAGCTGAGCCGGCGCGTTGTGCCTTACGCGCAGTCGATTGATGATACACCCGATGGCGAAAACTGTTGCCCCAAATTGTCGGAAATCGTGGCTGGATGAGTGCGGTTGAAACTCGTCAGCCCTTTCCGTACTTTTCGCTAACGGTCGTCGTGTTTCCGCTGGCCGCTCTTAGTAGTCCACCGGCCTGAGGTAACTCTCGCCAATTGTCGACGTGCTGAGCATCGCCACCGTCGGCAGTCGTCGCTTCCAGTGCGTACTCGAGAGGCGCCTGCGTACCACTGCCACCTCGCCGGCGTCGAACCCGCGATCGAGCAGGTCCTTCTCGCTGTACCCGTTCAGCATCCAGTTCAGCAAGTCATCGGCTTTCGCGTAGCTGATCCCGAAGTCGCTCTCATCCGTCTGGCCAACGACGAGGTCTGCCGTCGGCGGCTTGCCGACGATTATCTCGGGAACCCCGAGGTGGCGCGCCAGTGCCCACACCTGCGTCTTGAAGAGATCGCCGAGTGGATTGATGGGCGGTGAGTCGTCGGCATGCCACGTGAAATAGCCGAAGAGCCGCTCGGTCTTGTTGCCGGTGCCGAGGGGAATGGCGCGATGCTTGGCGGACAGGTCGAAGAGCGCAATCATGCGCACCCGGGCCATCACGTTCCCTCGGCGCGCCGCATCGGCGTCCGGTTCGGCGGCGAGGTATCCGTCCACCGCCCCGCTGATGTCGAGGGTGCGTGATTCGATTCCGAGTGCATCGATCACGAGTTGCGCGTGCCCGAGGCTTTCAGGACTCGAGGTTCGATAGGGGAGACGTACGCCGATCACGCGCTCCGGTCCGAAGGCGCGTGCGGCGAGATATGCCGTCACCGCCGAATCAACGCCGCCGGACACGCCAACGACCGCGCGCTCGAATCCACGGCGCGCCATCTCGTCGCGGAGAAATCGAATCAGCCATGTCTCGGTGAGGTCGCCATCGATCTCGAGCGTCGGCGGCCCACCCGCATATGCGTCTCCGACGACTGGAAGCGAAGCCGCCGACGAAGTGACAGAAGCAATCTTCGACGATTGCACAGGCGCGGCGGCGGACGTGCCCGAGATCTCCGACAACCCATCGTAGCTGAGGAGGAAGGGCGTTCCCGCGTCTACCTTCATCATCGCATCGCGCAGGTGCGGAATCATCGTCTCGAGATCCGCGATGAGCGGCATGTCCGCGCGCGCGCGGGTCACGTCATCCAGGTCGATCCGCGCGACGACGAGCGCCTCATCCCACATGGGACCTCTCGTGCGCACCTCGCCCTTCGGCCCGGCGATCATCGCGCCGCCCGGGAACACCTTGCCCCCTTCACTGCCGACGAGATGCACCAACGCGACGAACAGCCCGTGCTCGTCTGCCATGTCGCGCGCGAGTCGCTCCCATCGCGACGTGCTGCTCGGCCCCGGTACGTCATCGGTCTTCGGCCATGCGCCGCGCGCCGGCGGCGCGGTGGGCACGAGGATGATCTGCGCGCCGTCGAGCGCGGCAATCGTTCCTGTCATCGAGTGCCAGACGTCCTCGCACACGAGAATAGCGGCACGTCCCCACGGTGTGTCAAAGGCGCGAATCTCCCGACCGCGCTCGACGAACCGCTCCTCGTCGAACAGTCCGTACGTGGGCAGGAACACCTTCCGATGCACGTGCCGAACGATCGGAATGGTCTCGCCGAGCGACACGTACATCGCGCTGTTGTAAAGCTTGTTGCGCCAGACCTCGTAGAACCCGACGCACACATCGATCGCCGGGCCGGCGCCGTACGCGCGATGCAGTTCGCCCGCGAGCCTGCCCGCGGTCACGGCGTGCTCGCGAACGCCCCCTTCGAGGAAATAGCCGCTTAGGGCCGTCTCGGGAAAGCACACGAGATCGGGCCGCGGATCCAGCGCGGCTGCCTGCGCGAGTATCTCCGCGATGCGCGCGAGGTTCCCTGCATGATCTCCCTTGCGCGGCTGGAACTGTGCGAGCGCAAGCGTGACGAAGTTGGTCATTGAATGGATAATCGCGACCGGACTCCATGCGGGCAACGTCTGGCACGTCGCCATGGTGCTAATCTTGTCGGCATGGACTCGATTCGGTCATTCGCAAGTGCGGCCATTTCCATAGCTCGGCGCGGCATCGCCGCAACGGTTCTTGTCGCAGCGAGTGCGCTCCGCGCCTCCGCGCAGAATCCACCGGCCACGCCACCCACCGGTGAGTCATGGCAGATCGTCCGCCCGCCGCAGTCGTCGCTCGTGTACGCGCGCGACGGCGCCTACATCGGCGAGATCGGACGGGAATCCCGCACGAGCGTTTCTATCCGCACGCTCCCCAAGTACGTCGGACAAGCCTTCGTCGCCGTGGAGGACCAGCGCTTCTACCAGCACGATGGCGTCGACCTCATCAGCGTCGCCGGCGCGATCAAGGGCAAGCTGCTCGAGAAGATCACGGGGGAGCATCGCGGTGGTGCGAGCACGATCACGCAGCAGCTCGTGGGCAACATGCATCCAGACATCATCGACCGGCGCGACATGAGCCCGATGCGCAAGTTCCACGAGCAACAGGCCGCACGCGAAATGGAGCGCCACTACAACAAGGAGCAGATCCTCGAGGGCTACATCAACCAGATCAACTTCGGGCACGGCTGGTATGGGGTGGAGTCCGCGGCGCGCCACTACTTCGGCAAGTCGGCATCGCGACTCTCGCTGGCGGAGGCGGCCACACTCGCCGCACTGCCCAAGTCGCCGGTGGGATACGATCCCGGACGCTTCCCGGAAAAGGCGAAGCAGAGGCGCGACCTGGTACTCGGCCTCATGGCGGAGCAGGCGTTCATTTCCCCGACCGACGCGCAACGCGCCCGCGAGGAGCTTGTCGTCACCGCGCCTGGTGCGGGTGCGGCCGCGCCATCGCCGTATCTCGTCGACGCCGCGCGACAGGTGGCGGAGCGTGCGGGAATCAACGTGATGGCGGGTGGCTATCGCATCTACACGACGACCGATCCCGCGCTGCAGCGCGCGGCGGTGCAGGCACTCGCCGAAGGAACGGCCAACGTTGAGGCGCGGAAGGATTTCCGGCATCCCACCTGGGCGTCGGCGAAGGGATCCGGCGACCTGCTCGAAGGTGCGGTGGTTGCGATCGAGCCATCCACCGGCGACGTGAAGGCCCTCGTGGGAGGACGCGACTACGCGATGGCGCCATTCAATCGCGCGACGCGCGCCCTGCGCCAACCCGGCAGCTCGTTCAAGCCTTTCGTCTACGCCAAGGCGCTCGAAGACAGCATGAGCGCGGCCACCATCGTGCCCGATACCGCGCTCGCGATCGTCATGCCCGACGGCCGTGTCTACAGTCCCGACAACTCGGACAACAAGTTCCTCGGGCCCATCACGCTGCGCGAGGCCCTCGTCCACTCGCGCAATCCTGTCGCCGTACAACTGGCGCTCCGCATCGGGCTCGATTCGATGGTCGAGATCGCGCGCCGCGTCGGCATAACGACGCCCATCGCGCCCGTTCCCGCGAGCGCACTAGGCGCATCCGTCGTTCGGCCGATCGACTACGTCGCCGCGTACACGGTCTGGGACAACCTCGGCAGCACGGTGGAGCCGCGAATCGTCACCCGCATCGAGGACGCGACGGGACACATCGTGTTCCAGAAGGGCCCAGCGGTGCCGCAACCGGTGATGGATCCGCGTATCGCGTTCATCATCAGGGACATGATGCGCGACGGCGCCGAGCGCGGCACCGGCGTGCCGGCGCGGAGGCTGGTGCCAGCGTCAGTCCAGATCGCGGGCAAGACGGGAACGACGAACGACAACGTCGACGTCTGGTTCATGGGAATGACACCGGACCTGGTGGCTGGTGTGTGGCTCGGTTTCGATCGTCCGAAGACCATCACGCCCGGTGGTGCGGGCGGAACGCTCGCTGCGCCGATCTGGGGTGCGATGATGGCGCGGTACTACGCCGGACGTGCGACGCCTGCGGCATGGACGCCACCGCTCGGGCTGGTGACCGCGGAGCTCGATCGCGTCACCGGGCTCCTCGCCGATGCGTCCACGCCTCCCGAGCAGCGCTATACCGAGTACTTCATTCCGGGCACCGAGCCGGAGCCGCTGCGCCGTGTGCCCTGGAAGACCGCGGTATTTGGCGCGATCATACCCTAATGAGCCGCTTGACGGCGTGACAGCGGCCAAACAGGACTAAGTACCGAAGTACTCCAGTACCTGAGTACGGAGTACGAACGGATCTCTGTGCCGTCAGCCAGATGATCCGGCGGGCGACTTTCGCGTGGCGTAGGAAGTACTTCGTACACGGGTACTCAGGTACTTGGTACTCAGTCCTGTAGTGTTGCGACACTCTGGGCTCATACGCCTGTATAGATGCGCAACGCCCCGTCCGGTGAACCGGACGGGGCGTTGCAGATTTTCGAGGTGGACTAGTTCAGCGCGTCAGTGACGACCAGCCAGTCCGACTCGCCGTTTAGCGGCCGAGCTTGACGACGTTCTCTGCAGCCGGGCCCTTGGCGCCCTGAACCACGTCGAACTCAACAGCCTCACCCTCAGCGAGGGACTTGAAGCCGTGACCCTGAATGGCGGAGTGATGCACGAAGCAATCCTTTTCGCCGTTCGCGGGGGTAATAAAGCCAAAGCCCTTCGTGTCGTTGAACCACTTCACGGTGCCGGTCGTACGCATAGCTGAACTCCTCAATGATGTTTGCCGACGGCCCGACTGTTCGAGCACGCCTGCATGTTGAACGTGAACGGCACCTTCACGCGGAGGCTCGCCCTACAGATACGGAACTGTACCGCATAAGCAGCGACGCGGGCGAAAAAAAAGAGACCCGCGATGAGCAGGCCCCAAATCCGTCGGAACTAGGTCCCCGAACCGAAGCACGGGGTGCGTCGCTGAAACCAACACTAGCACATCCCTGACGGGAGCGCAATAGTCAATTCTGCCGGCGCCAGTTCAGACTACACCACCGCCGCTTCAGCCACTTCCATCATGGTCGGCTGCGCCACGGGGCCAGCGCCATTCGGCGCTGGCTCCAGGGCGATCGCAAACGCCTCGTCCAGGGTGCTGACCGGATAGAAGGTGAGCTGATTCCGCACCTCTTCCGGAATGTCCTCCATGTCCGCCTCATTGTCCTTCGGGAGGATGATCGTCGTGATCCCGGCGCGATGCGCACCCAGGACCTTTTCCTTGAGCCCGCCGATCGGGAGCACTCGGCCCCGAAGCGTCGACTCGCCCGTCATCGCCACTTCGCGACGCACCGCCCGGCCCGACATCGCACTGACGAGCGCCGTCGAAATGGCGACGCCTGCACTCGGCCCATCCTTCGGAATGGCCCCGGCCGGCACATGCACGTGCACTTCGATCGATCCGAGCCGATCCTCAGGAATCTTCAGCGCGGAGGCGTGTGTCGCCGCGTACGTCAGCGCGGCGCGCGCGCTCTCCTTCATGACGTCGCCAAGCTGTCCGGTGAGAATCAACGAAACGTTGCCCCAGCCACTGACCTGGAGCTTCTGGTCATCGCTGTCCGACAGCCGCTGCGCGCCGTGCAAACGGCGGATCGCCGCCTCCACGAACATGATGTCGCCGCCCATGGGCGTGTAGTACATCCCGGCCGCCACGCCGACTTCATTCTCCTCGTTCGCGTGCTCGGGGTGAACGCGCGGCCGACCGAGTAGCTCGCGGACATCCTCCACCGTGATGATGAAGTCGTCCTGCTCGCCCGCCGAGATCTTGCGCGCCACCTTGCGTGCCACGGCCCCAATCTGGCGCTCGAGATTACGCACGCCGCTCTCGCGCGTGTACTTGCTCACGATCATCATCACGGCGTCGTCGTTGAACACGACGTTCTTGCTCTTCAGCCCCGAGTCCTCGAGCTGCCGCGGAATCAGGTACTTCTTGGCGATCTCGGCCTTCTCGCGCTCCGTATAGCCGGCGAACTCCACTGCCTCCATGCGATCGAAGAGCGGACCCGGGATATTCTGGACGAAGTTTGCCGTCGCGACGAACAACACTTCGCTCAGGTCGAACGGAATGCCAAGATAGTGGTCCGTGAAGCTGTCGTTCTGCGCCGGGTCGAGCACCTCGAGCAGTGCGCTCGCGGGATCGCCCTGGAAGCCCTGGCCGAGCTTGTCCACCTCGTCCAGCAGGAACACGGGATTGCGGGTCTTCGCCTGCTTCAGGCCCTGGATGATGCGACCCGGCATCGCGCCCACATATGTGCGGCGGTGTCCGCGGATATCGGCTTCGTCGCGCACGCCGCCCAGCGATACGCGCACGTACTCGCGCCCGAGTGATCGCGCGATCGACTTCGCGATCGATGTCTTGCCGACACCCGGCGGTCCGGAAAACAGGAGAATAGGCCCCTTCGCCATCGCGCGGGCCTTTGCTTCCTTCTTGTCCGTCACGGCACGGTGCTCGCCCGTCACACCGATGACGGGAGTCGCGTTCTCCTTGTCCACCTGGAAATGTTCGATCGGTACCTCGCCCGCCTGCTCGACCTCGTTCGCCATCTCCTGGGCGCGCAACTGGCGCACGGCGAGGAACTCGAGCACGCGATCCTTCACGTCCGGAAGGCCGAAGTGGTCGTCGTCGAGCACCTGCTGGGCGCGCGCCAGGTCGAGATTGTCGTCCGAACGCGTATTCCATGGCAGCTCCGCGATCCACTCGAGGTAGGTGCGAATGACCTGCGCTTCCATCGATTCGCGACCCGCGCGCTCGAGACGCCCGAGCTCGCGCTCGACTTCCGTCCGCGCAACCGGCGGGAGCTCGAGCTTTTCGATCTTCTCTCGAAGTTCGCTGATCTCCTTGCTCTGGTCGTCGTCGCCGAGCTCCTTCTGGATCGCCTTCATCTGCTCGCGGAGGTACATCTCGCGCTGACGCTCGCCCAACTCCTCCTGCACCTGCGACTTGATCTCGTCCTGCATCTCGATCATGCCGATCTGTCGCTGCACGTGCACGAGCACGCGGCGCAGGCGATCCTCGACGTTCAGGTTCTCGAGGAGTCCCTGGCGCTCTGCGACGGGCAGCTCGATGTAGCCAGCGACCAGGTCGGAGAACCGGCCAGCATCGGTGACGGCATCGAGGACCTGGTGCACCACCTCTTCTGGCAGCCCCCGTCGCTCGCCCAGCTCGGCCGCGCGCTCGCGAATCTCCTTGTACAGGGCAACAAACGCCGGTTCGTTCTCGTCGAGCGGCTTCTGCTCGTCGAGCGGCGCCACGATCGCGCTGAGATAGTTGTCGGTCGGATTGGTGACATATTGCAATGCCGTGGCGCGTTGCTCGCCCTGAAGCAGCAACTGCACGCCGCCGAGGCCACGCTGTATCTGCCCGATGCGTGCGATGACGCCCATCGAGTACAGAATGTCGGGTGTCGGCTCGTCGGTGTTGTCGCGCTGCGCAACGGCGAACACCAGCCGGTCGCCCTTCAGTGCCGCTTCAATGGCGCGCAGGGTTCCGGGACGACCCGCGGCAATCGGTGCCGTGAGTCCAGGGAAGATGACCGTGCCCCGAAGCGGGAGAACGGGAAGCGTCTGACGCTGACCCATGATCGTTCCTTTGAGAAGTATGTGGCTCGCGCGGCGCACGGCACTTCAACGCGCTGCCGGGTCGCTCGGGCCAAGGTGCGGAGGAAGGGCACACTTCATTCCACGGGCGGTGCGACACGGCGGCAGACTTTGACACTTATCACGGCCATCGTGACGTAATGACACTGCCGCCGTGGCGGTTATCCTTTCCAGCCTCGTTCCGCTGTGCTACAATGTCCCCTTCCAGCCTGATCCTGACTACCCGTCGTCGCTTGCCCGACCCGCTCGCCACTGCCGCGGATGACGAGCTGCGCGCTCACGTCCAGCGTGCGCTGACCGCCTCCTACGAGCTCGACTGCGAGATCGGACGGGGAGGCATGGGCATTGTCTATCGTGCCAAGGATCGCGGGCTGAAGCGGCTCGTCGCCATCAAGCTGCTCCCTCCGGAGCTCGCCTTTCGCAGCGAGATCAAATCGCGATTCCTGCGCGAGGCGGAAACGGCCGCGCAGCTCTCGCACCCGAACATTGTCCCGATCTACACCGTCCACGAGCAGAACGGCCTCGTGTTCTTCGTGATGGCGTACATCAGCGGGGACAACCTCGCGAAGCGCCTCCACGAGCGCGGCGTCCTCAGCGTCGACGAGACGCGGAAGATCCTGCGTGAAGTTGGCGACGCACTGGCCTACGCGCACGAGCGCGGCGTGGTGCATCGGGACATCAAGCCCGACAACATCCTGCTCGACGCAGTTACCGGACGTCCCATGGTCACGGACTTCGGTATTGCCCGCGCGATGGACTCCAGCGGCGACAGCCGCCTCACAGCAACGGGCATGGCGATCGGCACGCCCGCCTACATGTCCCCCGAGCAGGCCGCGGGCGACCGGGAGATCGACGGTCGCAGCGACCTGTACTCGCTCGGTATCCTGGGATACCAGATGCTCACCGGTGAGCCGCCCTTCAGCGCGGGAAGCACCCCGGCGATGCTCGTGAAGCACATATCGGAAGTGCCGATCCCGGTGCAGCAACGGCGCAGCGATGTGCCGACCGACCTGGCGCGTACGGTGATGATGCTGCTCGAGAAGGATCCGAAGAACCGCTTTCCATCGGCCTCCGCGCTTGTGGCGGCGCTCGATGCCCGCGAAGCGCCCCCGGCGCCCGCGCGCGCGGCCCCGCCGCTGCCGCGCTCCCCGACACGTGCGGGGGAGTATTCGCCGGCGAATGACGCGGCATCGTATGGGTCAGTCGCCTACGGCGCTCCGTCCTACGCACCCCCCGCATATCTGCAGGCCGGCCAGAATGCAGTGACGGCGCAGCACCAGCCGACCGTCGATGACCTGCGACGATGGGAGTCGCCGCCGGTCGTTGCATTCCGCCGGAAGATCGCGCCGTACCTCTTCGTCAACGGCGTCATCGTCCTCTTCGCGATCTTCCGGCGCAACGACCTCTTCTCGGTCACGGTGCTCTGGAGCATCTACATCGCGTTCAAGTACGCGAAGCTCTGGAGCGAGGGATATGACTGGAAGGATGTGTTTCGCCAGCCGCGTGACCGCGAGTTCATGGAAGTGATCGAGGATGGCGTCGAGTGGGTACGCGCGATCTTCGATTCCTCCGCGCGTGCGCGGCTTCGTGCAAACCGCGAGCAGCGGAAGCTCGTGGCTCGCATGTCACCACCCATTGTCGGTCCCGGTGGAGCGGGGCCGGCATATGCCGGTGCCCTCACCGAAGGGCCGCTGGGTGACCGCGTTCGACAGGCCTTCTCGGATCGCGATGAGATCTTTCGTCGCCTCACGTCGCTCGGTGGGTCGCTGCCCAGCAACCAGCGTGACGAAGTTGCCAGTTCGGCCACCGCGCTTGCGGACAAGGTGCAGTCACTCGCGATGGCGCTCGAGGAGTCGTCGCGACAGGATATCGGCGCGGCGCGTGCGATGCTCGAAAACGAGATCAGCACGCTGGAGAATGCGGCCAACCCGCTCGAGCGCGGGAGTGAGGATCGTGTTCGTCGTCTCGCCTACCTCAAGCGGCAACGCCGCGGTCTCGTCGATGCCGACCAACGCCAGCAGGGCTTGTCCGGAAAGCTCGAGACATGTGCCCTCGCGCTCCAGAGCATGCGCTTCGACCTGATGCGCCTCGGCGCGAGCCCGCAGATGCACCAGCACATCACCGGCCTCGCGAACAAGGCGATGAGCCTCGCCGACAATGTCGATGAGGCGCTGTTTGTCGCTGATGAAATGGGTCGCCTCGGTCGTGCCGCGCCCGATTCCAGGCGGTCCTCGGAGCGCGGGTGAACGATCCGCTGCTCGATCGCCTGATGGTTGCGGTCGGGACGCAATATCTCGTCGATGCGGAGATCGGGCGAGGCGGGATGGCGGTGGTCTACCGCGCCACGGACCTGCGCCTCAATCGTCGCGTGGCGATCAAGGTGCTGCCCCCGGAGCTCGCCTTCAACGCCGACGTCCGTGAACGCTTCCTTCGCGAGGCGCAGACTGCTGCGCAGCTTTCGCACCCCGGCATCGTCCCGATCTACACCGTCGACGAGCGCGAAGGCATCGTCTATTTCGTGATGGCACTCGTCGACGGCGAGAGCCTGGCCGAGCGCCTCGCACGCGAGCCGCGCCTGCCGATCAGCGAGGCTCGACGCCTCCTCAGCGCGGTGGCCGACGCGCTCGCGTATGCGCACGAGCAGGGCGTGGTGCATCGGGACGTGAAGCCGGACAATATCATGCTCGAGCGCACATCCGGACGTCCCCTCGTGACTGACTTCGGCATCGCACGCGCCGCGCAGGGCGACACGCGACTCACGGTGACCGGTGTCGCCATTGGAACGCCGGCGTACATGTCTCCGGAGCAGGCGCTCGGCGAGCGCGAGCTCGACGGACGCAGCGACATCTACTCCCTCGGTGTCATCGGCTACCAGCTACTCGCCGGTGAAACACCCTTCAAGGCGTCGAACACGCCGGCGATGTTGGTGAAGCACGTATCGGAAACGCCGCGGCCGCTCGCGCTGCTGAGACCAGACGTGCCGGCGGGCCTCGCGCACGCCATCGCGCGCGCCCTCGCGAAGAAGCCGGAAGATCGCTGGCCGGATGCGGGCACCTTTCGAGAGGCCATTCTCGACACGAACGACGTCGTGCCGCCGCAGAGGCCGTGGCCGGGACCGACGCGCGAACCTGAGTCACCGCCGCAGTATCGCGACGCACCACCGCGGCTGCCGATGAACGACCGGCTTTATGTCGAGCCAATGCGACCGCAGTCGCCGGCACCGGCGTGGATGCCGCAGCTTCCTCAGATGCCTCCAATGCCCGCCGCACCGGTATGGGGAAGCAAGTCGGACTGGCGGGAGTGGAAGAAGGCGAGAAAACGATGGGAACAGCAGCAGCGCACTCGTAACCGTGCGCTCGGCGCTGCCGACGATGAGCACGAGTACGAGGGACTGACGGTCGACGAGCAGCTCGTGCGCTTCCGTCGCAAGGCCATCGGCAGCCTCGGAACGGTTGCCACGCTCGGCACCATCAACATGCTGACGTCGCCGCACTTCATGTGGTTCCTCTTTCCGAGCGCCTTCATGGTGCTCGGCATCCTTTCGCGCGGCGGTCGGCTGTGGGCGGATGGCGTGCCCGTGGGGAAGTTCTTCTCGCGCGGCACCGCCGGGTCGGCGCCGCAATCCGAGCGCGCCATTCCGCGCGTGTCGCTGGCGGACGCGGCACAGCGACTTGCGCCGTCGGACGTGCTCGACGGTCCCTACGGAGAGTTCGTGCGCCGCGCTGCGAGCGATCACGTGGCCGTGCGCGACACGCTTGCTCGACTGCCAGACTCGGAACGCAGCATGATTCCCGACGTTGCCCCGACGGTGGACGCGCTTGCAGAACGTGTCGGAGCACTGGCGACGACCTTGCACCGGCTCGATGCGGATGTCGCGGGATCGTCCGTCCAGTCGCTCGATGCGCGTCTGTCCGCGCTCAAGCTGGAGGGGCAGGGATCGCCCACGCCGGAGCAAGAGCGCCGAATCGCGTTGCTGGAGCGCCAGCGTTCTTCGATCGGGGAGCTTGCCGACCGACGCTCCGTGCTGGCGTCCCAACTCGAGAGTGCGGGGCTGGCGCTCCAGAATCTTCGCCTGGACCTCCTGAAGCTCCGGTCGTCCGGGCTCGAGAGCGCGCTGTCCGATGTGGCGAGTGCGACGCAGGAAGCACGGGCACTTTCAAGGGAGATCGGCAACGCGGTGGACGCCGTACGTGAGGTGCGACGGCTGTAGGCAGGATGATCGGATGATCGGATGATAAGGTGATAGGATGATGGGGCAATTCTCCAGGTTTGCGCGCAGATGCAGGCGGGCTAGCTGTGGAATGAGTCGATCCAGACCACGGTGAAGCACTCAGGCCGGCGATTCTTTCCGCGGACGAAGAGGCCCACGTGTCTCGGAAACCCTGACGCGCACACTCGTGCGGATCACGCCGCGGATGTGGCCAGCAGGCGTCCGAGAATCTCCGCCACTTCGCGAGGCTCTTCCTCTGGCGTGAAGTGTCGCGCGCCGGACAAGACGTCGATCGTCGAACCGGGAATGGCATTCGTCAGTTGTCTCGCGAGTGACATCGAGAGAAAGGGGTCGTGCGATCCCCAGATCACTGCAGTCGGGACGGCGATTTCGTGGAGTCGCTCGGCGAGTGCGCGCGTCTCGCGATTGTCGAGCGCGGCCACGTGGTTGAGCAGCACCGCGCGTCCACCGTCGCTGTGAAATGGCCGCTGGTACCGGTCGATCGAATGCGTCGCGTGAATCGTGTCATAGTAACCGCGCTCGAGGTCCGCGCGCACGACTGGCAGCAACCAGTCCGTCGGAAGGCGTCGAATGAGCGGCAGCAGCACTCGCGCGATGCGGACGTCGCGCGTTGGCCAGCCGCTGAAGGCGACGCTGTCTATCAGGGCGAGGCGCGAGACGCGTGACGGCCAGTGAATCGCGAGCGACTGCGCAACGCCGCCCCCGAGGTCGTGTCCCACGACGCATGCTCGCTCGATGCCGAGGACGTCGAGCAATCCGATTGTGCGTTCGGCGTGCGCATGGAGGCTGAGTGCGCGCCCGCCGGGAGGATCGCTGCGACCGAAGCCAAGCAGGTCCGCGACGACCAGTCGATGGCCTGCGGGCATCTGCGCGACGACGTCACCCCAGAGGTGACCGGAGGTCGGGAATCCGTGGAGGAATACGACGGGCTCCCCGACGCCGCGCGTGCCGGCCGCATAGTAATAGAGACGTGCGCCGCCGATATCGACGAATTCACCGCGCACTGTTGCCGCGATGTTGGGGAAGACGCGCGAGGATCATGCGGCCAAGATGCGGCGGCGCACCTCCTCGCGACAAGCTCGAGGGCACCGACGCAAAGAGTGGCAGCGCGAACGCGCTGCCACTCTTCGTGCACGTCGTGACGCGCGTTACCTAGAGCGCCGGCGCCGGACGCGGTGCGGCCATGCGCTTCGCCATCTCCTCGAGATTCTTGTCGAAAATCGCCTGCTGATCCTTGGAGAGGATCGCGCGAATCTCCGGGTTCATCTTGCCGGAAAGATCCATGCGCTTCTTCATGGCGCCTTCGCGATCCGTCTGCATCATCTCGCGTATGGCCTGCTGCTCCGGCGCGTACTTGGCAGTGATTTCGGCCATCTTGGCCTTCTGGTCCGGGGACAGCGTACTGTCGATGCCGACCATCAGCATGTTGCCGCGTCCACCGCGTCCACCACCCATGCCACCGCCGCCCTGCGCCTGGGCACTGACCGCGGTGCAGAGGATGAGCGCAACGCCGAGCACCGCAAAACGAAGAGCTTTCATGATACAGACTCCCTGAGTGGAATGATTGACGCGCACAGTTTTCTAAGTCGTTGTAATTCTGTAGCTTACACTTTCCCTACTAGCGGTCACGCAGTAGACTGCTATGCTTACCCGCCGTTACTCTCCGCGTTCCGCCGCGCGCAGCGATGCGACCTTGGCCTGACCGATAGTTCCGCGAGCCGCCCGTGACCCTGCCGTTGCCATCCAGTACCACGCCCGTCGCTCCTCCGGTCGCCACAGCGACCAGCCCTGTTACGCCGCCCGTACCGGCGGCTCCTGCGCCGCCACCGAGCCCAGTTCGCTTTCCGCTCGACTGGTTGCTTGCCCATGCCGCCGCACCCATCCGATACCGCGCCATGACGGAAGTGGCGCGCCTCTCGGCGGGGGATGCCGAGAAGGTGGCTGCACTACCCTTTACACACGCGCCGGCCTTGCTGTTGGCTGTGCAGCAGGCGCCTGATGGCACCTGGGGCGGTGGGATGCTGGCAATCCCGTCGGGCAAGGGTGGTGCCTTCGAGGGTGTGGGGACGATTCCCGCAGTCCGGCGACTCATCGAATACGGGTGGAACAAGGACACGCCGCCGCTGCTGCATGCGCGGCGGATCCTGTTCAGGCTGCTCGCGGAGGACGATGATCCGTCGTTCCTGTTCGAGTTGCGCAAGTCCGGTATGGACGAGGACGCGGTGAAGCGGGGCCGGGCGCTGCTGCGAGAGGCCGCAGCCGCGACGCTCGCGCAGGCGGGCTACGAAGGCGATCCGCGGCTGCGTGGTGCGGCCCGGCGCATCCTGAATCGCATGGCGGATTACCTTCGCTCTCCTTTGGCGCAGAAGCCATTCATCCGCCAGGGCAACCAGCACATGCTTGCGGCGGAAGCGTGTCCGCCGTCGATCTTCGCCGTCACGATGCTGGCGTACATGCCGCTCTTCCGAGCGGAACATCATCGGGAGATGGACGCGATGTACCAGCACCTCACACAGCCACAGCCGCGGCAGGAGGCGGTACAGCTTTGTGGCAAGCAGGTCATCGCCGTTCCACACCTGGTGCTTGGCGACTACCTGCCGCATCGCAACGCCGTCGATGCCGACGTGCCCTTCGCGCTCTACTGGCTCGAGCTGATGGCACGTCTCGGTTACCTGAAGCGCAATGAGAACTGGTCGAGAATGTTCGAGCGGTTCCTCGAGGACCGCGATCGCACCGGTGTGTGGCATCCGCACAAGGGGATGACACCGGCAACGAGTCATAACGCGTACGCGTGGCCGGCGTATCCGCTGGAGTCGCAGATGACCAGCGACGATCGGTGGACGGACATCACATTCCGGCTTGGACTGATCGCACGTCTCTCGGGCCGAACGATCGAAATCGTCTGACGATACGAAATCACGGTGCGAAGCCGCGACTTCGCGGGCGGCTCAGCCCAGCCGAGATGTTTCCGGCTGGGCGCGCTGACGTGGTTGCGCGCCACGTCGTGCTCGGCAGCGGGCTGACTCTACGCGTGGTCGAATCTGGCGTGCGCACGGGCGCACCGATTCTTCTGTTGCACGGCTGGGGCGCGTCGGTGTACATGTGGCGCGACTGGTTCGCTCCACTGGCTGCCGCCGGTCGTCGCGTGATCGCGGTGGATCTCCCCGGGCACGGGCTTTCGGACAAGCCAGACATGTCCGAGGCGTACAACCTTTCGGGAATGACGTCGGCGGTGCGCGGGCTCATGGACGTCGAGGCGCTGGAGGTGGTCGACGTCGTCGCGCAGTCGATGTCGGGTACGATCGCGATCGAGCTCGCGACGACGGAGCCGCAACGCGTGAATCGGCTCGCGCTGGTGAATCCGGCCTGCTTCGGGCGCCTGCACCTTCAACGGCTCGCGCGGGTCGCGAGTCCCCCCGCGGTGGATCGCGTGCTCCCGAGGCTCGTACCGCGGTGGCTCATCGCCCACACGCACCGCATGGTGTATGGCGATCCATCGCGCGTCACAACGAGAGACGAGGACGAGTACTGGGCGCCGTCCCAGTTCCCTGAGTTTGCGCGTGCGATGCGCCGGCTGGTGCACGAGTTCGAGTGGGCGCGACCGCCCGCGGCGCAGATGGCGGAGCGGCTGCGCGAGCTCGAGAGTCGGATGCTCGTCGTGCTGGGGTCGAAGGACTCATTGGTGCGCGATGCCGCACGCTATGTGTCGGAACTCCGCGCAGCCGGCTTCGCGCCGCGTAGTGAGACGGTGGAGGGGGGTGGGCACGCCGTAAATGAGGAGCGGGCAGGGGAAGTCCTCGCATTGGTTGCGAGCTTCCTGCGCGAGTAGGGCTCGAGAGCAAAGTAGAAGTCCTCCGAACAGCGTTTGACCTCTCCGCGGCTATCCAAATCCAACGAGACGGTTAGCTTTCGTTCAAAACTGTACGCGATTGCCCCGCGATCGCTCCTTCTCAACCGCATCGGTTGATCGCGGCGCGCCGCGTGAGTCCGATGCATGCGCCGGTCCCGGAAATCCCGGGATCGCGGCCCCGGCGCGACGCATCAGGACGCATGACGAAGAACAAGAAGATCGAAACCACATCGACACCGGCCGATGCGCCGATCGTCGAGCAGCCGCTCACCTTTGCTGAGCTGAACCTGCATCCGACTATCCTCGACGCGATTCGCGACGCGGGATACACGAGCCCCACCCCGATTCAACGGCAGGCGATCCCCATCGCGCTGAATGGTCGCGACATCATGGGGCTGGCGCAGACCGGCACCGGCAAGACGGCCGCCTTCACGCTGCCGATCATCGAGCGCCTCATCGACGGGCCGCGCCGCACCCGTGCGCTCATCCTGACGCCGACGCGCGAGCTCTGCGTGCAGGTAGAAGAGAGCTTCCGCAAGTACGCGCGGCACGGGGAGATCTCCGTTGTCGCGGTGTACGGCGGCGTACCGCTCGATCCGCAGGAGAAGGCGCTACGGGCCGGAGTGGACGTGGTCGTCGCGACGCCTGGACGGCTGATCGATCATCTCGATCGGCAGAACGTGGTCTTCGATGACCTCGAGGTGCTGGTGCTCGATGAGGCGGACCGGATGCTCGACATGGGATTCGCCCCGCAGATCAATCGCATCGTCGACCAGGTTCCGGCGTATCGACAGACGCTGCTGTTCAGCGCGACGATGCCGCCCGAAGTCGAGGCCCTCGCGCGCAAGTACCTGCGCAAGCCGATCGTCGTCCAGGTGGGGGTGCGCTCCGCGGCCGCCAGTACGGTGACGCACGCGGTGTACCCGGTGCCGCGCGAGAAGAAGAACGCGCTGCTGGTGGAGCTCCTCACCGGAAGCGTGCACGACTCCGTACTGATCTTCTCGCGCACGAAGCATGGCGCCGACCGCATCGTGCGCGATCTCGAGGCCGCGGGCGTGACAGCCACCGCGATGCACGCCGACAAGTCGCAGTCGCAGCGCACGAAGGCGCTGCAGGACTTCAAGGACGGAAAGATCAGCGTCCTCGTTGCCACGGACATCGCGCAGCGTGGTCTCGATATCTCGGGCATTACGCACGTGATCAATTACGACGTGCCGCAGCAGGCCGAGGACTACGTGCACCGCATCGGGAGGACGGGGCGCGCCGCGAAGGAGGGCGATGCCTACACCTTCATGTCGCCCGACGAGATCGGGATGGTGCGCACGATCGAGCGGATGATCGGCACGCCGATTCCACGCATCTCCGTGCCGGGGTACGACTTCGGCACCTTCGCGGGAGATCAGCCTGAGCGGGCCAGCGCCATTTCCTGAAGCAGGAGTACCGATCGGTAACATCGCGCGCCTTCGGGTTGAATGAGGGAAGCCTCCCGCTCCCTCCACGATGACCTCGGTTCGTCAGTAGCGCGTGCGCCCGAGGCGCGACACCACGAGGGTGTCGGCGGAGCGGCCACGGCGTGCGACGAGCGTGAGGTTCGCGGCGCCATAGCCGAGTCCACGGATGTCGAACGTGATGGAATCGCGCGTAGTGGAGAGTGCGACGCCGTGCGTGGTGCCGAGTGACGCGAGACCGAAGCGTCCGTCGCGCGAGGTGAGCTCGAGCGCGCTCGCGAGGGTGTCGATCCGGACACTTACCGGTGTGTGAAGCGCGATGGCCTCATCGCGGGCCCGCGCGACGACGCCTCCAGCGGCCCGTACGGCATCGCGTGTCGCGATGCGATCCAGCAGCATCTGGAATTGCCGGATGCCGATCAGTGCCGCAAGCGTCATCACGATCATGACCAGTACCAGCTCGACGAGCGTGTGACCGGTGCGCGGAGGGGGATGTTTCGTCATGCGTCACGCTACGTCGATCGCGGCAGGACGGCGTCATCCTCGTGCTGCCAGATGGAGCGATCTGTCCCCAGAGCGATGGTGCTGGCTCGACGCTCGTGCATTGCCCATCTTCATGCGTCGAGTTTGGTCAACCCACCTGCACAACCCTCCCGATGTCGTCCACTCGCAACGCCCTCCGAATCGTTCCATTGGTGCTGCTCGGCGCGACGTCCTGCCGAAATCCTGCGGCCGATGCGACCATGGCGGAGCAGATGCGCCTGGTGGGCGATGAGCTCAACGCAACGCGGCAGGACGCCGCAGCGATGCATGACCAGATCGATTCACTCCGGATCGTTGTGGCAAGGCAGGATACCCTGCTCAGGCAATTGGCGGGGATGGCGAACGTGCCTGTTCCGCCCCGATAGGACTCCCGTCGGCTGCGCAGGAAGCGGCAACTGCAGCCAACGGCGGACGCAGAAATGCGCAGGCTTCGCAAACGCAGAAATACGCAACAGCGGGAACCCTGGGACACCTCTGTTGCAGCGTCTTCTGCGATTGCGCGGTCAGCGACAATCTGCGGTCGCCGTTCAGTGTTCGCGTACCAATCGGTTGTGCGACACAAAAAAGCCGACGGCGTGTGCCGTCGGCAGTCTTGGTGGATGAAGCGTGGACTACTTCGCCTGCGCCACCGCGGCGGCGAGCGACGCGTACGTCTCCTCGCTCAGCGCGTTGAACTTCATCTCGCGCCACACGATTTTGCCGTCTTTCCCGATCACGAAGACCGTGCGATTGGCCATCGCGCGACCGGGCATGCGGGAGCCGTAGAGCTCAGCGGTCGAAAGGGTGGGATCGGACACCAGGCCGAACGGGAACTTCATGTCCGAGGCCCAGGAGACGTGACTGCTAACGCTGTCCGCCGAGATCGGGAGCACCACGACGTCCTTGCCAAAAAGCGTCGCGTTCTCGTCACGGAACTTCGTCATTTCCGCGGTGCAGCCGCTGGTGCGGTCCTTCGGGTAGAACGCGAGCACGACGACCTTGCCGCGCAGGTCGCTGAGCTTCACCGGGGTCGCCTTCGGTCCGGAGCCGTCGGCCCAGGCGGCCGTGAAATCGGGAGCCATCTGGCCTACTTCAGGTGCTGAAGCGGCCATCGGAGCCTGCGCGGAGGCGAGCGCTGGCAGGGCGAGGGCTGCGAGAACGTAGAGTCTTGAGAGTCGCATTTGGATACGGGCCGTTGGGAAAGGTTGTCATGGACGATAGCCTAGGCCCGCCGCCAATGCCACAGGACAGTAACCGGACGGGGCGGAGCGGACTATATTTCTTCGCGACCATGCCAGCGCGGCGGAGCGCCGTCACCTGGGCCGGCGCGTCTCGCGGGCGCGCCGGCCCATCGCATGTCCTTCCTTACTACACCCGATTCCGGCACCTGATCTCGATGCGTATCGCCATTTCGACGGGAGGCGGCGACGCCCCTGGTCTCAATGCAGTCATCCGGGCCGCTGTACTCACGGCAATCAACAGGGGTTGGGACGTCGTTGGCATCAAGCGCGGCTACGCCGGCTTGCTTGGCGAGGACGAAGTCGTTCCCCTCACGAAGGAGTCGGTGCGAGGCATCGCGCACCTCGGCGGTACGATCCTGCGCTCCACCAACCGCGGTAATCCGTTCTGCTATCCGAGAAAGCAGCCCGATGGGAGCTACCTCCCGGAAGACCGCTCGGACGAACTGCTGAACAACGCGAAGCAGATGGGCATTGACGCGGTCATATCCATCGGCGGCGACGGGTCACTGGGTATCGCGCTTCAGCTCTGTCAGAAGGGAATGAAGATCATCGGCGTGCCGAAGACGATCGACAACGACGTCAGCGGAACGATCACGACGTTCGGATTCGACACCGCCGTCAATACGGCGATCGAGGCCATTGATAAGTTGCATACTACTGCGGAAAGTCACGACCGCGTGCTCGTGATGGAGGTGATGGGGCGCGATGCCGGCTTCATCGCACTACACTCGGGGGTCGCAGGCACCGCTGACGTCATCCTCATTCCCGAGATTCCGTACGACATCACCAAGGTCGCCGAGAAGATCATGGCGCGCGACGCGGCAGGGCGGCATTTCTCGATCGTCGTTATCGCCGAAGGCGCGTTCCCCGTGGGGGGACATGTTCACTTGATGGGTGACTCACTGCCGGGCGAGGCGCGTCGCGTGGGCGGGATGGCGGACCTGATCGCACGCGAGATCCAGGCGCTCACGGGAAAGGAGACGCGTTCGCTGGTGCTGGGACACCTGCAGCGCGGCGGAAGCCCGACCGGGTATGATCGCCTGCTGGCGACCCGCTTCGGCGGCGCCGCCGTCCGGGCGGTGGCGGACGAGAAATGGGGTCACATGGTCGCGCTGCAGACGCCACACATCGTCATGGTGCCGATCGAGGAGTGCCTGAAGGAGGTCAAGCGCGTGGACGTGACACACGATCTGGTGCAAACGGCGCGCGCATCGGGGATCAGCTTCGGCGATTAGGGGTACTGTGGAGATAGTCGGACAGTCTGACAGTCTGACAGTCGGGGAGATCAACAGCAGCTCGGCGTGTCCACGCGGAGAAACAGGTCGGTCCAGCGCGCGGGACACAAACGCTCTCCGTGTATGCTGTGGATTCGGTTCAAGATGCTGGCGGAAAACGAGTTACGTCGCCAGCCAAGCTTGGCACCCACCCTGCCTTATCGTACGATGCCGCGTGATGTCCGCGCGACGTTGGAGATGCCTAGATGAAACTTCGCACCATTCTGCTGACAATTGCCTGTACGACCGGATTCGCCGTGGTGTCGGGAGCGCAGCAGTCCCGACCGCAGGCGGACTCCGTGCCGAAGGCGTATCGTCCGCCGCCCGGAATGTGTCGCATCTGGCTCGACCACGTGCCGCCGAAGCAGCAGCCCGCGCCGACGGATTGCCGGACGGCCGTCCACGACAAGCCGGCGAACGGCAGGGTTATCTTTGGTGATGACTACGTGGAGAAGGGCAAGAAGCCGGATGACGCCGAGCTTCCATTCATCAAGAAGTTCGGCGAGGACCGGAAGAAGCCCTGACCGGCTGCGCGCACGAATCTCGCTTCGGCGGGGACTATGCGCGAAGTAAGAGACCAGTACCTGCCGCCGGACCACGACGCCTTCGTCGGAGCGGAGCCAACGTCGGGCCGCATCATCGTCATCGCGCCCACGCGCGCGGCCTGCGAGACCATCGAGCTCGCCGTCGGCCTGCATATCGAAACCTATCTCGAGAAGCACTTCGGTCCACGCGTGCGCGAGCTCGCCCGCGCGCGGCAAGGCTTCGGCATTGTCGCGGGCACGGGTTCGGGAAAGACGCTCGCCATTCGCCCCATCGCCGAGGAGCTGCTCGGCACAACGGAGCTGCGCGTCGGCGTCATCAACCGCGAACGCGAGGCAACGCCGGACACGCCGAGCTGGAACGTCATCATCGTCACGACCGGCATTGCCCGCCGCTGGTTCCAGGACGGCGACATCCTGCCGAGTGACACGCTCATCGTCGACGAGATTCACCAGACGTCTGCAGAGTTGGAACTGTGCCTCGCCCTCGGCAAGCGCGTCGGGTGCCGGTTCATCTGGCTTTCCGCCACAGTGGATCCGACGTTCTATCGCAAATATCTCGAGAGCGCCGACGTACTCGAGGTGTATGCGTTCGACCCCGAGAAGGCGGCGAAGGTGGAGGTCGTGAGCAAGGACGTCGGTGAGTTTCTCGACGACAAGTTCCTGCAGCGCGTGTACAAGGAGAAGCGTGGCGTCGCGATCTTCGTCCCTACCCGGAAGGGTGTGGAGCAGGCCGCGGAGAACGTGCGGATGCGTGCGCCGCGGATCAACACGGCGCACTATCACGGTGGCGAGCCGATTCGCGTGCTGCGTCCGTTCCTCGACGGCGGCGAGAAGAAGCCGTACTTCCTCGCGATGACGGCAGCGGGGCAAAGCGCGCTCAACGTGCAGGGTCTCGACACGGTGGTCATCGACGACACGCGATTCACGTCGATCGTGGAGCGCGGCAAGAACGTGCTGACCAAGCTGCACCTTGGTGCCAACGAGATTCTCCAGATGGCGGGGCGCGTGCACGGCCGGGTGGCCGGCGGACGCGTGTTCATCCTGAGCGACCGGGACATCGACTTCGCGTCGTTGAAGCCGACGGCGCCGGAGTTCCAGCTGGCGGGCGATTCCGAGCGCGTTGCGATTACGTGCGCCGACATCGGTGTCGCGGCGGATGAGCTGGAGCTGCCGGTGCCCCTCGACCGGGTCGCGTACAAGCGTGCGACGCAGTTTCTCGAGGGACGCGGCATCATCGAGAAGGGGCGGCTGACACGGTACGGTCGCGCGGTGGAAGCGATGCCGGTCGAGCGCGAGTGGGCCGAACTGCTCGTGAATGCCGATGACACGTTGGTGCCGTACCTGGCGGTCATGAGCGGCGTGGAATCGCTGCATCGCATGACGCGCGAGGAGCGGGATCTCGATGGGCTGATCCTCCCCGGCAGCGATCACCTCACCGCGTACAACCTGTATGCGGAGGCCTATCGGGTCGCGGGATATGTCGGCGAGGTGTACGGCCTGGCGCGCCACCTCTTCGAGGAAGAGGCGATGACGGAGTGGGCCGAGCGGCGCGGCGTACTGGTGAAGTCGATCGAGGATGCGGCGCTCGGCATGGCGAGCGTGTATCGTGGCTTGAGCATGCCACTGCCGGCGGAGATGCCGATGGCGCACGAAGGCACGCGGCGGCTGTTTGCAGATCTGCTCGCGGAGTACATGCCCTTCGACCTCGTCATCGACGAGCAGACGGGGTGGGGCGAGGAAGCGCGCGTCAGCAAGAGGAGCGTGTGCGGAAGCTGGGGCGCGATCGCTGGCGAGCTGCGCTACTTCGCTGACAAGTTCGGCAATCCGCGTGCGGGGATCGAAGGGACGCAGCTTCCGATGGACCTGTTACGGAAATACGCGACGGGCGACGAAGCGACGATGGTGTACGACGGCGAGCGCAGGAAGGCGCCGCTCGTGCTGCGTCGCAAGCTGGAATACTTCGGGTTCGAGCTGGAGCGCGAAGTGGAGGCCGTCGAGGAGTTTCCGGCCGGTCGCGAGGACGAAGCACGGAAGGTGCTCGCGGATGCCCTGGCGCGCGGCGAAGCGCGGCACTTCGCCGTCAAGGACAACCTCGGGATCATCGATGCGGTGCGCACGGCGTGGCGAAAGTCGGGCGGGGTCCTTCCGCGCCTGAACCAGCCGGAGCTCGCGTCGTTGTATGAGCACCGCCTGGCCGATGTTCACTCGCTCGCGCAATTCAAGGCGACCGATCTCGATCTCGCGGCGGACCTCGAGGCGCTGAGTCCGCGCGCAGCGCGTGCGAAGTTCGATGCGTTGCCGTCGCGCGTGAGCGTGCGCGATCGCGATGTGGAGATCGACTACGACGTCGAGGAGGTGAACGGCGCATCGGTGGGGGTCGCGCGCCTCCAACTGCCGGAGAAGGTGGCGCGCACGCTCACGGAGCACGAGGTACCGGTGCTCGATCGACCAGTCCGGTTCGTGGTTTACCGCGGGCAGCGTGGGCAGGTGCGCGCCCGAACGCTCGAGGAATTGCAGACGCTCCTCGACGCACCGTGGACCGATGACGAAGTCGCGCGGTTCAATCGCAAGCGCGATGAACAACGCGAGGCAGCGAGCCAACAGAGACGTGAGCGGCTCGCACATGGGCACAAGCGTCATCTGCGCGAAGGGCGGCCGAGTGCACAGCGGCCGGGCAAGCGAGAGCGCGAGGACGGGGGCGGACGCGGCGGGGAGCGTCCATCGTCCGGTGACCGTCCGTCACCAGGGGACCGTCCTTCGTCGTCCGGTGGACGTGGTGGCCCGCGGCGCGGCGGGCCCGGCGGATCGTCAGGGCGGCCTGGTGGAAAGCCCGGCGGTGGTCGACCGGGGGGCGGTCGCAGTGGCGGGCGGTCGCGCTGACGACGCCATCCTGTTGACCGCGCGGATATCCTGAATGTTCAGCTGCCCGAACTGCGCGCAGGTTCTTGGTGACTACCCTGACGCGGGTGTGCTCGTCGTCGCGTGTGCGCGATGCACGTTCAAGTACGAGGTCTCGGGCGGACGCGTGATTACGCTCAGTTCCTGGAAGGTCGAGGTCCGCCCGGCAACGTTTCAAACGCGAGCCGTCCATGCGCGGTGCTTCGAACTGGCGCTGGCCATCTCCGCGCGCGAAACCCTGCGCTTCACCTTTGCCAGCGAACGCGACGACGACTGGATCCGGATGGATCCGGGCGCCATTGCTGCCGTCGTCTTCAGCATGCGCGACGAGAAGCGCGACGATCTGCTTTTCGTGGTCAACCGAACCTCCGGCGAGCGACACGTGTTGGCAAAACCCGGGCGCAGTTCTCGGATGCGTGCCGTCGTCTACGGCTCGCTGGCCGGCGTAGTGGCAGCCGTGGGCGTGGGCGTGGGTTTGGTCGCGTTTCCGTTGATCGCCGCGCTTGGGATTGGCGGACTGGTGGGAGCCGGCACTTTCGCAGGACTCGGCTATGTGCTGAAGCCGAAGCACGCCCTCGGCTCCGCTGAGCGGGAGGCACTTCTCTCACGGCAGGCGCTCCTCGGACAGAAGCGCGAGCTTCTGCGCTCGCGCGAAGCGGTCGTGATCGACATCGATGGTCGTCGTGCGCTGAGCCAGCAGCTCGGCAGCCTGCGCGCGCGGATGGTGACGCTGAATCTCGAGGCCTACGCTGATCGCATCGGGGCAATCGACCGCGCGTTGGCGACGCTGGACGCGCAACTCGACGTCGACATGCGACTCACAACGGAATACGATCGCACGATTCAGATGCTGGACATCGAGTACGAAACCAGCGTTGCCGCGGACGCGCTACCCGAGGACAGCGCGAGCATCCTGGATGCGCGCCTGCTCGAGCTGCGCGGAGTCGAGGAACTTCGCGCGGAGACAACGCGGCGGCTGGCCGCGAACGCCGAAGTCGAGCAGTTGCTACGGCACAACCCCACGTGAGCGGACGGATGTCACCCCGTGTCGACGGCGAACTCCTCTTCGCGCGCGATCACGAAGCCACGCGCCAGGTAGTTCGGCAACGCGTGCGGTGAGTCGAGGGTGCAGGTGTGCAGCATCACATGGGTGGCATTCATGGCAAATGCCTGTTCGACCGCCCGTGTGAGCATCCACCCACCGAGTCGCCTGCCGAAGTACGGCGCAAGGAGCCCGAAGTACATGATCTCGACACGCCCATCGCCGTAGCGCTGCAGCTCGAAGTATCCCGCGACCTCGTTAGCAACTCGAAGAATCCATACCTGCACGCTCGGCAAGGCGAGGTACGCGCCGAGCTCCTTGTCGCGCGCCTCGAGGCGGTCAAACCACTGCCAGGCTCCGCCCACCGCCGAGTAAAGGGCGCGATACTCGGCTGGCGTGAGGTGCTCGCGATCGATGGCAACATCGTCGGCGGGCCTCGCGGTCGCGCGAAGCGCCGCAATGTCGCGCATCTCGAGGTGGGTGCGAATCGCGGTGGCCGCGCGCCCCGGTTCGGTGTTCACGGCCCTACCGATGCAGCTTCATGCGATGACGGGCAGCCTTCGCGCGATTGCCGCACGTGGCCATGTCGCACCACCGGCGCCGCCCATTCTTCGTCTCGTCCTGGAAGACGCGACCGCATCGCGGATCCGCGCAGCGTCGTACCCGAACGAGCTCGCCGAGGATGAGGGCATCGGCGGCGCTCTCGACCATTGGAATCAACAAGCCCGCAAAGGCATCACCGACAGGAACGAACGTGCGCATGAACGTCCCGTCGCTCCCGAGTTCCAGCCGTCGCGTGCCTGCACTGCGCCCGAGCACTCGATTGATCTCGGCCACCGCCTCCGCACGGACGTCATGCGACCCGACGCCTCGCTCGGCCAGTGTCCGGAGCACCGTGCGCATGCGGCGCGCATCGCCCAACACGGCGAGCGCGCCGGCGGGCTGCTGGTGCGCTCGCCGACGCATGCTCGACGCGCGCTCCGCGTCCAACAGGTCAGCACTCTCGAGCCAGCGCACGAATCGCTCGAAATCGTGCAGCCCATCATTTCCACGAAGGGCACTTTCCGAGTTTACGAAATCGAGCCAGAGTCGTTCCGCGACGAACGCGAACGTGTGCCGATCACGCTCGTCGAGGTGTGACGATGAGGTAGTGAGCTCCAGCGGAGGTGCCATTGGCCCTAGGATATCCCGCGATCCGGAGGCCTGCAACCATACCCAAGCATGGAGCTGCCACGTAGCTTGCACGCCCGCCCGAACAACCTACCCGCTATGCCGCACATACCTGCAGACGTTCTTCGCGTCGCCGTCGGTTCGCTGAATCCGGTGAAGATTGGCGCTACGCTGGCAGTCCTTCGACGTCTGGCGCCGTACATCATCATCGAAGGCACCGCAGTGGAGAGCGGTGTACCCGACCAGCCATGGGGCGACGATGAAACAATCGCCGGCGCGCGCACGCGTGCCGAGGCCGCACGACGAGCGCTGAATGCGGATTGGGGTGTGGGCATCGAGGGTGGAGTCGTCGGCCTTCCCGATGGTGGTCTTCGCACGTGCGCATGGGCGGTGATTGTCAACCGCGAAGGCAAGGCAGGTGTCGGCGGCTCCCTCTCGCTCGAGCTTCCAGCGCGTGTCGCCGAACTGGTAAGCGGCGGACTGGAGCTCGGTCACGCCATGGACCGCGTGACCGGCGAGCACAACGTGAAACAGGGGCTCGGCGCCGTGGGAATTCTTACAGGGGGCGTCGTCACGAGAGAGGGCGCGTACGAAACGCTGGTTGCGTACGCGATGGTTCCTCTGCTCGAAGGGCCCTGACCAGGCGGTCAGGCCACAGGCTGTCGGTGACCCGACCGCTACTCGAGGACCGCCTGCCGAGCGAGTGAGGGGAGACCCGGGCTGCGCGCGTGACGCTTCTGGAGGCGCTGGAGCCCGTCGTAGGCGGCGTACTTGTACGCATCGGCAAAGGACGGAAAGTTGAACGCCGCCTGGATGAAGTAGTCGAGCGTACCGTCGAACGCGATCACCGTCATGCCGATGTGGATCAGCTCACACGCCGTCTCACCGACGATCGTGACGCCGAGGATGCGCTGGTCCTCGCGGTGGAAGACGAGTTTCACGAACCCGTCCACGTCCCCGAGAATCTGTCCCCGAGGATTGATGCGGTAGCTCGAGCGACCGATCTCGTACGGCACGCCTTGCGCCGCGAGTGTTTCCTCGCTCGCGCCCACCGTGGCGATCTCCGGAATCGTCCACACGCCGTATGGCAGCACCCTGGAGACGGTGGTCTTGTACTTGAGATCGAAGGCGTGGCAAACGGCGACGCGCGCCTGTTCCATGGACGCTGACGCAAGGGCGGGGAACCCCACGACGTCGCCCGCCGCGTAGATGTTCGGCACGGACGTCCGGAAATGACTGTCGACCTGGATGAATCCCCGCTCGTTGCACTCGACGCCAACATCCTCCAGCCCCAGGCTCGCGGAGTTGCCGATACGCCCCGTGCAGACGAGCACGCAGTCCGAGCTCAGCACCATGTCATCCGAAAGCGTAACGTGCGCTCGCCCATGCTCGATCGTGACGTCGCGGACCTCGGCATTCCCGTGGATGTTGATGCCGAGGCGACCCGTCATCGACTGCCGAAGCGCGTCGCTGACGTCGCTACCGAGATGCGCCAGCAGCCTGGTCCGCGCGTTGACCAGCGTGACACGAACGCCGAGCGCGGCGAAGATGCAGGCGTACTCGCAACCGATGACGCCACCGCCAACGACGATCATCGATGGCGGGATGCGCTGCAGGGAGAGCAGGGAGTCGCTATCGACGATGATGTCGCCATCGGTGGTGTACCCATCCGCCGGCATCGGGGAGGAGCCGGTCGCGATGAGGATGACGGAACCGGTGACGCGACGCGGCGCGATGCCGTAGCGCGTGATCTCGACCGTGTGGTCGTCAACGACCTGCGCGGCGCCCTGAATGGTGATGATGCCGTGCTTCTCGATGTTCTCGGCGATCAGCGCCCATTCGGACTTGATGACCGCGCGCTCGCGGTGCATGAAGTCACCGATCGTGATGTTCTGCTTGACCGTCAGGTCGACGCCGTACAGCCCGCGCTGTCGAAGCCCCGAGAAGTAGAGCGCCGTCTCGCGGAGGGTCTTGCTGGGGATGGTGCCGGTATTGACGGCAGCGCCTCCCGGCTTCGGCGCGCGCTCGATGAGGCAGACGCGCTTTCCAAAATACGCGGCCTGCGCGGCGCCTTTCTCGCCGGCCGGCCCCGAACCTATGACGATGAGATCGAAATGATCTGGTAAGCTCACGATGAGGGGACAGGAGGATGGGGATTCGCGAGCAGCGCGTCTTCGCGATACACGATCCACCCGGTTGACTCTTCAGCGACCAACTCAACCTCGGTTCCAAGGGGCAGCGTCAAATTAGGATTGTCGTGCCCCGCTGGAAAGTCCATGATGACGGGAACACCGAGATCCGACACGAGATCGAGGACGAAATCCTCGAACTCATCTTCCTCCGATCGGTCGAGGGACAAATGGCCGAAGACGATGCCGCGCACCTTGCCGAGCAGGCCGGAGGCGCGCAGCTGGACGAGGCGTTCGTCCACGAAGGACATCGGATCGCGCACTTCCTCGAGGAAGAGGATCGCGCCGGCGGTATCGATCTCGTACGGCGTGCCGATGGTCTGTTGTACAAGCGCGGTATTGCCCCCCACGAGCCGTCCGCTTGCGCGGCCCGGGCGCACGGTGCGCGCGGTGTCGCGCCCGATACGGGCGGTGGGGCGCGGCGTCGTGAGTGAAGAGAGAAGCGACGCGGTGGTGACGTCGCGCGCGCTGGGAATGAGGTCGTCCACCGTGGGACCGTGGAACGCGCGCAGGCCGGCAAGTCGCATGAGCCACTGGTGAAGGACCGTGACATCGGAGTACCCGACGAACGACTTGGGGTGCTCACGAAAGAGATTCGGGTCGAGATATGGCAGCATGCGCACGGCGCCGTAGCCCCCCGTGCCGCTGATCAGCGCCTTGACCCGCGGATCCGTCCACATCGCGGTGAAGTTGGCGGCGCGGCGTTCGTCCTCGGCCCGTTGGTAACGGCGGGTGGTTGAAAGCTCGGGGTCGAGAAGGACGTTGTAGCCGGCGCGCTCGAGTGCACGCACGCCGCGCGCGAGCCAGCGTGGCCGAGGTGAATAGGAGGACGCGACTACGCCGATGGTATCGCCTTTCAGCAGCGGAGGAGGACGGAGCAGGGGTTGGTCGCTAGACATGCACTGCCGGCACACCGTGGATGGGCGTATCGGCCTCGTCGTCGTCATCGGCGCCTGGGCTTTCCATTCGCTGCGCTCGGGGAAGTGCACCGGTGCGCGATGCGAGGAGCAGCTGCTCTACCTCGAGCTGTGCGGCGATGGAGTCGCCGATGCGGTCGCCGATCTCCCGGGCGGCCTCCAAAGTCGCCGTGACCGATGCGATCTGTGCGCGACCGAGCTGCAGGCGCAGCAGGTCGAGACGGATGCTCTCGAGCGCGGCGACTGTGGCCGAGAGGCGCTCCGCGGAACGGGTGCGAGCCTCGCGCACCTGAGCGGCGAGATCGTTCCGGACGTCGCCGTCGAGCGACTCGCCGCCGCGGTCGAAGGCAGACAACTGGTCGTCGAGCGCGTTGATGCTTTCACGCAGCCGGGATGCATCGCCCTCGAGCCGACGAACGGTCTCGGGCAACGATGCCAGCTCGCGCCGCGCCGTTTTCGGGAGTGCGTGAAAGAGGTGATCAGTGGCCCGCCCCAGTGCGATCTCGGTGAGCACGGGCATGCCCAGCATCGGCCGGTCGGCAGGTTTCAGCCCGATGCTCGCGACCCTCGCGATGCGGGCGCCCCACTTTCCCTTCCAGAACGAGATGCTGGCGGAAGCGATGCGACTCGACAGACGATGCCTGATGTATTCGCCGGCAAGCGGAACGCCGGAGATCGCCATCCCGGTCCCGCCTAGGAAAAGCAAACCCATCACCCAGTACTGCATGTCCTCGTAAGCGGCGAAGCCGACGGAGCCAAAGGGCACGCTCAGGAAACGCCACGCAGCATATGCGGCGATACCGGTGGCGCCGGTCGAGATGCCGAGCAGCACGCGCAACCAGCTGCGCACCCGCGGTGAACCGAGACGTCGTTCGTACTCTATTTCCTCCGCGCGGACGAGTTGATGTTCGCGCATTGCGGCCGAGAGATCGTCGACGTGGTAGCCCTCGCTCAGGATGCGACGAAGGCGCATCAGAGCGGGTACAAAGCTCATCCCGCCGAGCGGGACGAACGGGATCAGGAACGTGACAGGGATGTACGTCGCGAAAGCGAGTGTGATTCCCGTCATCGTGGCCATGCCGAGCATCGCCAGTCGCGCCGGCAGCTCCCGTTCTCCCTGGTTGATCCAGGACCGCAGTGGTGCCGGAATTTCCTTCGCGTGCTCGAAGGCGAGGTCGATCGCCTCGGCAAAGCTCTCAGCGCTGTTATATCGACGTGCAGGATCCTTGTGGAGGCAGCGCTCCACGGCAGCAGCCAGGCGCGGCGGTACCGACGCCGCGACGCTCGTGATCGAAGGCGCAACCGCGCTGAGATGCTGCGCGACGACGTCCGCGCTCGTCTCGCCGTCGAAAGGAAGCCGACCGGTAAGCGCGTAGTAGCCAACGACGCCGAGCGAATAGAGGTCGCTGCGCGCGTCGAGCGGCTCGCCGGCGGCGTGCTCGGGGCTGAGATAGTGCGCGTTGCCCATGATGCGGCCCTCGTCGTCGAGCGCTGCCGTCTGCATCGCGCTGGCGATGCCAAAGTCCGTGACGATCGCGCGCTCGCTCCCGCGCTCGAGCAGGATATTCTCGGCCGACACGTCGCGGTGGACGATGCGGGCGCTGTGAGCGTAGGCCAGTGCCCATGCCACCTCGCGGAGTACGCGTGCGGCCTGGCCGGGCAGCAGCGGGCCGCGCGTGCGAATGCGTTCGCCGAGCGTGAACCCCTCGACGTACGCCATGACGATGTAGACGAAGCCGTCGCGCTCGCCGGCGGCGTACACCGGTACGATGTTCGGATGGTTCAGGCCACCCACGGTGCGCGACTCACGCAGAAACGCCTCACGGCGTTCCGGGCTGGCGGCGAGGTCGCGCGGAAGCACCTTGATGGCAACGGGGCGGGCGAGTCGTACCTCGCGGGCGAGGTACACCACGCCCATGCCGCCGCGGCCCAGCTCGCGATCGAGTGAGTACTCGCCGGCGAGTGCGGACTGCAGCGCGATGAAATCCGCGTCGGGGTGATGTGCCATGCGCGCTAAGGTAGGGGCGGCCGAAGCAGGAGCGCCAGCACGCGTTTTCCAGCCTTCCGCCATGCGCTAGATTTGGAGGCATGTCTCCGCCGCCGTCAGACGAACCCGCCACGTATTTCCGCAAGGGATTCGGCCTCAAGGCCGACGTGCAGACCGACCTGTCGGTGGACTACAACGGATATCTGGTCGATACGCTGCGTGAACGCGACTACACCCTGGTGGTGGGCGACCTGACGATCCGCCTGGCGAAGGAATTCGGGTTCTGCTACGGGGTCGAGCGGGCAGTCGAGTACGCTTACCAGACCCGTCGAAAGTTCCCCGAGCGACGCCTGCTGCTCGTGGGAGAAATCATCCACAATCCGCACGTGAACGACAAGCTCCGCAGCATGGGGATCGAGATCCTCATGGCCGGCGAGAATGGGGAAGTCGACTTCAGCGTGATCAAGGCCGATGACGTCGTGATCCTGCCGGCGTTCGGGGTGACGATCGGCGCGTTCGAGGCGCTGCGGGCCATTGGGTGCGTGATGGTGGATACGACCTGCGGATCCGTGCTCAACGTCTGGAAGCGGGTAGAGGCGTATGCGCGCGACGGCTTCACCGCGCTCATCCACGGGAAGTATCATCACGAGGAAACGCGAGCCACGGCGTCGCAGGTGATGAAGTATCCGGGTGGCCGCTACCTCATCGTGCGGCACATGGAGGAGGCGCGCGTCGTCTGCGACTACATCGAAGGGCGCGGATCGCGCGACGAGTTCCTCGCCCGCTTTGCGCACGCTGCGTCGCCGGGATTTGATCCCGACCTTGACCTCGAGCGCATCGGCGTCGCGAACCAGACGACGATGCTCGCGAAGGAGTCGCTGGCGATCGGTGAAGAGGTTGGCCAGGCGATGGCGCGGGCGCGCGGCGACGAGGCCCGCGCGACGAGCTTCCGCACGTTCGACACGATCTGCAGCGCCACGCAGGAGCGTCAGGACGCCGTGCTCGCGCTGCTGGAGGAACCGCTCGACGCGATGGTCGTGATTGGTGGTTTCAACTCCAGCAACACGATCTCCCTTGCGATGCTGTGCGCGGAACGCGTGCGGACGTATCACATCGAGGATGCGAGCGGGGTCGATCCGGATTCCGGGACGATTCACTTCCGTCGCCCCGAAGTGACGCACATCGAGGAGCATATTGGCGGTTGGCTTCCGTCCGGTGTTCCGTTGCGGATCGGCATCACGGCGGGTGCCAGCACGCCGAACAACAAGATTGGCGAGACGGTTGCCCGAATCCTCGCGACCCGCGGGCTGGTGCTGGAGGCGGCCTGAGCCCCAATGGATTCCCGCGCTCGCGGGAATAGCGAACCCACATGCTCCCGTACTTCACACAGTACGTCGCCCTCGGCGACTCCATGTCCATCGACCTGTACCCTGCGCTCGATGCGGGGGAAACCGATGTCGCCGTCGCGCTCGAACGCGACCCCACTGCCGGCTCCGTGGCGCCCCTCGGTGCGGCGTCCCTGATGTACCAGAACGACGACGCACGCTGGCCGGAAGACCAGGGTGATGATCTCGTGTCGCGTTATCCGGGCATTGTCGTGCAGAATTTGGCGAACGACAGCGCCACCATCGGCGATGTCTTCGGCGAGCAGCTCGCGCAGCTGCAGCACAGCGACGAGGCCACTCTCGTCACGCTCACGGTGGGCAGCAACGATCTGCTGAGCGCGTTTTCGACTCGCCCGCGCGCCTCGCTGCTGGAGCGTATCGCGAAGGACGTCGGCGAGGCGTACGAGTTTCTCGTGGAGGCCATCCGGCGCGCGCGGCCCAACTCGCTCGTGCTGCTGACGACCATCTACGATCCGTCCGATCGCACCGGTCGAATCCCCGGCGTCCTCGAGGATGTCGGTGCGCTGCCACTTCCTGTGCTTGAGGGATTGAACGCGCATATCGCGCGCGTGTCGGAGGGAGTGCCCGGGACCGCAGTGGCAGATGTCTACCGGCACTTCATCGGCCACGGCGCGAGTGTGCAGCCGGAAGACCGGTGGTACTGGAAGCGATCGCTCGTGGAGCCGAATGCCGTTGGCGCGCACGAGATCCGGCGCGTATGGCGCGACGCGCTGGACGTGGCGGACGCGGACGACATCACGTGATCGCGGGGCTGCTGCTGGCGGCGGGGCGCAGTACCCGATTCGGTGCCGACAAGCTCACGGCCAAGCTGGATGGCAAGGCCGTCGTTCGGCTGAGCATGCAGGCGCTGTCGCCGCTCGACATCGTATTCGCCGTGATTCCCCCTGGCGCGGATCCAGTGGTGCAGGCGCTCTCCCGCATGGATGTGCGATTCGTGATCAACCTCGGGCGCGATGAAGGCATGGCGAGCTCCATCCGCGCCGGCGTCGCGGCATTGCCGGCCGATGTCGAGGCGGTGGTCATAACCCTCGGCGACCAGCCGTTCGCGTCGGCGCAGGTCACGCGCGCATTGTGCGAACGCTGGTCCGCGGGAGACGTCGCAGCCGTTGCCCCCGCGTATCGCGATGGAGGCGGACACCCCGTCCTTTTCGGGCGCGAGTGCTTCGCCGACCTGGCACAATTGAAGGGCGACGTCGGCGCGCGATCGGTGTTGCGTGCGTTGGGTGAGCGTGCCGCATATATATCCATCGATTCGGATGCACCGCTCGACGTCGACACGCCCGAAATGCTCGCCACGCTGCAACGAGACCGCACAAGTCACTGACCGTCCGCGTCCCCACCACGACCTCACTCCGGAGAATCATCATGCTACGTCGCTCGCTCCTCACCGCATCGCTCACGCTGCTCGGCGCCGCACCGCTCGCCGCTCAGGCCCCGATGGCGAAGAAGATGGACATGAAGGCAGACAAGAAGATGGACGAGAAGATGGAAGAGAAGATGGAAAAGAAGATGGACCACATGAACATGGACATGGACAAGAAGATCAAGGGCGGACCACTACCGGCCGGCTGGAGCGGGCGCACCGATGACAAGTCCGCGAAGCTCGATGACGCGAAGTTCGTGACGATGGGCACGGGCTATCACGTGACGTCGGGTCCCGCCGCGATCTATTGGAGCGCGAAGGACAAGGTGAGCGGACCATTTACCGCGACCGCCACGCTGACCCAAACGAAGGCCGGGGCGCACCCCGAGGCGTATGGTGTCTTGTTCAGCGGCAAGAAGCTCACGTCGCCCGGTCAGACTTACTACTATTTTCTCGTCCGCGGCGACGGAAAGTTCCTGGTGAATCATCGCGTCGGCAGCGGCAAGCCGCACAAGATCATCGACTGGACCGAGAACGCCGCGATCAAGAAGGCGGACGCCAATGGCGCCGCGACCAACACCCTGATGGTCGACGCGAGCAAGGCGGATTCGGTGCGGCTCAAGGTGAATGGCGTTCAGGTCGCTGCGATGTCGGCCGCAACCGCGGCAACCAACGGTGGCATTGTTGGCCTGCGCGTGAATCACAACCTCGACGTACACATCGGCGACTTTTCGGTGTCGAAGAAGTAGTCCTCGAAGCGGCGCCCTGACCTCACGTACGTCAGGGCGCCGCCGCAGCGGCTGGGCACCCCCCACCGCGCGCTCGTGATTGTATACAAGTTTGTACGCAATAATCAACCATCACGCGCGCCCAGCTTTCGATATGCACGTTCTTCTACTCGCCGCACTCACCGTCGCGATCACCCCCGTCGGGCCGACGCCCCACCGGCCACCTGCAGCCCAGACGACGTACAATGGCCGCGCCAACCAAGTGAAGGTGCGCGCCCCGCGCCTTGACGAAACCGCGATGGTCACGGACGGACGGCTCGACGAACCGCAGTGGGCAGAGGCTGCATTGCTCACGGGGTTCAGCCAGTTCTCGCCGAACGACGGTGTCGCGGCTGACGACTCAACCGAGGTCCTGGTCTGGTACTCCGCCACCGCGATTCACTTCGGCATTCGCGCCTTCGAGTCGCACGGCGCGCCGAGAGCGACGCTTGCTGATCGCGACAAAATCTCGGCGGATGACAACATCCAGATCCTCCTCGGCACCTTCAACGACGGCAGGCAGGCCACCGTGTTCGCCGTGAACCCGCGTGGTGTGCAGGCGGACGGCACCATCGTCGAGTCCAACCAGACGCGATCGAGCGGATTCGTGGGCAGCACGCTGGCGCGCGATCCGACCGACCTCAGCGCCGACTATGTATTCGACTCGAAAGGCGTGCTCACCAGCGACGGATACGTCGTCGAGGTGCGCATTCCCTTCAAGAGCCTCAAGTACCAGTCGAGCGACGTGCAGAATTGGGGACTCAACATCGTGCGCGCCGTCCAGCATTCGGGGCATGAGGACAGCTGGACGCCGGCGCGCCGTTCCGGGCTGTCGTTCCTCGCGCAGTCGGGTGCGCTCGAGGGGCTGACGGATCTGCGGCGCGGCCTTGTCCTCGATGTCACTCCTGAGTTGACGCAGCGCACGCCGGGCGCGGCGTCGTCGGCATCGAGCGGGTCGAGGTACGACGCGCGGCGTCCCGAGATCGGCGCCAACGCGCGGTGGGGCCTCACCAATAATCTCACGCTCGGCGGCACCATCAACCCGGATTTCTCGCAGATCGAGTCGGATGCCGGCCAGTTCACCTTCGACCCGCGGCGAGCGCTCTTCTTTGCCGAGAAGCGCCCGTTCTTCCTCGAGGGCACGGAGCAATTCGCGACGCCCCACTCCCTGATCTACACGCGGCGTGTCATTCAGCCTGTCGGCGCCGCGAAGTTCACCGGCAGGATGTCGGGAACGAGCATCGCCCTGCTCAGCGCGGTCGATGACGCAAGCGGCTCGGCCTCGGGCCGCGATCATCCGGTCTTCAACCTGCTGCGCGTGCAACGCGATCTCGGGAGGTCGTCGAAGCTCGGCGTTGCGTACACGGATCGGGTGGAGGCGGGCAACTACAACCGCGTGGCCGACGTGGACGGCAGCTACCTGTTCGGCGGCGTCTACAGCTTCCAGGGGCAGTACGCGCAGAGCTTCACGAAGGGGGGCACGACCGTGTTCGCCGCGCCGCTGTGGCATGCCGAGATTAACCGCAACGGGAAGCACGTCGCCCTCACGTACTCGCTGGACGGCGTGCACGAGGATTTCCGTGCACTCAGCGGGTACATCCAGCGCGGCGGGGTCGTCACGGGGGCCCTCGATCAGCGGTTCACGTTCTTCGGGCCGCCCGGAGGGCTCTTCGAGGCGGTGACCTTCAATCCGGGTTACTTCACCAACTGGCGCTATCAGAGCTTCGTCCACCAGGGCGACGCGATCGAGAAGAAGCTGCACGTCAACCTGAACGCGACGCTGCGCGGTGGATGGAACGTCGGCACCGGATATTTCGTGGAAGTGTTCGGCTTCGATCCCGCGCTCTATGCAGGCTATCGCGTGCAGGGCGTCAATGGCGAGACGCTGCCCTTCGTCGGCGTGCCGCGCATCGGCAACAGCGAGCCGTATCTCTCCGTCGCGTCTCCGGCCGGACGCCGCCTCTCGGCGAATGCGTTCTACCTCTATGGTCGCGACGAGAATTTCTACGAGTGGGCAACGTCGAACATCGTGATTGCGACGTACGGCGTGACGGCGCGGCCCACGGACAAGATCCGCCTGAACGCGACCTACAACCTGCAGAGCTACAACCGACGAAGCGACGGCAGCATCGTGGTGAACAACCGCATCCCACGGCTCAAGATGGAATACCAGATCGCGCGCCCCATCTTCGTCCGACTGGTCGGTGAATTCGACTCGTTCTACCGTGATGCGCTGCGCGACGAGGCGACCACGGGACGGCCGATCATCGCGCGGGATGCCTGCAACAACAACGTGGTGGGCGTGACGCGGGCATGCCAGAATACGACATTCCGCGGCGACTTCCTGTTCTCGTATCAGCCGAATCCCGGGACGGTGTTCTTCCTCGGCTACGGCAGCGGGTATGCCGACACGCGCACGACGTCGCAGCCCTTCGAGTTTCCGTCGAGCTTCGGCTTGAAGGGGTACAACCGGACGGATGACGCACTCTTCCTGAAGGGCTCCTACCTCTTTCGTTTATAAGTGGGAAGAGCGTACCATGTACGCCGTACCGGGTACCTGGAATGGCACGCCACCCATGGGGAACAGTGGACGCTGAGGTCACGAACAACGCGGGTGAACGACCGGACCTCGCGCGCAATCTCGGGCTGCGCGACCTCGTCCTCTTCAACCTCGTGGCGGTCGTTGGATTGCGCTGGCTCGCGACCGCGGCGAAGGCGGGGCCGAGCGCGCTGGCGCTCTGGGTGCTTGCAGGGCTGTTCTTCTTTGTGCCGCAGGGACTCGTCGTCACCGAGCTCGCGTCGCGCTTTCCGCAGGAGGGCGGGATCTACCAGTGGACGAAGCGCGCACTTGGCGAGCGACACGGCTATGTGTGCGGATGGTGCTATTGGATCAACAACGTGCTCTACTATCCAAACCTCCTGATCTCCACGGCCGTGATCGCGACGTTCGTGGTAGGCAAGGGTGAGAGCGGGCTCGCGAGCAACTGGACCTACGTCCTCACGGCCACGCTAGTGGCGCTCTGGTCAGCGGTGCTGCTGAACATCGTCGGGGTCGGCACGGGGAAATGGCTTCAGAACGCCGGCGGCGTCGGGACCTATATCCCCGGCGTGATCCTGATCGTCCTCGGCGGAGTCGCCATGGTTGCGGGACATCCGTCCGCCAACCCGATCACGACGCAGAACATCAAGCCCGACCTGTTTCACCTGTCGGGGTTGAACCTGTGGGCATCGATCGCCTTCGCGTTCGCCGGCCTGGAGCTCTCGAGCGCGATGGGGGGCGAGGTGCGCGACCCCAAGCGCACGCTCCCGCGGGCGATCATGATCGCCGCGCCATTGATTGCGCTCGTCTACATCCTCGGAACGGGCGCATTGCTGTGGCTCATTCCCGTAGCCGACATCAACATCGTGTCGGGCTTCCTGCAGGCGACGTCGGCGGGGGCGCGCGCGATCAGTCCGTCGTTGTGGTGGTTGGCGCCACTGTCTGCCCTCGCATACACCATCGGCAACATCGGCGGCGTGGGGGCATGGCTCACGGGTCCCGCGCGCGTGGCGTTCGCCATCGGCCTCGATCGCTATTTTCCGCCCGCGTTCGGACGCGTGCACCCGAAGTGGAAGACGCCCTACGTCGCGATCCTCGTGCAGGCGTCACTCGCAACCGTGTTCCTCCTCGTCAGCCTCCTCGGCAAGGGCACGACGGTGGAGAAGGCGTATCTCATCATCCTCGACACCCAGCTGCTGATCTACTTCATCCCGTACGTCTACCTGTTCATCTCGTTCCTGATCCATCGTCGGACGGAGGCGCCCCGCGAAACCGTGCGGGTGCCGGGCGGACGGCTTGGCGCGACGGCGATCGGCGTGAGTGGACTCCTCGTGACGCTCTTTGCGATGGGGGTAGCGATGGTGCCGCCTGCCGATGACACCAACGCGCTGTTGTTCGAGGTCAAGGTGGTAGGCGGGGCGCTCGGGTTCATCCTGATTGGGGCGGCCGTCTACTGGAGAGCGCATCGGAGCTCGGCGGCGACCTGACGGCGCGCCGTTCTGCAGAGAAAAGCGCAGGAATGCAGCTTGGATTCCCGCTTGCACGTGAACGACGAACGAATGTACAAATGTCTGTTTCAGGTTGGACAGTAGTTAGTTCCTGTCCGCTGCCGAAAGGGCGGCAATCATCTCCCGCGCATTCGTCGCGCCGTAGTTGCCGTAGCAGTTGTTGAAGAACACGATCGTCCGCGTCGCTTCCGTTGCCGCGGATTCGATCAATGGCATCCACGTCTTCAACTCTTCGGGCGAATACAGATAACGATATCGCTCGACGGTCGGGACATTCGGCGCCTCCCACGTCGCTGAGCGTCGTCCGTGAAGCCGGATCATCGCGAGCTGCGGGGTCGTTACGCCCGGCACGGCGGGCACGCTGCTGTCGAGACCCTGGGGACCGTCGACCATCACATGCGTGAGGCCGAGGTCGCGGAGCATGTCGAGTGTCCATGCCGAGGACTTCGCCGAGCCGAACCACATCGCATTACGGAACTCCACCGTCGCGGGGATTCCCGCGAGCCGCATGGCTGCCTCCGCGAGGAGATCCTTATTCTCCAGATTCGGCAGGAACCATCTGGGATACTGGAGCAGAATGCCGCCGAGCTTACCGGCGTCGGAGAGGGGCGCGAGCGCGCCGATGAAATTCGTCCACACGGCGTCGTTCAGCTCTCGCGGCAGGTCCTTCGCGTAGATCTTTCGCTTCCGTGCGACGTCGGCCGGTAGCGCTTCCACCAGGGCGGCAGGCAGGCGGACGACTTCGGTCGGCTGGCCGGTCATCAGTGCATGCGCCTTTGCGTGGAACGTGAAGTTCTCCGGTGATCGTTCGGCCCATCGCTGCGCAGTGCCGCGATCCGGGAGTGAGTAGTACGTGGCGTCGACTTCGACGACGCTGAATTGCGACGAGTAGAACCGCAGCCGATCTTCGGCCGACGACTTGCCGCGCGGATAGAACACGCCGGCACGAACCATCGTCGGATCTGTCCAGGACGCCGTGCCGATGCGAATCTCATGATTGTCGCTACGCCGCAGTGGCTCACCGAGCGTATTTGACGGCGTGCGGGCCAACGCCTCGGCCGCCCGCTCGCTGGCGTTTTCGAAGCCGGGGTCGTGGGAAGGTTCGAGGTCTGGGGCAGGCAATAGCTCGCGAGGCGGCATCGACGTTGGCTGCGTGCGAAGTGGTCAAGGCGTTGTTCGTTGGCAGCGCGAATCAGGCGAATCTTAAAGGCATCTACTCGAATTGCCCGGCGCGGCCGCGCACAGGCATACCACCTGAACGCTCACCACAAAGCATATCTTTTCCGCCTTGGCGCGGCCGGGGCAGCTGCTCTCGGGAACATGGAGCGATTCGCGTTGATTCGTGAGATTCGAAAGATTCGCGATCAATTTCAGTTCCGCTCCTCCGCCGCAACTCGAGTTCGATTTTCACCACAACTCGCGCTACCTTCTCGCCTGTGAGCGACGACCCCATTTCATCCGACGCCCTGCTGATCGAGTCCACGCCAGTGGCGTCGGCGTCCGAAGAGCCCAAGGACCTCGGTTTCGGGTCCATTGTGGGCGGTGCAAACGAGCGCCGGCTCATCGAGCGCGACGGAAGCTTCACGGCGCGGCGTGAGGGCTTCTCACCGCTCTCGTACCTGAACGGCTACCACGCCATGCTCACGATGACGTGGCCGAGGTTCCTCGGCATCGTCACACTGGTATATGCCGGGACGAACGCGCTCTTTGCCCTCCTGTACCTGCTCTGTGGACCGAGCGGGCTGGGAGGCACGGGCGTCGACCAGATCGGTGGCCAGGTGCTTCGCGCGTTCTTCTTCAGCGTCGAGACGTTCGCTACCATCGGGTATGGAAGCATCTACCCGGCAAACGCCGCGGCGAACTGGGTCATGACGCTGGAGTCGATCGTCGGGCTCCTCTCTGCGGCGTTGCTCACGGGACTCGTGTTCGCGCGTTTCGCCCGCCCGACCGCCGCGCTGCTCTTCAGCACGAATGCCGTGATCGCACCCTACCAGGGGAAGACGGGCTTCATGTTCCGCATCACGAACGCGCGGAGCAACCAGCTTATGGAGCTCGAGGCGAAGGTTCAATTCACGCGGATCGACGGCAAGGGGCGCAACTATACGCAGCTCAAGCTCGAGCGAACGAAGGTCGTCTTTTTCCCGCTCAGCTGGACCATCGTGCACCCGATCGACGAGTCGAGCCCGATGTTCGGCTTCACGCACGACGACCTCGTGCGCACCGACACGGAGTTCCTCATCCTGATCAGCGGCATCGACGAGACGTTCGCTCAGATCGTGCATGCCCGGATGAGCTACAAGGCCGACGAGATCCTGGTCGGCATGAAGTTCGCCAACATGTACAATCCCGTGGCGAAGGACGGTACGATCAGCATCGACATCTCCAGGCTGAGCGCGGTGGAGGATGCGCCGCTCGACGATGACTATCGCCAGACGCAGACCTTTCGCCACACCGGGCACTTCACGGGTTTCTCGCCATCACGCCCCAGTGGCGGCGAGCGCAAGCCGAACTGAGGACGCACGAGCGCCGCCAGTCGGCCGCGCTCGCAACGTGACAGGTTACTTTTTCCGCGGGTCTGAATCGGGCGGGCTTCCAACGGAAAACGGCTCGTGCTGCTCCGAGCTCTGCTCCGGGGCGTTGGCGTGCTTCTCCACTTCCTCCTCGGCGAACTTCGCCTTGTCCCGCTCGAGGACCCCGGATTTCTCCAGCCGCATGTCCTTGTCTGCTCCGCCGGACTCGGGACGATCGCTCTGCATGTTATTGCTGGCCTTTCCGCCCATGGATCACTCCGTTTGTGTGAGGTGAGCGTTCAAGAGGCAGAAAGTACGCCGTGACGGGCGGATGGCGCCTGGACGGAGAACGGTGCTGCTGTCTTCCGTCCAGCGAGCGCAAGCGAGCCGTCCTCTGTCCTCCGGGGTAGAGGCCATCGTCTCAGTCCCTATATTCTGACCATGCGTCTGCTTCCACTCTCCGCCGGGCTAGTTGCCGCCGTCCTGGCCACGATGCCCGCCGCGGCCCAGTACTCGCCTCGACGAAAGGCTCCGCCGGAAAAGGCGGACTCGATTGCGAAGGCTGCGGCCAAGCCCGCCACCTCGCCCGCCAAGCTGCTTCTGCCTCCCCCCGCGGGCGCTACCTCGAAGTTCGGGTACCTGCAGGGCGTCGCCATCGACAGCGTGCATGGGGAGCCACTCTCGGGCGCACTTGTGCAGGTCGAGGGAACCGGGCGCATGGGCGCCACCGATTCGCTGGGACGGTTCCTCATCGACAGCATTCTGCCTGGCTCCTATCGCCTGCTCGTCGAGCACCCGTTGCTCGATACCCTCGGTATCTCGCTCGTCACGCCGAAAATGGCATTCGAGGTGAACTCGATCACGCGCGCCGTCCTCGGGGTGCCCAGCCAGAATGTCCTGACAGGACTCTTCTGTCCTGGTGCGAAGCTTGTGCTGGGTCCGGGCGCGCTCGTTGGTCGCGTGCGCGAGCCGGACACTGATGAGCCGGCCATTGGGGCGCGCGTGTCGTTCGTCTGGTATGATCCTGATCCGCCGGGACTCCCGTCGTCGATCAAGGTCAAGAAGGTCCCGCGCGTCCGGTCGGCGGAAGTCAATGCGGACGGCGTGTACAAGCTCTGTGGTCTTCCCGACACGTTCGAGGGCAAGCTCCAGGCGCAGCGGAAGGACGGCGGCGAAACGGCCGAGGTGCTCGTCACCCAGAGCGACGCCGTGCTCACCCTGCGCAGCATGAGTGTCGCTGCCATGCCCGCGACCGTCGCCACCGACAGCAGCGGCGCGAAGCTCCAGAAAGGTGTGGCGCGCGTATTCGGCCGCGTGTTGAGCGCGAGAGGCGCCCCGGTTCCCAATGCACGCGTGGGCGTCGTAGGTGCCAGCTCCGCCACGAAGACGCGCGAGAACGGTGAGTTCGTGCTCGACTCCCTGCCGTCGGGCACGCAGGCGCTCATCGTTCGCCAACTCGGCTTCAGTCCCACGGAGCAAACGGTGGAGCTCTCGGCACGTACTCCCGCGCGCGTGACCGTCAAGCTTGGCGTCTTCGTGCCGCAGCTCAGCGCGGTGGAGGTGGTGTCAGCCCGTGACCTGGGCCTCCAGAGAGTGGGCTTCTCGGAGCGCAAGCGTGGTGCGGGAGGCGGGTACTTCCTGGATCCCGACTTCGTGGCGAAGCGGCAGGCAAATCGTTTCTCGGACCTTCTCACGACGGTACCGGGCATTCGCGTCCAGAACGCGGGCAACGGACAGGTGAGCCTTGTCTCCACCCGCTCGGCAGCGGGCGGCGGATGCGTGACCGTCTGGATGGACGGCGCGGAATGGAAGCAACTCGACGCGGGCGACCTCGATTCCTTCGTGCGGCCGGGGGAGGTCTCGGCGATCGAGGTCTACGCGGGCTCGAACGTGCCGGCGCAATTTACCACGGTTGGGTCGAACTGCGCGGCGGTCGTCGTGTGGACGAAGTTGAAAGTCGAAACCAGGAAGCGATGATCGCGCACCCCATTATCCACACGCCGTTCAAGTTTTCAATCGGACCACTGCCGCTGACAGGTTTCGGCTTTGCGATGATGGCGGCCTTCGGTGTCGCACATTGGGTGTCGCAGGAGGTGTTGCGGCAGCGGGGCGATGATCCCGAGGTGATGCATGACGTGACCTTCGCGGCGCTCTTGGGAACGATCATCGGCGGGAAGGTCTACTACGCGATTCTTCAACACAGCGTCCAGGCGCTGTGGGGTCGAGCGGGATTCGTGTTCTGGGGCGGGTTCATCGGCGCGGTGATCCTGAGCGCGGCGGTCATCCGCTGGCGCAGGCTTTCGTTCATGCGAATCGCCGATGGGCCCGCGGTTGGCATCGCCGCTGGTTACGCGATTGGTCGCACAGGCTGCTGGGCGATCGGTGACGACTACGGTCGCGTGTGGAACGGATGGCTCGCTGTCGCGTTTCCGGATGGCGCGCCACCCACCACGGCCGCGATCATGAACTCCGAATACCATGCAAATTTGCCGTCGTCGCTTCCGCCGGGCACGATCGTGAGCGTGTATCCCACGCAACTGCTTGAAGTCGTGCTGGGGTTCATCATGTTCGTCATTCTGTGGCGGTTGCGCCGTCACACCCATCGCTCCGGCTGGCTGTTCGGCATGTATTGCCTGCTCGCCGGGATCGAGCGTTTCATCGTGGAGTTCTTCCGGGCGAAGAGCGACATGGTAGGTCCCGTAACGTCGGCTCAGATTGTCGCCCTGGCGGTGACGGCGGTTGGCGTATTGCTCCTCATCATCCGGCGCTCCCAATCCCCGACGCTTGCGACCGCGTGAAACACTCTCAATCGCCTCAACCCGCTGTCATCTCATGAGCTCCGCCAGAACTGTGCGTCCAGATTCTTCCGAATACGCCGAGTGGTACTCGGGCTACGTGGCGCGGGTGCCTGAGGGCGACGTCGTCGCATCTCTGCGCGACGGACGCGAGCGCATGAAGGAGGCGCTCGGTACCCTCCCGGAGTCGCTCGGCGATCACCGATACGCAGAGGGAAAGTGGACGGTGCGCACCATGATCGGTCACATGATCGACGCAGAGCGAATTTTTTCCTACCGTGCGCTGCGCATCGCGCGGGGAGATGCGACGCCGCTCCCGTCGTTCGACGAAGGCTCTTACGCCGCGGCGGCAGGGTCAGATGAGCGGCGCGTGGCGGAGCTCGTCGCCGAGCTGCTTGGGGTGCGCGACAGCACGGCGCGCCTGTTCGCTTCGTTCCCCGAAGTCGCATGGACGCGCACGGGCACCGCGAGCAACGCGACGGTCACGGTGCGGGCGATCGCGTACATCACGGCGGGGCACTCGCTGCACCACCTCGCAATCCTGAAGGACCGCTACGACATCTGATCGGATGCCGGGCGTGTGAGCGGAGTCGTTCCCGCTCCGCTCACCGCCGACTCAGGTGGTACCGACGCAGCACCCCGTGGCGCAGGCGGACCAAATCGGGTCGGAGCCTTCGTCCACGATCTTCATCAGTCCGAGCTTCACGACTGAATCGTGCGCCGCGGCAGAGTTCGCGCACGTCTTGAAGTCGGCGCGAGCGCCCTTCGCCCAGGGGTGATTGCAGCCCTGGAAGACGCCGGTGCCAATCGATGCGTGGCTTCGCGCGCCGGTCGTATTGTCGACCTGCTCGAGACGCCATTTCATGCCGCCGGCCGAGTCCGGAAGCACGACCATGTAGAATTCGAACTGCTTTCCGGCCTTCATGCTGTAGCGGGCTTCCTCCGCGTTGCCGCGGTTGGTGGCGCGGACGTACACCACCCCGAACCGCGGCGTGGTGCCCGCGGAGAGCGAGTCCTGTCCGACGACCGCCGCCACGCCAACCTTGATCTTCGTCGGTGTGGGGGAGTTCGTGCACGCCGGATCGTTCTTGCACTTCCGATCCTTCACCGAATCTGCGGTGAACGAGAGTGCGTGGACGAATGCGTAGAGCTCATCGCCGGTGTAGGAATCGAGTGGCTTCGTGAGCGCGCCAGGAAGCTGCGTCGTTGAGGCCTTCAGACTGGAGACGGGCACCGATTGACCACTCGCTGCGCTGGAGTCGGCGCGGGGTGCATCGCCCTTGGTGCATCCGGCGATCAGCAGCACGAGTGCAGTATGGATGGCGATGTGTCGATACCTGCTCACGAATGTCCTCGTCGGCATGGGTGATTGACCTTCGGAATGGCGGTTGGGACAGCGCTTACGACTTTCGCTGACCGGCGAGTGCCTTCATGCGGGCGAGCGTGGGGGCGAGCGACGGATCGCTGTGCGCCCACAACGTAAGCACGCGGCCGGCCCAGAGCGCCGCCGCCCCGGGATCCTTCGCCCGGGAGGCGAGATCGGCGCGAAAGACCATGGCACGTCCAACCGCCGCCGCCATCCCCGGTTCGTAGACGATGTACGGTGAAAGGGTCGGGAGGGCGGTGAGGGTGAGGTCGAGGTGCCGTATGGCCCCGCCCGAGTCACCCAGTGCAGCGCAGAGCCATGCCTCAGCAATAGTCTGGTCGAGCGAGATTTCGCCCGGACGCGTAAGAGTTCTCCCCTGCATGGTATCGAGCAGCGCTCGCGCTACCGCGCGGTCGCCGCGCCCAAATGCCTGGAGGGCGAGCATCATTGGGGAGCGCTGCCCTCGCAGGTCGACGGTAGCGGGCGCACCGAGACAGCCGACTCCGAAGATCATGGGCCGCTGCATGATGCCGCGCATGGCCTCCTCACGTTGCGAGGCATTGACATAGCTCTCGAGCATGGGCGAGACGCGGCGATGAAGCGCCCGGACGGAATCGTCACACACACCGAGCGCTGTCCGCATGAAGAGTGCGGTCCCGACATCCTCGACCAATGGCACCGCGGGGGAGCCGCCAAGCGCAACGGACGATCCGCTCGCGCGCATGTATGCGAAAGCGGCATGTTCACGCCCCAGCAGCGCCGCGATGCCGGCGAGGTACAGCGCCTGTTCTCCGGCCGCACGCGGTGACGACGCGAGCACCGAGTCACCGATCGACGCCACGCGCGCGAAGTCTCCGAGCTTGAGGTGCAGCCGCACATCCGCCGCGCCGAGCCGGGCGCGCTGCACCGAATCGGTGGCGAGCACCTTGGCGCGATCGATGGCGCTCAGCGCGGAGTATCCGCCATGCGGCGTACCGCTGATCTCGTCGCGGGTCTCTAGCACGCGCGCGAGCGACTCGAATGCATCCGGAGCGTCCGGCAAGCGCTGGACAAGCGCGGACAGCAGGCCGATCAGCGCTTCGCGACTGCGCATCAGCGCCCGGTCATGCGCCGGAGCCATTGCCTCGACCGACTTCAGGTTCAGATCGGCGTCCGGGCTCGCATTGTTGACGAGGGTGTCGTGCGCAAGGTCCACATAGCTGACGAACCGCGCGCTGTCACTGGTGACCCCGCGCCGGGGCACGCCTGACTCGATGACGAACAGCCGAGAAACGGTGCTGAAGGGAAACGCGCCGAAAGCACTCGGCGCGATCTGGAGCGCTCGCGCGTACGCCGCCTGCGCTGCGGCGTTGCTCCCCCGGAAGGCCCATCCAGTCGCGCTGGACTTGCCGCGGATCACGAGTGGATCGAACCCCTGACAGTGCGCCAGCCCCAGCCACGCCGTGACATCGAGCGAGTCGCGTCCACGCAGTGCCCTGTACGCGTCGCACGCTCCGGCGAAGTTGCCATGCTGCAAGGCCTCAAGCGCCTCGACGATCGAGTTCGCGCGCGCGTCCAGCGACGCCCGGGTGCGAACGGCGGCACTCAGGTGCGGGCTCCACTGCGTTATGGGCCGGCCGCGCCACACTTGCAATTGAGCGAGCCAGACCTGGGCAAGCGCGTAGTCCGGGTCCGCGGTCGCAGCGCGCTCGAATGCCGCCAATGCAGGCAAGACATGCCACGCATACAGGTGGTGCTCACCCTCCTCGTACGCGCGCCACGCCGCGAACGAGCGCGTACCGACATCGCCCGTGTGCGGCAGTTTGTCCGAGTCTTCCAGGCGAAGCAGATCCGCAGCAAGGGCGCGAATGGCGCCGGGATGGGTCGCCATGAAGTTGCGTGACGCCGCGAGCGGCACCTCCCTGATCAGGCTGCCGTCGACCGCATTGTAGACCGCCGCACGGACGAGCATCGAGTCGCGCGTCACATGAACGCTGCCCCACACCAGCTTCCCCGCGCGTGCTCGACGCGCCACGGTCATGCGTCCGTCGAGCGACGAGTCCGTGGAGCGGCGCATCGCGTCGGACACGCTCATGTCGCTGGCAAGCTTCAACCCATTCCACTCGCGCATCGCGGCGTACACGCCCTGCGCGACGGGTTCCTGATCGTCCGATGCAACCGAGGCGCCCGAGTAGTGAAACGGCAGCACGGCATACTGCGCGGTGTCGACGCGCCCGGTGAGCAGATCGACCTCGTCGCGCCCCTGCGGAGTGGTAGCGGCAACGGCGGTGATCAGCATCGCCACGCCGGCGGCCCAGAGCAACGGGCTGTTCACGACGGAACGCCGCTGAACGCGGGCGGTGAGTGTCTCGCCCGAGTTCCCGATCGCCGCCGAGAGGGCTGCGCTGAACGCGCGCGCGTCATCGAAACGATCGTCGGGCGACATCGCCAAGGCCTTGGCGATGACGGACTCGATCGGCGGCGGAACGTCGTGACGATACTCGCGCAGCCGCGGGGCCACCTTCGAGATGCGCTGCGAGAGCAGCTGCTGCGGCGTTTCCCCCACGAAGGGCGGCACGCCGGCCATCGCCTCGTACAGCACGCACGCCAGCGAATACACGTCGCTCCGCCCGTCGAAGGCGCGGTCGCGCGCCTGCTCGGGACTCATGTAGGCGGGCGTCCCCGTGATCGTTCCCTGCTGCGTGATCTTCTCGTGCGCGCGATCGATCGCGCGCGCGATGCCGAAGTCGGCAAGTACGGCATGCCCGCCGGAGAAGAGGATGTTCTCGGGCTTGATGTCGCGATGCACGACGCCGCGTTCGTGGGCGTACGCGAGCGCGCCGGCTACCTCGCGCCCGATGCGCACCGCCTCCTCGATCGACAACCGGTTGTCCGCGCCGAGGCGCTGCCGCATGGAATCGCCCTCCACGTACGGCATGACGTAGTACAGCTGGTCGTGCGCCTCCCCGGAATCGTGGATGGGGAGAATGTGCGGGTGCTGCAGGCTCGCCGTGAGCTTGATCTCGCGCAGGAAGCGCTGAGCGCCGAGTGCGTGGGAGAGCTCGTGGTGGAGCACCTTGATGGCGACGAGACGCTCGTGTCGAACGTCGTGCGCGAGGTAAACAGTTGCGGCTCCGCCACGACCGATCTCGCGCTTCAGGACATAGCGTCCGGCGAGGGTTTCATGCAGCAGCGGAGAAACGTCGAGCACGGATCACCAGTCGTCGGCGACAGGAGCTAAACTGACCCTGCCGGCATCGGCACAGCCTATGGTTCATACGTTCACAATCTAGGACGATCGCGACCCTTACGCGCCACGATATGCCCAATACCAGATCAGCTCGCCGGGATTTCCAGCTTCGTGCCGCTGCGAAGGCCGATGTCCCCATCATCCTGCGGTGCATCCGGGGGCTAGCGGAATTCGAGCGGCTGTCGAGCGAGTGCATGGCGACGGAAGCACTGCTGAACGAGACGCTCTTCGGCGCCGCGCCTGCTGCAGAGATCACGCTCGCCTTCGCCGGCGATGAGCCGGCGGGTTTCGCCCTCTGGTTCCGGAGTTATTCCACGTTTCTGGCGCTTCCGGGCATCTACCTCGAGGACCTCTTCGTTTTTCCGGATTTTCGCGGGCATGGGCTCGGACGACAATTGCTGGCGTCGCTGGCGCGCACCGCCGTGGAACGCGGCTACGGTCGGCTGGAATGGTCGGTGCTCGACTGGAATGTCGACGCCATTCGTTTCTATGAGTCGGTGGGGGCCAGGCCAATGAACGAGTGGACGGTGTATCGGGTGGCGGGGGAGGCGTTGGCGGGGTTAGCGGGATAGGCGCTTTTCGGCGCGCATCGGCGCTTCGCGCCTCGCTTTTCGGCGCGCATCGGCGCTTCGCGCCTCGCTCTTCAGCCATCCCGCTCATTATTTCCGGAATGGAGGTGCCGCACATGCGCATGGGACTCTACCCGCCAGCCAAGGCAACAACATTCAGCGGCGGCGCGGCATTCAGCGTCGCGGCGCACGTCGTGCTCGTTGCGACTGCCGTTTATGCGACGGGAATTCGATCGAAGGAAGTCGACCGCGTGATCGCCGAGCGAGTATCGTACCTGAAGTATCTGCCCCCACCCGATCGCATGCGATCCAGCGAGGATCGCGACCTGGTCCTGCGGTATGTCGAGCAGGGCAGTGGCGGTGTGTCCCTTTCGGAGCGTGCGGACGGAAAGGTATTGCGAGTAGCCGGTGTTGCGGGCCCCGAGGTTACCGGTGGCGCTCTCGGTAGCGACGTCGTGAGTCAGGCACCGGCAAAGGCAGTGGTCTCGGCCGATTCGGTATATTCGATCCTCGATGTCGAGGAAGCCGCCACGCGAACTGAGGGCAGCGCCGCACCCGTCTATCCACCTGAGCTCCTGCGCGACGGCACGGAGGGATCCGTCACCGCCCGCTTTGTCGTCGACACACTGGGCCGCTCGGATCCTTCGAGCATCGTTGTGCTCGCGTCCACGAACGCGGCCTTTACGAAATCCGTGCAGCACGCGATTCCCCTCATGACTTTCAGCCCCGCGACGATGTTCGGACACAAGGTGCGACAGATGGTGGAGCAGCGCTTCGGGTTCAAGGTCAAGGCGGCGGAGACGCCCGCCGTTGCCTCCCCAAAGCCTGCTTCGTGATGCGATGACCACGTCGACCGAGTTTTCCGGATTCAGGCCGGCCGCATTCACCTTCCTCAAAGCACTGAAGAAGCACAACGACCGCGAATGGTTCGGGCGCAATCGCGCCACCTACGAGTCGGAGCTGCGCGCGCCACTCGCCGCGCTCGCCGAGGAGGTGGATGTCCGGCTGGCAACGCTGGCGCCGGAGATCGTTGGCGATCCGAAGCGATCGCTCTTCCGCATTCATCGCGACGTCCGCTTCTCGAATGACAAGTCGCCCTACAAGACGCACGTCGCCTGCTGGTTTCATCACGTCGACGCGGGCCGTGGTGTGGGGTCGCAGGCCGCACATGGGGGAGCCGGCTTCTACTTCCACATGGAGGCAGCGCGTGCCTCCATCGGCGGAGGCATCTGGATGCCCCCGCGCCCCGCGCTCCAGAAGATCCGCGAAGCGATCAACGAGAATCCGGCGTCGCTGAAGAAGATCCTTGCCAACGCCACGATCAAGCGACAGTTCGGAGGGCTCGACGAGGAGAACATGCTGTCACGCGCCCCGCGTGGGTATCCGATGACGCATCCCGCGATCGCGTTGCTGCGCCACCAGTCCTTCACGCTGGGGCGCGAGCTCGTGCACAAGGATCTTCTTGGTGCGCGGCTGCCGGACGTCCTCGCGCGCGAGTACGCGAAGCTGCTACCACTCGTGCGTTGGATTAATCACGCACTCGGCCTGAGGGTTCTCGCGCGGCGCTGACGAGCGGTTTACTTTCGCGCATGGCCACCTTCAGCGACACGATACCACTCACGATTCGGCAAGCGACGACGGACGATGCGGCGCTCTTCAGCGCGATCGCCGAGTCGACGTTTGTGGACACGTTCGGGCCGGACAACACGCCGGATGACATGGCCCTGTACTGCGGTCAGGCGTTCGGCGCGGAGATCCAGCGTGCCGAGCTTGCTGACGCTCGACACACCGTGCTGTTCGCGGAGAAAGGTGGCGAGACGGTTGGGTACGCCATGCTGCGTGCCGACAACGCGCCCGAGTGCGTGAGCGATCGTGGAGCGATGGAGATCGCGCGCCTGTATGCGGCCCCGCACCTCATTGGCAAGGGCATCGGGGCGGCGCTCATGCAGCGGTGTCTCGACGTCGCCGTGGAACGCGGACATGACAGCGTCTGGCTGGGCGTCTGGGAGCACAACCCGCGCGCCACCGCGTTCTATGAAAAGTGGGGATTTGTTGACGTCGGCACGAAGGCCTTCGTCCTCGGGACCGATGACCAGACCGACCGCGTGATGTTGCGGGTTTGTCCGCGCATCGACGCTCAAGGAGCTGCATGCGCTACACGGTGAAGCTGAAGGATGTGATCGTTGGACATTCCGACCTCGAGTTCGCCGACGAGCCCGCTGGGCGCGCGTGGGGAGCCTTCCGCCCCGGCTTCGGCTACGATCTCGTACAGCCGGTGTTTCGCCTGTTCACGAAGGCCGTGCCGATGCTCGGCGGAGAGGCCTTCGACGAGATCACGCTGGAGAAGTATTACGCCGCCCGTGACAAGCTCGGCCTTTCGCTGGTGGATTCGCGCGGGGAGGCGATCGAGACCGCGGCCATCCACATCGCCGACTACATGGAGGAGAAGGGGATCATCCAGGTGGAAGCGTTGATCAAGGACGCGGCGTACTGGGAGCAGCGCGGGGTTTAGAACGGATCGGAGGATAGGTGATCGTCATTCCCGCGAAGGCGGGAATCCATGCTCCAGTTCCGGGAGATCCAAAGGGTTGGTGACGTCGTACACCGTCTGTACACGGCCGGCGACGGTCAATCCTGATCCCTACTGGAGATTCCTTCATGCGCTCGTTTATCACCGTTCTTGCACTTGCGGCCACCACCGCGCTTCCGTCCGTCTCGCAGGCGCAGGCCCACACCCACACGAAGATGGTCGGCGGCGCGGCGATGTATCCGACGAAGGATATCATCGACAACGCGGTCAACTCGAAGGATCACACGACGCTCGTCGCGGCCGTCAAGGCGGCAGGGCTGGTCGAGACGTTGAAGGGCGCGGGACCGTTCACTGTTTTTGCTCCGACGAACGCCGCGTTTGCCAAGCTGCCCGCTGGCACGGTGGACAACCTGCTCAAGCCCGAGAACAAGGCCACGCTGAGCGGCATCCTCACGTACCATGTCGTCGCTGGTGACATGAGCGCGCACGACCTTCTCGACGCCATCAAGAAGGGCCACGGCAAGGCCGAGCTCACGACCGTGAACGGCGGCAAGCTCACGGCCATGCGGAAGGGCGGCAAGGTCATGCTCAAGGATGAGAAGGGCAACGTCGCGACGGTCACCATCGCGGACGTGAAGCAGTCGAACGGCGTGATCCACGTCATCAACAAGGTGTTGCTGCCGGCGAAGTAGTTCTCGCGGTCAGATGATCCTGTCGCCAGCCCCATGCTGGCGACGGGTGGAAGGGCCTCGCCATGCGAGGCCCTTGCTGTTTCAGTGAAAATCGTGACGCTTCGCGAACTCCGCTCCCACCGCCGCCTCGAGTGCGCGAAACTGCTTCGCGCGAATGTTCACCACCGTCTGCTCCACCTGCAGGACGCCGCGCACAAGCAGCAGCGGTGTGCGGGAGATGAGCAGCGCCTGCTTCTCGAAGCGCGGCGGCGTGATGACCACGTTCACGAGGCCTGTCTCGTCCTCCAGCGTGAGGAAGACGAAGCCCTTCGCGGTGCCGGGCCGCTGACGGCAGATCACGAGACCCGCCGTGGCGACCGTCTCCCCATCCCGCCCGTTGTGCACGAGGTCGTGCGCGGATCGCACACCGTTCAGCTCGAGCACCGAGCGGACGTGCGACATCGGGTGGCCCGCGAGCGAGATGCCGGTCATGCGATAGTCGGCTTCGGTGAGCTCGACCGCCGTCATCGCAGGCACCGGCGCGATATGCGCCTTCGTGCGCCGGCGTGGGGCGAGCGGCCCCGCATCGCCACGCGAGGCATCGAGCACGGCCCAGAGCGCGCCGCGCCGCTTTCGCAGGTCGGGCTCGTGCGCGAGCATGCTGTCGAACGCACCGGCTTCCGCGAGGTGACGGAGTGCACGCCGATCGAGCCCCGAGCGCTCCACCACATCCTCGACGGACGTGAACGGCCCATCACGCAGCGCGGCTTCGAGCTTGTCTTGCGCTGTTGAACCCAACCCGCGGACGCTGCGGAGGCCCAGCCTGACGGCTGGCGGGTGCGCGGCCTGCGGCCGCGCACCCGCTGGTCTGACAGTCTGACAGTCTGACCCGCTCGCCGCTGCGCGGCTGCTCGTCTGACGGTGGAGCTTGGGCTCGAGCCCGCTCCCCTGTCCGACCGTCAGACTGTCAGACTGTCCGACTTCCGTTCGCAGGCTCTCCTGTCCGACCGTCAGACTGTCAGACTGTCCGACCCCTTCTAAAGAGGCATTCCACGCCGAGCACCCAAGGTCCACTGGCCGAACCTCCACGCCATGTCGCCGCGCATCTTCAACCAAAGTGCCGGGTGCGTAAAAGCCCATCGGCTGCGCATTGAGGATCGCCGCGGTGAACTCCGGCGCGTAGTAATGCTTCAGGTACGCGGACGCATACACGAGCAGCGCGAAGCTCGCCGCGTGGCTCTCCGGAAATCCGTAATCCGCAAATCCGTTGATCTGGTTGAAGATGCGATCCGCATCCTCTGGGGCGATGCCGTTGTTCGCCATGCCCGTGAGCATCTTCTGGCAGATCGCCGCCATGCGCTCGCGACTGCGCTTGTGTCCCATCGCCTTCCGCAGCACGTCGGCCTCGCCCGGCATGAAGCCCGCCGCCGCGATCGCCACCTGCATGCCCTGCTCCTGAAACAGCGGGACCCCGAGCGTCCGTTTCAGGATGGGCTCCAAAGACGGATGCAGGTACGTCACCGGCTCGAGGCCAGCACGCCGTCTTAGAAAGGGGTGCACCATATCGCCCTGGATGGGCCCCGGACGAATGAGCGCCACCTGGATGACGAGATCGTAGAAGCAGCGCGGCTTCAACCGCGGCAATGTATTCATTTGTGCGCGACTCTCCACCTGAAACACGCCGATCGTATCGGCGGCGCAGAGATCGTCGAACACGTGCTGGTCGTCCATCGGGAGCAGCGCGAGATCCACGGTCACGCCGCGCTGCTGCCGGATGTACAGCAGGCAATCCTGGATGAGCGTCAGGATCCCAAGCCCCAGCAGGTCGATCTTCACGAGACCGATGGGATCGAGGTCGTCCTTCTCCCATTGAATGACCGTGCGCCCCGGCATGCTCGCCGGCTCGATCGGCACGACCGTACACAGCGGCTCGGCCGTCAGCACAAATCCACCCACGTGGATGGAGCGGTGCCGCGGGATCTGGTGCAGCCCTTCGACGACTGCCGCCAATGCGCGCACGCGCTTGTCCTTTGGATCGAGCCCCACCCGCTCGACGATGCTCTCCCCTTCCGTGGGACGCAACGCCGTGACGGGATTGCGCCGTTCGGTGTGGTCGTCCGACCCGTAGGGATCCTCCCACCGATTGCCGCGCGACGCATCCGTATGCAGCACGTTCGGAATCTTCGCGAGATCCTTCGTGCCGGCCTTCTGCGCATTCGGGCTGCCGTACGGCTCGTAAGCGGCCTTGGGCGTCGGACGATCGGCCGTCGTCATCGGCTGCAACACCTGCTTCGACCTTTCCTTCTCGGCGCGCGAGCGTGTGGTGGCCTCGGTGCCTGGCACCATCGTGCTGCCGAGTGCCGATGCGACGATGGCGTCGCTCGTGCCTTCGTCGGCGGGTTTTGCACGGAGCGCATCGGCCGTCGCCTTCGCGGAGAAGCGGTCGCTCAAGGTGGCGAGTGCATCGGACTGCTGGATGCTGAAACCGAGGACGCGTGCCGCATCGCGCACAGCACTGCGGCCGCGATACGTGATCTGCTCGCACACCATTGCCGCATGTTCGCGGCCGTAATGATCATAGACGTACTGCAACACATCCTCGCGCTCGCGGTGCGCGAAGTCGATGTCGATGTCGGGCGCCTCCGTGCGCTCCTCGCTGAGGAAGCGCTCGAAGAGCAGGCCGAGCCTGATGGGATCGACTGCCGTGATGCCGAGGCAGTAGCAGACCGCGGAGTTCGCGGCGGAACCTCGCCCCTGGCAGAGGATGCCCTTGCGCCGCGCGAAGCGGACGATGTCCCAGACGATGAGGAAGTAGCCGGCGAGACCGAGCTTGTTGATGAGCTTCAGCTCGTGCGCGATCTGCTTTTCATGGGCAGCCGTGCGCCGAGTTGTGCCGGGCGCGCCCCACCGTTCCTGCGCACCCTGCTCGACGAGGCGGTCGAGGTATTCGTCGGACGCCACGCCGGGGGGGAGCGCGAACGCAGGCAGCGTCGGCGCAAGGGTGTCGAGGCGAAAGGCACACCGTTCGGCGACGTCGAGCGTGGCGCGAATGCCTTCGGGGGCGTGGCGCCAGCGCCGCGCCATCTGGGCGGCGCTCTTGAGGTACCACTCGCCATTGGGCCGCAACCGCGTGCCCATGTCGTCGAGCGGACGCTTATGTCTGAGCGAGCAGAGGACGTCGTGAATCATGCGGTCGCGGGCGCGCGCGTAATGCACGTCGTTCGTGACGACCCACGGGATGTCGAGCGCGCGGGCGATGTCGATCAATCGCGCGGTGGTGACACGTTCCTCGGGGAGTCCGTGATCCCAGCATTCGATCGCGACGCGCCGGTCGAAGATATCGAGCAGCGTGGCGGTGGCATCGCACGCGCCATCGGAATCGCCACGCTCGGCGAGCATCGCAACCCATCCGCGCGGACAACCGGTGAGCGCGAAGAGTCCCGCCGAGTGGGATGAGAGCTGATCGAGCGTGACGCTGGGCGAGCCGCGTGGTGCATCGCGTCGCCCGATGGTGATGAGCGTGGAGAGGTTCGCGTAGCCTTCGCGCGTTTCGGCGAGGAGGGGCAGGTGGGTGAGGAGCGGCTCCTCGTCGTTGTCGTCATGCAACTGAATGGCGACGGTAAGCTCCGCGCCGATGATCGCGCGGAATGCGGGATAGCTCTCGGCCACCTCCATGGCGGCCATGTTGAAGCGCACGCTGCCGCCAAGCTCGTCGTGATCGGTGATGGCGAGCGCGGCGAGGCCGAGCTCTGTCGCGCGCGCGACGAGGGTCTCGGGGAGCGCGGCGCCGTCGAGGAGCGAGAAGCAGGAATGACAGTGGAGCTCCGCGTACTTCATACGCGGTCTGACAGTCTGACAGTCTGACCCGCCGGCCGCTGCGCGGCGGCTCGTCTGACAGCGGGTCGAACTGATGTCTGACAGCTATTGCCTACACATGGAGGTCCCTTGGCGCGCGACCGAGTCGTGTAGATCATGACTGTCCGACCAGTAGTTGACCCGCTGTCCGACGAGGCGCGCGGCGCAGCCGTCGCGCTGGGTCCGACCGTCGGACGGTCAGACCGCAGTGTCCAGTACCTTTATGCATTCAATTGATGCTGCCACCCGAACAGGGAGTCCTTATGATCGACGACATGGGAATCTTCCGAACGACGCTGAGCCTCGCCGCGCTTGCTACACCCGACGATCGCCGAGACCTTCTCGAAGTGCTCGTTGATACGGGGGAGCGAATACAACTGGCTGCCAACCGCCTTACTGCTCGAGCTCGGAGTAGTGCCGGTCCGCATTGACAGGTTCGAGACAGCCGATGGTCGAGTGCTGGAGCGCGAGATTGGATTCGCGTTGCTCTATGCTGGGGGGCGATCGACAGCCACGATCGTCGTCTTTGCCCAGGAAGGCGACATGGTGCTGCTTGGTGCGCATGGCCTTGAAGGAATGAATCTTCGAGTCGATCAGGTACGACGCGAGTTGATTCCGGCCGGCCCTGTGCCTGTTGCCCTCGCAGCCGGACGGCTGCTCCGGGCAACCTCGCGGCTGCTCCGGAGTCGGACTGTCAGACAGTCAGACTGTCCGACTGTCTGACCCCGGCTTAATCGCTCCACGCCTGCACCCGCCATGCGTCATCCGAGCGATCGAGAAACACCACCATCTCGCCCAGCCCGCTCTCGCAGCGCCAGTAGTCGCGACGATACCCATCGTCCCACCAGTCGCCCGACAACCGCTCGGGGCCAAGCGCACGCGTGACCGGAATGCGCTGTCCGCGCCATGTAATTGTGCGCGGCACCTCGTTGTCGCACAGTACGTCGATGTGTTCGGGTGGATCGAGTGCGCGCCGCGCGGCCGGCGTAACCGGCACTGGCTCACTCACGACCAGTCTGACAGTCTGACGGTCTGACCCGCTGCGGACTTTGTCCGCAGCTCGCATGACAGCGGGTCGATCAGCATGACGGTCATGATCTACACGACCAGGTCGCGCGCCAAGGGACCGCTCTGTGTAGGCAACAGCTGTCTTGCCAGCAGTTGACCCGCTGTCAGACTGTCGGACTGTCTGACTGTCAGACTTCAGGGTGTCTGACGCAAAGTCTTTCCACAGGCCGGCCCTCTCCGGCCGGTGCGTGTCGCGCGCTTCGGCGCGCACGATCGCGCCAGCGCCGAGCTCCGCTCTTAGCCGTTCAATGGCCGCGTCAGCGGCGCCGAGGTCGCGCCAGGAGGTCGTCAATAAATCGCCCTGTTCGCCCGAGAGCGGCGCCGTTGCGACAATCGCCACGCGCACCGCACTCACCGGCGCCTCGAGCGTCCAGCTGTCGAGCAACGCTCGGCAGCGTTCGAACAGCGGGAGCACGCGAGCCAGCGGTCGCGCCGCGCGCGCTTCGCGTGTGATCGTGTGTGCGGGCGCGTCGACGAGCGCACCGCGCGCATCATCGAGCGTCAGCGTGATCGCCACCGCGGCGACCGCGCGGCCGTGCGCGATCATGTCGTGCACGAGCCGCTCGAGCGCAGCGCGCACGAGGAACAGAATCGGCTCCATCGTCGCGGCGGGAATCGTGAGCTCCACCTCGACGGCCGGCTGTATCTCCACGCGCGCAAGCACGGGACGTCGGGCATCGTCGGCATTGGCGAGGCGCCATGCGCGGAGGCCGATCTCGCCCCACCGTCGCTCGACGTCTTCACTGCTCAGCGCCGCCAATGCACCCACCGTGCGGAGACCGAGCGCGTGCAGTGCGGCGCGGAGGTCCTCGTCCATTGGCACGAGGGCGAGTGGCGCCGGCGCGAGGTAGGCCGCGTCGGTGTCGGGAGCGACGACGTGCACCAGTGTGCGGTCGCCGCCCTTGCGCTCGAAGCTCGCGCCGGCCCACGTGGCGGCACGTGCGGCCACGCACGACCCCGCGATGGCAACGCGCGGGCGTGGATGCCAGCGCTTCGCGACGCGCAGGAGGGAGCCGCCGAGCTCCCGCTCGCCGCCGATGCCGTCGAATCCCGATGCGCCCACCCACCAGAGCCCGGGCGCACCCGTGACTGGCGTGACCTGTGGACTCGCGCTCACCAACGCTGCCGACAATTCCGTAGTAGCCGCATGGACGGCGACATCGTCCCACTGTAGCTCGTGCAGCTCGGCGCAGAGCGCCCGCGCCTCGGCGGGGCGCATGCCGGCGCGAACCCCGAGCCGGCCTGCGGCGGCCGAGGCGGCGCGGAGGCGCTTCTGGTTGCCGGTGCCGTCGATGAGGGCAATGGGGATGTCATCCCAGTGCTCGGGATCCGATGCTGGCGGGGTGCTGCTGCCGTTCGGGCTCGATGACGATGGGGTGGGCGGCGCTGTGAACGGGAGGAGAAGCTGCGCGCCCGCGGCGCCCGTGCCGGAGCCCACCCGCTGGACCGCGCGCCACACCGCGCCGATCGGGAACCTCGGGATGCGTACACAGGCGACGCGCCACAGCGATTGCACAACTCACCTCCACGGTTCGAAGCGTTCCTCCCTTCTCGACTTTCACGCCGATCGTGCTAGCCGATTGATTCCCATTCAGGTCCGGGTTCGTACCGTCTGACAGTCGGACAGTCTGACTGTCTGACTGTTTTTTTCGTCGTCGTTCCACCAGCAATCGGACTGCGCCGCCAAGCTGTGAGGCGCTGCCAGCGCGGTCGCCAAGCAGCACGAAGGCGGCATTGGATTCGCGGGCGAGGCCGGTGAGGCGAACCGCGGCAGCCTTCGAGAGCGTAGGCGCGCCGTCGAGCACCACGAGCGCGAACGCGCTGCTGCGGAGCAGGATGTCGGCGCACCAGGCGGCTCGCGTCGCGTCGTGCGGGCGGATCATCCACATGCCTTCGGCGTCGCCGAGGTGCACCCAGTCACGTGCGTCGAGCGTGCGTTGCGCGTCGATGTACGCGACCCATCCGTGCGACGCGATGGTGCTCTCGACGATGGCGCGCGCGAGTGTCGTCTTCCCGCTCCCGGTTGGCCCGACGAGCTCCGTGAGCCGGCCACGCGGCAGCCCGCCGCCGAGCAGCGCGGCGTCGAGCGCGGCGATCCCGGTGGGGAGCGCCGGCGCGGCCGGTGCGGCGGGCGGGAGAAGCTGGACGAGTTCGGCGAGAGAGAGAGGCACTTGAGAGTCGGACAGTCGGACGGGTCGGACAGAGGGACAGGAACCCACACAGCAGAAACCCAGATCGGCAGGCAAGAACAGCATGAGTGATGCCGAACAAACACCGAAGATATCTTTCACAGCGAAGCGCTGCTCAGGCCAGATGGCAAGCTCCATTCAGCCCGGGGGAGGTATTTACCGAACGAAACCCGAAAGTACAAGCGCTGCCCGTATGGCAGGACTTCGGCTCGCCCTGCCACGAGAAACCAAGCGCTTGTGGGCGCGACAGTTACAATGAGAACGAGCACTCCCGGGGCGCCTCAAACCCGAATATCATCGGTCCAGATTCCTGCCTGCCCATCGATGTCGAATTCCTGGAACGCCGTTCGTCGTGATGATGTGAGCACCTCGAACTCCTGGCCCACACGAGAGAACCCCCGCATGCCGATCATCACGCCGAAAGCCACCAACCGCGCCCTCTGGACCGCCCAGACCCTCCTCGCCGCCCTGTTTCTCTTCGCTGGCGGGACGAAGCTCGTGATGCCGATCGAGGCGATGCAGGGACCCATCGCGCTGCCGGGCCTCTTCCTTCGGTTCATCGGCGTCATCGAAGTGCTCGGCGCGCTCGGTCTCGTGCTTCCCGGACTGTTCCGGATTCACCAGACGCTGACGCCACTCGCGGCGTGCGGGCTCGTCGGCGTCATGGCGGGAGCGACAGTGCTCACGGCGATGGGCATGGGTGTGCTGCCGGCGCTGTTTCCGTTCGTCGTCGGCCTGATCGCCGTGGCAATCGCATACGGCCGAGGTGGGGTGGCTCGCGTCCGTCTTGCCTGAACGGCCAGGGTTCCGTCCAGCCAGCGATCATGCGTCCGAACAGCGTAATAGCGACGCCTATTCCAGTGCGTCCACCCAGGCCGTAGTGTTGAGTCTCGAGCTGCTCTTGCACAGCGACGGCGCCAGCACGACAGCAGCGCACAAGTACGGTGAGTGTACCATGAGACACGGATGATGCAGCGCACCGCGGCCCCTTCAGCACGTACGCATCCACGTGGGGAGCGGCGGTCACGTCAGCCCCTCGTCTGGAGCGCCCTCGCGCTGGCGGTACTCGCGGTGAGCGGAATGGTCGCGCTCGTGCTCAACCGCTCCGCCGAATCCGACACCCGCTCATCCTTTGGATGGGCCACACACACAATGCAGGTCGAGGATCAACTGCACCAAACGCTCGCGGCCCTCGGTGATGCGGAGAGCGCGCAGCGCGGATTTCTCCTTTCGCTTGATACGGTGTACATCGCGTCCTCGATCCAGGCGGCCGACACCGCACGACAGTTGCTGGGCTCACTGCGGAGACTCACGGCGGACAACCCTGGCCAGCAGCGTCGCCTCGATACGCTCGACCGGCTTGTGGCAGCTCGGCTCGCGTTGCTCCGGTCGGGCGCAGCCCTCATGCAGGCAGGCTATCGCGACTCGGTCGACCGCCTCATCAGGAGTGGCCGCGGTCGTCGGCTGATGGACTCGATTCATGCGACGGTCCAAAGCGCGCTGGCCCGCGAGGATACACTGCTCGATCGCCGTCAGGTCGCCGTAGAGCGCGCACTGGCACATCGCCGTTTCGCCGAGGCGCTCATCGCCGGCATCGCGCTTCTCGCGATGGTGCTGGTCGCCGTGGTGTGGGTCCGCCTACGGCGTGCCGAACGCGTCGTGACGATGTGTGCGTGGTCGAAGGCCATCTGCTTCGAGGACGAGTGGATGAGCGTCGAGGCGTACATGGAGCGCCGATTCGGCATTGCCATCACGCATGGCATCTCGCCTGCCGAACTTGAACGACTCGAAGCCGGGATGGACGACGCTCCCAGTCTCGCCACCGCGACGCGAGGTGTGGCGCCGCGAGGCGCGTGAGCACCGTCACGAAACGTCGAAACGCTATAGCCTCGCAGAGATTTCCACGATGGCTGCGTCGGCATGCGCGTGGTCCTCGCCTCCTGAAACCGGAACCCTTCGGGGGAGTTTCCTCAACGAGTGGGTGTCACAATGCGCCTCGCGTTCACCAGACGTCTTCTCCCGGCCGCTGCCATGGGCGGTGTACTCTCGGGCTGTGGCATCCCCGCGGCGCACGTGCGCGAAACGCCAGGGCCCACGCCGCCTGCTTCGTCGTCTCGGATGTCGATCGTCCAGGCGTTGCCGCCACTGGACGGCAGTCACGTCACCGTATCGGTGGTTGAGGTGCATTACGCACCGAGCGAAGCGTCGGACCCACACCGCCATCCCTGTCCGGTCATCGGGTATGTGGTCGCTGGGGCGATTCGCAGCCGAGCCGCGGGCGGTCAGGAGTCAGTGCACCACGCCGGCGACACATTTTACGAGGCGCCGAACGGAGTACATCTCGTGTCCGCGAATGCGAGCGCCACCGACCCGGCGACGCTGCTTGCGATCTTCGTCTGCGATCGCGACGGCCCGTTGAGCGTCGACGTGCCGCAGGCGCGCGTGCCGGGAACAACGCGATGATCCCCGCGCAGCATCTACTATGTGTCGGTTACCCACAGCGATGCATGTCAACCTGACGCGCACCGCTTGCGACGACTGAGGCTCGCGCTGATGATACGCGGACCCTCACACCCCACAGATGCGTGATATCCGTGTAGCGACCGTACAGTTTCAGCACGCCCCTGGAGACAAGCACTACAATCTTGGACGCGTCGCGTATTTCGTCGGCGAAGCGGCCCGCTCGGACGTGGAAATCATCGCATTCCCGGAGATGTGCCTGACGGGCTACTGGCACGTCCGCAACCTGGATCGGAACGCGTTCGAGGCCCTCGCAGAGCCTGTGCCCGATGGCATGTCCACGCATGAGCTGCTGAGGCTTTCACGCGAGCACGCCATGACGATCGGCGCCGGCCTCCTGGAGCGAGCTGCGGACGGACGCATCTACAACGCATACGTCGTCGCCATGCCGGACGGCACGTGGCGTGTGCACCGCAAGCTGCATGTGTTCGAGCATCCGAATATCTCGGCCGGCGATGGCTTCACGGTGTTCGATACGCCACACGGCTGCCGCGTTGGTGTGTTGATCTGCTATGACAACAACATCGTGGAGAACGCACGAGCTACAGCGCTGCTCGGCGCAGAAATCCTGCTGGCGCCGCATCAGACCGGCGGGTGCAACTCCGTGAGTCCGCATGGGATGAAGCACATCGATCGCGCGATCTGGGACAATCGTGCAGCGGACCCCACGGCGTGCGAGGCCGAGCTCTGCGGGCCGAAGGGGCGGGGCTGGATCATGCGGTGGCTCCCGAGTCGGGCGCATGACAACGGCATGTTCCTGCTCTTCAGCAATGGCGTTGGCATCGACGACGATGAGATCCGTACGGGCAACGCGATGATCCTGGACCCGTACGGCGCAGTACTCGCCGAGACGCGCTCGCCGGACGATGCGATGGTCATCGCAGATCTGGACGCGTCGCTCATCGCGACGTCGTCGGGGCGGCGGTGGATGAAGGCGCGACGACCGGAGTTGTATGGGTCACTTACGGTGCCGACGGGTGACGAGGAGAAGACCTGGCGCGTGCGCTTCGGCACGTGAGCGTGGCGGCGAGCGCGCCGCTTTGCGCTCCATGCTGCCGCAGGACACCTTACCTGCTCCAGTTATCTCCTCGCTCCGAAAAAGATGATCTTTCAGCGCATCGCGTTCGTCGCTAGCTCGTGTCTTGCCCTTGCTGTTCGCATCGCGCCGTTGCATGCACAGGCCGCGCAGGCGAATGACGCCGAATACACCGCGAAGATCCGCGAGCTGACGCCGACGGATCCCAAGTGGAAGTTCACGACGGAGCTCGTCGACCACCTGCCTGCCTCCTCCACCGTGCCGTCGCCGCTCAAGGTGCTCGGCTACGTCCCGGGCACAATCGGCCGGTTGTCGCGTTCGGAAGACCTGACCAGGTATTTCCACGCCGTCGCGGCCGCGTCGCCGAGGGTGAAGGTGTTCTCGCTGGGCATGAGCGAGGAGGGGCGCGAGATGATCATCGCCGCCGTGGCCGATTCCGCAACGATTGCGAACCTCGACAGCTATCGCGCGATGACGGCAAAGCTCGCCGATCCCCGCACTGCGACGGACGACGAACGCACGCGCCTCATCCGCGAGGCGAAGCCGCTCTACTGGCTCACCGGAACGATCCACGCGCCGGAGACCGGCAGTCCGGAGATGTTGATGGAACTGCTGTATCGACTGGCGGTCGAGGAGACGCCGTACGTGCAGCAGATCCGGAGCAACGTCATCACGCTCATCACGCCCGCGACCGAGGTCGACGGACGCAATCGCATCGTCGACCTGATCGAGGAGGAGAAGCAACTGAAGCTCGGCCGCGGCGGCATTCCGACCGTCTACTGGGGCAAGTACATCGCGCACGACAACAATCGCGATGGCCTCATGATGAGCATCAAGCTCACGCAGAACATGAACACCGCTTTCCTGCACTGGCACCCGACGATCATGCACGACCTGCACGAGTCGGTGCCGTTCCTCTATACCAGCACGGGAACCGGTCCGTACAACGACGAGTTCGATCCGATCGTCGTGGACGAATGGCACACGCTCGCCTACCAGGAGGTCACGGAGCTCACGAAGCGCGGACTGCCCGGCGTGTGGACGCACGGCTTCTATGATGGGTGGGCGCCGAACTACATGCTCGGCATCGCGCAGTTCCGCAATTCGTTGGGAAAGTTCTACGAGACGTACACGTCCGGCGGCGCGGACTGCCAGATCGTGAAGCTGCCAGGGAGCGCGACGTCGAAGGAATGGGATCGTCCCAACCCACCGGTGAACGGCGTGAAGTGGTGCATCCGCAGCAACATCAACTATCAGCAGTCCGGCGTGCTGGTGGCGCTGAACTACGTGGCGAGGAATCACGAGACGTTCATGGAGAACTTCTCGCTCAAGGGCACGCGCATGCTGGAGCGCGGGAAGCACTCGGCGCCCTATGCGTTCGTCATTCCGCACGACCAGAAGCGCGCGGCCGAAGCGGGTGACCTGATCAACTACTTCCGGAAGATCGGCAGCGAAGTACACGTGGCGACCGCTGAATTCACCACGAAGACGATGCCTGCCGTGATCGAGCGTGGACTCGTTGCCGGTGGGGCCGGACCAGGTGCGGTGGGCGGCGGTGGCGCAGGAGCCGGCGCGGCGCCGGCAGGAGCCGCGGGTGCACCGGACAGCACAGTCGCCGCTCGACGCGACTCGATCGCGGCGCACGCCAACACGACGACGACAGTGCACGCCGGTGACTGGATCGTCCGCATGGACCAGCCGTACACGGCATTGGTCCGCACGGTGCTCGCGATCCAGCGCTTCCGTCCCGACGATCCCTCGCCGTATGACGACACCGGATGGACGCTCGACCAACTGCGCCACGTGACGGCGCTGACGATCGCGGATTCGACGATTCTCACGAAGCCGATGTCGCTCCTCACGGCCGACGTCGTGGTGAACGGAACGTCAACGGGAAATGGCGGTACGCTCGCCATCACGCATGTCGGCGACTGGCGCTCCGCGACGCTGCCGTGGAAGCTCGGACGTACGGCGGTCCGGGTGGCGGATACCGCGTTCACCGCGAATGGCGCCGCGTACGCGGCAGGCACATACCTCGTCGCGAACAACGCCGACGCGCAGAATGCCGTGAAGACGCTCGGTCTCAAGGCCGTCGCGCTCGACCAGGCGCCGGCGGTGCGCGCGCACGCAATCGCGCTGCCCCGCATCCTCTTCCTCCACACCTGGATCGAGACGCAGAACGAGGGATGGGTGCGCCACGCGCTCGAGGAGATGGGGGTGCCCTTCACGTATACGTCCACCCAGTCGGTGCGGAAGCCAAAGTTCCTCGACCGGTTCGACGTCGTGCTGCTGCCGCATGTGGGCGCGCCGGCCGCCTCGATCGTGAATGGCCGAGCGATGGTGGGTCCGGCCATTCCGTGGCGGAAGACGCCGATGACGCCGAACATCGGTGTCATCGATTCGACGGACGACATCCGGCCCGGACTCGGCTACGATGGCCTCGCGGCGTTGAAGGCATTCGTCGATCGCGGCGGACTGCTGGTCGCCGAGGGAAACAGTACGCGCGTTCCCGTGGACTTCGGCTTTACGCCAACGGTATCGGTCGTGACAACGCCTCGGCTGCTCGCACGCGGGGCCGTGTTCCGCGCGCAGGCGATGGAGCGTACGAGTCCCATCCTCTACGGGTACAGCGAGCAGAACTTCCCGGTCTACTTCAATACTGCGCCACTGTTCAGCGTTTCGCCGGCGGCGGAGAACGATTCCGCGAACCGGCGTGTAGCGGAGAACATCGCGGATGCGTCGATCGAACGGGAACTGAGTGCACAGCGCGCGCGCGTGATCGTGCGGTTCACGCCGCGCGCGGATTCATTGCTCGTCTCGGGGCTGCTCGACAATGGGGCAGAGATGGCGGGACGTGGTGCGGTGATCGATGCGCCAGTGGGGAAGGGGCACGTGGTGCTCTTCGGCATTCGCCCCATGTGGCGGTACGAGACGCAGGGAAGCTACGCGATGCTGCTGAACACGATGCTCAACTGGAATGCGCTGGACGTGAACAGGCCGCGGGAGGCGGGAACCGGGGGACGGCGGTAAGAAACGGCTTCAACGGGGGCGCTTAGATTGTCACCGGGCCACGCACGGCCCTTTTCCGACAAGCAGGTCCGCTGTCCGCGCTTTCCGTTCTTTCCGCCAACTGTCGTCGCGGTGTTGCCGTTCCCGAACTGAAGCACTGCGACGACAGTTGGCAGAAAACCGCACGAACTGATGTCCGACCTGGACTGTGGATCTCACCGGCACACTCAACCCAACCCGCCAACCTGTGATATCCCCCGCCCCCATAACGCTCGAAGGGTACGGCGTGCGCCTGGAACCGCTCGGCGCAGAGCACGAGAGCGGCCTCGCTTCGGCGGTTGCCGATGGTGAGCTCTACAAGCTCTGGTACACGGCCGCGCCGGAGCCCGCACTGGCCGGGCGTTACATCGTCGACGCACTCGCGGGGCAAGCCGCCGGCACGATGCTGCCCTGGGCGGTGCGCGAGCTCACGTCGGGCGACGTCGTTGGCAGCACACGATATCACGACATCGTCGCGCCGATCGACCGCGTCGAGATCGGCTACACGTGGTACGCCGCGCGCTGGCAGCGTAGCCATGTGAACACCGCTGCGAAGCTGCTCCTGTTGTCGCACGCGTTCGAGACGCTCGGCTGCGCGGTCGTTGGCCTCCGCACCGACAACTTCAACGTCCGCTCGCAGCGCGCAATCGAAGCCCTGGGTGCGAAGCGCGATGGCGTGCTACGCCATCACCAGGCGCGACGAGACGGCACGGCGCGGGACACGTACCTGTACAGCATCCTCGCGATCGAGTGGCGGGACGTGAAGCGGCACCTGACCGCCAGGCTGTTGCGCGGCGGGCCGCGTGACGCGGGGCAGGCATAGCGAAGACGGAGAACTCGGCTTTCGCGCCACGGCCCGCGTTCCTACCATACGGCATGATACCAGACAATCGAGCGGCGTTGCTGTCCGCTGTCACCATGGGCGTCATCGCGTTCGCGCTCGTGCTGACGATCACCGATGCGCCGGGGCCCGGACTGGACCCCGACGCGCTCCAGTACATGGGCGCAGCTGCGTCGCTGGCCGCTCGTGGCGAATTCGCCGTCCCGCTCGCCTCGTGGACGAGCGCGGACAGCACCCAACCCCTCACCCATTTTCCACCCGGCTACCCCACCGCGCTTGCGCTGCCCGTGCGCATGGGCATGGCACCGCCGGAGGCTGCACGGCTCATTGCCGCGACGGCCGCCTTCATCACGTTCACGACGGCCGTACTGCTCGTGAGCCTCGCTACGTCGACGGTGTCCGGAGTGCTCCTCGGACTTGCGCTCTTCGCCATGACGTCGATGTACACGGTGCACGCATCGGTACTGAGCGAGCCGCTCTATCTCGGCTGCATGTCGCTCGTGCTCGCCGCAATGGTGTGGTGGCCGAATCGACCCCTGCGGGCTGGCCTTCCCGCCGCCGTCGCGGTGATGACCCGATATGCGGGACTCTCCATCGTCGGCGCGATTGGACTCTGGCAGCTTGCGCGGCCGGGTCGTTGGAAGGACCGACTGCGGAACGCGGCGCTCGGCGTCGCACCGGCGCTCGTGATGCAGGTGCTCTGGGTGCTGCGCACGCGCGCAGTGGCCAAGGTGAGCGACATAAGAAAATTCGCCTTTTACGGCGACCTCGATAAATCACTGGCGCAAGGGGGCAGCACCCTCGTCGCCTGGCTGGTCCCGGATGCCGGCGCGGACTCCGATCCGCTCGCCCACCGTGCGGTGATCGCGCTGGCCGCGGCGAGCGTACTC
>JBKJUW010000004.1:0-13444 GCA_046589725.1 Gemmatimonadaceae bacterium
GCCTTCGACGTTGTGTACTCGTGGGGCGTCCTGCATCACACCGGCGAGATGTGGCGTGCGCTGGAGCACGCGCAGCGCATGGTGAAGCCGGGGGGCCTGCTGTGGGTGGCCATCTACAACAAGCAGCCCGGCCTCTCCACATACTGGCTGTGGGTGAAGCGCCTCTACAACGCCCTCCCAGCGGTGCTTCAGCGCCCGCTCGCCGGTCTGTACCTCGTTTACTTCGCTGTGCTTCTGTTCGTTGCGGACGTTGTGCGCCTTCGCTCGCCCCTCAAGCGATATCGTGGACAAGGACACCGCGGCATGAGCCTCTATCACGATGTGGTCGACTGGGTGGGCGGGCTGCCGTTCGAAGTAGCGTCGCCGAGGGAGCTCACCGGTTTCTACGAAGCGCGCGGCTTCACTGTGGTGAATCTCAAGACCTGCGGCACCAAGCACGGCTGCAATGAGGTCGTGGTCCGGAAGAATTGAGGCCGGCGCTCAGGTTGGATCGTCCCGGACCGCTTTGGACGACCGCGTGATGGCTCGGGCTGGCACTCCGGCCACCACGGTATGGGGCGGGACCGAGCGTGTCACCACCGCGCCCGCGGCCACGGTGGCGCCGTCGCCCACCTCCACGCCGGCGAGCACCACGACGCCATAGCCGAACCAGACGTCACTGCCGATACGCACGGGTTGCGCGTCCACTTTCTCGCTTACCAGTGGACGTCCCTCCAGGCGGCGATGATTCGAGTCAACGATGTAACATCGTGGTCCGATCAGCGTTCGCTCACCGATCGTCACCCGCCGCGCCGTGTCGATGGTCGTGCCCTGGTTCAGGACGACGCCGTTTTGAAGCTCGATCGTCCCGCCCCCGAGCAGCCTCACGTCGTCTGAAAGCGCGACACTGTCGCCCACGACGAGGTAACGGCAGGACACCTCGACCCCGCTCCAGACGGTGAAACGACGGCCATGTCGCACGCCGCCCCACCACCAGGGCAAGATGAAGCCGCGCGCCCGCGCGAGCGCAAGGCGGCACTTCCAACGAAAGGCGGGCCGCAGCCCGAATCGCCGTAGTCGCTCCACCGAGGAGGGCTGGCGGTCGTGGTGCGCGTGCGGATCGGACATCATGCCAGCCTGAAGAATTCGCGCATCAGTTGATGGGTCTCGCTGATCCGTGCCACACGTACCAGCAGCGTAAGACCGACCGCGAACATCACCACGCCATACGCGAGCTGCGGCCGCAGGTCGCCCGGGACCACGTCGATCGCGAGGAACGCCAGTGGGAAGAGGCACACGGCGAGTAGAGCGGCGGGACGGCCTACCTCGGCCCGCCAGCGCGCCCATGAGGTGTTCGTCAGGCGAATAGACAGGTGGCGGTACCACCAGGTCATTCCACCGACCTGGATGATGAGCTGCGCAACGAGCGGGGCGCCGACGCCGGTGCGGGAGAAGAGCACGAGCACGAGCAGCCACTTCAGCGCGAGCTCGCAGAACAGCATCGGCACCATTCGCTGAATCCTGGCGAGTGCGAAGTGCAGTATGACGTCGTGCCGGTTCATCACGAGCATCGCCAGGACGGCGCCGGCCACCCAGTACAGCCAGCGCTGCGTTGGCGCATTCGCGGCCCCGACCCAGAGGCGCACGGCCAGCGGCCCATACACGGCGTAGAGGAAGCCGCTCGCGATGCCGAGCAGGTGCTGCGCCCGGTCCGTTACCAGGAAGAAATCCCGTACTCCCTCCGGCCCCGAGACACTCGCGCGACGGGTCAGGTAGGGCGTGAGCAGCTCGCTGATGCGACCGAGGAGGGTCGAGGCGACCTCGGGAATCTTCCAGAGCACGACGTACTTGGCCACCTGAACCGGGCCGAGGATACCCCCGATGAGGAGCACGTCGCCATAGAGGAGGGCGAACTGGGCGACGCCGAAGATGAAGTAACTGCCCCCGATCGTGAGGAATACCTGCCGTACCACGTCTGGGTCCGGCGTGCGCCACCGAACGGGCGCGAGCGCGCCCGTTCGCCGGAGGTGCACGCGCGCCGTAATCGCCGCGACCGCTGCACCCGCGATGTTGGCCGCCATGAGATAGTCCAGGCGGGGCGCATAGCGCACCACCGCCAGGGTCACCAGGCCGAACACGACCTGCGACACCACGCGATAGATGTTGGCCCACCCTTGCTGAAGCACGGCGATGAACAGCGAGATGTCAGCCTGGTGCACATAGTTGACCCAGAAGAACACACCCAACAGCACGCACGCGCGCCGCGCCTGCGATACGACCTCGGGGGAGCTATGCGCCAGCCAGCTGTGCCCTGCGGTGGCAGCGCCCGCCACTGTAAGCAGCAGGAAGAGTGTGCCATAGGCCATGAACCCCAGCAGTACCACCCAGTGCACCGACTGCGCGCGTTCGGAGCCGCTGGAAGCGTGCGCGGAAGCCAGGAGCGTGATGCCGGCGCCTGACAGCCAGCCAATTCCCACTGACGCGAAGTTGGAAATCGTCATGAACACGGTGTAGACGCCGGTCGCTTCCGCGCCGATCCGGTGCAGCAGGAAGGGCAGCAGCAGCGCCTGGATCAGGATCGAAATGGCGAGCGACAGGTAGTTCGTCCCCATCGAGAGCAGGTAGCTTCTCACGTGCGGGAGGGAACGGGGGCGTGCGGGCTCACCTCAGGCCGCGGACAGCGCGATGAGGAACCATCCGCTCAGGCGGGGAGCGATGCCGCCGATGACGCGGCTGAGCGCCGACTTCACACGCGTGGACGCCGTCCGCGTGTCGACGTTCGTGAAGAAGTCCACTCGGTCGACGCGTAGCCCGCACATGGAGCCCAGCAACCCGATATGCTCGGGCAGGAAGCCTGCGGTGTGCTCGTGAAAGATCCCCAGGTCGCGTGGGCGAATGACGCTCTTTATGAACAAGCTCCAGTGGGTCATGTTGGGCGTCGTGATGACGACGCGACCACCCGGCGCAAGCGATCGCGCGCAGCTGCGCATCGCTGCGATGGGGGAGTGCAGGTGCTCTATGACATCCGAGAGCACGATCAGGTCGAACGGCGTGGGCAGATCAAGCGCTTCGACGTTTCCGTAGGTCAGCTCCACATCGTGCTGCCGTGCAAATGCGATGCTCTCGCGGTCGATATCCACACCGACAAGTTCCGCCGCGCTCGCGCCGAGCTTCTCGTGCAGCCAGATGTCCCGGCGCCCCGGCAGGTAGCTGTGGATGCCACCAGCCGCGCCGACGTTCAGCACCCGCCGGTCACGCGCCATCTCGACGAGCGCCGTCGAGGCATCGTCGATCGCACCATAGGGCGCGGTCAGGACCAGCCGTCCGTCACGAATCATTCCGCCATCTCCCACAATGAAGACCGAGTTATAGAGCCAGCGATGCGAAGCGCATCGCCGCGTACAGCTTCGCCACCATGATCGCCGAGGCGCCGCCACCGTCGTAAAACGACCGTTCGATCGCGCGCGCTTGATCCATGTCGAGCAGACCGCCCAGGTCGTTCCCCTCACGGAACGCACGGCGTACCCGCTCGCGCCACGGGCCGCGGAGCACGTCAGCCTCCTGAATATGGTAGCCGAAGCCCTTTTTCGGGGCGTACAGCACGTCGGCGGGCAGCCGCTCGGCGAGCGCCTGCTTTAGGATCAACTTGTTTTGCCGCTTTCCCCATCGCCCGCCCACCTTCCGGGCGTAATGGATGCGCCACGCATGTTCCACCAGCGTCTGGTCCAGGAACGGCGCCCGCGCTTCCACGCTCGCCGCCATGGCCGGCAGGTCTCCCGCGATGGTGACGGAGTGCGAGTTCTCGTGCATCAGCCCGAGGATGCTGGCCTCGTCGACATAGGCTTCGGGGGCGCCGTCCTCGAACCAGGTGCCGAGCCACCGGCGCATTACCACGTCCACCTCGGGCACCATCGATGGGGCCCGGAATAGCGTGGCCCACGTGCGACGCGCCTCATCGCGGTAAAGCGCCGCCTTGCGGTCGCCGGCCGGCGAGCCGGCAACGAGCAAAGCCTCGCGCAGCCGCGAGCCGGGCGCGAAGCGCGTCGCCATCATCCGCAACAGGGGGCGCGACAGGGTCGGCACGAAGGGGAGCACCCGCGAAAGCGTCGCCGTGGCGTTATGCCCAGGGTATCCGTAGAAAATCTCGTCGGCTCCGTGGCCCGTCATCACCACCCGGATACCGTCGTCCCGGATATGCAGGCAGAGTTCGTACGTGTATCCGAGGGGCAGCAACATGATTGGCTCGCCCTGTCGTGCCAGCATGTGTTCAAAGTGGTCGTGCTGCCGATCGGGATCGAAGTAGAACTCGCGATGCTCCGTCTTGAGCAGGTTTGCCATGCGGCGGGCCCGCACGAGCTCATCGTCGTCGGGCCCGTATCCCATCGCGTATGTCCGGACGGTTCCCGAGCCTTGTCGCATCATCGCATGGACGATGGCCGACGAGTCGACGCCCCCCGACAGCAGCGCCCCCACCTCGACGTCCGCGACCCGGCGCATCTCGACGGCGCGATCGAACTCCTCCAGCACCTGGGCTGGCGTCGTGGGCTGTGAATCGAACCGCGGTCGCCAGTAGCGCCAGATCCGCGTAATCCGTCCGTGCTCGATGCGCATGGCGTGACCGGGCATGAGCCGCCGGACGCCTTGATAAATGGTCATCGGGTCGGGTACGTGCCGCACGTTGCGCAGGAAGAACATACCCAGCGACACGGGATCGATCGCACGGGAGCCGATCGCTTCGATCAGCACCGGGATCTCGGACGCGAGCGCCACGCCATCGGCGATCTCGGCGTACACAAGGGGCTTCTTCCCCAAGCGATCGCGGGCGCAGAACATCACGTCGCGCCCCACATCGTACAGTGCGAACGCGAACATCCCGTGGAGGTGCTCGACCATCGTCTCGCCGTACTCCTCGTAGAGATGGACGAGGGTTTCGGTGTCCGACTGCGAGCGGAACTGGTGGCCGCGCGACAGGAGGGAGCGACGCAGCTCAGGATGGTTATAGATCTCCCCATTGCAGACGACCCAGACGTTTCCGTCCTCGTTCGACATCGGCTGGTTCGCCAGCGGCGACAGATCGACGATGCTCAAGCGCGCGTGCGCCAACGCGGCCCGACCGCCGCCGAACATGCGCGCCGACTGGTTGTCTGGCCCGCGATGCGCCTGCGCACAGCTCATCGTCTCCGCCCACCGCTCGATGCGGGTATCGGGCGTGCCGACCGCTACCGCGCCGATGCCACACATTGGAGCCGCCGGGGCTGGAGGAGAGCCGAGACGAGCAGGACGAGCACTTGCTCGTGCGCCGGGACCGACCGCGAGTGTGCGTTGTACCTAGACGCCATAATATCCGCGGTACCATTTCACGAAGCGGTCAACGCCCTCCTCGATCGATGTAGACGGCGTGAAGCCGACATCCTGCTGGAGGTTCGTTACGTCGGCGTACGTCGCGGGGACGTCACCCGGTTGGAGATCCTGGTACCTCCGGATCGCCTTCTTGCCAATCGACGCCTCGAGCACGTCGATCAGTGTATTCAGTTCGACCGCCGCATGATTGCCGATGTTATAGAGGCGGTATGGAGCGCGCGACGTGGCCGGATCCGGGTGGTCGCTCGACCACGTCGGGTCGCTGGCGGCTGTGTTGTCGAGCGTGCGCACGATGCCTTCCACGATGTCGTCCACGTATGTGAAGTCGCGCCGCATGCGCCCGTGGTTGAACACGTCGATCGGGTCGCCAGCGAGGATCGCTCTGGTAAACAGGAACATCGCCATGTCCGGCCGGCCCCACGGGCCGTAGACGGTGAAGAAGCGAAGACCGGTTGTGGGCAGCGAATACAGGTGGCTGTAAGTGTGCGCCATGAGCTCATTCGCCTTCTTCGTAGCGGCGTAGAGGCTGACGGGATGGTCCACATTGTGGTGCACCGAGAAGGGCAGCGTGGTGTTCGCCCCGTACACTGACGAGGACGAGGCATAGGTCAGGTGCTGTACCTCGGTGTGCCGGCACCCCTCGAGGATGTGGCAGAACCCCATCACATTGCTGCCGACATACGCGGCTGGGTTGACGAGTGAGTAGCGAACTCCCACCTGCGCCGCAAGATGGGTCACGCGACTGAAACGCTCACGAGCAAAGAGGTCGCGGATCCCCTCCTGGTCGCCGAGGTCCATTCGCACAAACCGAAACCCGGGCCTGTCGAGCAGGCGCTTCAGCCGCGCCTCCTTGAGCGTGGGATCGTAGTAGTCGTTGAGGTTGTCGAGTCCAACCACTTCGTCACCGCGCTCGAGCAAGCGGTGACTCAGATGCGATCCGATGAAACCGGCTGCACCGGTGACGAGAATTCTTGTCATCGAGTTTGTCCGAGGGACGCGATCATGACCGAGAGGCTCGACGTCCGGTGATGATCGCCAGGTCAACGAGCCGCGCGCGCCCATAGTAAGCGGCGCCGTCGTTCAATGAATCGGTCAGGAGGGCGGTCATGGGGCCGTTTGGGCGTGTGAAGGCTCGGCGTCGGCGAAGGTGCATCCTGCACCAGGCCGGATTGGGGGAGTGGTCGCGACCCCTCGCGCGCGTACGACGCCGCGCCCCTCGAAACGCAATCTCACCAATCGGGCGACGCTGCGCGAGGCCTTGCGCGGCGAGCGCCTGGAAGCATCAAAGAACGAATATGAAGAGGGTCGCGACGGTGTTCTGACGAATTCGCGTTAACCGTGAAGTGCGTGTTCGTCCACGTAGCTCACTACTTCCGCGGCCGATACTGTTGCTGCGCCGAGCTTTCCGACCTCGATGCCGGCGGCGATATTCGCGATTACCGCGGCCTCGCTCGGCGACCCGCCGGCAGCGAGTATCGCGGCCAGATACGCCGTGACGGTGTCACCCGCGCCCACGACGTCGTACACCTCACGGGCGACGGTTGAAACGCGCCCAACCTCGCCATCGCGCGAAATCAGGACCATGCCCTGTTCACCGAGGGTCAGGAGGAGGTGCTCGACGCCAAGTCGCTGGAGAGCTTGAGGTAGGGCGCCGACGTCCTCGAGCTGAATTGCGGCGCCAAGTGCGCTCTCGAGTTCGCGCCGGTTCGGCTTGAAGACTGTCGCACCTCGATAGCTGAAGAAGTTCTTGAACTTGGGGTCCACGACGATTGGTATGCCCCGTGCGCGGGCCGCCTTGATCGCGTGGTCGATCACGGCCGGAACCAGGACTCCCTTGTTGTAATCCTCGAGTACGAGCGCGTCGGCACGACTCACTGTGTGTTCCACCAGCCCGATCAGGCGTTCCGCCTCTTCGCCCGTCAGATCGGAGTCATCTTCCTCGTCCACCCGGAGCAACTGCTGCGATCGGGCGACGATCCGCGTCTTTTGGGTGGTCGCGCGACCGGCAGTCAGGAGCGAGTCGGTGCCAATGCCCATCGAGGCAATCATCTTGGTCATCACTTCGCCGCCTCGGTCGCTCCCGAGCGCCGCCACGAGGTCGCACTGGCAGCCGATCGCCATGACGTTCTGGGCAACATTGGCCGCACCGCCCAACGCGTGGCGGCGCTCCCTTACCCGAACCACCGCAACCGGTGCCTCGGGGGAGACACGGTCGACGTCGCCGGTCAGGTAGGCATCGAGCATGGCGTCGCCAACGACTACGACGCGCTTTGCACGGGCTCGATCCATCAGCAGAGTAAGGCGGTCACGCGAGACGCGTAGGTTCATGGTGGGCGCAAGGTAGGCGTCATCGTCCGGTGGGTCAACGAAATTGCCGTCGCCAGGGGGTTTGCGCGCGGCGCCGTTGTGTAACCGTCGACAACGCAGAACGTTGCAGCCTGTTCCTGCGACATCTGCTCGGCTTCAGGAATTGGGGTTGGATCGAGGCACGCGGCGTTGATCGCTCCTTCCATTCGTCCGGGATGTCGAAGCGAGTATACGCGGCTTGATTGCCGAGGAGAACGGTACCATCAGGCCGCCACTTCGACGCCGTACCGCCGCAACCGCCAGTACATGGTTGCAGAGGGTTCGTTGCTCGGTGCGGCCCAGTGGAAACGTTGCTGTGGGGATGGTGCCCGATGCCCGTCGCCGCGCTTAACGCGACGCAACCAGCCGCGGCGGAGAAGATCGCCCGGCGTGGATGTCGTATTGTCAGCAATTCCACCAATGGAGGAATAGGCAAGGTCGAGTGAGACACAGCACGTATTGATTCCGTCGGGAGCGGGCGCGCAACTATCGCCCCACCGCTCGCGCGGACCGCTCGCTTATGGCCACAAGTGCATTGCCCTCGCATGTGGGACGTGTGCCATCACTCGACAGCCGCGTCGTTGATGAGCTGGAGCCGCTCGCGTTGTTGACCGGTCGCCCGACAACTTCCTACGCCTAGCGGTCGTGGAGGTGCGTTCACCCGGCGATTCGGCGTTGCCATCGCGCGACTCAGCATGAACCACTTGGCGTGACGATATGATCACCTCGCATGATTCTTCAGGTGAATAGTGGCTCACCGGAATTGCGCGGCAACGCATGATGCGCATGCGGTTTAGTAGTCCGCGCGCGCAGCTTGCCTCGCCGCTCGCGCGATCTTGCGGGAGGGCCGGCCGAGGCTGCACGGTCTGACATCGAGCACCGTAGGAGGCGCGGAGAGGAATGCACGTGCGATGAGGTGCATCGCAACTCGCTCCGCGCGACTTGCACTCCGCGCCAAGCGATCGGACGCGGTGCTCACGTCGTACATCTCATCTTACAAGGAGGAAGCACTCGCTTCCATGAGGCACATCCGCGGTCGTGTCGAGCATGGCTCAGGCGTCACCGCGCTTATACTGCCGCGCGTGGCATTTGCACACGCGCCGGCCGTGTTGCTCCGCCGCATCGGCTCGCACGACATCACCGGTCATCCCGGACGCACCCGCGCGCGCCTCGTTCGCACTTGTTTCGCTTTCGCCAAAAGTCGGCGTCGTGCCATGGACACAGTGCTACATGCCGTGTTCATTGCGGATCGTGCAGCCGTTCCTTGATCACAACGCGGTCGTACTTGGGTGCGGAAGTCCCGGCGGACCCGCGTCGCCGCCAAGACCACGCGATCAACCCGCGGGCCGCCCAACCGTCAAGCAGGACGCCAGTCACATCGCGTCGTAGGGTTCCGCCAGGAAGCATGGTGCGTTGCGCACGCACCAGTGTCCCTTGTCGACGGCCTCCCGTCGGACTTCATCGCACAATTCAACGCGGCGGTCGAAGTCATGCCTGTCTTTCACAGGATGAAATGAGACTTCCATCATGAAGCATTTCGCACGAGGCACTCATGAGGAAGCCACGGAAACAGAAGCAGGCGACGACACCGGCGGGACCTGAGACATCGGCGACCCGGCGGCGATGGACCGCGCCGGAGAAGAGCCGGATTGTGCGGCAGCACCTCCGCGACGGCGTTACCGTGGCGGATCTGGCCGAGCAGACGGGCGCGGCGCCGGGCCTCATCCACACCTGGATCAAGCTCGCCCTCGAACGGCTCGAGGTCGCGCTGGACGACCGGCGCTCGCCGGGCGACGCGGAGCATGCGCGGGCGGTGGTGCGCAAGGACGCCCGCATTCGCCGCCTCGAGGAAGTGATTGTCGAACGCTCGACCGAGGTGCTCACGTTAAAAAACGGACGTGGGGCGAGCTGACGGGCGCGCATGTCTCGCCCCCGATCACGCAGGAGGTCGTGGCTACCGTCCAGCGCTTGAAGACGCGCGCGGGGTTTCCCGTGGGCCGCAGCCTGACCGTACTGCACGTGTCGCGCGCGACGTACTTCCGCTGGGCCCAGGCCGGGGGCAAAGGCCCGCGGCCCGCGGCGGTCGTGCCCAAAGCGCACTGGATCACCCCCGCGGAGCGCGCGGCGATCATCGCGTATGCCCGCCGGCACCCCGAACTCGGGTACACGCGGCTCACCTACCAGATGGCGGATGCGGGCATCTCGGCTGAGTCCCCGAGCAGCGTGTACACGATCCTCACGGCGGCGGGCCTGCTCGGGCGCTGGCAGCCCGCCCACGCGGCACACCGCACCGGCTTTGCGCAGCCCACGCGCCCCCACGAGCAGTGGCATACGGACATCGCCTATCTCAACATCCTCGGCACGCAGTACTTTCTGCTCGGTGTCCTCGATGGCTACTCGCGCGCGATCCTGCACGCCGAGATCCGCCGCACGATGACGACGACCGATGTCGAGATCGTCCTTGAGCGGGCCATGGCCACGCTCCCGGCCGACACCCCGCGCCCGCGGCTCATCACCGATAACGGCAGCCAGTACGTCTCGGCCCAGTTCACGCAGTACCTCCGCACCACGGGGCTGTCGCACAGCCGCACGCGCGTCGGGCATCCGCAGTCGAACGGGAAGTACGAGCGGTGGAACAAGACGGCGAAGGAGGAATGCATCCGCCGCATGGCACTCGGCGGCCGGCACGATCCCGACGCACTCGCCGAAGCCCAGCAGGTCTTCCGTGGCTACGTCACGCACTACAACACCGTACGCCCCCACAGCGCGTTGCACTACCTCACGCCGGCCGATTACTTGCGCGGGTCCGCGCACGTCGAGGCCAAGCTCACGGCGCGGGCCACCGCCTATCGGGAGGCCGCCATGACGCGACGCACCTACTGGGACTCGCAACGCACCACCGCAGCAGCAACTCCGCTGATGCGGACTTCGGAAAGTCTCATTTCCGCCTGACCATCACATGCCATGCTCCTCGGTACCCTCAGCCTCAGGTACCTGGTCAATCACCCTCGCAAATACTTCACCCATTAACCAAAAGATATTTCTATCTGTTCCGAGGAAGGGGGACTTTTCAATCCGCCGTTGACCACACTCCCCCGCCGCACTTGCCGCGATTGGTGCAACGGGCTAAAATCACCGATCTGTGCCGGGTTCGCCTTGGCGCTTCCGGTCGCGTAGCTCAGCTGGTTAGAGCGCTGCTTTCACACAGCAGAGGTCCTGGGTTCGAGTCCCTGCGCGACCATTTGCACCCCGCCAATCGGGCGCGTTCACTTCTTTCCCGCAGGCGACATTGATCGGACTTCGTCTTCTGCGGTCACTCTCGGTGGCCGCTCTTTTTTTCCCGCTCGGTCTCGCAGCCGCGCAGTCCCTCCCCGGCGGCGTCAAGCCAACGCCCGCGCAGGCGCAGGCGCTCCTTCAGGCGCGCCCCGAGCTCGTCGAACAGTTGCGTCAGCGAATGGTGACGAGCGGCATGACAGCCGACCAGATCCACGCGCGGCTTCGGGCTGAGGGGTATCCTGAAAACCTGCTGGACGCCTACCTGCCGGGTGCCAGCGGGCAGGCGTCACCGCCGAGTTCCACTGCCTTTCGGGCCCTCCAGGAGCTGGGCATTGCCGATTCGCTGGAGCTGATGGGCGGCACGAGTGACACAATGGGCCGCGCCCAGCTGTCAATCCGCTCTGACACAGGCATCCTCCAGCGCGCGCAGTCGGCTTTCCGCCCTGATACCATCCGCGACAGGTTTGCTCGCGATTCGGTGCTCAGGCTGATCGCCAATCGTGACTCGGGGTTCGTGATCTTTGGCCTCGACGTGTTCCGATCTTCCACGTCGCAATTTCAGGCCAATGTAAACGGGCCCGTTGACGCTGGCTATCGCCTGGGACCTGGCGACAGGCTCGTGCTGCTCCTGACCGGAGACGTCGATCAGTCCTACTCTCTCGACGTCACCCGCGAAGGATTCATCGCCATTCCGCAGGTGGGGCAGCTCTTCGTCAATAACCTCACTCTGGGCGACATGTCTGCCCTCATGCGGGCCCGTCTCAGCCGTGTGTATTCAGGGATTGGTAGCGGCTCTACGCGATTCTCGCTCAGCGTCGCGCGCCTCCGGGCCAATCAGGTCTTTGTCGCCGGCGACGTGCAACGTCCTGGTAGTTACACCATCTCGAGCACCGGCACCGCGCTTACAGCGCTGTACGCGGCAGGCGGACCCACCATCAACGGTTCCCTCCGCCGCATCGAGGTTCGGCGCGGCGGTCATGCGGTCGATGCGCTCGACGTCTACGACTACCTCCTTCACGGCGACGCGTCGCACGACGTCCGCCTGCAGTCCGGCGACATCGTCTTCGTTCCGGTGCACGGCCCCCGAGCGCGCGTGGTCGGCGAAGTCACTCGCCCGGCAACTTACGAGCTCAAGGCCACCGAATCCCTGCCGCAACTCCTCGAGGCGGCCGGTGGCTTTACGGCGCTCGCCGCGCGCCAGCGCATACTCATCGAGCGCATCGTGCCCTCGGCCGATCGTCTGGACGAGTCGCGCGCACGCACTACGGTGGACGTATCGGGACCGGCGCTCGCCAACGGACTGGGGCCAGCGGTCCCCGTGCAGAATGGCGACGTCGTTCATGTATTTCCCGTCACGGAGCGCGTGCGCAACCGAATTGCAGTGCGCGGCAACGTCACTACGCCGGGCGCGCAAGGATTAACGCCGGGGATGAGGGTGGCGGACGCGTTGCGAGCGGCGGGCGGAATCAAGTCGGATACCTACCTGGGCGAAGTCCTCATCTCTCGCCTGGAGTCAGACTCCACTCGCACGCAGTTGCGGGTTCGCCTGCGCGACTCCACCGGCGCTGTCCTGAATGATTTGCCATTGCGCGAAGATGACCAGATCCAGGTGTTCTCCCTCACGACGTTCCGCCCAACGCGGTACGTCGCGGTGGCGGGGTTCGTCAACAATCCAGGACGATTTCCCTACCGCGAAGGGATGACCCTGAGAGACCTGGTGCTGCTCGGCGGAGGCGCAAAGGAAGGTGCCCTCCTCACCCACGCGGAAATCGCGCGGCTCCCCGAGGATCGTTCGAAGGGACAGACGGCGGTGACTCTTCGCGTGCAACTTGACTCCACCTATCTCTTCGAGCGGCGGCAGGGCCGAGGCTACCAGGGCCCTCCTGGTCAGCCGGCAAACGCGTCTGGAGCCCCGGACGTAGTGCTCGAGCCATACGACAATGTGCTCATTCTCCGGCAGGAGAACTTCGAGTACCAGCGCATCGTCACCGTCGGCGGAGAGGTCCGGTTCCCGGGCACGTATGCACTGAAGAACAAGCGTGAACGGCTCAGCGATCTTCTGGACCGAGCTGGCGGTCTCACCGATGAAGCGCAGCGCGACGCCATCCTCTTCGTGCGCCCAGGCCCCACGGATGCCCGCATCAAGAGCGACGCGGGCACTGCTGCCTCGGCACAGGATTCGCTGCTTGCCCGTCGCGCCACGAATGGCCGCATCGGTCTCGACCTCGAAGCTGTGCTTGCCAACCACGACGCGCGCGAGAACATCGTGCTCGAGGACGGCGACCAGGTTACGATACCCCGGTATAATCCCGTGATCCGCGTGCAGGGCGCGGTCAACGCGCCGGCGAACGTTACCTTCGTTCCCGGCAAGAATATCTTTTACTACATCGACGCCGCTGGCGGCGGTTCCCGCTTGGCTGACGAAAAACGATCGTACGTCACGCAGCCGTCGGGCAAGCTGGAAAGCGTACGCACACACCGC
>JBKJUW010000045.1:0-14054 GCA_046589725.1 Gemmatimonadaceae bacterium
GCGAAGTGGAGGGCGAACGTGATGAGAATGACGGCAATCCAGCGCCAGGATTCGTGCACCATTTCGGTGTGATCGGCCTCGTTCATCGGTTGCTCGATCTCAGCCATCCATTCCCGAATCCCGCGCGGAGGAGCCCGGTCACGATGACGGGACACTCGCGCATCAGGCGCCAGAGCAGCCCCGAGCGGTAGTTCTCGATCATCAGGGCCACCGGTCCCTGGTCCAGCCCCAGGTGTTCCGGGGAGAGCCAACCGTGCCGCGCGCCGTCACCGGTGTCGAAGCTGGGGTTGAAACTGGTCAAAAGCCCGTCCGGGCTGAGGGTTTCCGGATACGCGTCCCGGAAGTGCCGGAGCGCGGCCAGGACGATCTCCGGTGCGAAGGGCAGGGACGCGGCGGCTGCCCAGGGCGCCAGGGTTCCATCGTCGGGTCCGAAAGGGACTCCTCTAGCCGCGTAGCCGTAGAACTGCCGTTGGATGCCCCATTCAGCTCGCTGCTGCGAGAAGCCGGGGCCAAGGCCGGCAGTGATCCCCCAGCAGTTCTCACCGTACCCCTTGAATGACATGGGATTGCGCAGGGCGTACTGCTGTTGGACCGCAGTCGCTCGGCGGCTGTTCTCGAAGTAGTCAGACCGCTTCTCCCGCATGAATTCATCCTGGATGCCGCGCAAGTCGATCCAGACGTGCGAGAGCTGGTGGATGAACAGCGGCGCCGCGAAGAGGAAATCGATGTCGTAGAGGTTCTCCCAGTGATAGGCTCGGCACCATGAGCCATAGGTCTCCGCGGCAAGGGGGTGCGTGGGTGACCCCAGGCCCAGGATATGGAGCAGCATCGCCTCGCTGTATCCCTCCCAGCCGTAACTCAGGAAACCGGCCCCGGCCTTCCAGCCCATGTGCACCAGCATGCCGTCGTCGGCGGCCCATGACCATTCGATCCGTTCGTAGAGGAACCGGGCAATCTCGCGGATCTCGCGTTCGTCGTCGGATGCGGCGGAGTAATACGTAGCGCAAGTAAGGACGCCGGCGATCAGGATCGCCGTGTCGATCATGGATAGCTCGCATTCCCAAACGCGTCGGCCAGTCTTCATGTCGAGGAAGTGGTAATAGAAGCCTCGATGGCCAGTGGCGTCCGGCTCCTCGCCCTGGGGGCTGTCGCGGAAGAACCGCAGCGCGGTGAGGGTCCGCGCGGCAGCATCGCGACGGGGGAGAAAGCCCCGCTCCGCGCCCACGACGTACGCAGCGAGGCCGAGCCCGGTGGCGGCGATGCTGCACGGAGTCCCTTCGCGCGAGCTGTCGGCGATCAGCCCGTTGTTCGAGTTCGCGGCCCGGAGGAAGTACTCGAACGCCTGGCGTTGGAGGACGTCGAGCATGTTCGTGTCATCATCCTGATGAAGCATCACGGCAATTCTCCGCTACGCCTTGCGAGGCGAGCTTGGCTCGCGCCAGCCGCCATCATGGTCGATCTCCAAGGGAAGGAATGGCACGTGCCGGAAGTTCCGCACGGTGCCGGAGCTCGACGGCCAGCCGCCCGCCGTGGCCTTCTATTCGCAACGGTGCCTATACGAGCAGAGCACCCGCACAACGGACGAACGGATTCCAGCGATTCTGGTGCCCTGCGGGGCCACGGAAACCTTTTGGGCCGCTCGCGACTTGTGCGGGGGCTCCCGTCCGTGCCACTCCATCCCGAGGTTCTCATGTTGATCCGCGCTCGCGCCCTTCCCGTTCTGTCGCTGGTGATCTTCGCCGCGGCCTGTTCCTCGAAAGATGCGGCGAAAGACACCGCAGCGATGGCCATGACTCCTGCTGCGTCAGCCGGCGGGGCCATGATGGCAGGTGACAGCGCCGGCAAGATGGCAGGGATGGGCGGAATGCACACCGATACCGTTGTCGCGCGGGTGCAGGGAGACCTGACCGCCATGAACGCGGCGTCCGGAGAGGCGATCGTGCCGCTCGTCGCAGCCCACCGCCAGACGGTCGAAGCCCTCATCGCCGACTGTGAGATGATGATGAAGCAGATGAAGATGAATCCGCCTGGAAAATGGACGAATGCAGTGGCGTCGCTCCGTGGGGACCTGAGCAAGATGACGACGGCAAACGCGGTGTCGCTGCATGCGATGTGGCCCGACCACAGGCAGAAAGTGCAGGGCATGCTCGACATGCGCCATGACATGATGAAAATGTGACGCGCGCCTCGCTGCCCGGTGTCAGTCGTCTCAGATCACTCCAACGCGAAACATTGAAATAATGCTGTCGTCCCTGCGACAAATTGTCCTGCCGCTGTGCGGCCTGCTCGTCCATGCCCTGCCTGCGCGCGCCGTCGCGCAGGCCTCGGCCCGCATCGAGGGCGTCGTCCGCGAGCGAGGCGGCCAGCCCGTACTGGGTGCGCAAGTGCGCCTCGTGGACGGCGACGGCGCGACCCTGACCGACAGCGCCGGGAGATTCGTACTGCGCGTGCCGGCACGAACCAGTGGAACGTTGACGGTCCAGCGCCTTGGCTTCGAGCCAGCGGTCGTCGCGATCCCGCCACTGCAGGTCGACACGAAGCTCACCATCGCCGTGACGCTGCCGGTGCTGGCGCGACTCGACGTCGTCAGCGTCATCGCGTCGCGCGCGCGGCCGTTGTTGAACACGCGCGATGCTGCGACGGGAGGCGCGATCGAGCGGAAGGAGCTCGAGCGACTGCCCACCGATGCACGCGACCCCATTGCACTGGCATACAACATTCCGGGCGTTGCGCAGTCCACCGGGTTTTTTGGTGACGCACCCAAGCTGTCGATCAACGGTGCGAATTCACTCTACACCCAGTATTCACTCGACGGTCTCGAGAACAACGAAGGATTTCTCGGCGGTCCCAGAGTCGATTTTCCGCTCTCCGCCCTCTCGCGACTCGGCGTGCTGTCGAACAGTTACGGCGCGACGTTCGGCCGAAGCTCGAACGGTGTGGTGAACATGGAATCGCGTGCGGGCGGAGAACGGTGGTCGGGCGAAGCGTTCGTCTACGACCGGCCCGGCCTGCCGGTGGACGCGCAGTCGCCCCTCGTTCCGGGCGGCCAGAATGCGTCGGACTTCCGTCGCGCGCAACAGGGGTTTCGCCGTGCGCAATTCGGCGCCGCCGGGGGCGGGCCGCTGCGCGCCGCGCGCGAAGACGGCACAGGGACCTACGCGTTCGGTGCGCTCGAGTACACCAACGAGAACGAGGATCGCATCAACTCCACCGCGAGCGCCACGTTCCTCGGCCGAGAGTTACGCCAGACATACAAGACCTTCGGCCGCATCGATCACGGCTGGAGCCCCACGCAAACGACGACGCTCCGATTCGGCGCGAGCAATGTGAATCGCGCGGGCGAGGGCACGGGTATCGTGTCGCCCGAGGCGGACATCACAGTGCAACGCATCGGAACCATCTCCGGCATCACGCACCGGAGCGCCTTGCGCGCGGGCCGCGCGAGCAACGAGGCCAGCGCACAATTCGGCACCTATCACTGGAACTACCCGCCGACACGGAGTGATTTCAATACGCCGCAGGTCACCATCATGCAGGTGCAGAACAACGCCGGCGGCGGACGCGACACCGTGGCGGTGGGCGTCGTCGGGTCCAGCAACTTCATCTTCGACGAGCAGGAACGGCAGATTCAGCTGAAGGACGTCTTCACCACGACCCTCTCGGCCAGACACGAGCTTCGTCTCGGCGCTGATGGTTTTCGCTCCGCATTCAAGCTCACCGGTGCGTTTACCAATCCGAGTGGGTCGTACTCGGTGCTGAATGAGGGCAACATTCCGCGCCAGGCCGACGGTCGGTATCGCTTTGCCGACGTGCCGGCCGGTGTTCGCGTCCTCAGTTACACCGTCGACGCGGCGCAGAAGCAAGTGAATCTCGGGCAGTCGGTCGTCGGTGCGTTCATCGAGGATGAATTTCGGGTGACGCCGACCCTCACGTTGACGTCCGGGTTGCGGTGGGACTTTGACGACCTGACATCGCGCGGGAACAGCTCGGCGGACCTGAACAACTTCCAGCCTCGCCTCGCCGCGAATTGGCTTGCGGAGCCGAACACCGTGGTGCGCGCCGGCGCGGGCGTGTACGCGGGCAAGCTCCCGTATGCCATCTATTCCGATGCCGTGCAGTTCGGGCCCAACGGAAATCAGACCGTCACGTTTCAGGGAGCGCAGGCGCCGGCGTTCGGCCAGGGGCCGCGTACCGCGACGTTGAATCGCGGACAACTCCCCGCTGGAGAGATCCGTGAGTTGTTTGCGCTGGGCATCCAGGATCCGATGAGCTACCAGTACACCGCCGGCGTGCAGCGGCAGTTCGGCAGTCACGTGGGTCTGAGCATCGACGCGGTGCTCACGAACACCGTGCACCTGCCGCGGTCGTGGGATCTCAACCCGGATACGCGAGGCATCGGCCCGGCGGATACGGTCTCATTGCCCGTGAGTGTCGGTGATGGGTTTCGTCCCGTGCGTCCGGTGAGCGGAAGCTTTCGCCGGCATACCACGAGCGAGAGCGGCGGGAAGGCCACGTATCGCGGGCTGTACACGGCACTTCGCTATCAGGCGAGTTCTCTGCTCGTGGACGCCAACTGGGTGTGGTCGCATTCGCGCAACGACACCGAAGACATCAACTTCAATGCGACGCAGGGCAATCGGTTCGAGCTCGAAGAGGCGGATGCGGTGAACGATCGCCGGCACAAGGCCACACTCCGCACCACCTTCACGGGTATCCCTCGCCTCTCGCTCTCGACCATTGCCGACTTTCAGACAGGCCAGCCGATCAATCGCATTGCGAATTTTCGCGATCTCGACGGCTCCGGCGACACGTTCGGCAACGGCTTCCTCGGCAACCAGGACCGTTTCGCCGGCGTGGTGCGCAATGGAGAGCGGCTCCCGAATGCGTTCCTGATGCACGTGAGTGCGGCCTATAGTCTTCCGGTGCGGGCACTGGGCGCCATGGGTGATCACGTACTCGAGGCGCGCGCCGACGTGTTCAATGCGCTCAACTCCACGATTTTCTCGGGCTATGCGAACGGCATTCCCGGCGGCGGTGCGCGAACACAGGTGGGGCGACCCGGTGATCCGATCCTCTACTCGAGTGCGGGTTCGCCTCGGCAGCTACAATTTTCCCTCCGCTATGCCTTCTGACGCGCTCGCGTCGCAGCGGGGTGTCAACAGGCTCGTGATCGTCGCGTTGGTCGCGGCCGTCACGAGCCTGGGCGCATGTGGGACAGGGCGCGCGCTACCTGCGGGACAATCAGCGATCGATTCGTTGCGCGGGCAATCCTGGGATCAGGTCGTCGCGCGCGCCCGCGGCAGCGAAGTCGTGTGGCGCATGTGGCGTGGTGACCGGTCCATCAACACGTATGTGGACGGCTGGGTGGCGCCCCAGCTCCTCCAGCGCTATGGCATCACACTCCGTGCAGTGGAAGGGCAGGGACCGGAGATCGTCAACCAGCTCGTCATCGAGCGGGAAGCTGGGCGGCGCGCTGGTGCGGCAAGCCTGCTCTGGATCAATGGCGAGACCTTTTCCAACCTTCGGCACGAACGCCTGCTGAGCGGGCCATGGGCCGGCCGCCTGCCGAACGCTGCGTACGTGGACAGCGCGTCGCCCATCATCCGGCGCGACTTCGAACAAGACCCAGAAGGGTATGAGAGCCCGTGGGGTCGTGTGCAATTCGCGTTCATCTACGACACGCTTCGCACCCCGCGCCCGCCCCGCAGTGTCGCCGAATTGGCGGCCTGGATTCGCGCGCACCCCGGGCGCTTCACGTATGATCAGGGGTTCACGGGGACGACGTTCCAGAAAATCATTCTCTATGCCCTCAATGGCGGCGCCGAGCACTTCGCCGGCGGGTTCGACTCGACGCGCTACGTGGGCGGACGCGATCGCCTGTGGGCGTGGCTCGACTCACTGCGCCCGTTTCTCTGGCGTAAAGGCCAGACGTTCCCCGCCGATGTTGCCGCATTGCACCGTCTCTTTGCGAACAACGAGATCGACTTGTCGATGTCGAACAACGAAAACGACGTCATCGCGAAGGCGCGTCAGGGGATCCTTCCCGTCACCGCGAAGCCGCTCCTGTTGCAGGATGGCACCATCGCGAACGCGCACTACGTCGGCATTCCGTTCAATGCGCCCAATGCCGCCGGGGGGATGGTGGTCGCAAACTTCCTGCTGTCGCCCGAAGCGCAACTCGAAAAGCAGCGTCCCGACGTCTGGGCGGATGGCACCGTGCTCGACGTCAGCAAACTGCCAGACGACTGGCGTGCGCGCTTCAACGCGCTCGCCGTTGATCCCCGAGCGCTCTCCCGCGACTCGCTCGCGCGGTACGCGGTACCGGAGGTGTCGCCGCGATATCACGAACGACTGGCGGCGGACTGGCGTGCGCATGTGCGCGCCGGTGTGCCCGTGACGCGGTGATCGCAGCCGGATCGGAAGCGTCGGAGACGTCGCACCGGCGCCGGCGCGAGGCCGGCGTGCTCTTCGCGGCGGCAGGTCTCGCGGCACCGGTGCTCCTGGGCATCGTCTATTCCGTCGCAGCGAGTGTCGGTCTCGTGGGCGCGGGAGCCACCGGTCACGCCTCCATGGCGCGGGTGGCGCACGTCCTGAGCGAGCATGTCACGTGGGCCTCGCTGCTCTGGACCCTCGGCGTGTCCGCGGTTGCAACCACGCTGGCGACCGCGGGCGCGGTCATGGTGGCGGTCATGTTCCGCGACAACACCACGATGCATCGGACAGGGCGATTGCTCGCGGCACTTCCGCTGCCCATCCCGCACGTAGTGGCCGGCGCGCTCGGCGTTTGGATATTGAGCCAGAGCGGAACGTTAGCGCGGGCGGCGTTCGCGCTCGGTGTGATTGCACAGCCGGCGGATATGCCGGCTCTCGTCTACGACCGCTTCGGCGCGGGGCTCGCACTGACTCTCGCGTGGAAGGAGATGGCGTTCCTCGGCGTGGTGGCCACCGCGCTGCTCGTCACGCGCGGTGCTGCGGCCGAGGAAGCCGCGCGTACGCTGGGCGCGTCGGCGCGGGATGCGTTTCGTCGGGTCACCTGGCCCCTGCTCTGGCGGGGACTCGCGCCCGCCGTCGTTGCCGTGTTCGTGTTCGTCACCGGCAACTACGAAGTCGCCGCCCTCCTTGCGCCGAGCAATCCGCCGGCCCTCGCACTGCTCGTGGCGGAGCGCGCAGCGGATGCCGATCTCTCGAGACGCGCCGATGCGTACGTCGCGTCGCTGTTGCTGCTCGGCGTTGCCGTCGCGGCCGTGGCAGTACACGAGTGGGCGCGCGCGCGATGGGAGCCGCTCTCACGATGACGTCGAACGTTCTCCAGGCTCGTCGTGGAGGCAGTCACGTGGCGCGCGTGGCGCTCCTGACGATGCTGGCACTCACGTCCATTGGCCCCCTCGTCCTGCTTGCCCTGTGGTCCGTCAGTGGCGACTGGTTCTTTCCGGCCGTGTTTCCCCGCAGCGTGACGCTTGTCGCGTGGCGCACGCCGCTCAGTGCAAACGCGCTGTCATCAGCGTTGGCGACGAGCCTCGTGCTCGCGCTCGGTACCGCGGTGCTCGCGTGTCTCGTCGGCCTTCCGTTCGGCAAGCTGCTGTCGCGCGCCACTGGGTGGCGTCGTCACGCCGCCGCCGCCGCCGCGTTCCTTCCCGTTGCCGCACCGCCGCTGGCGCTCGGCACTGGATTACAGGTCGCGGCACTCAGTCTCGGTCTGGCAGGCACGCGTCCGGGTGTGCTGCTGGCACATCTCATTCCGGCCACGGCGTACCTGTCCCTGTTGTTCCTGGGAACGTTTACGACCCTCGACCCTCGACCGGAGGAGGCCGCGCGTACGCTCGGCGCGTCGGCGGTGCAGGTGTGGTGGCGTGTGACCTTGCCGCAGTTGCGGCGGCCAATTGCGGAGGCGCTCGCGATCGGCTTTCTCGTGTCGTGGACCCAGTTTGCACTGACGCTCGTCGTGGGCGCGGGAGCCGTGCGCACACTGCCGCTCGAGGTGTTCGCCTTTGTGCGCGCCGGCGACGACCGCGCCGCTGCGGTGGGTGCGCTCCTGCTCATCGTCCCATCGTCCCTGGCGCTTGCCTCGCTGCGGTGGGCGGCGCGTCGCACGTCCATGCTGCCCTCGTGATGCAGGCTCCGGTGGACACTTCGAGTGTTGATGGCGCATTGATGCTCGACCGCGTTGCCGTTCCCTTCGGTACACTCGCTGGCTTGACGGACGTCTCGTTCTCCGTCGCGCGCGGCCAGCGCCTGGCCATTGTCGGCCCTTCGGGTGTGGGCAAGACGACACTGCTGCGCGCCATTGCCGGCCTCTCGCCCATTGCGACCGGCCGGATTGTGGTGAATGGCCGCGATGTCACGGCGCTGCGCCCCGAGCAGAGAGATGCCGTGTACCTGCATCAGGCACCCGTGCTGTTCGAGCACCTCACCGTGGGCGAAAACGTCGCCTTCCCGCTCCGCATTCGCCGGGTTGCGGGCAGCGAGATCCACGCACGCGTTACGTCCGCGTTAGCCGCCGTGCGACTCGATGGGCTGGAGCGTCGCGCACCACACGCGCTGAGCGGAGGGCAACGACACCGTGTCGCCCTCGCGCGCGCGATCGCCGCGCGCCCCGCAGCGCTATTGCTCGATGAACCGCTCTCGGCGCTCGATCCCTCGCTGCGCGAAGAAGTGCGCGCCGCCATCGTCGCGGCGCAGGTGGAGTCCGGTGCCGCCGTCGTGTTCGTGACGCACGACTTCGATGACGCGGGGGTTCTTGCGGATGAGGTTGCGGTCCTGCTTGGCGGCACGATTGCCCAGCGTGCCACACCGGAGACCCTCTTCGCACATCCCGCGTCGCTGGGCGTCGCGCAGCTGCTGGGCGTTTACCAGACGCTGCCCGGCCGAGTGCGCACCGGTGGTGTGGTGGAGTGCGCGTTCGGGATGGTCCCCGCGACAGCGGCGCTGCCGGAGAATTCCCAGGTGATCGTCGCGTTTCGATCCGCGGCGCTGCAAGTTGTGGCGAGCGCTGACGACGCATGCGGCGTGTTGGCTATCGTCGAGTCGGTCCGGCATCGTGCTCACGGCGCCTCACTCGAGGTCCGGCTCGGAAGCTCGCCGAATGGTCCCACCGTGGAAGTGCCCAGCGAACCATTTCTGACCTCATCGCCGGGGAGTAGCGTCCGCGTTGCACTGGATCCGCGAGGCGTCCGCGTTTTTCCAGCCTGAGGCACCGTCATGCTCGATCTGTATCTCCGCCCGGTCAAGGAACGCCTGCTCAAGCCGCTCGCGCTCGCACTGGGTGATGGCGTTGCGCCCATGACGGTGACGCTCCTCGCATTCGTCGCAGGTGTTGGCGCGAGCGTATTCGCGGCGCGAGCGATGATGGGCGGGGCGCTCGCATGCTGGATCATCAACCGATTCCTCGACGGCCTCGACGGGACACTCGCGCGTACGCAGCATGCGCAGAGCGACCTCGGTGCATACGTGGATGTGCTGCTCGATTTTGTCGTGTACGCAGCGATCCCGGTTGGGCTGGTGCTGGGCGCGCCGAGTGCGGAGCGGCCGTCACTCGGCATCGTGGCGCTGGTGATGGTGAGCAGCTTCTACGTCAACGCTGCCTCATGGATGCATCTCTCGGCGCTGCTCGAGCGGCGTGGCGTCGGTGCGCAAGCACGCGGCGAACTGACGTCGGTGACAATGCCGGACGGGCTCATTGGCGGAACAGAAACTATCGTGTTCTACACGCTGTTCCTTCTCCTGCCCGCGCACCTCGGTGGTCTCTTCATGCTCATGACGGTGCTGGTCACCGTCACGATATTGCAGCGACTCCTTTGGTCGGTACGGGGACTCGCCGGCTAGGCTGCGCCGTCTCCGCCTTCGCGTCACCCCGAGCAGCGTGGACCTACGTCGTAGCGCTGCGCGGGTTACGTCGACACGGTCGTGATCAATCTCGGCGCCTGCTGTCGCGTCGTTGAGTACTGACGACTGATTTGCGGTCGCCCGTACCCCCCGATGGCAGTTGCGCCGGTCAGCGTCACTTCGGCGTGATGCGAAACAGCCCGCCCGGATTCGCGTCTTCGACCATCCACACCGCGCCGTCCGGAGCAACGGCGACGTCGCGAACGCGATGACCGACGGTCCAGCGTTCGGCAGGCGCCGCGCCGCCCTTCCCATCGAACGTGATGCGATTGAGCGAGAGCGTCGCCATGCCGCCCAGCAGCATTGAACCATTCCACTTCGGGAACATCCTGCCCTTGTAGAATGTGATGCTTCCCGGCGCGATGATTGGCGTCCAGTAGATGACTGGCTTGGCCAGGTCCGGCCGCGTGTCGGGACTCGGGATCGGCACGTTGTCGTAGTTGACGGCGTACGCAACGAGCGGAAACCCATAGTTCTTGCCGGGCTCGATGAGATTCAGCTCGTCGCCACCCTTCGGGCCATGCTCGGCTTCCCACAGGCGACCGTCGGGCCCAAAGGCAAGGCCATACGGCGTGCGATGCCCCGTGGTCCACGTTTCGGCCGGCGTGAGGTTTGGTCCCGGAAACGTGTAGTCGAAAACAGTGGGCGCCGTCTTGGCTGCTTCCGTGTTGCGCGGCGGATTGATGATGGCAATGGTCTGCGCGCCCGTCTTGCCGGCCTGCGGGTTGCCGGGCGCCGGCTTCCCGTCGAGCGTCAGTCGGAGGATCTTGCCCAACGGCGAGTCGGGTTCCTGGGCGGGCGTAAAGCGCTGCCGTTCGCCGACGGTGAGGAAGAGGTACCGCTTGTCGGGCGAGAAGGCGACCGCCCCGCCAAACTGGCCGCCCTTGCCGCGAGCGCCGTCGCGCCAGATGACCTGAAGCCCGTCGAGACTGGCCGATTTGGCGGTGAGTGTCAGCGTTGCGCGTGCGAGGGCGAGACTCGATCCGCTGTCGCCGGGCTCGGAGTAGGTGAGGTAGACGTTGTGGTCCTTCGCGTAATTCGGCGATGTATAGATGCCGAGCATGCCGCCCTGTCCACGCGCCAGCACGGCGGGCGCGTTGGCGACCGGCGTCTTGTCACCCTTCTGGGTCACGAGCCAGACGGGGCCGACTTTCTCGGTGATGAGCATGCGCCCGTCGGGCAGGAACGCAATACGCCAAGGCAGGTTGAACGTCGCGACCGACCTCACCGTGAACGGCAGGCTCGCCTCGGGCGTCAGTGTACCGGCATTGACCTGTGCCTGCGCCGCGGTCGATCCGACAGCCAGGCACAGTGTGACACTCACGAACAACCTCATCAGAACTCCTCCCCGAATGCATCTGGTGTGAAGGCGAAGGTTAAACCATTCGTGCTGCTCCACGCCAGTTACGCTGCTTCTTCCCAGGCGCGCAGAAGTTCAAGACGAGGCACTGGCCGCTCGGCTTCGGCGCCAAGACCACGCTCGACGCTGACCAGATTTGGCCGACCGCGTTCGCGTTGATGCAATTGTCGGCGGGCGATGACGCCCGGATCGGCGCGCTCGAGAACCGACCCATGCGCTGATTCGTCCCCAGAATACGGGACGCGCGCCGATGATAACGCTTGACGTTATTGTTGCTGGTGTTAGATTCCAACGTGATCAAGAGTTTTGGCGACCGTGATACCGAGCGGCTCTTTCGTCGCGAGGCGGTGCGCCGCTTTCCTGGCGATCTCCAGCGCGCCATGCTGCGCAAGCTGGTCATCGTGGACTCGGCGGAGGGGCTCGAGGATCTCCGCGCGCCGCCCGGCAACCGACTCGAGAAGTTGAAAGGGGATCGGGCCGGACAGCACAGCATTCGTGTCAATGATCAGTGGCGAATCTGCTTTCGCTGGCGCGATGGAGATGCGTATGAAGTCGCACTCGCGGACTATCACTGAGGATCGATCGATGCCCACTCGCAAGACCGCCAGGCTCGCACCCATTCACCCGGGAGAAGTGTTGCTCGCGGATTTCCTCGAGCCGCTGGCACTGTCGCAGTATCGGCTCGCGCATGACGTGTCCGTGCCTCCGCGACGCATCAACGAGATTGTCCATGGCACGCGCGCCATCACCGCTGATACCGCGCTTCGGCTGGCGCGCTACTTCGGCACGACCGATCGATTCTGGCTCAATCTCCAGGCACGCTTTGACCTGGAAACTCAGCGCGATGCCCTGGGGCCGCGTCTCGCCCGCGAAGTCCGGATCCTCGTGCGGGCCAGTTAACTCGCCCTGAGTGAGACCGATGCCCTTGCGAAGGGCCTTGATCAGCTCAGGCTGGAGTGACTCACAAGGTGAGCACGTGCCTTGACGTAGCGCCCTTCACGGCCCCGACGGCAATCGACGCATCGAACGTGACGAGTCGGCCGCGGTTGGCGACCGCGAGCGCAAGGAGGTAGACGTCGGATATCTGCCGAGGGCCGTGAACGCGCGTCACGTCAACGAGACCCTCGTCGAGAAAGCTCTCGTTGTCCGCCCAGAACGCATGCGTGCGGTCTGCCGTCGCGGAGCGAAGGCGTTCCACGATCTCGCCCACGGAGCGCGCATTGGGATAGCCCGGATGGGACATGATCCGCACACAGCCGTTCTGCGTAATAGGACATGAAGCCCATCCATCGCTGGCGCTGTTGCCGAACCACGTCAACGCGCTGCGGTGCGAGGTGTGATCGGCATCCAGCAGAGCAATGAGCACGTTGACGTCGAGCAACGAGCGCATCAGTACGCGTCGTCGTTTCGGAGTTGATCGATCAGGTCGTTGGTGATGATGCTACCGCGCCGGGCGAACGGCCTGAAGCCATGTACAGGCTTCGGTTCGCGCACGCCGGAGGGCTGGGGAGCCGTGAGCGCCTGCCGGACCAATTCCGAAATGACCTGTCCCGCTGTCTTCCGCTCGCGCTTCGCGCGTTCCTTGACCGCCGCGAGTACGTCCTCGGAGATGTCGAGAGTGGTTCGCATGATGTGATGCTATGGCATCACGCATCAGATGTCCACGCTCGATCTCTCCCTGAAGCGCTCCGTGTCCTGACGGCGGCGAAGGCAACCTCCAGGTGTGCACGCGGAGCAATGCGCAGGTCGTCCCATAGCACCGTCTGCTCACCGCCCTTTCGTATGCGGTGATCATTGTGCTGGTCTGCTCTGTAGGGATCCGCGAGCCTGCGACGCGTCGAACTTCGACATCAGGGCAACCGTGTTCGCCGGCGGCAAGAGAACACGTCCGAACGGACTGCGCGACGTGAGATCGTCCACGACCTGACGCAGATAGGGAAACAACAGCGCCACGGCAGGACCGTGAGCGAAATCGCCGACTGGCACGGTCTGGATCTCACCGACTATTCGGAACACGGCGTTAACCGCGACTTCGATCTTCTCTGGCCGAGCATCTATAGATGGTCCAGAGAACACCACTCCCACCTCGAAATGGTCGCGGTCCTTCCACCGCCAATCCCAGCCCCACTCCGGCGCCTGCTCGTGTGCCTCCGGTGCGGTGGCTCGAAGACTCTGTAGCGGAAAGTTCAGGGATTCCAGGACGTATCCGCTATCAATGCCGGACGCTGCTGTCACGCAATCCGCTCCACGTGCTGCACGGGCGAGGGAGTGTCCATATCCAACGCCTCGTGCGAAGTCACGGTGAAGCTTTCTGAAAGGAATCGTGGCCCGCCGCCTGGGATGACTGGATACTGATACGAGACTGTGCGCCGCGCCGGCACGAGAGGAACGATTTTCGGAATGATTCCTCGCTTGACCAGCAGGTGCTGCAAGGCATCAGGCATATCCATGAGAAGCCGCAGCAACGTATCCGTCGCGCCGTTCTGGATGACTGTGCCCTTTTCCCAACGTCCAACAGTCTTCGGGCCGGCTCCGAGAAGGTCTTCGAGTTGCGGCTGAGTCAGACCGATGCCCTTTCGAAAGGACTTGATCTGCTCAGGCATGAGAAGGCCTTCTTCCTCGCGCACGATGGCGGACGCGCGCTTCATCATCGCGTCCATCTCTCCCGGCGCGAAGTAAAACTCGCCACAATTCGCGCATCGGTCGTATTCGCCAGGAACCGAAACGGTCCGGCGGCCGAGATGGGCGCCGAATGTGTCTGCGCGTCGCGTGATCGCGCCGCCACAGTCTGTGCAGGTCTTCAACATGTCTG
>JBKJUW010000108.1:0-157154 GCA_046589725.1 Gemmatimonadaceae bacterium
GTTCTTCACCCGGCATTCCCTGCTGTGCGGCGGTCACGTACGGGTAGCCCGTCACACCGGTTGCGGCGAGGACCTTCACGTAGCCGTCGATCATCGCGTCGCCGGCGCCGGGCGCCAGTTTGTGTATGAACGCCCTGCCACCGGGCGTCGTCGGCATCGTCTGGTCGAAGAGCGTGGTGTACACGAGGTTGCTGAAGTTGTCGAGCTTCGCGATCAGTCCCTCGCTGCCATAGGGCGCCGCGAGATCCTGCCGGAACAACGGCGTGTTGTGCATCGGATCGCCGTTACCGTCGAACGAATCGTCGAACATCCCGACCGGATAGTTCGCGGGATTCTTGAAGTACGCGTCGAATTCGTCTTCGGTCGAGTTTTCGGTGAGTCCCGTTGCCGCGCGGCCGAGCGTGGCGCCCTTGTAGGAGAGTTGGGCAACGGTGAAAAGGGCGCGCGTATTGGCCGCGGTGGCGAAGATGGCGCCGATGTTGAGACTGTGGTTCGCGAGCCCGTCGAGGCGATGGCCGACCGTACCGTCCCACCGGGTGCGGTGAATACGGCGGCATCCGTCATCGCGTGGCACAGGGCGCAGGTGGCCCCTACCTTCGCGCCCTTCGGCGCCATGCCGATCACGGCACCCGCTTTCACGAGCGCCATGGTGACCGCCGGATCATTCAGGAGCGCAGACGTGCGGCCCGTGGGGTCCGCGCGGAGCTGCTCGGTGAGCGCGCGCTGGGTTGCCGGGTCGATCGCGTCCACGTCGACCTGGAGCCCGAGTGACAACGCCTGCATCGGCGTCACACGCGCAGCAGCGATCCCTGCGGGCAAGCGGACAGCGTCGGTCCAGAACCCCTCGTTGCCGAACGTCTCGTTGCGGAACACGTCTCGCCCGAGCGTCATGTCGCCGTCAATGCGGGCAAGCAACGCGGGCCCTGGTCAGACGGTCCGTCCGACTCCATGGATCCGCTCGACGACATGCCTTGTTGCATACAACCCGTCACCATCACGAACGACGCCGGATGTTGCATTCCGCGCCACTACGCTGCTGAGCCGCGTGACCGCCCTTCCCAGTGTATGGAGGCGTACATCGCGCTGCATTTTCAGAGCCGTTTCCATTCACTTGGTCGGCGGCATGGCGCACATCGACCTCCTTCGGGACGCTCATCGCGTGCAGACGCGGTGTGGCGGCGGCCGCTCAGCTCACGTGCCGCCGTACCACTCGTAGCCTTCATCGCTCCAATAGCCGCCGTTCTGCTTCGGCATGAAGACGATCTTCGTGAGGTACTTCGTGTTCTTGTAGCCGAGCTTGATGGGGGAGTGGATGCGTGCAGGGGCGCCGTGCTGGATCCCGAGCATGTGTCCATCCATGCCGTAGGCCACGAGGGTCTGCGGATGCATCGCCGACTCCATGTCCCAGCTCTCGTGATAACCGTCGTCAAAGCTCTGGAAGTCGACATATCCGGCATCGGCGGTGAGTCCGGCCGCACGCGCGATGTCACTGCACCGAACGCCCGTCCACTCCGCACGCGCGTTCCATCCCTCAACGCAGAAGTGGTCGACCTTCTGCGTGATGTGCGGCATGCGCGTCAAGTCGTCGAGGCTGAGCGAAAGGGGCGTGCGCACCGCGCCGGACACTTCGAGGCGCCACGGGCCGCGTGCGGCAGGATCCCAGACCGGGACATGCTTGCTGACGAAGTACTTCGGGAAATCGCTGCCCGCGAGCTTCGCCGACGCCGGCACGCGATTCATCGCATCGTGCCGAAAGAGGCCGCGCTCGAGCACTTCGTTCGTCTTCTCCAACGACGCGAGCAGCGGCTTGGCGCTGTCGGGATTCGCGCCGCAGGCCGCCAGCATCGCGCTGGAGAACGTCGCAGCGGAGACGGTAAGAAAACGTCGGCGATCGATACTCATGGCAATGGCGCCTCGATATCGTGGGGCTGCGAGCGCCCGGGGCCAAAGAGGTGATAGAAGGGGCGCGCATTGCGCGCCTCCGGCGACTTCGCGCGGTTGTACCATCCCGTGATCATCGAACGCAGCGAGTAGGGATCGACCGCGAACACCATGAAGACGTGCACAAGCGCGAGCAGGATCAGGAGCGCCATGGCAGCAAAATGGATGAAGCGCGCCCATTTGTAGTTGACGAACAATGCGGTGACGAATCCAAGCGTGATCGGCTTCCAGATCGCAACCCCGCTCAGCACGATGATGACGCCGAGGATCGTCATCGCGAAGTACGCGTTCTTCTGGAGGGCGTTGTGCTTGCCGCCGACGGGGTGATCGCGACGCACAAAGAGGTAGAACTTGATCATCTCGATGGCATCTCGCGCGTCGCCACGGCGAGGGGCAATCTCGCGCCACTCCCCGTGCAGGAACAGGAAGCCGATGTAGAGCAGTCCGTTGGCAACGAGCAGCCACATCATCGCGAAATGCCAGTGGCGCGCGCCGCCCAGCCAGCCGCCGAAGGTCAGCCAGTTCGGAATGGAATGGCCTTCCCAGGGATTGAGGGCAAAGCGCTCACCGGGGCGTGCGAAAGCGGGGTGGGCGTTGAAGATCCGCATCCCGCTGCCGGCCATGACCACGATGGCCACGGTGTTCAGCCAATGCGTGAGCCGGATAACCCAGTGGTTGCGCTTGACGAGATCGGCCATTCCTCAGTGTGCTCCGTGGGTTGAGTTCGCGTCTCGTTCCGCGAGGAGTTTCGCGACGACCTTGTCCTGCTCCTCGTAGCGGCCTTCGCCGAAATGATAGAAGCGCATCTTTCCGTTCGCGTCGGCAAAGTAGGCGGCCGGCCAGTACTGATTGTGGTACGCGTTCCAGATGCGGTTGTCGTTATCGATCACGACCGGGTATGTGATGCCAAGCTTCGCGACCTCGCGGCGCACATTCTCGGGCACGCGCTCCCGTGCAAACTCGGGCGTGTGAACCCCCACCACGACAAAGCCACGATCCTTGTACTTCGCATAGAGCTCCTTCACATGCGGCAAGGCGTTGAGGCAGTTATAGCACTCGAAGGTCCAGAAGTCGACCAGCACGACCTTTCCGCGGAGGAGTTCCGGGGTAAGCGCGGTGGAGTTGATCCACTCCGTCCCTCCGTCAAAGGGCGCCAGTTGTCCGTCTACCTGCGGTAACGCAATCGGTGCCGTGCGTGCTGCCTCGTCGGCCGCGAAGGCATCGAGGGATTCGCCGCCAGGCGTGGGGCGCGCTGCTGCCTGCGGTGCCAGATGCGAGACGAGGATTTCCTCAGCGCTGGCCGTTTGCACGAGCCCGCCCTTGGCGAACAGCGCGCGATCCCACCCGAAGGCGAGCGCGACGACGGTTACCAACGTGGCAACTCCAAGGACGCGACGCACGACGGCATCAGCCGCACCGGCGCGCTTGAACCGCGCGAGCAGCCTGGCCCCGAGGGCATTTACAACAGCGAGTGACATGGCAGCACCAATGGCAAAGGTAAGGAAGAGTGTGGCAGAGTACGGCGCATCCGCCGTAGCGGAAGCGGCGATGAGCAATCCGAGAATCGGCCCGGCGCACGGTGCCCAGAGCAGCCCGATGGCCATGCCCAGAACGACATTCTGCCCCGGAGAGCTGGCCGCACCCGTGCCGAGCAACGACGCTCCGGCCCGCGTGACGGGCCTTGTCAGCCATTCGGCCATCCGCACCGAGAGGAGCGAGAGCCCCACGATGGCGAGCATGGCCAGTGCGACGTAGCGACCGATCTCGTTGGCGACGAGCAGCCAGTGGGCCGTTGCGCGGGCGATCATCGCTGCCGCCGTGAATGCGGCGGCAAGTCCGAGCAGCATGGGGCCAGTCTCGCGTGCGAAGCCCCGCCCCGTCCGTGCGAACACCAGCGGGACAACCGGAAGGATGCACGGGCTGAGGATCGTGAGCACGCCGCCCAGGAAGGCGAGCAGTAGCATGGTCATCCGAGCTTCATTCCCTCGGCGGCCAGCGCCGACAGGACACGCACGCGCAGCGGCTCGAAGTCGCCCCCCACCACACCGGAATTCCGCACGACGTCGAGAAATGCGCGCTCGAAATCATAGTGCGACCGGCAGTTCACGCACTCCTCGAGGTGATGGACGACGCGCGCCTGCCACTCATCGGGGAGCGCGCCGTCGAGATACGGCCAGAGCTGCCTGACGATCTCGCGGCACAGTTCAGGATTCTGCATGGATCGCACTCAGCGCGGGTGAAGGAAGCGCAGCGGACGGCACGCTCGTATAGTTGGCATCCCTTGCGTACTCGACGAGGGCGGATTGAAGCAGGCGACGCGCGCGGTAGAGGCGTGACCGGACGGTGCCGATCGGGATGCCGAGGACGTCAGCGGCCTCCTCGTAACGCAACTCCTCCACGTCGACCAGTTGCACGACGTCGCGGAACGTGGGGTCGAGCGCCGCGATCGCTTGCCGGATCGCCGGCGCGAGATCAAGGCGCGCAAACATGTCCTCGACGCCCTTCTCCCGCGCGAGCTTGTGGAGGCTCACAGCGGCGAACGTCTCGAGCTCGTGATCGTCGCCCACCGTGGTGAGCCACGCCTGTCGCGAACGCTGCGCGAAGAACGTATTCCGGCAGATGGCGGACAGCCATCGCCGACAGTCGCCAGTCTGGTCGAACGTGCCCCAGTGACGGAAGGCCTTCAGGAAGGTGTCCTGGACCAGATCGTCGGCGGTGGCAGGGTCGCGCGCCAATGCCCTCGCAACGCGCGCCACCGCCGGCAGCAGCGGCAACGCGATGCGCGCGAACTCGGCGTCACGGGAATCGTGCGGGTCTTCGGCACTCATGACCCCAGTAGCGAACCTCCGGCAAAATGGTTCCGGCCGGAGGCCGACTCAGCGTTCACCCATCACGATGTGCACTGTGTGCACCCGCGCATCGTCCTGGAGCGGGATGCCTCCGTCGGGGACGACAGTTCCGTCGACTGTCACGCTCGCGACCTGCGTGGTCGCGCCGTTCGGATTCGCGACCGTGATGTCATACGTCGCGCTGCCGTGGCGGTAGTGAAGCTCGTATCCCTTCCACGTGGATGGGATACAGGGCACGATCGTCATTCGGTCGCCGCGCTTCGTGAAGCCGAGCATCGCCTCAAGCGCGGCGCGATAGCTCCAGCTTGCTGAGCCGGTGTACCAGGTCCAGCCTCCACGGCCGACGTGCCCAGGCGCATCGTAGACGTCGGCCGCGATGACGTACGGTTCCACGTTGTAGCGTTCCGCGTCCGCGCGGGTGCGCGCATGCGTGAGCGGATTGAGCAGGTCGTACAGGTGGAAGGCGAGATCCCCGTCGCCGACGCCGGCTGCTGCAAAGATGGTCCAGAGGGCCGCGTGGGTGTACTGCGCGCCGTTTTCGCGGACTCCCGGCAGGTAGCCCTTGATGTACCCCGGATCGTGGTCGGTGTGGTCGAAGGGCGGCGTCAGCAGCAGGATCATGCGGTCGTCGTCGCGAACGAGATGCTCCTGCACGGACTTCATCGCGGTGCGCGCACGCTCGACGTCACCGGCCTCGGAGAGCACGGCCCAGCTCTGCGCGATCGAATCGATCCTGCATTCGCTCGAGGTCGCGGAGCCGAGCGGACTGCCGTCGTCGAAGTAGGCGCGGCGGTACCACGCGCCGTCCCACGCCGAGCGTTCCACGGCCGCCGCGTACTCGTCCGCACGATGACGCATGCGGTCAACGACGGCGCCATCGCCACGCAGCTCCGCGTGGCGCGCGAACCGGCGCAGCGTGGCAATGAGGAACCACGCGAGCCACACGCTCTCGCCCTTTCCGAGCACGCCAACGCGACTCATGCCGTCGTTCCAGTCGCCCGAACCGATCAGCGGCAGGCCATGATCCCCGCGCGTACACGCGCGATCGAGCGCGCGCACGCAGTGCTCATACAGGGTGCCCGTCGTCTCGCTGACGATTGGCTTGTCGTAGACCTCGTGCTCGTGTGGCTCGAGCTGGCGCATGTCGAGATACGGGGCGTGCTCGTCCCAGATGCGGGTGTCTCCGCTCACCCTGACGTAGTGGTCGGCGCAGAAGGGCAGCCAGGCGAGATCGTCCGAGAATCGCGTGCGCACCCCACGTCCGCTCGGTTCGTGCCACCAATGCTGGACGTCGCCCTCCTGGAATTGCCGGCCCGCCGCCCGGAGGATATGCGCCTTTGTCACGGACGGTTCGGCATAGACGAAGGCCATCCCGTCCTGGAGCTGGTCGCGGAATCCGAACGCGCCGCTCGACTGATAGATCGCCGACCGCGCCCACATGCGACAGGCGAGCGCCTGATAGAGAGACCACCGATTCACGAGCGCATTCAGCTCGGTCGACGGAGTCACGACGCGAATCACGCCGAGCCGATCGGTCCACGCGCCCACGGACGACTCGGCTTCTGCGCGCGCGGCGTCTGGCAATCCGGAGCGCGTGATGATGTCGCGCACGGCGTCTTCGCCGCGCGCGGCACCGAGCAATACGACGACCTCGCGCGTTTCGCCGGGATCCAGCGTGATCGTACAGCGCAGCGCGGCACAGGGGTCCAGGCCGGCGCCAAAGCTCCCGGTGAGTTCGTTGAACGAGAGCGCGGCGGGCGCACCGAGGTCGCCATTGCGGCCGATGAAAGCCGTGCGATCACCACCAGCGCTCGTCGGCGTCTCGCTGATCCACGAGAACGCGACCTGCGTCGCGAAGTCCTCGTTGTAGAAATTCTGCGCGAAGATGGCGCCGGTAGCCTCATCGCGGCGCGTGTGCACGTGGTTGCGCGTCTGCTCGCGGTCGGCGCCGAGCGCGAGTTCGACATAGCTCGTGAGTACGATCGTCCGGGGGACCGCTCCCTCATTCTGGAGGCGCAGGCGCGTGATCTTCACCGGATCTTCGCGCGCCACGGTCAGCGAGAGCGTGGATCGAATGCCCGCGCGGCCATGTTCGAACGTACTGATGCCGGGCGCATGAACGACGTGGTACGGCGCCGGTCCGCCCTCGTCGTCCTTGGCGAGCCATGGGCCCGGAGTGGGACTCCACACATGTCCCGTATCGGCGTCCTGCAGGTAGAGCACCTCACCGGCCGGATCACTTACTGGATCGTTGAACCACGGCGTGAGCCGATAGAAGTAGCTGTTCTCGACCCAGGCGAAACCGCCGCCACGCTCGGTGATGCAGAAGCCCGCGCTGCGATTCGCGATCACGTTCGCCCACGGGCCCGGCGGGACGTGGCTGCCATCCACCTCGATGCGGTAATCGGCGGAATCTGTCAGCACACCGAATCCATTGCCCTCCGGCAGCCGCGGGAGGATGATAGCGTCCCTCACCTGAAGCACCGGAGCGACCCGTGTTGGCACCGCTTCGCCTTCGCTGCGCACCGTGGCCGCGACGACCTCACCCAATCCCACGCCATCGCACACCACGTGAATGCTTGCGATAGATCGCAGCAGTGCGACGTCTGCCGCCGGTAGCACGTCGGTGCGGCGAATGTAGACACCCGCCGGCACCTCCAGTATTCCTCCTTCGCTCGAGGAAACGACCATCGCGGTGAGCTGATCCTGGAGTTCCTGGATGTACGACGGTTCCTTTGCGTTCAGGATGATGAGGTCCGCCTTCACGCCCTTGGTACGCCAGTAATTGTGCGCCATGAGGAGTTGACGGACACTTGGCAGGCCCGCCTCGCTGCGAATGGTGGCAAGGACAACTGGCCAGTCGCCCGAGATGCCGTGCGCCCAGAGGGCGGACTGCGGGCGACGATTCGCCGCTCGCTCCTCCTGTGGCGCGCGCATCGCTTCGCGAGGATAGATGAGCGCTCCTGCGAGCTCCTGATAGAGTGCCGCAGCGTCCGCAGAGACGTTGAGGTCGCGGAGCTCGATCTGCGCGACCGTCCACGACAGCGAGAGCGCACGCTCCGCCGCACCGAGGTCGTTGTGCCGATCGGCGGCGACGAGCGCCTCCTCCCGCGTTTCCGCCACGATCGTGGTAAAGGCGACGGTCGCCGAGCGCCCGGGCGGGATTCGAACACGAACGCGAAGTGCAGCGATCGGATCGAGCACCGCTCCGGCGTGACAGCCGAGCGGTCCGGGTTCGTCGAGAGCGGCGGGGGACTGCACCGTTCGTCCGCGACCCACGAACACGGCGCGATCGGTTTCGCACGTGACCTTGGCGATGGACTCCGGCCCCACCGCGACGACATGCGTGCACCACGGACGCTTCTCGTTGGAGGCGCGTGGGCGGCGGCTGGCGAGCACCGCACACTGGTGCTCGACCCACTCGGTCTCGACGAAGAGATTCTGGAAGGCCTGGTGCGCGCGATCGGCGCCAGCGGTGGTGAGGACGACTTCCCCGTAACTGGTGAGCTCGATGTCGCGCTCCACCCTGGAGCGATTGGTCAGCGTGACCCGGCGAATCTCGGTGCGCTCGCGTGGGACGACCACGATCTCGGTTCGCGTCTCGATACCATGGTCGCTTCGCGAGAACGTCGCGCGGTCGGCGGCGAACGACACACCGTAGGACGCCGGCACGGCGCGCACCGGCTGATGCGCGGCAGACCACAGCGCTCCCGACGTGACGTCGCGAAGGTAAATCCACTGCCCGGTCGCATCACGCGTGGCATCCGCGCGCCAGCGAAACACATCCATGTCACCGCTGCGGCTGTATCCCCCGCCCGCGTTGGTGAGGAGCACGCAGTACGAAGGGCCTCCCAACAGGCCGACGCGCGGCTCGGGCGTGTTGGCCGTGTCGAACTCGCGCAGCGCCACTCGTGCACGCGGTGCACGCACGAACGGATCCTTGGCGTCGACGGCCTGGGCCTGGCGAACGGTGTACCGGCGCGGGACGCGCTCGTCGAGTAGCAGGGCCGCCGCGCGGACGGCCGCGTCGCGCAGGAATCGGCGCTGCCAGATTCCCTGCCCCCGCTCGAGATCGATCGCGTTGTGGAGTGCGATGATCGTCATCCCGACGTGATGCGCCATCGAGGTCCGCACGATCGCAGGCGTACCCGGCGCGTCCGGGCGGGTGTAGTCGAGTGCGTCGTGGAATCCGTACTCCCCGTACGCTCCGAGGCGCTCGAGCGCGGCAAGGTTCAACAGCGCATCATGTGGCGCCACCGCCAATGCGAGCGCGCTGGCATACGGTGCGATCACCAGGTCACTGCCCAGACCGCGCTTGAGGGCAAGGTCGGGGACGCCGAAGGCGCGATACTGATAGGTGTCGTGCCTATCGCGCACGTTGTACGCGGATTCTGAAACGCCCCACGGCACGCCGCGCGAGTGACCGTACGCGATCTGGCGACGTACGGCCGCTTGGTGGGTCTGATCGAGCAGCGAGTATGGACGCGACGGCATCACGAGACCCGGCATGAGGTACTCGAACATGCTTCCGCTCCACGATACCAGCGCCGTCCCGGAGTCAGTCGCCGTGAGCGAGCGGCCGAGATGAAACCAGTGCTCGGCCGGAACGTCGTCCTTCGCAACAGCGATGAAGCTTGCAAGGCGCGCTTCCGAGGCGAGGAGATCGTATGTCCCGGCATCCAGCTTTCCGGACCGCGCGTCGTACCCGATGGAGAACAGGCGGCGCCGCTCGTCGTAGAAGAGCGTGAAGTCCATGTCCCATGCGATCGTGCGGGCGCGCGAGCCGACGCGGGCGATGCGTGCAGCCAGTGCCGGCGCTGCGTCGGCGAGTTCCTCGCAAGCAGCGGACAGCGCCACCAAGTGCCCCGCGAGGTTGCCCGAATCGACGGCGCTGACATACGGTGGATCGAGCACCCGCAGGTCATGGAGGTCGTACCAGTTCATCAGGTGACCGCGCACCTTCGTCATCGCCTCGATGGAATCGAGCGCCCGTTCGAGCCGATCGAGCATCGAGTCCGCCGTGATGAACCCCAGGTCGAACGCCGAAACGGTGCACAGCAGCTGGAGTCCGATGTTCGTCGGCGACGTCCGCGTCGCGACCACGGGCCTCGGCGTTTCCTGGAAGTTGTCAGGAACGAGCCAGTGCGTGCTCTCGTCCGCGTACCGCTCGAGGTACCTCCAGTGCGCCAGCGCAAAGCGCAACGCCTCGGTGCGCTCGTCGGGCGTGAGCTCCAGGTCGGCCCGCACGATCGGTCGGCTGAGCTGATGCGCCATCTCCGGCGCAATCATCCACGCGAGCGTGAGAATGGCCAGCAGCGTCCACTCGCCGTCCGACGCGTCGCGGACGAGCGAGCTGCCCCACATCGCCGCGAGTGCGACGAGGGAGAGCGCGACCGAAGGCCACATGCGGGTCCATACGCCCCCTCGCGATCCCTTCGTCGACGATTCCACCTGCGAGGCCGTCTGCCACTCGAGGAGGTTCCGGTGCGATACGAGGACGCGATAGAGCGTGCGCACGATCGCGTCCGTCGCCACCAGCGCCTGATGCGGAAGCATGACCACGCCGAGGATGAACTGCTGCAGCGACAGCGAGGCGTCCCGCAGCAGCCCAGCGTAATAGGGCGCCCACGACTCGCGGCGAGGCGGTCGCAGCATGCCGAGTGCGAGCGGAATGCCCCACGGCGCGGCCATCGCCGCCAGCACCACCAGCGCCCAGGTAGCGCCTGGATGGGGAAGCCAAAGCCAGCCCGTGACCAACCAGGCGAACAGCGCGACTGGGGACATGCTGCGCCGCATGTTGTCGAGAATCTTCCAGCGGGAGACGCTCGACAGCGGGTTCACGGTCGGCCCATCCGTGCCCGGCACCTCGTCGCTCAGCCACGGCGCGAGCTGCCAATCGCCGCGCACCCAGCGGTGCAGCCGCCGGCTCGCGGTGAGGTAGCGCATCGGGTAGTCGTCGAAGACCTCGATGTCCGTCACCAGTCCGGCGCGCGCGAACGATCCTTCAATGAGATCGTGGCTGAGGAGCGCGTTCACCGGGAATCGCCCCTGGATCGCGCGTTCGAACACCGCGACCTCGTAGATGCCCTTGCCGGTGAACGTCCCTTCGCAAAAGAGATCCTGGTAGACGTCGGAGACAGCGGTCGTGTACGGATCGAGGCCGGGATGCCCCGCAAAGATCGCAGAGTAGCGCGAGCCATTTGCGCTCGCGAGCGACACGCTCACGCGCGGTTGCAGGATGGCGTAGCCCTTCACGACGCGACCCGCCTGCTCGTCGAACACGGCGCGGTTCAACGGATGCGCCATGGTGCCGATGAGCGCCGTCGCCGCATCGCGCGGAAGCACGGTGTCGGAGTCGAGCGTCACGACGTAGCGGACCCCGCGGAGCCACTCGGTCTCGCCCTCCGTGATCGCGAACGCGCCCTCATCGGTGCCGAGGATGAACTTGTTGAACTGCACGAGCTTGCCGCGCTTCCGCTCCCATCCCATCCACTTGGCGTCCGCCGCGTTGAGCTGTCGGATACGGTGGAAGAAATAGAATGGCGGCCCAGCGCCGTTCGGATCGGCGGCATGTGACGCGTTCAGGGCACGCACGCCCTCGATGCCGGCATTCACGATGGCGTCGTCGGCCGGCATGACCTGCGCATTGGCGTCAAGGAAATCCCCGAGCAGCGTGAAGCGGATCTGCGGGTCGCGATTTGCCAGGTACTGGGCCTCGAGATGGTCGAGGGCCTCTTCCACCGCCTCTACGCTGCCGAGCAGGATCGGGACGACGACGACACCGCGATGCGCGGGTGGCACGCCGTCCTTGAATGCCATGCGCGCGAGACGATCCGGCGGCAGCAGTAGCGTGACCAGCTGGTTCACCGCGGCGACCGCAGCATCCGTCGCCGGCAGGAGGGCCAGCAGCACCGCGACAAGCATGCTGAGGCCCAAGGCACCCTCGACTGGCTCGAGCAGCAGCGTGAGCGCCCCGCCGACACTCAATCCAAGCACGGTGAAGTAGAACCGGCTCGGCATCCGACGTGCCGCGCGATCGACCATCTCCCGTAGCATGGGCCGGTAGCCAAGCGAACGTTCGAGCGCTGCAACGCCGTCGTCCACGAGATGGAAACCCACGTGCGCCGCCCGCGCGATCGATCCCGATGCTCGCTCCGCCGATGCGGCTGCCTGAATCGCCGCCTCGGCGACGTCGTGTTCCGTGATGTCCGTGCGCCGGGCGATACGCTCCACGACGTGGCGATAACGGTCGCGCGTCTGGAACGTCATGCCCGGATACACACCGCTCGGATCGCGACGGAGGACAGCTTCCGTTGCGCTGGCACCCTCGACGAACTCGGACCAGTCGATACTGCCGATCTTGCGCAGGCTCGCGATGCTGTTCGCCATCACCAACTGCGTCACCGCGAGATGCTGCGTGGATCGTTGGACCGCCTCCTCGACAGTCATCACTTCGTCGGCGATCCACTGCTCCAACCATAGCAGCGGCGTGAAGTCCGCGCGCCGGCTCCTGATCTGCTGGAGGAAGCGGGTGAGGAAGGCCGCGCTGAGGTCTGGCGGAGTGTTGATGAATTCCGTGAGCGCTCGGCTCAGCGCATCACCGCGGGCGTCTTCTGCCTCGAGCAGCCTCGTGACCCAGGCGTCGGCGGCGCGCGTGTCGGCCGCGTCGGCGGCGGCACGCAGCGCCATGTGACGAACGTTCTCGAGGAAGCCCATGCGCAACATGGCGGGCATTGCCCAGAGCTCGCCCATCGTGAGCGGAGCAATCAGTTGATATGCCGCGATCATCAGATCCAGCATCGCCGAATCGAGGCGCCCGTCCGTATGCGCGATCAGCTCGATCGCGATCTCGTAGACGCGGGGATACCCCGCGAGCGGCCCCTCGTCTGTCAGCTTCGGAAGCTGGTGGTAGTAGTCGCTTGGCAGGGTGGCCCGGACTTCCTGCACCTGCTCCAGGACGACGTAGAAATTGTCGAGCAGCCACTCACCGGCCGGGCTGACCTCGAGGCCTTCGGAAGCGACCGTCGCGAGGGCGTCGTGGACTGACCGGAGAACGCGCTCGGTTGCAGCGAGGCGCGAGAGCAGCGGCCCCTTTCCACGCGGCGCATGCTGACGCGGTGCCTGCACAATGCGCTGCGAGCGAGCGAGGTGTCGCCCATGGCGCGCCAAGCGCTCCGTTCCGAACAGCTCGCCGAGGATGACGTCACTCGGCGCATCGGTCGATCGTGTCCTGTTGAGGGCCGGCGACGTACTCCGCCAGCCGTGTGGAAACCGCACGCTTGGTTCTGCTCCGGTGATCTGTCGAGGCTGCCATATCGGGCATCGGGAGCAGCGCGATGCCGAGTACGCTTCCTTGATGCAGAATGGGGTCCACCGTTCCTGCCCGGCTTCGACTCACACCGGCGGAGCTTCCGTGGCGGCGGAGGCGCGAGACCGCCGGCTTTTTGTTAGGCTTGGCGCATGCGATTTCGATCCGTGACACTCCGCGTCTGCGCGCTGTGCGTCTTCCTTGCCGCCGCGGCCTGCTCGCAGGCCAATGCAACGCAACGCGAGGCGGCCTCGTCACCCGTACCAGAGGTCAGTCAGAGTCCGATCGACAACGCCCTTCAGCTCGTCGTCTTCACGGCCGCCGACTGGACCGCGACGGCCGGCACGCTGCGACGCTTCGAGCGATCCGATGTGCGCGCGGCCTGGAGGATCGCGGCGTCCGCCATGCCAGCCGTGATCGGCCGCACGGGTCTCGCGTGGGCGGACTCCGCGCTTGCGACCGACATGCACCAGCCGGTGAAGCACGAGGGCGACGGCAAGTCACCCGCCGGCGCTTTCCCGCTCGACACCGCCTTCGGGTTCGCCCCGCGCGGCGAGATGTCGTGGCTGAAGATGGCGTACGCGCCCCTGATTGCGGGCAGCGATTGCGTCGACGACGAGGCCTCCGTGCACTACAACACCGTCGTCGACCGGTCGTCGGTGCCGCGCGTGGACTGGAACAGCGCGGAGCACATGCGCCAGATCGCCCAGTATCGCCTCGGCGTCATCGTCGGGTACAATGCCGTTCCCCCCAAGCCGGGTCGCGGCTCGTGTATTTTCCTCCACATCTGGGGCGGCCAGTCGTCGACGACGGCCGGATGCACCGCGCTCGACGCCACGAGGCTCGAGGCGCTCATGCGGTGGCTCGATGCCAGCCGTCGCCCTGCGCTCGTGCAACTTCCGTTGGCCGAGTATCGCCGGCTGCAGGCTGTGTGGCGACTTCCCGCCCTATGAGGGCGTCGCGGCTCGCTTCCCCAATTCGGATTGCAACACTTGTTGCATGTGTCGCGTGCGGAAAGCGAGAGCCGGCGGGCGATTTGACTACGACGCGTACCGTCCGCACGGCGGATTCCATCGCACTGGCCATGATGGCGGACAGCGTTCCCACGCTCATCGGCGCCGGCGATATTGCAGATTGCGGCTCTGACGGCGCGGAGCGGACGGCCGCGATGCTCGACTCAATGCGCGGCACGATCTTCATTGCCGGCGATGTCGCATACGTCAGCAAGGCAAATCCGCATCCGCTCGTCACGTGCTTCGATCCGGCATGGGGCAGGCATCGTGCGCGCATTCGGCCGTCCGTCGGCAACCACGAGTACAGTGCAGAGGGTCCCGCCGCGTACTTCGACTATTTCGGCGCGCAGGCTGGCCCGCGTCCCGGCGGCTACTACAGCTACGACCTCGGCACGTGGCATGTCATCGCGCTGAACACGAACATTCCCGCCGACGCAGGGTCCCCACAACAGGCGTGGCTTCAGGCAGACCTCGCCGCGCATCTGGGCCGCTGCACCGTCGCGTACATGCACCATCCACGCTTCAGCTCGGGATCGCACGCCGAACGGGACAAGCTCGTGCCGATGTGGCGAACCTTTCAACGCTACGGCGTAAGCGTCGTCATCGCGGGGCACGATCACATCTACGAGCGGTTCACACCATTGGACACGAATGGCGCGCCGGATTCGGCGAATGGCATTCGCCAATTCGTCGTCGGCACGGGTGGCGCGCACCGCTCCAGCATCGGGACTGCGCTCGCCGGAAGCGAGGTCCATGAGACCAACACGTTCGGGCTGCTGCGCCTCTCGCTGTTGCGGGACAGGTACCGATGGGAGTTCCTGCCGGTGAAGAAGCATGGATTCCGCGACGCCGGTGAAGCGGCCTGCCGCGTGACGCATGCCGCTGGTTGAACGGCGCATTGCGCTTCGCGTACTGCAGGTGGGCGCGATCGCCGTCGTGCTCGCCGCCGCACCCTACAAGACCTTCGACCTCGACCGGTTCTTCGTCCCGAAGGAACTGCTGCTGAGTATCACGGCCGGCCTGATGACGCTCCTGTGCTTCGCCCGCGCGCAACGACTGTCGCTGTCGCGCGCCGACGAGCTCCTCGCCCTGTGGCTCGTGCTCGGGGTCGCTTCATCGCTCTTCGCCACGAACTGGTGGCTCGCGGGCCGAGCGATTGGTGTGTCGCTCAGTGGCGTGGCCTGCTTCTGGTGCACGCGCACGCTCGCACGGTCGGGTCACTCGCATGCACTGGTCGCGGCGCTCGCGCTTGCGGGCGTCGTCGGTGCGATCACCGCCCTGCTCCAGGCCTATGGTGTCACGAGCGAATTCGTGAGCCTCAACCGTGCCCCGGGCGGCACGTTCGGCAACCGGAATTTCATGGCGCACCTCTGCGCCATCACGCTCCCGGCCCTGCTCTTCTCCGGCCTACGCGCGTCGTCGCGCGCGGTCCTGCTGCGCTGGTGTGGCGGCATCGCACTCGTCGCCGCCGCACTCGTCCTCTCTCGCAGTCGAGCTGCGTGGCTTGCGTTGCTCGTGGGCCTCATAGTGATGTTGGTCACTGGCATCATCGCGATGCGTCGCTCGGACGGCACAATGCGCATGCGCCGCTTCGTCGTGCTACTCGTGGCCGCGATCGCCGGCGCGGGTGCGTCGTTGGTCCTCCCGAATACCCTCGACTGGAAGAGTGACTCCCCCTATGCGGACACCGCGCACAGCATGGTGAACTACAAAGGGGGGAGTGGTCACGGACGACTGATCCAGTACGGCAACTCGCTCAGGATGACGCTTCACCATCCGCTGCTCGGCGTCGGACCAGGCAACTGGCCCGTGGTATATCCTCGATACGCGTCAACCAACGATCCGTCGCTCGGTCAGGACGGCATGACGTCGAACCCATGGCCAAGCAGCGACTGGGTCGCCTTCCTCGCGGAGCGGGGACCCATGTCGCTCACGCTGTTGGGGCTCGCGGTGCTCGCGCTCTTCGCGGATGGAATGCGGGGGCTCGCTGGCGCGCTGGGTTCGGAGGCGCGATTCGGCGCGGCGGTCTTTCTCGCCACACTCGTGATCGTCGTCATCGTTGGTGCGTTCGATGCGGTGCTTCTCCTGCCGATACCCGCGCTGATCGCGTGGTCCCTGCTCGGGACAGTGGCACCTCCGTCGCGAGAACGGCGAGCGATCGAGATCAGTGCACCGCGACGGGTGCTGGCGCTCGTGATGATTTCCGCACTCGCTGGCGTGATCGTGCTGCGGAGCACCGCGCAGCTGATGGCAATGTCTCTCTATGCCACCAGCTCGAAGGCGACGTCACTGGAACGCGCGTCCACGATGGATCCGGGGAGCTACCGCATACATGCACGGCTTGCGCAGCTCTACCTCGGACGCGGCGACTGCCGTCACGCGCGCCCGCATGCGAATGCGGCGCGACAGTTGTTCCCGTCGTCGCCCACCGCGCGCCGGCTGTCCGCTTCGTGTAGCTGACTATTCCACCAGTCGACGAGACGCCCGCGACGCGCGCTCGGCGCGTGCACACATCGACTCGAGTTCGGCGGGCGATGCCATGTGCCAGTCACGGGGAATGGGGCGGAGGCGCTTTTTTCCGGCGACGGACTCGAACACGAGCCATCCCCCGCTCTCCCCTTCGCTCGGCCTGAGCCGGGCCTCGTGGCGTTTGCGGCGGTCCTGGTTATCGCGCGGAGCAACGCGACGTTCACGCAGCGTACGACGCTCCTCGGACGTGGGGATGACCTCCCACACCATCCAGTTCATTCGCTGGCTGTCGACATATTCTCGATGCGCCATGGCGTCCTCCAGTGCAGCATTGAGGCCAATATACGCGGGTGCAAATGTTTAATGTGAATGCATTGCCTTGCCCGAAGCGCCGGACTTGAGCTCGTCGAGGAGCAGGGTCACGCGCTCGATCTCGCCAGCGGCGATCGTCTGGCGCGGCGTACGGCCCTCGAGTGTATCAAGTGGCGTCTCGAGCCACACCACGGCATCCGCGGGGTCCGCGAACTGCGCGGCGAGCTCGATGAGGAGGAGCCGCCGGATCTGTTTCCGTCTGATGCGCTTGTTCATTGCTTGTCCTTGTTGCGTTGTTGGTTACGATCTGCAAGTGCGGGAACAGCGGATCGAATTGTTCGCCCGCCCGCTGTGCGCGCCTTACGTGACCGGCACAGGGAGCGCATACCACAGCACCGCCGCAAAGTGCGCCATGCTGCCGCCCAGCACGAACAGGTGCCAGACCGCGTGGCTATAGCGAATCCGCTCCCAAACATAGAACACCACGCCGCCGGTGTAGAGCGCACCGCCCACCGCCAGCCACCAGATCCCCGCCGGCGCCACATGCAGTGACAGCGGTCGCAACGCGATGACGATCACCCACCCCATGCCCAGATAGATCCAGGTGGACAGCGCCGGCAGTCGCACCCCGAACCTGCTCTTCAAGAGCACGCCCGCCAGGGCGAGGACCCAGACAAATCCGAAGAGACTCCACCCCCAGGCGCCGCGCAGGCTGATGAGCGTGAACGGCGTATAGGTGCCCGCAATGAGCAGGTAGATCGCCGCATGATCCACCCGCTGCCAGACTTCCTTGCGCGCCGCAGTGCGAACCGAGTGATACAGCGTCGATGCGGCATACAGCATTACCAACGTGGCCGCATAGATGCTCGCCGCCACAATGCGCCACGCGTCCCTCGTGCTCACCGCGACGACGATGAGGACCGGCGCGGCCACCAATGCCATCGCGAGCCCGAATCCGTGGGTGAGGCTGTTGGCCAGCTCCTCAGCTGGCGAAGATCGTTTCGAGGACATGCCTCAAGCTAGCGTGTCAGGCGGGCGAGGCGGGTACGCGCGGAAGGTATGCCACGAACGTGGAACCCTTTCCTTCAACGGACCTTACCGCGATCTCACCACCGGACTGCTTGATGATCCCGTACACCGTAGAGAGGCCGAGCCCCGTACCGAGGCCACTTCCCTTCGTGGTGTAGAATGGCTCGAACAGGTGCGCCTTCGTCTCGTCGCTCATGCCGGTGCCTGTGTCGCTGACGCTGAGCGTGACGTACTCGCCCGCGCGCACCGTCACCGAGCCCACGTCGAGATCGGTCGCAACGTTCTCGTCGGCGGTCCCGACCACGAGGCGCCCGCCGTTGGGCATCGCATCGCGCGCATTGAGGGCGAGGTTCAGGATCACCTGCTCGAGCTGACCGGCGTCGGCGCAAACGCAGCCGAGCGCCGCCGCCGTCTCGAGAACGAGCGCGATGTCCTCGCCAATCAGTCGCCGTAGCATGCGTTCCATGTTGGAGGCAACCCGATTGAGGTCGAGAACCTCCGGCGTCATGACCTGCTTGCGGCTGAACGCGAGCAACTGCCTCGTCAGGCGAGCAGCGCGGTCGGCGGCGTTGTGGATCTCCTGCATGTCCCCATGCAGCTCGGCCTCAGGGTCCAGACTCTGCAACGCCATTTCGCTGTAACTGCTGATGACGGTCAGCAGGTTGTTGAAGTCGTGCGCAACGCCGCCCGCGAGACGTCCCACCGCATCCATCTTCTGCGCATGGCGCAACTGCGCCTCGAGCTCGACGTGCGCCGTGGTATCCACCAGGACTGCCCCCGCACCGGTGACTTCGCCGCCAGGACCACGCACAGGGAAGTAGCTGCCCATCCAGTACCGCTCGACTCCCGCGCCTTCCGCACCCCGGGCGAGCTCGTTCGTGACTGCGCTCCCGGTCGCGAGCACGCGGGCCACGTGCGCTTGCACCATCGGCGCCATCGAGGGCAGCATGTCGCTCACATGCAGGCCGACATGTCGTTCGACCGGCTGGCCATTCATCACGGCGAAAGCATCGTTGACGCGCGCGAAGCGCATCGCACCGTCGAAGACGGCGATGCCCACCGGCGCCTGTGACAGCACTTCATCGAGCAGCGATTGCGCCGACTGACGCTCGCGGCTCGCGGCCTGCACGCGCTCCGCCATCACGTTGAACGACATCAGCAATTGTCCAAGCTCGTCCCGGCGATTCGTCGCCACCCGGCGCGCGTAATTCCCTTCCGCGAACTCCTCCTCCGCGCGGGTCAGCTCCGCGATCGGGGCGGTGACGTGACGGCTCAGGAGCCACGCGCAGAATACGCCTACCGTGATGCACAACACCGCGAGCACTGCCACGTTGCGCAGCGGCGCGTTGAGGCCGCCCATCGCGCTGGCGACCGGCATCTGCGCCCATGCCACCCATGGGGTCGACGGCACGTCCAGCAGGACGCCGAGTTGCGGTGCACCGCCGTTCGGGCGGTAGCGTTCAACAATGTCGCGCGACGCGGCGGTGGAAGGGCCGTCGACACGCCTCGCGAGATTCGACCACACCGCATCCCCATTGGCGTTGCCGATCAGGAGACTGGCGTCGCGCCCCAGCAGGCCCGCGAGCACCCGCGCGGACGATCCGGCGCCAATCACACGGGACTGCACGTAGAAGCCGAGCGTGTCGCCGGCACGCACGACCGGCTGCACGAGCACGTACATGACACTGTCGCCCCAAGCGGAGAAAGGCTGCAGCCCGTATGCGTGCGCTCCACCGGAGGCCCGCGCGGGGCAGGTCATCAGGGCCGGACTGCGCGCAAGCGATCCGCTGGCCGCGATGCGCGTGCAGTCCGCCGTCCAGAGGGCGCGCGACGCGCCCTGGGTCGCCTCGGGCTGCAGGGCGCCCAGGAGGTCGGTGGCGGATGCACGCGCTGCATGCGCCTCTCCCGTGAGCAGTGCAGCGACCGCGGGATTGCGCGCGAACGCGGCTCCGTCCCTCCGGACCGTCGCCGCCGATTCGACCAGCAATGCCGACATGCGGTGAGCCGCGGCAACCAGCCTGTCCGCCGCCGCGGCCTCGAACGCGTGCTCCAGTTCCTCGCGCGCAAGCCAGCCGAACACGCCCACCACTGCGCAGAGCAACGCCGCGATCAACAGCGGCAGCTTGCGTTCCAGCGGCCAGAAGAAGCGCGCGATGGGGGCCGCGAGTCTCAACGTCGCTCGTGATCCGGCGGCGGGTATTCGCTACTTCTTCTTCGCCCCGCCAGTGCCTCGCTCACGAAACACCATGTTCTGGCCAGCATAGCCGAACTCGAGCCCACTGCTCTGTTCAACGAGCCGGATAGCCTGCATGCCCGAATCCAGCGACGCACGCATCGTCACCTTCCGCGCGAGCAACGAATCGTGCGGAACCCTGATTTCATATCCGTACCACCGCTTGATGTGCGCGAGCGCGTCCTTCAACGATCGGTTCTGGAGCGCAAGCGTTCCAGTCATCCAGCCCGAGCCCTCATCGCGCTCCTCGGCAGTCGCCACGCGCATCGTGCCGTTGTCGTGCACCACGAGACCTGCACCCGCTCCCACCGACCGGACGACCTCGCCCAGTTTCACGTCCACCGCACCTTCACTCACCACCACGATCACTTGCGAGTCCGCCGGATAGGCACTCACTGTGAACGACGTGCCCGTCGCCAGGACGATCGCGTTTCGCGCGTGCACCTCGAACTGCTGCGGCAGGCCCTTCGCTACGTCGAAGGTCGTAGCGCCCTCGACGCCCACGCCACGAAGCGTCGGTCCGAAATCCTTGGGGATCGTGAGCTTCGATTCCGGTGCCATGTGCGCAGTGCTGCCGTCGCCCAGGGCGATCGTTCCGGCACGCCCCGCCGGTGTGTTGATCACGCGGACGTCGGATGCGCCGAGTGCCTTGGTCACCTTCACCTTGGCGGCCGCCTGGTCCATCGCGAACATGCCGGCAACCACCGCCGCGATGGCCACCGCGCCGAGTGTTGCGGCCAGCACGATCGACTTCGACTTCCCGACGGCGCCAATGTGATCCGCTGCCTCGTGTCGCGACGCCGCGGCGACCGCGGCCAGCGTCGACGAACTGTGCTCCTCGCCATGCAGCGCGTGCTGGATGTGCATCCACGACTGTTCCGGGTTCACTTCCCCCGACACCACATGCGCCTCGTGCGGCGCGGTGCCCCCGAAACGATGCGCGGCCGCTCGGCGACTGAGTGCGCGGGCGGCCGCGTGATGGACATCGTCGATGAGAAAGGCATTGAGGTCATCGACGGTCCTGAGCTTCCCTCGCGCGTCCCACGCGCGGACGAATGCTCCCTCCACCACCTTGGGAACCAGCGCAATCGCATCGTCGCCGAGGCCGAGCTGCGCTTCCTTGCTGAGTGCGGGATAGTGCGTGAGAAACGCCTGCTTCAGGGCGTTTTCGTCTCCGAGCGCCGTAATGGGCAGCGCGGAAAGTGCGGACGACGCGTTATCGTCGCGGGGCGGAACTGACATCGACATGGTTGTCTCCAGTCGTGAAATTGGGCCGACTGAAACGAACACGGATCAGCTACAGGGGGCGACTATACTGCGCGGGAGGGTGCTGCGCCAGCAGCCTGGCGAGCCCTAGCGGACGATGCCCTTCGTCAGGGTTGACGCCGCTCGGCTCAATTCGAGCGCAATGTCTGTCCACCACGAGCCGGCCTTCGGGCCGCCCTGGCACGTGCCGTCGGATTCGCCCGGCTGCTTGATCCACAGGAATGCGTCCACCAGCGGATGACCGGTGTTCGTCGTCGGCGCGACGCCGAGGGCCTGCCCGCGCGCGTTGCACCAGTCCTTGGTACTGCCGAGGCCGTTGCGACTTGTATCGATGATGAAGTGCTTCCCGCCCAGCGCCCGAGAAACGCGCTCGCCGAACGCGATGTTGGCCGCATTGTCGATATAGTTCGACACGTTGAGCGAGAATCCATCCGCGTCCCCCACGCCCGCCTGCTTCAGGCGGTCGGCCATGACGTCGGCGGACTTCCAGCGTGCGTTGCCCGCGTCGATGTAGACGCTCGCGCGCTGCGCCTTGAGCACCTGGACCGCATCGCGCAGGAGTGCAATGCGTTGCCGCTGTCCCGACGCGTTCAGGCAGTCCATGCCCGCCAGCGCATCGGGCTCCAGCACCACGAGCGACTGACGTCGGCGTAGCCCATCGGCAAACGAGCGAATCCAGGCGCGATACGCATCGCTGCCGTTGGCGCCGCCAGCCGAGTACTGCCCGCAATCCCGTCCGGGGATATTGTAGGCGACGAAGACCGGGAGAGAACCGGCGCCCGTGATGGTGGACACGGCATTGTCCACCTCGCGACCAATGTTGCCGACCCATCCGCCGAGCCAGCGCGCCACGGGTTGATTCGCGATCTGCGTGAGCAGCGCGGCATCCTGCGGCCGCGAGCGGCGCAGCGTTTCTGCCTGGCGTTGCGCCGCGGAGTTCGGGTCGACGTACAGTCGCTTGCCGGCGAGAGGATTGCCCTGCGCGTGCAGCACGGGAACCCACACACCGCCTGCGCCCGACGCAAGCGGAGTCACAGCGGCGGCAAGGGAGGCGACGACCGCGGTCCTCGACCAGTGGCCGAGTCGCGCGATGCTACCTCCCACGATCCGCACGGGTGCCGTCAGACGCCGGTGGCAGCTTGCCCTCGGCCTCGCCCATCTGGCGCATCATGTACTCGATGCGCGCTACGAGAATGCGTTGGGCGCGAATGTCGTAGTGGGACTTGATCAACAGCACCGCGAGATCACCGATCACCCAGAGGAGCCCGGCGAAAATGATGAGCCGTACTATCTCCGCCACGAGCACGCCGACGGACAGCGCCACAGTCGCCGTGACGGCGGAGATGATCTGCATCGCGGCGAGGAGGACGAGAAGGACCGCCATGCCGCGAAAGAGCCACGCGACGAGGCGAATGCCCTTTACCGTCTCGATGTCATCTTCGCGGACGGTGACACCGGCCATGGTCGGCCGATCATTCGACTCGTGACGCTGATCCGCATCCGGATCGCCTGCCGACTGTAGTGACGACTCGATCATCATTCCCCTGCCTGGTATCCGATCCGCACGCCGCCTGGCCCCATGCCAAGGCGGACTGCACCGTGCGGTGCAAGCTTCACACCGGCCACAGGGCGTTCAATGCTGTCATCTGCTCACACGGTTGCGAAAGCGGCCGTCCACTGCGCCGTATTGAGATCCTGCTGATAGAGCACGTCGACATCCACCACGAGGGACGCACCGTCGCGCTTGATGGCCAGCCGGTCCATGTCGCGCGTGGCGCGGCCGTCGATGAATGCACCGTCCGGCTTGTAGTGCGACTTGTGCTTCGGGCAGGTGAACTGCTGATCGTCCGCGTTCCACCGCAGCGCCGTATTCTGGTGCGGGCAGGAAAGTGAGAAGGCGTATACTTTCGTGCCGACGCGCGCGATGATCACGCCGTTGTCCTTATCGAACGTCACGCCGTCCGCGGCGGGGCTCGAATAGCGTTTCTCCGCTGCCTTGTCGCCTGCGCGTGCATCGAGCGGTTGCATCTCGCGCGGAGCCATTGCCCCGGCCGTGCGCGTCATTGGTCCGAGTACGCCGAGCGACGCAAGCGCCATAGCGCCGGCACGGAGGAACGCGCGCCGCTCGATCGCCGCGGGCGCGCTCATCGCATCGTGCAGCGAGCAACCGCCGCAGCCGGCATCGTCGCCGGGCCCCTTGCCTGTATCAGTCATTGTTCGAATGGTCGATGGGTGCGACGGCGCCTCTGCGTGTGTTACACGGCGCGCCGCCGCGAGGTCCGATCGCGCAAGGCGGCGCGACTGATGTCACCCCACACGATGCATCGCTTGCCCGTGCCGGACGCGTCAGCGCGGAGCTGCCGGCCGGTGGGCATCCATCTGCGCGTTCATCTCGGCCACATTGCGATCGAAGATCGCGCGCTGCTCGGGCGTAAGCACGGTGCGGATCTCCTTCTGCATCTTTGCGCGAAGCGCAACCATGCGCTTCATCGCTTCGGAAGGGTCGGTCTGGAAGAGCTCCCCTGTGACCTTGCCTTCCTCAGCATGTTTCGCGGCGAGGGCGGACAGCTGCTGCTTCTGCTCGGGCGTCAGTTCCAGGCTGCCCATCGGACCGCTGGACGGCTTCACCGATACCGCCGGCTGTTGCGCGCGCGAGGTCACTGCTGCGCCCTGTGCACGTGCACTCGCACCGCGCGTGACGATGAGTGCGCATGCGCAGAGCGCGATGCGTAGCGGATGCAGGCGACGATGCGTCATGCGAGAAAGATCGCCACCCGCGCACCGCTTCGGTACGCCTAAGGACGAGGGGCGGACGTGACCTGGCGCACAAGCTGGTCGAGGAAGTCGAGCCCCTCGTAATACGACTTCACGCGCATCTTCTCGTCGCGGCCGTGTGCATTGCCCTCACCGGACTGCATGAACAGGCCGCTCACGCCGTACGTGGGAATGCCGGCAGCGCGAAGATGCGCGCCATCCGTTGCGCCCGTCGACATCGTGGGGATGACCGGGATGCTTCCCCACATGCGGTGCGTGAGGTCGGTGATGGCACCGAGCAGCTGGGGGTCGATCGGCGTGGGCGTGCGCCCGAATTTCTGCACCGTGGTGAGGAAATCGACGTGCACACCCGTGTCGCCCACCGCCCTCGTGAGGGCAGTGCGGACCGCATCTCCATTCGACGTCGGCGCCACGCGACAGTTCACGTTGGCGGTGGCCGACTGCGGCAGCGCGTTGTTCGCGTGTCCACCGGCGAGCCGCGTCGCCACACAGCTCGTACGCAGCATCGACGAATAGCGCGCGTCCCTCGAGAGGACGGCATTCGCGGCGGCATCACGAGGATCGGCAACGATGGCGCGCATCGCCGCGGCAACGTCCGCACGGGGCTCGACCCGCGCGGTCTGCTCGAAGAATCCCTTCGTGATCTCGTTCAGCTCCACGGGAAACTGGAAGCGCGAGATGTTCAATAGTGCCTGCGACAGCTGATAGATGGCGTTGTCCGGGCGCGGTACGCTCGAGTGCCCGCCCGTGTTCGCCGCGCTCATTGTGAAGTCGACGTACACTTTCTCGGTCGCCTGCACGGTATGGAACAGCGGCGTGTTGCCAACCAGCGTGCCGCCGCCGCCTTCGTTGATTGCATACGCCGCGTCGATCAGCGGGCGATGATCGGCCACGAGGAAGCTCGCGCCGTTCGCATCGCCCCCTTCCTCATCGGCAGTGAGCGCGAGGATGATGTCGCGATCCGGCACGTACCCCTCGGCCTTCATGCGCAGCAGGTTGGCGACGAAGATGGACGCCATCGCCTTGTCGTCCGAGGTGCCGCGGCCGAGGAAGTAGCCGTTCTCCTCGAAGAGAGTGAATGGGTCGCGCGGCCAGTCACTGCGCCTTGCCGCGACGACGTCGAGGTGCGCGAGGAGAAGCACTGGCTTGCGCGCCTGCGGTCCGCCTCGCCCGTGCAGGCGCACGACGAGATTGCCCTTGGTGGGCTTGCCGTCGGGAACGAGAATGCGAACGTCCTGCGCAGGAAAACCCGCGGCGCGGAAACGGACAGCCATCGCCTCGGCGGCCGTCGTCACCGAACCGACGGAGTCCACGGTGTTGGTCTCGACGAGCTCCTTGTAGACCGCGTGTGCGAGACGCTGGTGACTGCTGAGCGTAGCGGGGCCTGGCGGCGGCGCCTGCGCCTGCAAGGGCGCGGCGGATGGCGCGAGCGCGAACGCGACGAGCGCGAGACGTGAGGTGTGATACATGATTTGTGGGAAGGGACGCGGTTGGTGGCGGTGAGATCATTCTACGGAATGCGGACTCGGCGGGCCAGCGCGCCGACCCCGTCTGTCAGAGGCGCGCTGTTTGCCGTGTGCGGGGCATTCCGCTCAAGGCGCGGCCAGTAATTCACCCTCATCGCGAAACGCACATGAGTCTCATCGACCTCGTGAAGCAGGAGCTAGGGCAAAACGGCATCAAGGACATCAGCCAACAGCTCGGCGCCGATCCGGCAACGACCGAGCAGGCGATCTCGTCAGCGCTGCCGATGATGCTCGGCGGCATGGCCAGCACGGCGCAGCAGCCTGGCGGGGAAAGCGCCCTTCAGAGCGCGATTGGGGCACTGGGCGGAGGTGGCGGCGCGCTCGGTGGTATCGGCGGTGTCCTCGGCAGCATCCTTGGCCAACACCACTCGACAGTGCAGGATGGAGTGCAGCAATCGTCGGGTCTCGACGCGGGCAAGGCAGGCAAGTTGCTGCTTATCCTGGCTCCGTTCATCATACGTGCGATGTCGAAGCACCAGGAGGCGGCCCCCGCTCAACAGCCGAACGGCGGGCTGGCCGGCAGCCTCCAGCAGGCAGCGCAGGATGCGGCATCGGGATCGCCGCAGATCGGCGGGATGCTCGGAAAGATTTTGGGGGGACTTGGATCCTGAAGCTCGCACGGCAGGGGGCACTCTCAGGGGGAAGAGAGTGCCCTCGCTATCGCTGCTTCGACCAGCGGCGCCATGATGCGATAGCCCGCGTCGGTCGGATGCACGCCGTCGTTCGCGAGGTTCGGCGGCAGGCCGTCGCGCGCGTCCTTCATCACGCTGTGATAATCCAGGTAGGTCTCCCCGACATCGCTCGCATACTGCTTCATCCACGCATTCAGCGCGATGATCTTCGGCGCGGGCTGGAGACCGGGCTTCCACGGGTAGTCGTAGACGGGCAAGACCGATGAGAGCACGACCTTGATGTGATGCGCCCTCGCAATCTGGACCATCGACATGAAGTTGTCCTCGATCATCTCGAGGGTGGACGGCCCGGTATTGCCGGCGATGTCGTTCGTGCCGGCGAGAATCACGACCGCGCGCGGATGAAGCGCCACGACGTCCTGCCGGAATCGAACGAGCATCTGCGGCGTGGTTTGCCCACTGATTCCGCGGCCGATGTAGGGCTTGCCCGGAAACATGCTCGGGAAGTACCGCGCCCATGCATCGGTAATGGAGTTTCCGTAGAACACGACGCGACTTTCACCAGGCGCCGGAGCGGCGAGTGCGGCGTTGGCGGCGCGATAGCGCCGCAGGCCCGCCCAGTCGTTGCGGACCGCATCCGTGGCGAGGGAGTCGCGCGTGCGCTGCTGCGCGGAGGCGACTACGGCGGCTGGAGCCATCGCTGGCACAGGCGCAGCTTCCGGCGTCGATGAGCTGCACGCGCTGGCGGCGGCACACGCTGCGAGCACGAGCGGGAGAGAAAGTCGAATGCGCATTTGAGCTTGGTTGGAAGAGCGCGAATGATGTGGTGGTGTACCGCCGTGCGCGAGCAACGCGAGTGGGAATTCAGCGGTCGAGGTCGCTCTGTTGCGACCTGAACAGGGCAGCGAAACGCGGCGGTGAGCCGTTGAATGTCACGTCTACCGTCTATCTCGTTGCGCATTGAGATTCGCGCAGTCCTGCTGACGTATCATCGCTCCTCCGTACCGCGCGATCACCCACCTGTCGCGCAGAGTCCCGTAGCCAACATTGGTGTATATGCCGTCAGGCAAACTCATCCAGAAGCTGCTCGTGGCGACGAGTGCCGTAATCGTTGCGGCTGCCCACATCGCGCCACGTCCAAATTCTTCTGGCCCCATCCTCACGGCCGCCGTCGACTTTGTGAGCCCGAAAGCGGCGATGGCGGCGACGGTTTCCGCTACGACACCAGCGACGACGATTGCCGAAGTAACGCGCACCGCACTCGATGCATTCAGCGGCGTCGTGCGGCCGCTGAGCCGCCCGGTGGCGCTCGAGTCGGCGTTCAAGAGCTACTTCGCGTACAAAACAGCGCACCCGGAGAAGGTGCAGAAGCCGTATCTGTATTTCGTGGATTACGGGCTGCCGAGCACCGAGAAGCGTGGATACCTGTTCGACATGGCGACGCTGACGGTCGTGGATGGTCCGTTCATGGTGGCGCACGGTCGAGGATCATCCACGAGCCAGTTCGGCGTGCCCACACGATTCTCGAACGCCTCGAACAGCTATGCAACGTCGCTCGGCCTGTATGTCGCGCAATCGACGTATGACTTCCATGGCCACATGGGTGGCGGCGAATACCGCTCGGTGGGACTGCGCCTCGAGGGTGTATCGAGTGGCTTCAACGACAACGCGCTTGCCCGCCGGGTGGTCGCGCACGGCGCGCCGTACGTGACGCCCACGCGCGCCGGACGCAGCCAGGGCTGCCCCGCCATGGAGTCGGCGCGGGCGCAGCGGTTGCTGCCCAAGCTGGCCGATGGCGGAATGGTGTTCCTCTTCGCGCCGGATACAGATTGGCTCGCGAAGGATCCCTGGCTGGCGGCGGGAAACTGACTGGCGCGTGAAGCTGCTGGCATCTCGCGAAAAGCAGGAAACGGCGGACGCAGAAGGACGCAGGCTGCGCAATCGCAGAAGACGCTGCAAAAGCTTCGAAGAATTGACTTGTCTGTCCGCGAGCAACGACTACGCGTGGCGGATATTTCTCCCTCTGCACTCGTTCGAGTAGACTGCGCGGATGCTTCCCTATCGCGCTGACGCACTCGTGGTCCTCGGACGCGGCATCGACCCTGACGGGTCCCTGCCCCTGCTGGCGAAACAGCGCGTCGAGCGCGCCGCCGAGTTGTTCGCGTGGAACACCGCGCCCCGCATCATCTTCAGCGGACGATGCAGCCTCATGACAGACGCCGTTCCGTCCGTCACCGAGGCGGGTTCGATGGCGGACTACGCCGTGGAGCTCGGGCTGCCTCGCGATGCGCTCCTCGTCGAGGAACGGTCTCGGGACACCATCGGCAACGCGTACTTCGTGCTCCGCGACTACCTCGAGCCGAATGACTGGACATCGATCCGCGTTGTCACCTCCGACTTTCACATCCAGCGCACCGCCTGGATTTTTCAGAAGGTGCTCGGCGTCGGCTACGACATCTCGTTCTCGGCCGCACCGTCCGAACTGGACCATTCGACGATCGCCGTGCGCGCCCGCGAGGAAGCGGACATCACGGCATTTCTCATGGAATGGCTGGCGGATGTCCCCGATGGCGACCCCCTCGCGCTCGCCCGGATCATCTGGAAGGAGCATCCCGGGTATGCCAGCGACCCGCTCGTGACGAAGGCCGAGATCGTGTCGCGGATCACGGCCTTGTCGCGCTCCCATCGTGGCGATGAGCCCAGGGGACGTGGTCATCGTAACAGGCAGGAGCGCATCGCCGAGCTGTAAGGCTCAGCCGTGCGGGGCAATACTGCGTGCGGCGTCTCGGCGACAATCGCGTCCGCGCCGATTCTTGCCATGTGCGACTAGAGTTTCACTGGTCGGAGACGCGCGATGATCTGTATCCTGCACGGCTATCTGCTCGAAGGCTCCGGAAGCAATCTCTGGACGCGATCTGTCATCGAATCGCTCTGTACCGACGGTCACACCGTCCAGTTGGTGTGTCAGGAGCCACATCCCGAGCTGTATGCGTGCATCGCGGAAGCTTACCGCTATCACGAGGACGGTCGTGTAGAGACGATGTTCGTCCGCGACGTGCCTTACCCCGGCAAGTGCATCATGCATAAGCCGCAGCTCGGCGATACGCTCCCCGTGTACGTGTGGGACAAGTACGACGAGTACCCGAACGTCGTGCCGATGGTCGACCTCTCCGACGCGGAGATCGAGTCGTACGTCGAGAAGAATGTGCGCGTGGTGACGCGGGTCGTGGAGGAGCATGGCGTGACCGCGATGCACGCGAATCACGCGGTGCTGATGTCAGTCGTCGCGCAACGGGTGCGGCGGGCGACCGGCGTGCCGTACGCCGTGATGCCACATGGGAGCGCGCTGGAGTATGCGGTGAAGCCCGACCCCCGCTGCAAGGCCTACGCAACCAGCGCGTTCATCGATGCCGCGCACGTCTTCGTTCTCGGTGAGGAAGTCCGCCAGCGCGTCGCCAACCTGTTGCCTGGCGTCACCGATCTCAACGAGAAGTTCAGTGTGCTGCCGCTCGGCGTTCATACGGCGGAATTCTCCCCAGTGCCACGCGAACGGCGGCGCGAGAAGATGGGCCGCTTCTGGAATGCGCTTGCGCCGTTGGCGCGCGGACGAAAGCCGGGCCAGCTGACCGAAATGCTGGAACGCGTGCGGCTTGCCGGCGACACGGAGTCGCTGCGTCAGGCGCTCACGAGCATCAAGTACGACATGAAGGCGCCCGACGAGGACGTCGAAGAGAAGCTGCAGCAGGTCGACTGGGAGCACGATGCCATACTGCTCTACGTAGGCCGGCTGATCTCGGCGAAGGGTGTGCAATCCGGACTCGCGGCGCTGCCGCTGATTCTCGCCGAGGATCCGGGAGTTCGCCTCATCCTCGTGGGGCACGGCCCACTGCGGGAAGTGATGGAAGCGTTCGTGTGGGCACTCGAGCATGGCGATCGTGCGCTCGTGGAGCGGATCGTCGAATGCGGGCGGCTGCTCGAGGGCGAACCTGGCGGCGCTGGAGGAAGCCAGGCACTCGGCAAGGTGCAGCTTTTCTTTCGCGACCTGGAGTCACGCGGGGAGCTCGACGCGTACTTCGCGACAGCGCGAGAGCATGTGCGGTCGGACCGCGTGATCTTCACGGGGTATCTCACGCACAACGAGCTGAAGTATCTCTTTCCGTGCTGCGACGCGGGAATGTTCCCGTCCATCGTGAAGGAGGCCGGGCCACTCGTATTTCTCGAGTCGCTCGCGTCGGGCTGCTTCCCTCTCGGTACCTACTTCGGCGGGATGAAGGCCAGCATCGACTCCATCGCGGAGCTGTTCCCTCCCGACATCGCCGAGGCGATGAAGCTCAACCCGTTGGATACTGCCGCCGACATCGTGAAGAACGTGTCCACGGCGTTGCGATTCGGTGTTCGCTACAAGGACGTGCTGAGTCGCACCGCACAGGAGCGCTACGACTGGACGAGCGTGGGCCGACGGTTGACACATGAGCTGGAAACAATCGCGGCCGAGCGCAGCGTCACGGAAACGCGTTGATGAAAGTCTGCCGCGCCACCTGAAGGTTGCCGTCACGCTCAATTCCGGCTTACGGAGATGACGTACCACGGCGTCACGGGCGTCCCGACGAGAAAGTACCAAGCGCCACCGGACTTTTTCGCCATGCTCGGCCTCCTATCATTCTATCATCCTATCATCCCTGGTTCTTCGGCTTCCATGTCCCGCGAGCGACGGCGGGCACGAACGTATCGATGCCCGGCGGCGGATACGCGATCGTTCTGCCCTCCTCCGCGCTCTGGTACGCCGTCATGAGCATCTGCATCACCTCGACGCCATCCTCGAGCGTGAGCAACGGCTTCTCCTTCCCGAGAAAGCACCGCACGAAGTGACGATCCTCGGCCTCGTAGCCATACGCCGCGGCCTCATTCGCGACGACCGGCATCAGGCCCGTCTCCGCGTTCTGCTTCTCGACCAGATCCTCCCCCGCGCGGCCTTTCACTTCGCGGCTGAAGAAGAGCTTCAGGCCCGAGTCGAGTGAGTTCCACGCCATCGAATATTCCGGGCCCAGCAACTCGGCGGACAACCGGAGCCCCGCGCCGACGAAGCTCCACGACGTCGAAACTTCGCCGAGCACCGTGTAGCCGTCGCTCGTCTCGAATTCGATGGTCGCGCTGGCGAAGTCCTCGCTCGGCGTCTTCAGGTAGTCCGTGCCCGGCTGCTCCTTCGCGAGCTTCTGCGCATAGGCGGGGCGGGTCCACTTGAGCGACGCGATGTGCCCCGTGATGCGAACGGGACGCACGGTGGCGAGCGGATCGCCGGGCTTGGTCAGCAGATGCCGGACGACGAGTGCCGAGTGGCACATCATGTCGTTGAGCACGCCGCCGCCCTGCAGCTCTCCCTTCCAGAACCACGGCGTGTGCGGCCCGCTGTGCTCCTCGGCCGCGCGCGCGAGGTAGGGACGGCCCGTCGTTGCAGCGCCGCGTGCCCAGAGGAGGGCGCGACCCGCGTCGATCTGCGGCGCGAAGACCTGGTCCTCGAGATAACCATGCTGAAGTCCCGCGCTCTGCACGAGTCGAAGCACCTCCTTCGCTTCGGCCACGTTGCGAGCCAGCGGTTTCTCGCACGCGATGCCAACGAGCGACCCGCGCCCGCTCAGCACCGCATGCACGATTTCCTGGACGTTCTCGATGCGGGCGTGATTCGGCCCCGTCAGCCAGATCGCATCGATCGCCGGGTCGGCGACCATGTCACCGATGGATGCGTACGATCGCGCCGCGCCGACGTCGAGCTCATTCGCGTATCGCGCTGCGGCTGCAGCATTCGCGGCATTCGGGCTCCAGACGCCGAGCACGTCTGCGTCCCGCACTCCGGTCCAGCCGAGCATGTGGAATTTCGCGTTGAATCCGCTGCCGATGAATCCGACACCGAGGCGTTTCGAGGTCACTGGGCGCTGGGAGAATGGAGAGGTTACAGGAGGATAGGAGGATAGGAGGATAGGAGGATAGGAGGATAGGAGATTCGCTCGTCCTATTTTCCTATCGTCCTATCTTCCTGCAGTTGTTGTTACGTCCGACAGGTGTTCCTGCACGATGACCCACTTCCCCGCACGTCGCTGAAACACTGCGGTCCATGCGCCGGCGATGACGTGTGGTTCCCCACGTGGCGTGAGGTGCGACACGCTATACGTCGTGGTGAGTACAGCCGCGTCAGGCGCGAGGACGTCCACGTGCATGGCACCCCACGTCCACTTCGGGTTGCGCATGTTCCGGCCGACGTTGTCCCAGAATGCGCGGATGCCTGCCTGGAGCGTGTCGCGGGAGGTGATGACCTGTCCACCGCTCGCCGAAATGACCGGTCCTTCGGCCGGATACAAGCTCATCAGTCGTGCGACGGGATCGCCCGGTGCGCCCAGGTCATATGCCTTGGTGATGGCGACTTGCAGCGTGTCTGCGATGGCGTCCCGTTGTCCCTTGGAGATCGGGGCGCGTTCAGGAGTCGCGCAGGCGAGAAAGGCCAACAGTGCTGCGGCCGCGCATGCGAAGTGGACCCTCTGTGCAACTCTGCTCATGAATGGCTCGGTTCGTCTGGTCAGCGCAAAGCTCGGGGTGGGCCGGTGCGATCGGCAAGGTGTCCAAAAATGGATACATTGCGCGAGGTGCTGCCCACGAGCATCCTTCGGTACGCCAATTCCCCCACCGTGCATTGGCGTCCACGCAGTTGACATATCCCACGGCACGACGACCCAATGGGGACAGCCATGCGCACGCACTACCTAGTCGCAACAATCGCTCTTGCCGCCGGACTCACTGCCTGCAACAGGCAGCACGATGCGCCAACGGCGACGCGGGCAAGGACAGCGCAGCCGTCGTCCGCCACGATGGATCTCGCGAGCGCACCCCGGCCGTACCAGCGCATGCGCTTCGTGTCCGAGATCGAACAATCCAAGAGCAGCGTGCAGGCGCGGTCACCCGAGCACGCGCGTCACGCGAGCCACACGGCACCGAACCACACCGACGCGGCAACGGTCACGCGCGCAGCGATCGCGTCACTGGTGACAAATGCGCCGCTGCCTGTCGCTGTTGCTGCGTCTTCCGCGCCCGCGCCGTCGATCGCCGTCGCTTCGACGCAAGCGGCACCGCCCCTGACGATGCCGGCCGGAGCAGCATCGGAGGTCGTAGCCGACCGCGGCCACGGGCTCGGCGGCCTGGTGGGGAGCGTGATGATTCGTGGCGGCGTCGGGCCAAACGGAAAGTGCGATCCGCGCAGTGACGCGCAGGCGGCGGGCATGCTGGCTGGTCGGCCAAACTCCGCGATGCCGATGATGCCATCTACTTCCGTATTTGGACGACGCTAAGTCATCATTCTTCGTCGTTCTCCGCGACCTCCGAGCCTGCAAGCCACGACTCTGCGTCTTCGATCGCGCGAAACACGCGGTACCTGGCAACGGCGGCGCGTGCGAGCTTCGTGAACAGCAGCGCCAGCCCGTAGAACACAGGGCTCGACGTCACGAATGCGCGCCGAGCGTCCGGTGAGACCGCGCGTGAGCGCACGAAATTCGCAAGGTCGGCGAGCTCCGGTACCGATGGTGCGCGCTCGAGCTCGCGCAAGTCGATGAGAATGCCGAACGTGGGATCGAACGCAGCGTCATCGAGCAGCGCTTTCATGCCCTCCAGCAGTTCCGCGCGTGAGGTTATCGCTCCGACGTGCGCGTCGATTCGCTGTCGTGCAGGGTGGATGACGTACGAGAACATTCGCCTCGCGCTCGGCTAGCGCACCAACGCCGGCAGAGTCCCCTGCCATTGCGCATTTGCTGCGAGGACGCGCACAGAAACGATCATGAGATTCCTGTACGTCGCTTCAGCAGCTGCATCCCTTTCTCCACTGCTGGCTGCGGAAATAGTACGCGTGTCACACCGGACGGCGACGCCGCGCCAACTGGCCGATGGAAGGACGGCGCCGCATTCGAGTGCGGCTGGCGACGGACTGGCCGAGCCCCGGGCACCATACTCGCTTATAGTAAAAGCTGATAACACTCTGCCGCCGACTCCCCTGCGTACACTTGAACACTTCCATGCAACCGTCCAGACGACATACGCCCGCCGTACTGCTGCTCCTTTCGGCCCTGGCCTGCGCCGGCGACATGCCCAAGTTGTCCGACGCGCCAAGTACGCCCACAGGTGGGAGGCCCAACTCGGCGAGTGCCACACCCGGAACCGGTGCCTCGGCCGCGACCGCGTCCGTTGACTCGGCGGTGGGCGGCACTCGCGTCGCCGCTATGGCGCCAGCGGCCTCGGCCTCGGCCTCGGCCAGCGTACCTCCGTCGCCTGCCGACACGACGACCCCGCACCTCATTCCGGGGCGAGGCAAGATGGACGCGAGCAGCTTTGGCGCCACGGTGCGCGCGGGAATCAAGGCAGAACAGAACTGGCCGGCCAGGCCGGCGCCAGCTGCCGGTGCGCTGCTGCCGCAGAATCGCATCGTTGCCTATTACGGAAATCCGCACTCGAAAAAAATGGGAGTGCTTGGGGAATATCCGGAGGCGCAGATGCTCGGGATGCTGGACAAGACCGTCGCCATGTGGAAGGCAGCTGATCCGAAGACGCCGGTCATCCCAGCCATTCACCTCGTCGCCGTCGTCGCGCAGGGAGCGGCTGGCGCCGACGGCATGTGGCGTAGGCGCGAGGATTCGTCAATGATCGAGCGGACCTACCAGTGGGCGAAGGCGCGTCATGGCCTGCTCTTCCTGGATATCCAGGCGTCGCACAGCACTCTGCAGCAGGAGCTGCCCAAGCTGCTCCCGTTCCTCACCCGTCCAGACGTCCACCTCGGCGTCGACCCCGAGTTCTACATGCACTACGATCGGGAAGGTCTGCGCCCAAGCTCGAAGATCGGCACCATGAGGGCGAGCGACGTCAACTACGTCATCCGGACGCTCGACAGCCTTGTAGCGGCCAACAAGATTCCGCCCAAGATCCTCGTCGTGCATCGCTTCACCTCCAAGATGGTCCCCGACGCCGAAAACATCCGCCCGACCTCTCGTGTACAGGTGGTGATGGACATGGACGGGTGGGGACCACCCTGGCTCAAGTTCGACTCGTACCGTGACTACATCGTGAACCATCCTGTGCAGTTCACGGGATTCAAGATCTTCTATCACAACGATACCAAAAAGGGCGACGCGCTTCTCACGCCCGGCGAAGTGCTCCAGCTTCGCCCTCGCCTGAGCTACATCCAGTATCAGTGAGTCGCTGGACTGCGATTACGCGCGCCATCAACCCATCAATGGCGCGCGCTGCCCTTTCCCGCGGTTGAGCTGCACGAAGACAACAAGGACGAGCGGGAACCCGATTCCGAGAATGTTCGCGAACACGGACAGTCGCGGGCTCACCAGCAGCATCACCACGAACGCCGCAAGGCACGCCAGCGCTGCGCCCTGTGCAAGCGTTGTGGCGCCATCCGAACGGCGCAGCAGAAGAACGCCCGCGGCAACGATGGATACGCCTGCCAGCGCACCGAGTCCCCATGCGACGAATGACAGTCCGTTGTGACTCACCACGCCTCCCGCCCACCCTTCGAGCGTCGAATTCACAATCGTCAGTGCACCCACGAGCACCGCCAGTATCGACATGATCTTCATGATGCCTCCGTTGAGATGAGTTCGTCCGACAAATCCCCTGCGTGACCCTTCAAGCCTGAGTGCTGGCGCGCTGCGCACCGTATCGCCGACGATGCGCCACCAGAAAGGCACGCCGCCTCCGCCCTCGCGCCGGAGCTCCCGGAACAGAACCACCATCTGGTGCCCGTAGTGAGCGCGAAAATCTTCCGGATACGCTCGCATCAGTAGCTGAAAGGCCCGCTCTTCCGCGTTCATGCTGGCTCCAGGCCGAGGAGCTTCTTGCCGCGCGCTGCGCGCACGACGGCGTCGAGTCGGCGCGCCTCCGCTCGCGCGACGTCCATCCCGAACGGCGTGATGCGATAGTACCGCCTCCGTTCGTCGCTGCCTTCCGGAGCGTCCGTGCGCTCGCCGCTTTCCTCGACCATCTCCGCTTCGAGTAGTCGCTTGAGCGTTCCGTACAACGTTCCCGGACCGAGCTTCACCGCGTGCGCGCTCCGCTCGGCGACCTCCGTCATGATCGCATACCCGTGTCGTTCACCGTCGACGAGTGCCATGAGGATCTGGAACGTCGCTGGCGTGAGCGGCAGGTGTGTTTGAGGTGCGGGGCGACCAGGCTGCTTCCTCGGCATCGGCGAACTCCGGGTCAACTACTACGCATGTCGGTATATCGTCTGTCGATATATACGCCCTGCCCGACGCGCGTGTCAAGCGTTCGGCGAATTCAGCCACCCTGTCGTCACGTTGTTTATGGATGTCCTTCCACTGCGGGCAGCGTCGCCCCAGCTTTCGCGCCTCAGCACTCACCGTCAAGACCATTCAGCGTACTCCGATGACATTCGCCAGCTTCGCTGTTATGCGGTATCGCGCCTTCCTTTCGCTCGCGTGCGCCACCGTCGCCTGTCACGTTCCGCCGGCGACCGCGCCCGCGCCCGCGCCCGTGCCCGTGCCGCTCCAGAAGCAGCCTCCGCTCGCGTCGCTCGGCGCGCATGCGGTGGTGCCTGCACCGCTTTCCGTGGTGTCGGCCGACGGTGCGCCATTCGTGCTCACCGCTTCGAGCGCCATCGTCACCTCATCCGGCGGAGGAGAGCCGGCGCGCATTGGCGAGATGCTCGGCGCGCTGCTGCGTCCGTCAACCGGATACCGTTTGCCCGTGACTGTGGCCGACGGCGCAGTCCCGCGCGGTGCGATCGCGCTCCGGCTCGGCGGCTCGGCGGATCTCGGGAGCGAGGGGTACAAGCTCACCATCGCTGCGGACTCCATTCGTATTCTCGCCGCCAGCCCTGCTGGCCTCTTCTACGGCATGCAGACGCTTCGGCAACTGCTGCCGACCAGCGTGGAAGCCGAGTATAGCCTCGGACGGATGGCGAATGGCTGGAGTGTGCCACCAGGAACGATCGTCGATCAGCCGCGGTTCGCGTGGCGCGGTGCGATGCTCGACGTCGCGCGGCATTTCTTCACGCCGGTCGAGGTGAAGCAATACATCGACGTGCTTGCGCTCTACAAGATGAGTACCCTGCACCTTCATCTCGCCGACGATCAGGGGTGGCGCGTCCAGATCGACAGCTGGCCGAAGCTCACGTCGATTGGTGGCAGCACGCAAGTCGGCGGAGGAAGCGGGGGCTTCTACACGAAGGACGACTACGCCGGCATCGTGCGGTATGCGCAAGACCGGTTCATCACCGTCGTGCCCGAGATCGACATGCCGAGCCACACGAACGCGGCGATCGCGGCCTACCCCGAGCTCGGGTGCAGCAAGCCGACGCCAGGCATTTTCGGGGGCACGCAACCGGCGGGGGTCTACACGGGAACGGAGGTGGGCTTCAGCGCCTTCTGCCCCGACAGCGAAGTCACGTACCGCTTCGTCGACGACGTCTTGCGTGAGCTCGCCGCCATGACGCCGGGTGCCTACCTGCACATCGGCGGCGATGAGGCGCATTCCACTTCGCACGACCAGTACGTGCGCTTCGTCGAGCGCGTGCAGGACATCGTCTACAAGCACGGCAAGACGATGGTGGGTTGGGAGGAGATCGGCGCCGCGCGCCTCCGCCCCACGACGATCGCGCAGCAATGGAAGAGCGACAGTGCACTCCTCGCCGTTCGTCAGGGTGCGAAGCTCATCCTCTCTCCCGCAACCAAGACCTACCTCGACATGAAGTACACGGCGACCACGGAGCTCGGCCTCGAGTGGGCGGCGCGCGTGGAACTCCGCACGGCGTACGACTGGGATCCCGTCACGTATCTGAAGGGAATGCAGGAGTCGTCCGTCGCCGGTGTGGAGGCGCCGCTCTGGTCCGAGACGGTGCAGAACATCACGGCCGCCGAGTACCTGGTGATGCCGAGGCTGCCGGCCATAGCAGAGGTGGGGTGGAGCGCCGCAAGTGTGCGCGATTGGGAGAGCTTCCGTCGCCGTATCGCGTCGCACTCCGCGCGGTGGCGATTGTTGGGCGTGAACTACTATCCGTCGCCGCAGGTGGAGTGGAAATAGGATGATAGGACGATAGGAGGGCGCATCCTCCTACCGACCTATCCTCCTATCCTCCTATCCTCCTATCCTCCTGTCCAGTGCGTATCGCCTTCCTCGGGTTCGGTAGTGTCGGACGCGCATTGCACGCGCTGCTCGACCGCAGGCGCGATGCACTCGTGCGCGAGCATGGCATCGTGTGTACCGTCACGGGTGTCGCCTCGCGCAGTATCGGCTGGCGCGCCGACGCCGCTGGTCTCGACCCATCACGTCCGACCGGCGCGGCTTGCCGCGGCGTACATCACTGGCTCGCCGAGTCGCGTGCCGACGTGGTGTTCGAGGCGATTGCGCTTGATCCGCACACCGGCCAACCCGCGCTCGCGTACCTGCGCGCCGCGCTTGAACAGGGTGCGCATGTCATCTCGGCGAACAAGGGCCCGCTCGTTTACGGCTATCGGGAGCTGATCCGCCTCGCGGCCGATCACGGGCGGCAGTATCGGTTCGAGTCAGCCGTCATGGACGGCGCGCCCGTATTCTCGCTCGTACGCGAGTGTCTCCCACTGGCGGGATTGCATTCCGTGTGCGGCGTCTTCACGTCCACCGCCACGGTGGTGATCGAGGCAGTGGAAGAAGGACTCAGCATCGACGAGGGGATCGTGCGCGCGCAGACGCTCGGCATCGCGGAGGCCGATCCCTCGTACGATATCGACGGCTGGGACTCGGCGGTGAAGCTCTGCGCGGTCGGGAATGTGTTGCTCGGCGGCGACCTTCGGCCGGGGGACGTCGCACGCGAGGGGATCGGATCGTTGGCGGAGGGAGACGTGCGACAGGCGCGCGCCATGGGCCGACCATTTCGGCTCGTCGGCGAAGTCGGGCGGGATAGCGTCGGCATGGTCCGGGCACGCGTAGCGCCGGTGCAGTGCTCACCGGATGACGCACTCGGCGTTGTGTGCGGTGCCACGCTCGTGATGCACTATCAGGCCGAGGTGTTTCCCGGCGGGCTCACGGTCACGTCGCACGACCCCGATCCGACGACGACGGCGTTTGGAATGCTCGCCGATCTCGTGCGGATTGCGTCGGAGCGCACAGCAACCGATACGCGTTCGGTGAACGCGCCTTGACTCGGGCGTGGCGCCGAGCCGCCGACATCGGCGCCGTGCGCGGTTGAGTTTTCACCCTGGCGCATCAAGTGGAGCGCCGTGCTCACTTCTGGTGTCAGAAATGCATCAGGTGGGTGTGTGCCACACCAGTACCCTCCCAAGTGATGGCCAGGCGCCATCAAAGGTTCAATGACCGCGAGCGCAGGGCCCACATTCTCTCACCTGACCAAGGTGGAGTCACAAGCGCTGCTGGCGCGCAACAGCGTCGGACGGGTTGCCTACAGCTTGCGCGATCGCGTCGACATCGAGCCGATCAACTACGTGAGTGATGGCGACTGGATCTTCGCGCGCACGAGCAAGGGCGCCAAGCTTTCGACATTGCTGCACCATCCGTGGTGCGCGTTCGAGGTGGATGAGGTGCGCGGGCTATTTGACTGGGCTAGCGTCGTCGTGAAAGGAACGTTCTCCATCCTGGATCCGAAGGTCGGTTCGCTGCACACGTACCAGCGCGCCTGCTCACTGCTCTGGGGGCTCGTGCCCGGCAGCTCCTCGGCGGGCGATCCAGTGCCGCATCGGAACATCATCGTCGGCATCTTTGCCCAGGAGATCACCGGGCGGAGCGCGCAGCCATAGGCCGCGGAAGGGCCGTGAATGCCGATGGCGGGCCGGTCTCCCTTCAAACACATGCCGGCGTGATCTTCCTTCAGTCGTGATGCCACCTTCTCCGCCTCGACTATCTCGGGGCCGGAGGGACCTGCGGCGCGATGCGTGCGAAGGACGGCGCCATGACTCAGCGCTCCAGCGTCAACCGCCAATGGCTGCTCGACGAACGACCGTCGGGCGAGCCGACGAGCAAAACCCTGCGCCTCGCGGAGACATCCGTTCCGGTCGCGGGCGATGAACACGTGCTCATGCGCACGGTCTACCTGTCGCTCGATCCATACATGCGCGGCCGGATGAGCGACGCGCCGTCCTACGCCGCCCCTGTGGCCATTGGTGACGTGATGCTCGGGGGCACGGTGTCGCGTGTCGTCGAGTCGCACCTCCCCGCTTTTGCGAAGGGCGACTGGGTGCAGTCGTACAGCGGCTGGCAGGACTATGCGGTTTCCGACGGACGTGGCCTCACCAACCTCGGCCCCTCGCCCACGAATCCCTCGTGGGCCCTTGGCGTCCTCGGGATGCCCGGCTTCACGGCATGGGCCGGCCTTACCCTCATCGGACAGCCGAACGCGGGAGAGACCATCGCCGTGGCTGCGGCGACTGGACCCGTCGGTGCCACCGTCGGCCAGATAGGGAAGCTCCTCGGCTGCCGGGTCGTTGGTGTCGCTGGCGGCGCGGAGAAATGCGCGTTCGCGGTGGACACCCTCGGTTTCGATGCGTGCCTGGACCATAGAAGGCCCGACCTGCGTGGCCGGCTCGCCGCGGCAGCCCCCAACGGCATCGACGTCTACTTCGAGAACGTTGGCGGCGCCGTGTTCGACGCCGTGCTTCCACTCCTGAATACCCGGGCGCGCATTCCGCTCTGTGGCCTCGTGTCGCAATACAATAGCACGCACCTGCCCGACGGCCCGGATCGAACTGGCTGGCTCATGGGACAGTTGCTCCGCAAGCGCATCACCGTGCAGGGCTTCATCGTCTTCGAGGACTTCGGGCCGCGGTATCCCGAGTTCACCTCGGCTATGCACGGCTGGATCGCGGACGAAAAGATCGTCTATCGCGAGGACGTCGTCGACGGACTCGAGAATGCGCCGGAGGCATTCATCGGAATGCTGCGCGGCGACAACTTCGGCAAGCGCGTGATTCGCGTGGGAGACAGTGACGTTCGATGAACAAGAAGATCCTGATGGTGCTCACGTCGCACGACCAGCTCGGCGACACGGGAAAGAAGACCGGCTTCTGGCTCGAGGAGTTCGCGGCACCGTACTACGTGTTCAAGGACGCGGGCGCAGACGTCACGCTCGCGTCGCCCAAGGGTGGCCAGCCGCCCCTCGACCCGAAGAGCGACGACGCGGACGCGCAGACCGACGACACGCGCCGTTTCAAGGACGATGAGCTCGCGCAGCGCGCGCTTGCGTCGACCGTGAAGCTGTCGGCCGTGAAGGCCGATGGCTTCGACGCGATCTTTTATCCCGGCGGCCACGGACCAATGTGGGATCTCGCCGAGGACGCGGATAGCCGCCGGTTGATCGAGGCGTTCGCGAAGAAGCAGCTGCCCATCGGCGCGGTATGCCATGCGCCGGCCGTGTTCCGCCATACCAATGGCCCCGATGGAGAGAAGCTGGTGGCGGGCAAGCGCGTGACGGGCTTCACCAACAGCGAGGAGCAGGGCGTGGGGCTCACCGACGTCGTCCCGTTTCTCGTGGAGGACATGCTGAAGCAGAACGGCGGACAGTACGAGAAGGGCGCCGACTGGGGGAGCTACGTGGTGCGCGATGGAATGCTCGTGACCGGGCAAAATCCGGCGTCGTCGGGCGCGGCAGCGGAGGCACTGCTTACGCTGCTCGTATAGGCCACGCCGAGGTCTAAGGACAGACAATGGGGCCGGCGCACTAACGCCGGCCCCATTGTATTAGATCGATCCTCAAGCCTGCCCGCCTATGAACCCTGAGGCTTAGCGGCCGGCCGCCGCAGGCACGGCGCTCGGCAGCAGTACGGTATCGATCACGTGGATCACGCCATTCGACGCCACGATATCCGCGGTCACCACCTGCGCGCCGTTCACGTACACCTTGCCATCGCGAACCACGACATCGATCGGCAGCCCGTTGACGGTTGTCGGCGTCGCGCCGTTCGCCTTGATGATATCCGCCGCCATCACCTTGCCAGCGACGACGTGAAAGGTGAGGATGGACGTGAGCTTCGCCTTGTCCGCCAACAGCGCGTCGATCGTACCAGCCGGGAGCTTGGCGAACGCGGCGTCGGTCGGTGCGAACACGGTGAACGGTCCCGTCCCTGACAGCGTCTCGACGAGGCCAGCCGCCTTCACCGCTGCGACGAGGGTATTGAAGGTGCCCGCTTCCGCGGCAATCTCTACGATGTTCTTCATGGATGGTTTCTCCTTGTGTGTTGGATTCTGCGCCGACGCGGCCGTCGGCAGGGTGAACAGCGCCGCCACGGCGGCGACAGCGTAAAGACTGTTCTTCTTCATGGAACCTCTTTCGGGTTTGGATCGCCCATCCGCTCGGCCCGGCTGAGATGCCGAGTTGTCGGACTCCGTACAGCGTTTGTTCAACTAAAATGCTCCTTGTTCTCTCGATTGTCAAGGCTTTGTTCATGCAGTCCATTGACATTCATTGGACAGACATGCTAAGATGCGTTCGTGAAAGCACTTCCGGACGTCGCCGAGATCGAGGCCCTGCAACCCATCGCCGTGGTGGCCGAGCGGACGGGACTGTCGCAGGACGTGCTGCGGGCGTGGGAGCGGCGGTACGCGGCCGTGCGTCCGGCGCGTGACCCTGGTGGGCAGCGTCAGTACACCAGTGCCGATATCCGCCGACTCGTCCTCCTGCAGGCGGCAACGCGCGCGGGACGCAGCATCGGCTCCGTGGCGGCGCTTCCCTCCGACCAGATCGCGGCGTTGGTCGAAGGGGACGTCGCCGCCCGCGAACGGAGTGCTCCGCCGGCGATGGAATCGCCGGCCTCCAGCGAGACGGTAGACGAGGCATTCGCCCACTCGCGAGCGCTCGATGCGTCGGCGCTCGACGAGACGCTCCGACGCGCGGCCACGGCGATGGGGATGACGTCGTTCATCGAAACGGTGGCGGCGCCGCTGCTGCGCCGGGTCGGCGACGAGTGGCACGCGGGCCGTCTTGCGCCGCCGCAGGAACACCTCGTCTCCGCCGTGCTGCACGACATCATCGTGGCGACGATGCGCGCCTTCCCGCAGCGGAGCGGTGCGCCGAAGTTGCTCGTCGCGACACTGGCAGGCGACCGCCACGCCATTGGCGCCGCGCTCGTTGGCGCCGCCTCGGCCCTGGAGGGGTGGAACGTGCTCTACCTCGGCGCCGATCTTCCTGCCGCCGACATTGCCGACGCGGCGAGGACGGCCGGCGTGCGCATCGTGGCCGTGAGCATCGTCTACACCGAGGACCGGGCCCGCGTGCTGGACGAGGTGCGCGCGCTGCGGTCTCGGCTCCCGGCGGGCAGGGTCCTCATCGCCGGCGGTGCGGGTGCGACGTCACTCGCGACGGAGCTGGCCGCGATGGACGTGCGCGTCGAATCGAGCGTGTCAGGCCTGGTGGCTGAGTTGCGGCGCCACCGGCACGCGAGCTGAGGAGGCGCACGATATGGGCGCCGCGCGCCACAACCATGCTGGAACACCACTGCCTTGCCGTCCGTTGATTCTCTCTGCGCGACCGCCGCGCGACGATACCCGTCCCACTCCTCGCAATCTTCTCAAATGATGCTACGCCGCAACCTCCGCCGCCGTGCAGGACTCACCATTCTGATCGCTGCCTTCGCCTCCTTCCTCCTGTCCGTTACGCTGTGGTTCACGGGGAGCCATGAGCAGGGAATATTCGTCGGGCTGTGGGTGCCCTCCATCCTCTCGTTCGGATGCGTCGCCCTCCTGATCAGCGGTGACCGGCTTGAGTAACCTTGGCCTTTTCGTCGTCGGAATCCTGATCACCATTCCATCCGCGACAGTCGTGATCTCTCTGGTGTTCGCCGCCGGCATCGATGAACGAGCGGAGAAGAAGCGTCTGGCACGGCGCGAGCCGGGAACAACGCTGTCGGAGCAGGCGGAATGAAGCGCACGTACCTGGTCGTCGGGCACTCGAGCGGTATCGGACTGGCTCTCACTCGCCTGGCGTTGGAGGCGGGCCACGAGGTCGTTGGGCTCTCGCGGCGCGCTTCGGGCATCGCCATGCCGGGACTGAGCGAACGGCAGGCCGACGTACTCCAGGTTGATCTCGCGTCGCTGGACCTGCCTGCCGCGCTCGACGGCGTCGCGTACTGCCCGGGAAGCCTGAACCTCAAGTCCTTTGCGGCCCTCCGGGAAACGGACTTCCTTGACGACTTCCGCGTTTCCGCGCTTGGTGCCGTGCGGGTGCTCCAAGGGACAGCGAAGGCGCTCAAGGCGGGACAGCAGCCCAGCGTGGTGCTGTTCAGCACTGTGGCGGTGGGTCAGGGCATGCCCTTTCACGCGTCGATCTCGATGGCCAAGGGCGCCGTGGAAGGACTCACGCGCGCCCTCGCGGCGGAATGGGCGCCGCGCATTCGCGTCAATGCCGTGGCGCCCTCACTGACGAACACGCCGCTCGCCGCGCGCCTCCTCGCCAGCGAGGAGCGAGTGCAGGCGAGCCGGGACCGTCACCCGCTCCGCCAGATCGGGCAGCCCGACGACATCGCCGCGACGGCGCTCTTCCTCCTCGGGGACCAGTCGCGGTGGATCACCGGCCAGGTGTGGGGAGTTGACGGAGGCTTGTCCACCCTGCGCGTGTGACGCCGCGGCTGTCGACCTGCGCGCCATCAGCTGACTTCACTAAATCTCCGCACGCGCCAGCCGCTCTCGCCACCGCTCCCAGTCGGGCATGCAGACATCGAGCAGCCGCCAAAATGCCGGACCATGGTTCGGCTGCCGGAGGTGACAGAGTTCGTGCAGCAGCAGGTAGTCGATGCACGGCATCGAGCATCTTGATTCATGGGGTGGATTTTTATTGCTGTGCACGCGGCCAGTGAGGGAATGTCGGGATGACTAGGGGAAGGAGCAAGTCGCATCGGACTATTGCATCGTCGCAGCGCCCACCGCTTCAGTGACATAGACATCCCGAGTGTCGGGAGCGGTTGGACACTTTACAGCGCGTGCTGATAGAGACTTTACACACCCCGCCCCGAGTTCGCCGGCTCGCTCGCGACATCGTGGATGAACTGATTCAGCTCCTGTTTCGCGGAATCCATGTCTCGCACTGTCAGGCCCAAGTCGCTCGCCATGGCCGCGAATTCCTCTCGCCAGCGTTCTGAAGGCTCAAACGAGGGCGGCCACGAGTGAGTGGCGCGCACGGAGAAGGTGGCCTCGCATGCTTCGCGGAGCCGCAGTCTGGCTTCACCATCTTCGAAGTGCTCGCGGAACAGGAGCACGTCGACCGCGTCCTGGACCCGCTCGTTCGGGGTGTCCTTGTCCGTGGGTGGAAGCGTCATCCCGTGGAGCTTCTGCGCCATGTGGTCGTGGAGCGAGAGACACGGGAGCTTGTCAGGGCCATGCAGCCCAAAAGCCTTCCCGATGTCAAAGGCGTCCACCATCTCCACCTCCGTCGGCGACCCCTCACCTCTGTTGACGTCAATGCTCACCGTGCCCCAGAACGAACCATTGAAGCGCAGCTTGATATCGAGACGCACAGTGTTCACGCGGCTCATGTCCAGCGGCTTCCCGGTGCGCTCGAACGTGAACCGTCCATATGGCTCCTGGAGGGCCGCTGTGATGACAGCGATCAAGTCGGTCGTCGCGGGGCCACGGTAGGAGAGATCGAGGTCTCGCGTCGCGCGCGCCCTCCCTCGGAGGCGCATCTCCAGCGCGACGCCTCCTTTGAGAGTGAAATGCGCGTTGACACCGCCGCCGCCAGTTCGCTCCAACGCGCCCGCCACGGCCGTGTAGGAGATCCAATCCCGAGTCCGCTTCTCGGACTGTCCCTGCGCGCGGGCGTACTGGAGAACGACGCGCGCCAACTGACCAACAGACTGCGGGGGCTTCGGCCCCGGGCCGGATGCACCAGGTAGGGGTGCTGGGGTCATGGCTCAAGAGTCGGCGATGTCGTAGGCGGTGACGAGGATGTAGCTGACGACGACGTCGGCGACGCCAGGTGCGAGGTCAGCATCTCTTCCAGCTGCGCGGATTCCCGGGCGAGTAGCTTTCCAGTGTCGCGGCCCTGCTCGATGGCTTGGCGAACTAGCGCGCTGCTCAAGTGCTCGGCGCTGCTGTCGAGGATTGACCGCATGGGCGCTGTTACGGCTACGCCATCAAGCATCTGAACGTCGCTCTCGGCCAAGGCCGCATAGTGCAGCGTCAGATGCTTGGGTATCTCACGCCGGACCCTATGGCCGAGGGGGAGCGTGATGTGGATCGTGGATGGGCTGACATCCGACAGCCCGTGGAAGGTCAGGGCGGATACATGCGAGATGACAGCTCGGACACCCTGTTGGGGCCACAGCATGGCCTCCACGTACTGGCTGAAGGGTGACACGGGAAAGTTGATCACCCGGTAGACCCCACGGCTTACGCGTTCGATCGCACCCCTACGCGCCATCTTCACCAGCATGTCCTTGAGCAGTCCAGCGGACCTCGCCTGGGCACTCGTGAAGTAGCCATGCTGGGGCTCGGCGAGCTCATACACCATCTGATCCTTCGTAATCGGCATGTGCTGCTCCTGTGGATAAAAGAAGCCGTAACGGCTTCCTTTGTCCAATATGAGATCTTCGTCGAGTTCTTGGCGCAAGTCACGGATGGACAAAAGAAGCTGTAAAGGCTTCTTTTGTCCATCCGGGAGATTCGAACCACTCTTGACGGCCCGAGCCGAATCCGCGATGACCCCCGCCTCGAAGGACCCGCTACCTCCCCACCCCGATCTTGATGATGACGACTCTATATCTGCCGCCGGAGCACGACTTCCCACCTCTGCAAGCCAAGCAAAATGGACACCTCCAGACCCGCTTTTAGCGGCGTCAAAGGTGTCCATCTGCTGAACTGGCAAGTGCTTACGTGGTGCGACAACTATCAATATCAAATCGCGACAAGTCAAAATATCAAATCGCGACAACTACCAGTACGCGTGAGGACACAACCGGGCCTACTGCACTGCGTTGATCATGTCGAAGATCGGCAGGTACATGGCGACCACCATGCCGCCCACCACCACGCCGAGGAACACGATCATCACCGGCTCCATCAACGACAACAGGTTCGACACCGCGGCGTCAACTTCTTCGTCGTAGAAGTCCGCGATTTTCGACAACATCTCGTCGAGTCCACCGGTCTGCTCACCGACCGCGATCATCGAGATGACCATCGGCGGAAACACATTGGACTTCTGCAGTGGCGCGGAGATCGTTTCACCGCCGGCAATCGACGTCCGCGACTCCATGATGGCATCGCTAATGACGCGGTTACCAGCAGTCTTGGCAGTAATTTCCAGCCCGTCGAGAATAGAGACGCCGGAGCCGATCAGTGTGCCTAACGTCCGCGTAAAGCGCGATACCGCCGACTTCCGGAGCACGTCGCCGAGCACGGGGGCCTTCAGCATCAGCTTGTCGATGGCGAGCTTACCGCTGTTCGTGGCATAGTACTTCTTGATCATGAACACGCCGGCCACCACCACGACGACGCTCACCACTCCACCGATGCCACGCAGGAATTCCGACATCGCGATGACCACGCGTGTCGGGAGCGGGAGCGGAAGGCCCACGTCGCCAAACATCTTCTTGAACACGGGGATCACGAAGATGAGCAACACGCTGATGGCGATGAAGGCAACGCTCGAGATGACGCCTGGATAGATCATCGCGCCCTTCACCTTTCGCACGAGCGCGTCGTTCTTCTCCATGAACGTCGCGAGTCGCATGAGGATGGTGTCGAGAATACCACCGGCCTCGCCAGCGGCGACCATGTTGACGTACAGTTCCGTGAACGCCTTGGGATGCTTGCCGAGGGCGTCGGCTACGGTGTGTCCGCTCTCGACGTCGAACACAACGGCGTGCGTCACGTCCTTGAGCGCCGGGTTCTCGCTCTGCTTCGCGAGGATGTCCAGCGCCTGCACGAGCGGCAGTCCCGCGTTGATCATGGTGGAGAACTGGCGCGTGAAGATCACGATGTCGCGCATCTTGATCTTGCCGCCGGCCTTTTTCTTCTTCGCAACGGCAGCTTCGTCGATCTTGACGACGTTCAGTCGCTTCTTGCGCAGCTGCGCAACGACATCATCCCGGTTCGGGGCATCGATGGTCGCGGTGCTGAGGTCGCCGTTGAGGGCGCGGGCGGTGTAGGTAAAGGCGGGCATTTAAGAACCTCTGGGTCTGAACAGTCTGACAGTCTGACGGTCTGACTGTGGAGCTTGAGCTTGAGCCTGAGCGTCGTCGCTTTTATCGCTTGCCAGCCATCATCCCGCCGGGCGCGCCGGGCTTCTTCGCCTCGTCTTCCGGGGACTGGCCGATCATCCGGAGGAATTCGGTGGGGTCGTGTGACGACCGGAGGCAGTCGTCGAGCGCCACCTCGCGGTTCATGTACAGTCCATACAACGCATCGTTCATCGTCTGCATCCCGTACTTCTTTCCGGACTGCATGGTGCTGTAGATCTGGTGGATCTTGTCGTCGCGAATGAGCGCACGCACCGCCGGCGTGACGACGAGGATCTCCGCCGCCATCGCGCGACCCTTGCCCTTTGCCTTGGGCAGCAGGGTCTGGGTGACGATGCCCTCGAGCACGAACGCGAGCTGCGCGCGTACCTGGCTCTGCTGGTGCGCGGGGAAGACGTCGATGATGCGGTTGACGGCTTCGGCCGCGCTGTTCGTGTGCAGCGTGGCAAACGCAAGGTGGCCGGTTTCCGCAATGGTCAGCGCCGCCTGAATCGTATCGAGATCGCGCAACTCGCCGATGAGGATGACGTCGGGATCCTGCCGTAACGCATACTTGAGGCTCGCCTGGAAGCTCTTGGTATCCGTCCCCACCTCGCGCTGGTTGACGATGCAGTTCTGGTGGCGGTGGATGAATTCGATGGGGTCTTCGACCGTGATGATGTGCCCGCGGCGATCCTTGTTGATCTTGTCGATCATGGCCGCGAGCGTCGTGCTCTTGCCCGAGCCGGTCGGGCCGGTGACGAGCACCAGGCCACGCGGCTTCTCCGCCATCTTGCGGATGACGTCGGGCAACTTGAGGTCGTCGAAGGTCTTGATGTTGAATGGAATCTGCCGGATCACCATCGACACGCAGCCGCGCTGCTTGAAGCAATTGCCGCGAAAGCGCGCGAGATTCTGGATGCCGAACGAGAAATCGAGCTCGTCATCCATCTCGAAGCGCTTCTTCTGGTTTTCGGTAAGCACGGAGTAGGCGAGCTGCATCGTGTCCTTCGGCGACATGACGAACTCGATGTTCGAGTTCGTGATCTCGCCGTCGATGCGCATCTTGGGACGCTCGCCGGCGGTGATATGGAGGTCGGACGCGTCGCGCTCGATCATCTCCTCGAGGAGAACGCGCAGGTTGACGCCTGATGGAGCAACGGCAGGTGCGGTCATTAAGCTACGGTTAGCGGTAAGACTGTCGGACTGTCGGACAGTCGGACTGTCTGACTGTCTGACAGGACGGCAGACAGCCGCCCCCTCATTGACGATCCACACGCCATCCCGCTACGCTGACGTTTCGCGGACAACCTGTTCGAGTGTGGTGATGCCCTTCATCACCTTCATCCAGCCGTCCATGCGAAGGGTCAGCATCCCCTCGTCCACGGCGGCATCGCGAATCTCGGCGGCTCCAACGTTCTGGAGGATCAGCTTCCGTAGATTCGGGCTCATCGGCATGACTTCGTAGACGCCCTGGCGCCCCTTCATGCCACTGCCGGCGCAGGTGGCGCAGCCCTTGCCGCGGAAGAACGGCAGGCTCTGCACGAGCGTATCCAGCGTGATGTTCGCCAGGAAAGGCGCGGCTTCCTTCGTGGCGCGCGCCTTCGCGTTCTCGATGGTTTCCGCCGTGAAGCGAAGGTCGCGCAGGGTCATGTCCGGCTTCACCTTCGCAACGTCGAACTCGACGGCGGTCGGCGTGAACTTCTCCTTGCAGTCCGGACAGATCCGGCGCAGCAATCGCTGCGCGAGCACGAGATTCAGTGCCGACGCCACGTTGAAGGGCTCGAGACCCATGTCCATGAGACGCGTGACGGTCTCAGGCGCGGAGTTCGTATGCAGCGTCGAGAGCACCATGTGGCCCGTGAGTGCGGCCTTGATGGCGATACCGCCCGTCTCGAGATCGCGGATCTCGCCGACCATGATGATGTTCGGATCCTGCCGGAGGAACGCCTTCAACGCGGCGGCGAACGTCATACCGATTTCCGTCCGCACCAGCACCTGATTCACGCCGTAGAGGTTGTACTCCACGGGATCCTCGGCCGTCATGATGTTGACGTCGATGTTGTTGACCTTCGACAGCGCCGAGTAGAGCGTGGTCGTCTTGCCCGAGCCGGTCGGGCCGGTGACGAGCACCATGCCGTACGGATTCGACACGGCCTCCATCAGGTCCTTCTCGGCCTTGGGCTCGATGCCGAACTTCTCGAGGTCGAGCGTCAGATTGCCCTTGTCGAGAATTCGGAGCACGATCTTCTCGCCGAAGAGCGTGGGCAGCGTCGACACCCGGTAGTCGATGACCTTCTTGCCCATCTTCAGCTTGATACGCCCATCCTGCGGCACGCGACGCTCGGCGATGTTGAGCTGCGCCATGATCTTGAAGCGCGAGATGAGCGCGGCCTTCAGCTTCATCGGCGGCTTCATGACTTCCATGAGCGCGCCGTCAATGCGGTAGCGCACACGGATGTCGTGCTCGAAGCACTCGAAGTGAATATCCGAGGCGCCCTTGCGGACCGCATCCGTGAGGATCGCGTTGAGCAGCTTCACCACCGGCGCATCTTCCATCTGCGCGGTGAGCGCAGCGGAGGTGACATCCTCTTCCTTCTCCTCTACGACCTCGACGTCGCTCTCCATATCGTCGATGACGGAGAGGAGGTCGTTCACCTGCGTGTCGGCGGTGGTCTCGTAGAGCTTCTCGATGGCGCTCTTGAGCGTGAACTCACCGCCAATGACGGGGAAGATGTCATAGCGGGTGATGAACTTCAGGTCGTCGAGGACGCCGAGGTTCGTCGGGTCGGCCATGGCGACGGTGAGGGTGCGTCCGTCGCGCTTGAGGGGCAGGACAAGATGCTTGATCGCCAGGTCGCCGGGGATCAGCTTCGCGATGCGCGGGTCGACTTCAAAACGCGAGAGATCCACCGCGGGCATCTTGTACTGTCGTGCGAGCATCTTCGTGAGCTCGGTCTCCTGGATGAAGCCGAGCTTCACGAGATTATAGCCGACTCGAGTGCCGTTCTGCCGCTGTTCCTGGAGGGCCTTCTCCAATTGTTCACGCGTGACGAGCCCCTCGCGGATGAGGAGGTCACCAAGGCGTTCGGCTGCGGCGACCGGAGCTGCCATGAACGAGGGGGCGGAAAGGCGTTAAGGCCGGAAACAAAGCGCGACGCGGACGAGAACGGTCGCTTTCCCAAGGTCGCGTCTGGCTATGACCCTGTCAAGAAATCTACAACGCTCACGATGCCCCAATTGGAGCCTGGCGAGCTCAGACGCTCGTCGCCCGGAGCGAGCGCTAACGTACTAATCAGTCACCAGTGGAGCACCGTGCGACTAGCTGATTACATAGAAGCGAACACCGAGCCCATTCTGGTCGAGTGGGAGGCATTTGCGGCGACGTGTGGACCTGCCGATCGGGTGATGGACAAGGTTTCGCTCCGCGACCACGCGCTGGCGATGCTCACGACGATCGTCGCCGACCTTCGTACGCCGCAGACTCCAGCTGAGCAGGACGACAAGGCCAAGGGAAAGCAGACACCGGATACCGACGAGCCCGAGACGGCCGCGCAGGTTCACGGTGCGGGCCGCGCCGAAGACGGATTCACCGTCGAGGAAATGGTGTCCGAGTACCGCGCGCTGCGCGCCAGCGTGATCCGCCTCTGGACCAAGGCGTGCGGAAGCCTTACCGGCGACGACCTGAACGACCTGATGCGCTTCAACGAGACCATCGACCAGGCGCTCGCCGAATCGATTCAACGGTACGCGCTGGACGTCGCCCACTCGAAGGAGATGTTCCTCGCCATACTCGGGCACGATCTCCGTGGGCCGCTGGGCGCGATCCTCATGGCGTCGCAGTTCATGCTCGATACGGGCGAGCTTGCGGAGCCGCACCTGACGCTCGTCGGGCGCACTTCGCACGCCGCGCGTCGCATGACCCGCATGGTCGGCGACTTGCTCGACCTTACGCGGAGCCGGCTCGGCACGGGGATTCCGATCGTAAAAGCGCCGATGAACCTGGCGAGCGAGGCGGCGCACGCGATCGACGAGATCAAGGGCGCGCACCCTGCCGCAGTGGTTCAGCTCAACCGTTCGGGAGATCTCACCGGGAGCTGGGATTGTCCCAGAGTGAGTCAGGTGCTCTCGAACCTCCTGGGCAACGCCGTGCAGCATGGGGCGGCGGGCACGAAGATCAGCCTCACGGCGCGAGGCGAAGCGCACGAAGTGGTGCTTCAGGTGCACAACTACGGCGTGCCGATCGCGGATGCCGAGCGGGCGGGTCTCTTCGATCCGCTCAAGCGCATTGCCTCCGGGGCGGAGCGCGGAGCGCAGGGCAGCCTCGGCCTCGGCCTGTACATCGCGGAGCGCATCGTCACTGCGCACGGCGGCACGATCGACGTGAACTCCACGGAAGGGGAAGGCACGTTCTTCACGGTGCGACTGCCCCGCTGAGCGTCGCTAGCGGGCCTGGTCGGCGCCGTTGACGTCTCGCTGACCTCGCGGCAGTGTCAACGTGAATTGCGCGCCTTCGCCCAGCGTGCTTTCCACGGTGATATCGCCGCGCATCGCCCGGGCGAGACCGCGGCTGATCGCGAGGCCAAGACCGACTCCCGTCTCCGAGCCCAGTGTACTCGCGTCCACCTGCATGAACGGATCGAAGATGACATCGAGCTTGCCGGCCGGAATGCCGATGCCGGTGTCGCAGACCCGGATCCGCACGGTGGTTTCGTCGTCGGCGCAATCGACCATGAGCCGGCCGCCCGGGGGCGTGAACTTGATGGCATTCGACAGCAGGTTCACGAGTATCTGTATGACCTTCTCACGGTCGCCACTCGCGACGACATCGGCGTCGCAGAGTACCGTCTCGAGGTTGAGCCTTCGTTGCGCGATCAGCGGTTCCACGACGGCGATGCTCGCCAGCACCGTCTCGCGCGCGGCGATGTTCGTCGTGTAGTAGACGAGGTTGCCGCCGCCCACCTTGGTGAGGTTGAGGAGATCCGTGATCAGGCTCGTGAGATATCTCTGATTCGTGCGGATGCGCGCGAGGTCGGAGCGCTGCGCCTCCGTGACCGGACCGCGCAACTCCATGTCGATGAGATCGACGTAGCCGGCAATTGCGTTGAGTGGCGTCCGCAACTCGTGGCTCATCATGCCGAGAAACGTGCTCTTGGCCTGACTTGCGGATTCGGCGCGCAGCCTCAGCGCGATGGATTCGCCGTACAGGCGTGCGCGCTCGAGGGCCTTCGCGCTGCGGTCACCGAGCTCGATGGCGAGCTGCACATCATCACTGCTGAATCGTACCAGCTCCGCCGCCACGAACGTGAGGGCGCCGATCAACTGGTCACGAATCAGCAGCGGGATGGTCAACAGCTCACCCGCCCCAAGCTCGTGCAACGCCGCGGCGACATCCGGCTGTTGCGACGCGTTGGTAAAGGTCTGCTCGTGCGCGGGTATTGCCGCGGCATCTGCATCGCGAACCGCGGCGGGAAGACCGAATCCATCGCTTGAATCCGGAATCCAGCGCCCCTCGAGCGTCGCGAGCAGCGTCTGTTTCGTGGCATCGGGATGCACGATCGCAAGCCGATGCATCGTCCGATCGTCGGCGAGCGTGTCGACGATGCACCACGCACCGCGGAGTGGCAGGCTCGTTCGGTTGATGGCGCCCATGGTCGCACCTTCATCCAGCGACTCACCGATGCGACGGCTTTCGGCGGCGAGAAAGGCTGCACTTCGACGCGAGTGTTCCGCCCGCTCCGCCGACTGCTGTTCGCGGAGTGCACTCAGGAGCAGACGTTCCGCGACTTCCCGCTGGAGGGCGAGGCTGAGCTCCGCATCGGTTGCCGGCCGCAGCTCGACGAGGAGTTGCCGCGTCTCCCCGTTCTCATCGAGATCTGGCCACGCACTGCAGGTGAGCGGAATCGCGGTGGCATCGAGGCGTTCGACGCGGCGACCCCGGACGGAAATGCCCGTGCGGTGTGCCCGATTGAGCAACGCCAGGAGCTGCGACGTATCGCGCGGCGCAAAGGCCTCCGCGATCGTGGGACCGATCTCGGTTGAAGCACCGAGCCCAAGGAGACTGCGAAAGGCCTTGTTCGCGTAGACGATCGTCTGCTCAGCTCCGGCGACGAGCGCGAAGGCGGCGGAGACGTGATCCATGACCTCCGCGAACGCGGGGAGCTCGCCGGGAGTGTGCCTGCGAGCGGAATCCGCGTCACCAATGGGGTGCGCGAGAGGAATAGTGGTGTCCCCGCCGGTATTACTCTCCACGGTGGGCAACGGCACGATAGACGTCATCCTCCTCGGTTGATGCAACGGCGTAGCCCAGCCCCTCAAGCCTGTGGAGGATATCGCCCAACTCGGGTGCGTGCAGGCCAGAGCGCTCCGCGAGCACTTCGCGCGAGGCGCTACCGAGGCGTACGAGCGTATCGAGAACGGCCGTCTCAGCGACGGTCAAGCCATCGCGTGCCGGCCGAGGCAGGCGAAGCTCGAGCTCCGGCACGCCCGTCATGATGCCGCGGTAGTTCCGGAGCGGACCGCCCATGACCGCGCCATTGGGCCCGATGTCGTAGGTGCGGAAGTCATGACTGTGCTCGCTGCCCCGCATCTTGTGGATCGCGAGCACCGGGCGAAGCGAGCCGTCGATCTCGACGAATCGCTGCACGATGATATCGTCGGTGATGAAGGAGACCTTTTCCGTCGTGAAGCGCACGTGCGGGTATTCGCCGACGATCTCGGTGGTCATGAACAACGTGACGCCGGTGGCCGTGAGCGCGCCGACCAGGCGGTACAGGGACTCCCTGAAGTCTACGCGAAATGCAGGAGCCAGCGCGACCTCGAAGCCGGACAGCGAATCGATGATCACGCGCTTGGCGCCGATGGCGTGGACGGCGTCGAGGATTTCGGCGAGCGTCTCGTCGACGGAAAGGTCGAGCGGCCGCAAGTAGATGAGCTTCAGCTTGCCATCTTCGATGGCATCCGCCAAGTCCTTGTTTCGCGCCTTGGCGCGTGAGAGGTATTCCTCGGGATACTCCTCGAACACGACGATGATGACGCTTTCATCGAGACGCAGGCCTTCGGCGGCGAACTGGGTGGCGAACGTGGTCTTCCCGCTGCCGGGGGGTCCCGCAAGCATGAGTGCATCACCTGATGGTACGCCTCCGCCCATGAGCTCGTCGAGGCCCGGCACGCCCGTGGTCAGTCGTTCAACGGCCTGCGGACGCCGCTGGTTCTGTTGCTCCGGAATACGCGGAAAGATCTCGAGGCCGCGATTGGTGATCCGGAACGTGTGCAGGCCCGGCATCGGCGAGCGACCCCGGATCTTGACGGCCTGCATCTTCCGCACGACGGAGTTGCGGTCTGTCACCTGCGAGAGCCAGATGACCCCGTCGGCCACGGTGAACACCGGGTTGGACTGCTGCTGTTCGGTGTATTCACCGAGCAGGAACGAGGTCACTTCCCACGTGGTGAGATGCATGGCGAGCCGCTGGACGAAATGCTCCATCTCCATGGCCGAGCCGGAGGCGAATTCCGTCGGCCGGGCGGTGAGTGTCCGGAAGGAATCGACGACCACGAGGCCGGGCTTTACGCGCTCGACCTCGGCCACGATGCGGTCGAGCACCTGACCGATATCCTTCCCGGTGGCCTCCTCGCTGAGATTCACGTACTGGACGGCCGCGCCCACCTTGGCGGGATCGAAAAAGCCGAACTCGCGCTGATAGCGCAGCATCTTGATCGTCGGCTCGCCGAGCACGGTAAAGCACAGGGCCGGACGCTCCTCGGTGGCATTGGCGAAGAGGATCTGTTGCGCAAGGGTGGTCTTGCCACTGCCCGGGTTGCCGGCAATGAGGTTGAACGAGTACTTCGGCAGTCCGCCGCCCAGGATGGTGTCGAGGCCAGGGACGCCCGTCTTGATCCCCTCGATCCTCGTCGGTCCGCGCTCGGCTCGCGTGGCATCCCGCACGTATGGTTCGGTCATTTTGCATCCTCGTCGTCGTGCGGTAAGGCAGTTGATTCGCGTTCGACCAGCCGTGCCACCATATCATCCCCGATGAGGCAGCCGAGCAGGGTAAACATCGAATCGAGCGATGCCATGAGCGCGGCCGCAACCGGGGCGGCGCCATGGCTCTGTACCAGTTCGGGCACTCCGCCCAGGACATGGAGGGATGGCGGGTTGACGCTCACGCCGGCCAAGAACGGAAACTCGGACTCGGTATTGTGGAGTGCGCGCGTGAGCAGCGCGTTGAAGCCGGGTGCGCCCACGCTTCGCGAGAGCTCGCGGCGCGCGCGCTCGCACGCCGCGAGCACCGCGAACGCATCGTCCACGGGCACATCGCGCTGCCATGCCTCGTGTTGAACGAGGCGGCGAGTCAGCTCCCGTGCGCCGAGCGCCTCGGTCGACATCGCATGTGCCTTGTGATGGAGTCGGGGAATGCCCCGGTATGTACGCTATTGAACGCACACTCACGGAGTGTACGGGACTGCACGCGTGATTGCAACTTCGTTCGCCGTGTTGTGGTGTAACGCTTCGTGGCGATACGACCTCGCGTGCGAAGCGGCGTGTGTGTGTACTGTCACATACACGCGTTTCGAACTGTTCCGCGCGCCGCGTGCGTGACAATCCCGTCAGCTCGGTGGTCGCCAGGGGGCCGCCGCCGCGCCGCTCAGTGTAAAGCAGAAGGTTGTGCCATCCGTCGGCGAGCTTTCCACACCCACGGTGCCGCCATGGCCCTCCACGATCCCCTTCACAATGAAGAGGCCGAGCCCTGCTCCGGTGCGCGAGGCCTTGGTCGCCTTCCAGAAGCGGTCGAACAGGTGCGGAATATGGTCGGGTGCGATGCCGTCGCCGGAGTTCCGCACGACGAATTCCACCTTCGATCCTGTCCGCTTGCCCGTCACGCTGATCAACCCTTCCGCCGGCGTGAACTTCACGGCGTTTCCGACGAGGTTCGAGAAGACTTGCGCAATGCGACCGCGATCCGCGGGTACCTCGACGTCCTCGCCGATCCACGCATGCTCGAGCCGGATTTTCTTCGCCGCGACGAGCGGCTCGAGCTCCTGGACCGCATCGGTCAGCAAGCCTGCCGCGCTCGTGAGCGACGCTTCTACCGCGAGCGTGCCCGACTCGATGCGCGACACATCGAGCAGGTCCTGGATGAGCGCGTTCCCACGCGCGGTTGCGCGCTTGATCAACTCCAGCTGTGGCACAAGCGGAGGCATCGATTCGCCCTCGGCGATCACGTCGAGCAGGAAGGATGTGCTCATATGAATGGTGTTCAACGGATTTCTCAGGTCATGCGACACGATGGCCAGCACGTCGTCACGCGCGCGCGTGGCGCGTTGCGCTTCGCCATAGAGCAACGCGTTGTCCACCGCGACCGATGCGCGACGCGCGAGATCCTCGGCGAGGAGCAGCGCTTCTGGCGAGGTCGCCCGTGCGACATCCGTACTGAGGAACTGCATGAAGCCCAGGACGCGCTCGCGCGCGATGAGCGGAACAATGAGGAGTGCATAAGGACCGGTGCGTTGGAGCTCCGCGAAGAGCGCCGGATCGCGCGCGACATCCCGAAGCACATCGTCATCGGCGCGGATGGCGAGGTGGACGGCGCTCTCCTGGATGGCGCGTTGTGCGAGGGCCGAGAGAGGCGGCTCATCCGTCTCCATCGGCGCGTCAGTGGCTGGCGCAATGTTCGCAAAGCCATGCACGGTATCGACGCGCTGCGGAACGCCATCGGCACCGAGCAGGTCGACGGCGCAGATGTCGGCGAAGCGCGGGACGATGAGCTGCGCGAGGTCGCGAAGCACCCGGTGCACGTCGAGCGACGAGGACAGCAGCTCCATCGCTTCGGCCAGGAATCGCGCGCGGCGCTCGGCGTCGCGTACCGCCTCACTCGTACGCACCAGGTCCGAGTAGCTCGACACGAGCAGCTCGAGGATCTGCTCCTTCGTTGCCGTGATCGTGAACGGCGTCCCGAGCAGTTCGACGGTGAAGGGCTGCGGGTGTAGCACCCTGGGACGTTCAGCTCGCTCGAGCACCAGGCGAACACGAGACAACAGTCCTTCAGGATCGTACGGCTTGGTGACATAGTGATCCGCACCCGCCTCCAGCGCGCGCACGATCGCCAGCGGATCGGTGAGGCTGGTGAGCAGGACGACGGGGAGCTCGGCCCGTTCGGGTACGCCCTTGATGCGGCGGCAGAGCTCATAGCCGTCCATGCCCGGCATGAGTACGTCGCTCAGCACGATATCCACCCGTTCGACGCCCAGCATCTCGAGCGCGCGCTCGGCGCGACGAGCAATGAGCGTCTCGTATCCCTCGCGTTCGAGGAGGACGGCCAGTGCCGCAGCCTGCGTGGCACTGTCCTCCACGACGAGCACCCGTGTCGGCGCGGCCGTCATCCCGCGAGCTCCACGAGCTTTCTCGCGACGCTATTGATGCCGACGGTGATGTCAACGACACCGGCCCGTGCCGCTTCGCGCGGCATTCCATAGATCACCGACGACGCCTCGTCTTGCGCGATGACGCGACCGCCGCGCGCCTTCACGGTGCGCAATCCGGCGACGCCATCGTCACCCATGCCGGTGAGGATCACCGCAATCGCGGTTGCGCCGAGCGTCTCGGCGACCGACTGGAACAGGTACGTCGCGGACGGCCTGAACGCTCCGACCATTGCTTCATTGCTCAGGATGACGCGAATGTCGCCGTAGGCGTCGAGCTGGCATCCGAGGTGACGATCGTCGGGGGCGATGTAGACGGTCGCGCGTGCGAGCCGTTCGCCAAGCTCGGCGATCTTCACGCGCAGCGCCGTATCGCCGCCGAGCCATTGCGCGAGGCCCTGCGTGAATCCGTTCGCGATGTGCTGCACGATGAGGATCGGCACGGGAAATCCGGCCGGCAGGTCGGACAACACGGTGCGCAGTGCCGCGGGCCCGCCGGTGGATGCACCGATCGCCACGACGCGCACGGCTGTCTTCACCCCGCTGACCCCCAGTGCGTACGCGGGGCGCGATGGTGGGGTGGGCTGCGCCGTGAACGGTGGTGACACAGCGTGCCGGCGCACGACTTTCACCTGCGACATCGCGCGCACCATGCTGACCAACTGGCGGCTGTCCGCGGCGAAGCCGGGCGAGCTCGGGCCTTCGGGCTTCGGCAGCACCATGAGCGCGCCGGCCCGCGTGGCTTCGAGTGACAGTGCGACCTCGTCGCTCCGGGCCGCACTCGACACGATGATGATCGGGCAGGGCGAGCGCGACATGATCTGCTTGGTGGCCTCCAGCCCGTCCATCTCCGGCATGTGGACGTCCATCGTGATGAGGTCGGGCATGAGCCGTTGGGCCATCTCGACGGCCTGACGTCCGGTCGTCGCCTCCCCCACGATGTACACATCGTCCACGGCGGACAACATCGAGACGAGCAGTGCGCGCGCCGTCGGCGAGTCCTCCGCAATGAGGACTCGGATCATGTGGCGGCTCCGGTCGCGCGGCCGATGAGCATCCGCACTGTATCGAGCAGCGTGTCCTGGTCGAAGCTCGACTTGGTGATGTACGCGTCTGCCCCCGCTTCCATGCCACGTTCGCGCTGTGCAGGTTCGTCGAGCGACGTCACCAGGACGAAAGGGAGCGTGGCGGTGCGCGGCGTGGCGCGAATGCGCTCACAGAGTCCAATGCCGTCGAGGTGCGGCATCTCGACGTCGCTCACGACGAGCGCGAACTCCTCGCGCTCGATGGTGCGCCATGCAGCCGCGCCGTCCACTGCTGTGACAACGACATAGCCAGCGGCCGAGAGGACGCTCTGCTCGAGCGTGCGCGACGTGATGGAGTCGTCGACGACAAGAATGCGCGACAATGGTCGAACCTCGTTCGCGCCAATGGCGAGTGTTCCGGCCCCGCGCGCGCCATCAGCGCCACTGGAGGCGAGCAACGCCGGAACGCTGAGCACGAGCGCCACGCGTCCCGAGCTCAGGAGCGCGGTACCCACAGTGGCGTTCGTGGCTGCCGGTCCGGCGTGCTCGAGGGCGCGGAGCACGAGCTCGCGTTCATCGTGCAGGTCGTCGACGACGACGGCGAAGCGGTGTCCGGAGCTCTCCAGGATGACGACCTGGAGCATCGCGGCGGACGGTCCCGCGGCGAATGGCGGGCCGAGGAGCTCGGCCAGCGTGCTGACCGGGATCGGCGCCTCTCCGGTAACGAGTGTGGCGCGGCCATCGACCCGGACGATCATTCGCGGTTTCACTCGCGCAACGCGCACCACGAACGCGCTCGGCATCCCGACGACGACGTCGCCAACCTGCACGAGGATCACGCGCATCGTCGCGATGCTCAACGGGACATCGAGAGTGATCGCGGTGCCCTTCCCTCTCACCGACGTCACCTCCACCGTTCCACCCATGCGCTCCGCGGCGACGCGAACGATCCCGAGCCCGACGCCGCGACCCGAGATCGTCGTCGCGGCATCGCGCGTCGTGAACCCCTCATCGAAGATCGTGTACGCGAGTGCGCGCGCGTCGGCGGGCACCGCGCGGCCGCGCCGTTCGAGCCCGCGGGCAATGGCGACCATGTCGAGTCCCGCGCCATCGTCCGCGACCGTGAGCACGAGCCGATCGCCGCGCAGGGCGCCTTCGATGCGGACCGTGCCTTCGACGGGCTTGCCCGCCGCGGCGCGGGCAGCCGGCGCCTCGATGCCATGATCGATCGCATTGCGGACGAGGTGCAGCAGCGGTTCGCGCAATGCCTCGAGGACCACGCGATCCGCCTCGATGTCGGCGTTGACGATCTCCACGCGCACCTGCTTGGCGACGTCGCGCGCCACGTCGCGCGCGATGCGCGGGAGTGTTTCTGCCAACTCCGAAAATGGTCGCTGGCGGAGGCTTCTGGCAGAGGTCCCCAGTCTCTCCGAGACGGAGGCGAGCGTGCGCGCATCGTCTCCCGCGCGGCGAAGCAGCATCGTAAGCTCGCGGTCGAGCTCATTGTTCCTGTCCGCGCCCGAGTCCTCACGTTGCGCGCGATGGAGCGTGCGCAGAGCGGCCAGTTCGTCGCTGCGGTCGGAGAGGACGGACACAAGGCCGGCGATTTCTCCGGCAGCTCCCGCGATCGACTCCACCTGGTGAACGCTCACCTTGATGTGATTCGCCGTACCTTGACCATCATCATGGCGCGCCTGCGCGTCTGCTGTCCGCGAAACGGGCGGCGCGACGGGTACGACGGCGGACAGCGACGGCGCGGGGCTCGTCACGGGCGCGGCGGGTTCTGGCGCCGCGGCGGCCGGCGAGCGAGTGGGACGTGCGGGCGCGCCGCGACCGCGCGCGTGATGCAGCACGTTCGACAGCGCGGCGTCCGGCGCCGGCCGGCCAGCGCGTAGCTCGTCGCGCGTCTCGCCGAGGGCATCTGCGGCCTCGAAGAGCAATGCGACCTGCCGCGGCGTCAGCGTCTCGCCGCCATCGCGCACGCGACTCAGCTCGTTCTCCAGCGCGTGACACACCGCCTCGACGTTCAGGAGACCTGCGGCGCGCGACGCGCCCTTGAGCGTGTGCATCACGCGAAACACCGCGCGCAGCCGCTCGGCGTCGTCCGGCGTGCGCTCCAGCGCGAGGAGATCTTCGTTGAGCTGCCGCACCTCTTCATCGAGCTCGTCGATGAAGATGCTGAGCAGCCGGGCGGCGAGGACGTCGTCAGCCATGCCTCACTCACGCCTCCTTGCGCCGACCAACCCGACGAGCTGTGTTCCGACGGCGTTGAGGTTCTGCGCGGCGGCCTCGGTCTGTCGTGTTGCCGACAGGCTCTGCTGCGTGGCGTCGTGAATGTTGGAGATGGCCTGCCGGATCTGGTCCATGCCCAGCGCCTGCTGCCCCGCCGACGCGACGATCTGTGCCGCGGCCTGCGCAGCCTCTTCGGCCACCGTCGCCAGTTGCGCGATCACGTCGCCGGCCTGATTCACCTGCTTCACGGCCGCGGCGGACTGCTTCGTTCCCTGCTCCGTGGCCATCACGACCTTGCTCGTCGAGCGCTGGATGTCGCTCAGGAGACGTCGTACCTGCACGGTCGACTCCTTCGCCTCGCCAGCGAGCGCCTTGATCTCGGCGGCGACGAGGGCGAAGCCGCGTCCGTTCTCCCCCGCTCGCGTGGCCTCGACCGCCGCATTGAGCGCCAGAAGCTTGGTCTGCTCGGCGATGTCGCTCACGGCAGTGGTGATCTCGCCGATGGCCTGCGCCTGCTCCGCCAGGGTGACGATACCCTGCGCCATCATCTCGACGTGGGTCTGCGCGAGCTGCATCGCACTCACCGCTTCGCCGACCGCTTTTCGGCCGGCGCGCCCGCCTTCCGCTGCGCGCTGCGCCGCATCGGCGACGGCGCGCGCGCGCTGTGTGGACTGCGTGGCGGTCTGCGCCACTTCGTCAACAGTGGCAACTGTCTCTGTCACCGCTGCCATGGTTTCGTTGGTGCCGGCCGCCTGCTCGGTGGTGGCCGAGAGGATTTCGGCGCTGCTCGTGGCAATGACAGTAGCCGTCTCCTGCAGCGGTCGGGTAATGGACCGGCTCAGCGCGTACGCCGCCATGGCGCCGAGAACGATGGACAGGAGCGCCGTGCCGAGCACCGTGGTGCGCGCGTCCTGCGCTGTCACCTCTCCGACCCGCGCTTCCATATCTGACCGTCGCGCGGCATCGGTACTGCTGGTGCGAATGAGTGCATAGAGCGAGTCGCCAATGGGCTCGGTCCGCGTGGTCCGGAGCCGCAGTACAGCGGCGGCGTCGTTGGCCTTGCTCGCGGCGGATACGGCGAGGAGCGCCTCGCTCCATCGGGCAGTGAGCGCCGCGGCGAGGTTCCAGCGGTCCCGTTCCTGGTCTGTATTCACCGTGTCGCGTAATTGCACCATCATTGCGCGCGAGGCGGTGAGTGCGCTGTCGCGCGTCTTCTCGAACTTCGCGTCGTAGGTGATGAGCGTACGGAGATGATTGATGTCGGCCTCCTTGAGCGCCGATTCGACGCGGAGGGCCGGCGCCAGCGTCGTGCGGCGTCCCACGAGGGCGACTTCGTACGCCTCCGTGGTCTTGGTCAGCGCCCTGGCACCGATCACGGCGACGAGCGCGAGTAGTGCGAGCTCGATCGCGAGTGCCAGCGCGATGCGCCGGCCGACTGTCCATGTCATCGGAACCTCTTGCGGGGAGAATGGGTCATCACGGCTCGGGGCGAGCCGAATGGATCAGTATCGTGGGATCGAGCACCAGCACGGCGTCGCTCGTGACGCCGAGGGCATACGCGGCGCGCGTGCCACCAACCGCAGGGATGAGCGCGGACCTCGCGACGACCTGCGTTTCCTCTGCCATGTCAACGCGGAGGCCCACGTTCGCCCGGCGCCCATCGCCGAGCACGATGAGTCGCTGTCCCGCATCGGCCGACGCGGCGGATGCGCCGACGGAGAGTACCGTCAGTGGACGTCCCCGCCACGCAGTGACGCCGTACACTGGTGCGACGGCGCGCGGCAACGGCGTGACGAAGCCAACTCGAGCGATCGACACGATGGAGGAGAGCGGAACAGCCAGCTGCTCCTCGCCGACGACGAAGACCAGGATTTCGATGGCATCGCCCGCGGCCGTCTCGTCGACCGTGTGGAGCGGTCTGGCCAGCTTTCGGGCGCGCGCCTCGAGCACGGTCACCGCGCGCGCCGCGCCACGTGCGTCGTCGTGGTCGTTGCTCATTCTGCCAGCGACGCTTCCGCGCCGCGCAGGCGCACGCTGGCAATCTGTCGCAATCGGCCAGCGGGAACGCCATCAGCCGCCTGCACCGGTGCGGCCGGTTCGATGTCCGAAAGCAGCGCCAGCGCGTTCGCGAACGCGATGTGGGCCGCAGCGGAGTCGCCCGTCCGCGACAGCGCGTCGCCGAGGAGCATGTGTCCCATCACCAGCCGGCGATCGAGATATATCGAGCGGCGCGCCGCGGCCGCCGCGTCGACGTACCATCCCGCCTCGACGAGCAGCGTCGCGTGCAGGTAGTGCAATTCGGCGTCGAGGGAGTGCAGCTCCAGCGCGCGGGCGCAAAGTTCACCTGCCTCGTGCAGGCGACCCTGATTCGCCACGGATCGAACGTACATGATCCAGGTCTGCGACGCGTTCGGCTCCGATGCGAGTTGCGACATCGCGATCGATTCGGCGGCCGCGTAGTCCGCCTTTTCGTACGCCGCGTCGAGCAGTTCGCTCGTCTCTGGCGCGGCGACCACGCTCGCGATCGAATCCGCCGAGACCTCCGCCGCGAGTTCGGTGGGCGGCGTCTGCTCCGTGACGGCGGCGGGCACTTCATCCAGTGCCACTCTTACCGCTGAGACGTTCGACGGCGGCCAGACAGTCGGGGACTGCCAGGCGATGAGCGGCGCGATTTGGTGGTTCGCGTCGGGCGGGTCCGCCGTAGCATCCGCGCGCTGATAGGCAACGCCGGCCGACGTCATCACCGAGCGACAGGGAACGACCTGCGCCAAGGGTGGATCCGACGGCCCAAGCAGCAGCCAACCGTCTGGCGCGAGCGACGCCAGCAACCCGGCGGCAATGCGCGCTACCGTCGGCAGGTCGAAATAGATCATCACGTTGCGGCACAACACGAGGTCGAACCCGTCAGCGGCGGTGGCGACCGGATATTCGTCGACCACGAGGTTCAGGTGCCGAAACTCCACGGCGCTGCGCGCTGATGGCGCGAGGTCGTAGTATGTGCCGGTGCGCGTGAACCATCGCGCAATTCTTTCATCCGATACGCCGCGCAACGCCCAGCGCGTATAGCGCCCGCGCCGGGCGGCCGCGAGTCTCGGCCGCGCGATGTCTGTCGCAAGAATTTCTGCGGGATGCGGCCAGCCCCGCTCACGCAGCATCAGCGCAACGGTGTAGGGCTCCTCGCCAGATGCGCATCCGGCGCTCCAGACCTTGAGTGGTCGCGCCGGACCACGGCGGTCGCGCCGGGCCGGCAGGATCTCGCTTGGGAGAAGCTGCAGCTGCGCCTCGTCACGAAAGAAGTAACTCTCGCCGACGGTCAGTTCCGCGAGGACGGCATCGCGGGCGTCGCCCGGGACCTCGAACACCCGCAGCAACTGGGCTGGACTCGTGACACTCAGCACTCCCATCGCCCGACGCATCCCGGCTTCTGCGGAAGGCTGGCGGTTCGGGGGAAACACGAGGCCCGCGAACAGGTGCGCGAGCTCGGCGATACGGGCAAAGGCCGGGTCGCTGAAACCGCTGGTGCGCTGGGCGCCCGTCGGCTGCCGGGAGGCGATTCCGGGGCTCATGACTGGCCTGTCCCACACTCATCCAACGCAGCGCGCTCGGCCTGTGTGAGGAAGGCGTCCGCGTCGTAGATCACCAGAGCGCCGTCATCCGTGGCGGCAACGCCGGCCAGGCCGAGAATTACGGGTGACAGCGTTTGCTGCGACTCCACGTTCACTGTCGGCACGTCGATCAGGTCGTCCACGTCATCCACACGAACGGCAATCACGCGGTCGGAGGTCTCCAGCAGCACCAGGAACTGGTCAGGCGCGTTCGCCAGGGACGCGAGTCCGAGGCGGCGCCGAACGTCGACCACCGGAATGATGGTCCCGCGCAGGTTGATCGCCCCTTCAATCACCGCCGGTGCCCCCGGCAGAGGCGCAATCGCGACGGAGCGAAGGATCTCGCGGACTGCGCCGGCGGCGAAGCCGATGCGCAGGTCGGTGAGGCGGGTGAGGAGCAGCGGGGTGGAAGGGGAGGTCGACGTCACGTTAGCCGACTCGGGTGCACGAACAGGGCCGAACACCGAATCGACTCCACTTCAGGGCGAATTCGGGATGCCGGCCGGCCGGCCTCCGAAGGTTATGAACGGGGCCAGGCGAGCCAGCGACGCGGGTCCCATTCCCTTCACGCGCCGGAGGCCTGCGAGCGAGCCGAAAGGACCGAGGGAGTCACGATTGGCCACGATGCGCCGGGCGGTCGCGGGGCCCACGCGGGGAAGCGCCTCGATCTCGGTGGCGGTCGCGTGATCCAGGTCGATCATACCCGGAGGCTGCTTCCTTCCTTGTGGTGCCGGGGTCACGGGCGCGGCGCGCATCCCGCGAACGTCCGTGTCGATGCGTGGACTGGGCTCGGGGGCTGACCGCGCGGTCCGGGCAGCGCCATACGGCGCATGACCAAACGGCTGATCCGGACGCGCGTAGCTGGGCGGAACGCTCGCCACGCCGGCAACAACGTGCGGCAGGGTATCTGCCGATGTCCTGGAGGACTTTCGCTTGCGTCCGGACTTGCCCTGCCTCGCGCCGCGCGCCGCGTTGTCCGCGGCGGACGCCTGTGCGGCGAGTCCCTGTTGCTCGGTGAGAGTGGCTGGGGCGGTTGGTCCCGCACGAAGAACGCGGACCGCACCGCCCAGCAGGATCACGATGGCGACGAAGGCGAGCGCCTTCTGTTCGGATGGAGTTGGCATGGAGCGCAAGATGAGCGCCGGTCCCGGTTCGCCATCATCACTGCATTGCAACCCGAACCCGTTCGCCGCATTCCACTCGCGGCAAAGTTCCCGATTACTGGTCCATCAGCAGTCCGAGCGCCACGTCGCCCACAATCTGGAAGCTCTTCGCCGATATGTGCTCCATGGTGTCCTGCATCGTGTGATGGTAGTTCGGCGATGCGTGGCCCTGCCCATCCGGCGGACCGTACTCGTAGTCGAGGACGTCAATCACCCGGAACCCCTTCTCGATGAAGGGGACGTGGTCGTCGGTAATGGGCGACGGATACGACTGGTTCAGGAAGTACTTGCCGTACCCATACTCGGCCGCCTTCTGCCAGACGCGAGTGACCACCTCGGGTGCCGCGCGTACGGAGTTGGGTTCCTGCGGGATGTCGAGACTGGCGTCGGCAATCATGTCCCAGAGCACACCATAGATGGGCTTGTAGTCGGGACTCGGCAGGTGCTCGACGAAATACTGGGAGCCCAGCAGCACGTCTGAATACGGGGGATCCCAGTGCGACCCGTAGTCCTCACCGTCAACGAAGAGCAGGTCGACGCCCACCGTGGGCGGTGTCTTCCCGAGGGCGTCGCCGAGTGCGATGAAGAGTCCAACGCCGGAGCCGCCGTCGTTGGCGCCGGGTATGGGATCGTGCCGGTTGCCGAGCACCGGGTCGGAGTCGGCCACGGGGCGTGTGTCCCAGTGCGTGATGTAGAGGATGCGCTGCGTGGCGGCCGGGTTGAAGCGCGCGAGGATGTTGCGCAGCGGGATCGAATCGCCCTGCGGCGGCTTCCACATCCACCGCTGCTCGGTGACCGCGGCGCCCCGCGCCTTCATCATCGAGACAATCCAGTCGCCCGCCTTCGCCGCCGCGGGCGTGCCCGGCACGCGCGGGCCGAACGCTACCTGCTGTCGCGTGTACGAGAGTGCCGAATCCGCGTTGAAGGCGGTGTGCGGGCGCGACGGAAACTTGTCGCAGGCGCTCGCGGACGCGAGCAGCAGTGCACTACAGAGAGTCAGCATCCGCACAAGCGCAAGGACCTTTGAAAGCGAGAGGGGTAGCCGCTGGAGCGGTTACTCCAGTTGCAAGTTTGACGTTCCGGTCGCCTCCGCGCGAGTGCCCGCGGCAATCCGGCCCGCGGCGCACGGGGGCGCCAGACTTGAATTCCAGCGTGGACGGTGTGGAATTTACTGCGTGCGATGCACGCCCCAAACCGGTGCCGCTCTTGCACTGCCGCGCGCCATACGCATAACGGGCTCACGATTGAAGATCATTAGTCGCTACGTCGTACGAGAGCACATCGGCCCATTCGCGTTCGCGCTCATCGCGCTGACGTCGCTCATGCTGCTCAACTTCATCTCGCGCCAGTTCGGCGAGCTGGTGGGCAAGGGGCTCCCGTGGTCGGCGATCGGGCAGTTCTTCCTGCTCTCCATTCCGTTCACCTTGGCGCTCACCGTCCCCATGTCGGTGCTCGTCGCGGTGCTGTATGCGTTCACCCGTCTTGCCTCCGAGAACGAGGTGATGGCCATGAAGGCGAATGGCGTGAGTCCGTGGCGGCTCGTTGCACCGGCCCTGGTTGGCGGAGTGCTGATGTCCATTGCGCTGCTCGCCTTCAACGACCAGGTGCTGCCCAGGGCGAACCACGAACTCAAGACGCTGCAGGATGATATCTCCCAGACGAAACCCACTCTGTTCCTGAAGGAGCAGGTCATCAACCCCATCGCCGAGGGAAAGTTCTATCTCAAGGCGGACAAGGTGGACGGCGGGCGCATGAAGCAGGTGGTCATCTACGACGTCGCCGACCCAATGCGCCGGCGCACGATCTACGCGGACAGCGGCAAGATCGCCTTCCGCGCCAACATGGTGGACCTGGACCTCGATCTCTTCTACGGCCAGATGCAGGAGGTGTCGTCCGAGAAGCCGACGCAGATCAACCGCCTGTTCTTCACCAAGGACCGCATCCGCGTTCGCAACGTGGGGAGTGGGGGCTTCAAGGCGAGCAAGAGCGATTCGTCGATGAAGGGCGACCGCGAGATGAGCGTCTGCGAAATGCAGCAGCGGCTTTGGCGGGCGCAGACGCAGTACGAGTTGGACAGGCACGACCTCGAGGAAGCGCGGCATCCCCCCAAGCCGACCATGGTCGCGCCGAAGCGCGAGACGGCGACCGAACCGCAGGGGCTCGGCTGGATCTACTGCGGGATGCTCAAGGCTGTCGGGATCAGGGCCGCCGAGGCGGCCGACGTGGACGGCGCGCGTCTGCACCCGTGGTTGCGCACCGACGACGCAGTCCAGGACACCGTACCGAAGAAGGGGGGCGCCCCGCCCGCGAAGCCCGACAGCATCGGTGTGGTACGGCGTGTGTCGCCGAAGGATAGCGCGCCGTCTCTCGACGTTCTGCGTCGCGAAAACGCGCGGATGCATGCCCTGCAGCGCAAGGGGGTCGACCGGAATACGAACCTCGCGCGGTTGGAGCGGCAGCAGATGGCCGCGAGAGTTGCCGCGCAGGCAAAGTCTGCTCCCTCAGCGGCCGGTGCGCCGCTGACCCAATTCTTCGAGGAAGACTCGAGCGCCAATGCGTCGCGCGTCAACGAAGCCAGGCTGCGGCTGGAAATTTCGCAGCGCGCGCGCGACCGCTATGTGATCGAAATCAACAAGAAGTTCTCGCTCGCGGCCGCCTGCCTCATCTTCGCCATTCTTGCACCGCCCATCGCCCTGCGATTTCCGCGCGGAGGCGTGGGACTCGTGATTGGCGTGAGCCTGCTGGTGTTTGCCCTCTACTACGTCGGCCTGATTGGTGGCGAGGCCGCGGCGAACAATGGCTACGTTCCGCCCTTCTGGGCGATGTGGGGCACGAACGCGATCATGACGGCGGTGGGCATCGTGATGCTGCTGCGCATGGGCAAGGACCGAGGCTCCGCGCGCGGCGGGGGGATCCGCGAGTGGCTCGACGAACGACGCTTCCTGCGCGAGGAGAAACGAGCGGCCGCACGCCGGGTGACAACATGAAGCGCATCGGCGGACCACTGGATCGCTATGTCTTCGGGGAATGGATGAAGATCTTTCTCTCCACGGGGCTCGGCCTGCCGATCCTGCTCGTCATCATCGACCTGACGGACAACCTGCAGAAGTACCTCAACCGCAAGTTGCCGCGCGCCGACATCGCGCTGAGTTACGTGTACTGGATGCCGCAGTCGATGTTCCAGGCGCTGCCCGCGGCGGTGTTGTTCGCGACGGTATTCTCCATTGGCGCGTTCACGCGGCATTCCGAGGTGACGGCCGCCAAGGCGAGTGGGATAAGCTTTTATCGGTTGATCGCTCCCATCCTGTTCGGCGCCCTGCTCGCGGCGGGAATCGACCTCGTGATCGGCGAGCTGGTGCCGATCACCGATGCGCGCCGGCAGGACCTGCTCGGGGAGAGCAGGATCGGGTCGGGCACGGTGCGAACCAATTTTGCGTATGCGGCGGACCTCGGCCGCGTGTACGAGTCGCAGCAGCTCGACGTCACCAACGGCACGTTGGACCGCCTGCAGATTGAACGAAAGGGGAAAGGCGCGGATTACCCCACGGTGCTCGTCTCGACGACCGGGGCGAAATACTCCGACACCACGGGCACGTGGACGCTGGCAAAGGGGGAAATGCACGTTATCCGCGACTCGCAGCCGAGCTTCGACATCAGCTTCGAGTCGATGACCGATCGTTTGATGCAGGAGAAGCCCAAGGACCTCATGGCCAGGCCGCGCAGTCCGTCCGAGATGCGCTACGGTGAGCTGTCGCGGTTCATCACGTCCCTGGAGCGGTCCGGCGGAGACGCCAACCTGCTCCGCGTGGAGCTCGGACTGAAGATCGCCATTCCCATCACCTGCCTCGTGATCGCCCTGTTCGGCGCGCCGCTGGCCACCAGCACGCAGCGGGGCGGCACCGCCTATGGAATCGGCATCAGTCTGGCCATCACGGTTACGTTCCTCATGCTCATTCAACTCACGAAGGCCGTCGGCAAGGGGGGATTCGTGTCGCCTGATGCGGCGGCGTGGATGCCGAACGCCCTGTTCGCCGTGATCGGAATGGTGCTGCTCGCCCGAGTGCGTACGTGACGGATCTCGACCAGCCGTCCAATCGTCGGAGCACCGTGGCCACGCGCATCTCGCGGAACACGGAATCGTTTCCCATCGCGCAGCGCCAGGGAATCGTCTTCTTCCGGCGCGTCACGCGCGGTTTCATCGGGTTCTTCCGCCAGGTCGGCGTTCGCGGCTACTTCCTGCGCGACATCGTGCGCGCGCTCGGCGACCCAGCGACGTTCGTTCCCGAGACCATCCGGCAGATGCGCCGGATCGGTGTCGATTCCATTCCGCTCACGGTCATCGTCGCCGCGTTCATTGGCGGCGTCATCGCGATCCAGACCCGCTACCAGCTCTTTCCGGGCGTGCAGCTCAGCATCATCGGATTGTCGACCCGATTGATGATCGTACTGGAGCTCGGTCCGCTGCTGACGGGACTTGTGCTCACCGGTCGGGTAGGCGCGCGGATGACGGCCGAGATCGGAACGATGCGCGTCACCGAGCAGATCGACGCGCTCGAGACGCTCTCGTACGATCCCCTTGCGTTCCTGATCGTCCCGCGACTGCTCGCCTGCCTCATGACGTTCCCGCTGCTTGTCATCCTCGCGGACTTCACCGGACTGGCGAGCGGCTATGCGGTGTCGGTCTACGGCACGGACGTCACGCCGCAGGACTTCATCACCGGCGTCCGCCTGGGCTTCGGTACCTTCCAGGTCGTGTACTCGCTCATGAAGGCCACGCTCTTTGGCGGTGCAATTGCCTTTGTTTGCTCCTATGAAGGGTTCGTGACGGAGGCCGGAGCGGAAGGAGTCGGCCGTTCGACGGCGAAGGCAGTCGTGATCACCTCGGTCTCAATCCTCGTGCTCGATACGTTGACGGCGGCGCTTCTCGCCCCTTACCTACAGACATGAAACGGCGCGACGAAGTCCTCGTGGGTGTCTTCATCATTGTCGCGGTGGCCATCGGGCTCCTCGGCACGCTCTGGCTCGTGCGCGGCGGCCTGTCGTCGGGCTATCCGCTCTACGTGAAGTTCGCCTGGGGACAGAACCTCAAGCCCGGCCAGCCGGTGCTGCTCGCGGGTGTGAACGTCGGCGGCGTGCGCGACGTGAAGCTTCGTGACGACGGATACCTCGACGTCATCCTCCGGGTGAACGACGGCATCAAGGTGCCAAAGAACTCGTACGCGAGCGTCAAGCCGATCGGCATCTTCGGCGACGCGGCAGTCGCCCTCACGCCGAAGGGACCGAGCAGCGTCTCCTACGCGGCCAATGACACGGTGCCCGTGGGGCCGAGTGATACGGACATCCAGGCGATCATGAATCGGGTGGACTCGATCGGCGCGACGGTGCAGCTGATGACGAAAACGCTGAACCAGGAGCTGATCGCGGCGGGCGGATTCAAGGACATGCGGAAGACGCTGGCGAATGCGGCGGAGCTGTCGGCGAATGCGAGCCGGCTCTCGGTTCAGCTGAATGCGATCGCTGCGGAGCAGAACCGCAACCTGACGCTGACGATGGCGTCGTTCCGCCGCGCGGCGAGTGCGGTGGACTCGGCGCAGATCGACTCGACGCTGAAGAACTTCCGGACGTCGAGCGCGAGTCTGACGCGGATCGCCAGCAACCTGGATTCGACGACGAAACGCGTGAATGGCCTGGTGGGCGGCATCGAGCGCGGCGAAGGCACGGTGGGCAAGTTCATGAAGGACACGCTGCTGTACCGCGATCTGCGCGGCCTGGTGACGCAGGCGGACTCGGTGCTGGCCGATCTGAAGGCGAATCCGAAGAAGTACATCAACCTGCGATTCTTCTAAGGTTCGCGGTTGGTGGTTCGGAACAACGTTGTTCGTCGGCATCGCGAATTTTGCGAATCGCTCCATGCGAGGATTGGCAGTCGTCGCGGCCGGCCGCATGATTCGCGATGCCTCCGAGCAGCGTCTCTTCTACGCTGTCCTCACCCGCCGCCCTACGGTCAAATAGTAGACCGGAATGCCGACCAGGATGATTCCCAGCACGGCCAGCGTCGGCCATCTCGACGTCGGATCGACGATCGCATTCCCGAGCAGGAACAGCGTGGAGAGAATGAACAGCCACGGCACGATCGGATACAGCGGCACCCGAAACGGCGGATCGTAGTCGGGGCGCTTGCGGACCACGAAGATCGCGGCAACCGCGAGTGCATAGAACGGGATGATCGCCGTCACGAACGTATCCGCGAGCTGCTCGAACGTCCGCAGCAGCACGAAGATGATGCCGAGTGCCGTGACGAGCAGGATCGACACATACGGCGTGTTGTACTTCGGGTGCACCGCCGCGACCTTCTTGAAGAACAAGCCGTCGTCGGCCATCGCGAAGAACACGCGTGGACTCGTGAGCAGCGTTCCGTTCAGGGTGCCGAATGTGGAGAGCATCACCGTTGCCGCGACGAAGATCACGCCCGGCGCGCCCATGAGCCGCTGCGCGATGTCGGCGGCCACGAGCTTCGAGTGGCGGATCTCATCCACTGGCATCACGGCGAGGTAGGCCAGGTTCGCAAGCAGGTAGATCGCGATCACTGCGAGCGTGCCGATGATGATTGCCCTCGGCAACGTCTTTCTCGGATCCTTCACCTCGCCCGACACGAAGCTGAGATCGGCCCAGCCATCAAAGGCCCAAAGCACCGACACGAGTGCGAGGCCAAACGCGGCAATGTGGAACGACCCTTCCGGAGCGGCCGGCGTGTAATGGCCGCCCGTCTGCGGAAGTCCGAGGGCGAAGGCCAGCATGATGATGAATAGCAGGCCGCCGTATTTCGCCGCGGTGGTGACGTTCTGAACCAGGGAACCCCAGCGAAGCCCGACGTAGTTGAATGTCGCCGTTAGTGCGATCGCAACCGCCGCGATGTAGTGCGCGTAATCGCTGTACGGTTTCATTGACGCATCGTGACCGAGCACGCGCAGCAGGTACTCGGCGAAGGTGGTGCTGATGGCGCCGAGTGACGCGGCCCGGATGAGGACGAGCTCGGACCATCCGAAGAGAAAGGCCGCGAGGCGTCCCCAGCCTTCGCGGATGAAGACATAGGCGCCCCCCGTCTGCGGATACGCCCCTGAGAGTTCGGCCAGCGTGAGCGCGCCGCAGAGGGCGAACAGGCCGCCTGCCACCCAGACGCCCATCATGGGCAGCGGTCCAGGAAGCTTGTCGGCAACGCCCGCTGGCGTGCGAAAGATCCCGGAGCCGATCGTCGAGCCGATGAGCACGGCGACCGCGCTCCAGAGGCCGAGTTGTCGTCGCAGTCCGGGTGCGTTCGGCTCAGGTACAGCAGGAGAGGTCGCCATTCGCCAATGGTACGTCCGCGCGCCGTCTGTCGCGAGGTCGTAGGGGATCTCCCGGTTGACCCCTGCCCGGCGGATGGTGACCTTTCGTTCCACGCTCGTCACCCCCGTACCACACATGCATTCTCTCTTCGCCAACGGACTGTTCTGGACGTCCGTGGCGTGCTGCGCCGTCGCGCAGGTCTTCATCATTCGCTCGGTTCGCGGCGCGCGCTACGTGCCCGAGCCGACCGCCGTGATGCCGCACTCGCGCAGTGCCGTCGAGATGCTATGGGCGGTGCTGCCGGCCGTCGGCCTCGTCGTGCTCCTTACGTTCACCTGGCGCGCCATTCAGTCGACGTCCGCATCGCGGTCGCACGCCGCACCCGCCGTCTCAACCACGTCGACGACATGAAGACGCTGCGTCGCTACGCGCTGTTCGCCTTTGCGGTTGCTTGCACGCACCTGATCTTCGGCGCCATCGTGCGGATCTCCGGATCCGGGATGGGCTGCGGAGACCACTGGCCGCGCTGCTACGGCTCGTTCTTCCCGCCGCTGAACCGTCCCGACCTCATCATCGAGGTATCGCATCGATACCTCGCGTCGATCCTCCTGCTCTCGCTCATCGCGCTGGCGCTCGCCGCGTATCGCCGTCGCGCCGAGCCTGCCGTGGGCGGCCGCGGTGGCGTGCTGCGCAGCGCTACGCTCGCCGTCGCCCTCGGATTTTCTGCCGCGCTGCTCGGCGCCATCACGGTCAAGCTCGGCAACGCCCCATTCGCAACGCTCGCGCACTGGACCGTCGCCATGAGTCTCGTGGCAACGGTCGTCGCGACCGTGATTCGCACCGGTGGCTTCGGCGGAGATATCGCGCGCGCCGCAGCGGCTTCCGCACATACGCAGCGCTCGGCGTACGCGGCGGCCGGCATGGCGTTGCTCACCGTCATCATGGGCGGACTCACAGCGAAATATCCCGGGGCATCCGTCGCGTGCGGATCGTTTCCGCTGTGTGGACCGAATCCCGACGTCGCCGCCGGTGCAGTTCACGTGCAGCTCACGCATCGCGTGCTCGCGATGCTGCTCATCCTGCACCTTGGATTCGGTCTGGTGCTCCCGATGCGACGCCGGCGCGAGTCGCCGATATTCCGGCGAGTCGGACTGATCGCGCTGTCGCTGGGAATCGTGCAGCTGCTGGTTGCCGGCGCCATGATCGGCATGCACCTGCCGCCCGTACTTCGGTCATTGCACGAAGGCACGGGCGTCAGTATCTGGATCGCCACATTCGCGCTGGCCTATCTCACGCGCATCTCTGGCGATCCCATGGGCGTACATGCGAAGGTCAGGGCGGGCGGGCCTGTTCATGCGGGCGCCGGCGTGCTGGTGCCGAGTGGACCCGGTGTGGCGAGTGCGTCGGTGGATACGCGGTGGCGGCCGGCCAAGTCCGATGGCAAGGAGCCGTGGCAGAACACTGGCACGCTCCGGCCGGGGACGCGCGGATGAGCGAAGTGGTCGTCGAAGCGACTGTCCGACGCAGCTTTGCGAAGGATCTCGTGGCGCTCACGAAGCCGCGGATCATCTCGCTGCTGCTCGTGACGACCATCGCGCCGATGTATGTCGCCGGTACGCCGGAGTGGACCCTGGTGCTCGCGGTATTCGTCGGCGGCTATCTCATGGCCGGCGGCGCGAATGCTGTGAACATGTACATGGACCGCGACATCGACGACCGTATGGCGCGCACTCGGCTGCGTCCCATTCCGAGCGGGCGGATGCAGGCCGAGGCCGTGCTTGCGTTCGGCATCCTGTGCGCGACGACGGCCACGTTCCTGCTTGCGCGTGCTGCCAACGTGCTCACCGCCGGCCTCGCACTCGGCGGATTCTATACTTACGTGTTCATCTACACCCGGTGGCTCAAGCGGAGCTCACCGCAGAACATCGTGATCGGGGGCGCCGCCGGCGCATTCCCGCCGCTGGTCGGCTGGGCCGCCGTCACGGGTCGCGTGGACCTGATGTCGATCTACCTGTTCCTCATCATCTTCTACTGGACGCCGCCGCACTTCTGGGCGCTCGCGCTCAACAAGCAGCGCGACTACAGCATGGCTGGCGTGCCGATGGCGCCGCTCGTGTGGGGCGAGCGCGAGACGATGCGCAACATGCTCTGGTACACGATGATCCTCATTCCGCTCACGCTGCTTCCCACGGCGTTCGGTGCGCTCGGGATTCCCTACTTCGTGATGGCGGCGGCGCTGGGTGGATGGCTGCTCGTCGGTGTGCTGCGGGTGATGCGTGCCGACGAGTTCCCCAAGCCCGCGTGGGCCCTCTACAAGTTTTCGCTCCTGTATCTCGCGCTGCTTTTTGCGGCGATGGTGGTCGACCGGGCTGTTGCGTGAGTGACCGCGCCGCACGCGAACTTCCGCTGCTGTTGGGGCGGCACCAGGACCAATCTGAAACGCTGCTCCTGATCGGCGCGCCGGACAGCACCGGCATCGTCCATGTGCGCGGTTGGTCGGCCGACGACTGGAGTGCGCCGCCCGGGTCGCGCGCCGAGCGTGCGACGAGTCTCCTGGAGTGGCTGGAGAAGCAGGCGTCGTTGGGGAGAACGATGAATCAGTCGCTCTACGCGATACGGCTGTGGTTGCGCGGCGAAGGCGGCGGTGCGATCTGAGCTTTGCGATTGTCGTCGGCCGCCAATTCCACTCCGTCTCGTCGAAGCGCGTCGGATCGTCGAAGCGCGTCGGATGTCCCGTCCGCCACCCGCGCCACCATCCTTTGCGCCGCCGAGGCGGTCTCGCCAGATACCCCCTCGACCCCGATCGCACTTCCCATCCCCATAGATACAGCTCAATGCGCGATGGCGCGATGACGGCGTTGCAGTCCGACGTTGTAGTTACGCCGGCCTATCGCGCGACCGTGCCGTGGGAGGTCGACGAGGTGACGTCCTCGTACTCCGCATATCGAGCGGGGTGGAGCAATGGGTCTGCGATGCCGGTCGTGCAGGATCCGGCGTGACGAATGCTATCCCGGGACCGGACAAGAGCAGCATCAGGCATCGTGTTGCGAGCGCCCGTGCCGGCTCGAGGCTTGCCGCAGCGATTGTAGTGAGCGCGCTGACGGCGCTCCTGCTCCCGGCCAGTATCGTCGGTGAAATCCGTGCGGTCGGTTCGTGGGATGCCTTCGCAGCGACCGTGCTGCTTCTCACATGGACGACGATCCTCACGCTGCAACCTGCCGAGATATGCGTGCTGGCACGACGCGAAGATCCGAGTCGGCTGGCGTCACTGATTCTCGTGGTTGGCGGTGCCGCTGCCTCGTTGCTCGCTGTGCTCGTGCTGCTGCAATCCAGCATGAAAATGACGGGCGTTCCCAAGACGCAGGCGATCGTGCTCGCACTGTCAGCCGTGGTGCTGGCGTGGTTTCTGATTCATACCGTATTCACGATGCGGTATGCACACGAATTCCACGACGCGCCCGCCGACACGCCACCGCTCGAGTTTCCCGGGTTGGTTGACTTGCCGGACTATCTCGACTTCGCGTATTTCGCGTTCATCATCGGCATGACGGCACAGACGGCGGATGTGAATATCCGCGGGCGCGGCATGCGCCGGACCGCGTTGCTGCATGGCATCATCGCCTTCGCGTTCAACACGGCCGTCGTTGCGCTCAGCATCGGCATTCTGACGACACTGCTCTGAGTCGCGCTGTGCCACGCGCGTCGCTCAGTCACGCGACTTCGCCTCTGGCGACGTCAGGAACCGCACGCAACCGCATCGGGCGCCAGCAAAGTGTAAGCAACCATGCTGGACTACTCTGTTACCAATCATCCCGGCTGTACACGAACGCGGGACTGGGGCCGCTGCACGAGCGACTCGGCGGCCGCCTTCCACTCCGAGTAGTCGAACGTGAATCCGGATGCGAGGAGTCGCCCGGGGATCACACGGCGACTCTTGAGTACCAGCTCCGACTCGGTCCGGAGCGCCCATGTCCCCAGCGCGAGCATCCAGCGCGTGGCGGGTAGCCCAATGGGAACCCCGGCTGCCCGGCGCAAAGTGCGCATGAAATCGCGGTACGGGACAGGGTGCGGCGAGGCGATGTTGACTGCCCCCGAGAGTTCGGGGTGCGCGATGAGCCAGTAGATTGAGCGCACGAAGTCGCGCTCATGGATCCAGGAGACATACTGCCGGCCGCCCGCGACGGGACCGCCGAGGCCGAAGCGCACGAGCCGAAGCAGCGTTGCGAAGATTCCGCCTGCGTCGGGGCTCATGACCATGGCGGACCTGAGCAGGACGAGGCGCGTGCCGGCGGGTACCGCCTCACGTGCGGCGTGCTCCCATGCGGTGGCGACCTCGATGCTGAAGCGCCAGCTCGCTGGCACGTCCGGCTCTGCACCGCCGATCACGCCGCTCGCCTCGTCGTTCGGCGCGTCGAACCCGTGCGCGTAGATGGTGGCGGTGCTCGCCTGAAGCCAGACACTCGGCAGGCGATCGCAGCGAGCGATCGCCTGCCCGACGGCGCTCGCGGACTCCACGCGCGAGCTCATGATGTCCCGGCGGTTCTGCGGGGAGTATCGGCAGTTGACGTTTCGGCCCGCCAAATTGATGACCGCGTCGGCGCCTTCGAGTTCCGCGGCCCAGGGGCCGGCCGTCCGCGCGTCCCACTTGGCCATGCGCCACGGCGCGGGCGCCGGGCGGCGGCTCAGGACGACAACCTCGTGGCCGTCCGAGTGGAATGCGCGCGCCAGCAGAGTACCGACCTGGCCCGTACCGCCGGGCATCACAATGCGCATGCGCGGGAACTTACTGTGCGGCGGCGCAGAGAGCGAGCCAGCTGGGTCGCGGGCGACTGATGCTCGGTCGCTGCCTAAACGCCCCAGCTCACCTGCGGGCGAATCAAATAAAGCGAGCGCAGCGAGCAATCAGTCGATCGCACGACTGGTTCAGCGCACGTTATGCAATCCCGCGCCGCGTTGCTCGCTTGGGCGTTGCCACCGTGCGTTCCATGTAAGATCGAAGCACCGCATTCATCCGTGATTGGTAGCGCGGTCCGGCTTCCCGAAAGAACTCGAGTACATCCGAGTCCACGCGCAAAGAGATCGGCACCTTGGCGGCCGGCAGTGTCGGAACCGCCACATCCCAGAAATCCCGCGGCAGCTCGCGCAACTCTGGGGGCGACGACCGTTGCAGCTCGGCTTCGGTGACGCGGCGGAGCTTCGCGAGATTTGCGCGGCCCTGCGTTGGGGCGCGACTAGGCAGCGAAGACTTTCCGGTACGCTTGGCGCTCACGGCGACTGCTCACTCGGGCCGAAATGATTCGTCGCACGACCTCGCCAGCCTCAGCCCGATCGGTGTAGACCACAGTGAGGAGGATACCGTCGGTTCGCCCGATGGCGATCCGCCGAACCTCGCCATAGTCCTGGCGTGTGTCGATGCGCTCGAGAGTTGGGCTGGAGAAGACAGCGACGGCGAACGCGAAATCAAAATCGCGATCAGCCAGGTTCCGATCACTCTTCTCGGCGTCCCAGGTAAAGCGCACCTATGAACTATACAGGTGTATATACAGTCGCGCAAGTGATGCGTATGATCGCATAACGTCCATTATCCTGCGAGGGCACTGCAGAGTGTCTCCTCCGTCCGCTTTTTCTGCGCCCTCTGCGTCGCGAAGCCTGCGCATTCTGTGTTCGCCGTCGTTGTGCGGCCTCTTGTCCCTACTTTGCCTCCAGCACCATGTCGACCTTCACCGCACCATTGGCGCCGACGTCCACCGCCTGTGATGCCACCGCGGCCCGATCGTGCCACGCCTTCAGCGTGTACTTACCGGGCGGAACCCCGTCAATCGAGAACGCGCCACCTGGACCGGTGACCGCGTAGTACGGGTGGTCGAAGACGGCCAGCCAGGCATGTGTCCATGCGTGCCCAGTATCGCGCACCGCAACCATACCGGGCGCCTTGAAGGGCAGTTCCGTTGGAATCACCTGTTCGCCGCCGCCGAGGAGAACGGTTGCGCGCGGCGTCGTTTCGGCGCCGGCGGTGAAGCGAAGGTGTTGCCGGAGATCGTCGTGCCCCAGAATGTTGACCGCACTCCCCATGAACGCGGCCTGAAGGCGTGGCGTGAGCTTGCAATGCATGCTCTCCAACTCCACCCGGCGCTCCAGACCCGGCGCCTTCCCGCTCCGCACACCCTCGAGCCAGACGACAACACCTGCGGCGGCGCCCACCGGCTGGGCGGCATCTTCGACGATATCGGCGCCACAGATCGCCGAATCCGCACCCGTCGAAACAGGCGGTGTTGCGGGAAGCCCCGCCTTGAACGTGACGATTCCACTGACGGTACCAGGCGCACTCACTGTCGTTACGCTGTACTTGCCGACGGGCGGCGCGATGATCACCTCCGCCGGCGCTTCCACCGTTTCGCCGCCGGCTGAGGTCGCGCTGGCTCGGCGAGGTGCGCTGCCGCTCTCGTCGCTCTTGCAGCCGAGTGTGAGAAGCACCGCAAAAGCAGCAATTGACGTCGCGCGAATTGACATGGTCAGGAACGTTCATGGTGCACGAAGGGCATATCGAACACTGGCTCGGCCATCACAGGCAAGGGGCGAGCCGTCAGACAGCACTACACCACGATCAGGTCGTGCTGGTAAACCTTCGGCGTCACAACTGCTTTCCCGGCTTCGATGTAGACGTTCACTTCGCTCCGCATCCCGATCTCGCCGGGGATATAGATACCCGGCTCGATCGAGAAGCCGACGCCCGGCACCAGCAGCCGTTCTTCGCGCGTCTCGAGGTTGTCCAGGTGGGGACCGGAGCCGTGGAGCGACACGGGATCGATCGAGTGTCCCGTACGATGGGTGAAGTACGAACCGAAGCCGCGATCGGTGATCACCGCGCGTGCGGCGTCGTCGACGTCCGCCCCCCGAATCGCGCGTCCCGCACTCGCCGCATCCGCCACGAACGCAATCGCGACATCACGCGCATCGCGCACCGCGGTCCAGATCTCCTGCGCACGCGCAGACGGGGCGCCGACTGTCGCCATCCAGGTCTGGTCGGCATAGACGCCCTTCTCTTCCCTGGCCCAGAGGTCGATGAGCAGGATGTCGCCGGCGATGATGAGCCGCGGCGTGCGAGCCGACGGCTCATAATGCGGATTCGCCGCGTTCGCGCCCGCACTCACGTTCGGCCCGTGATCCGTTGAGAGCTTCGCCGCCGCGAATCGCTCCTGGATCCACGCCATCAGCTCGTGTTCCGCAATAGGCTTCGCGGACCGGGCTCGCTCGCCAGCGATCGCAAAGGCGGCGTGCGCGATCACGGCGATCAGCTCGGCGGCTCGCACGTGCGAGGCAGTATGTCCAGCACTCCATGACGCGTTGAACCGCGTCACCAGCTCGCCGCTCGATGCAATCGACGTTGCGCCAGCCGCACGAATCATCTCGATCACGCCGGCGGGAACGCGATCGAGGTAGGGCACGGCGTCGCCGGCGGAATACTCCATCGCGATGCGCTTACCGCGCACCATGTCCCCGACAATGCCCTCGAGTGTGCGCCACGAGCTGTAGGCGGACTTCTGCCATTCCTTCGGCCACGCCTGCCAGGGACCGGGTTCGATCGCGTGTCCGAGCGCATGCGGCACGCCGCTACGCGGGATCCACACGAAGATACGACGGGAGATGAAGCCCTCGAGCCCGAGCAGCCCGTGCGCGATGGGGTTGCTGCCCTGGAAGTCGAACAGCAGCCAGCCGTCGAGATCCGCGGCCGCGAGCGCGGCTTGCACCGCGGGAAGCGTCTCCTTGGTCAGCATGGCGCGAGGCTCACTCCTGGTGCGAGCGATCGGCGCCGCGCCAGTCGGCGCGCCACTCGCACGACCCTTCGCCGCGCCCCTCGCACCGTGTGTGCTCGACGGAGCCCGTTGCGCCCACGAGCAGCCGCAGGACCTCGCGAAGCGACGATTCGTAGAAGGAGCACCCGGTGCTCCCTGGCGCGACGCCGAGGGTGACGGAACGCGGCACTTCCATGAGCACGAACTGGCCAACGCGCCGCACACTGGCGTTGAGGTAGCGCTGTGCAATGCGGCGTGTCTTCCGGAAGGCGAGGGGGCGCGAGATCATCGACGGCATGACCTTGAGCACTCCGCGCGTGACGGGCGAGACCGTCATGTACGCCTCGCGCGCCAGGAATCGTCCCGCGGCGCGGAGCACCGCCTCGGCGTCGGGGCGACGTCCGATCAGCCGCGCCAATGCGATGGTCTCGTCCTGCGCCGTCCGTTGGTTGCGGCGGACGGATTCGGTGTAGCGCTGGATCTGGGTGTAGACCGTGTCACTGAGCCCGAACCGCTTGTTGCGCAGCTCGCCCACGAATTCCGCATCGAGCAGTCCTTCCGGTGTGTCGACGTCGCGAACGGCTTCGAGGAAACTGAGGGGAAGGAGGGCGTCGACGGTGGCGAGCATAGAACGGCGTGGTGACAGCAGGGCAGCAGGACGTGCGGGCAACAGTGCAACCTAACCGCGGCAGCCCACCCACTCAACCTTTGGCTGATAGGACTGCGGTCTCAGTGTTGGCTGTTGCTCATTGCTCAACGCTCGCGTTTCCTCACCGCTCAAACCGCGGTCCTGGAAACAGCGCATTGAGCATTGAGCAAAAGCAAGCTCCAAGCGTTCAGGATATTCGAACGCAAACGCGCGATGCTGTGCGCCGCGCTTTGAGCGCTGAGGAAAAGCGAGACATGAGCGGTGAGGCTGTGCAATTCGTCCATTTCGCTTAGCTTCGCGCGACAATGCTTCTAGCCAGTGCGTACGTCACCACCCTCATTCGCGGCATCATCGGCTTCGTCCTCGCGAGTGCCATTGCGTTCGGCGCACGACGCTCCCGATCGCTGTCCACATCCGGCGCGCTCGCGGCCGCATGCATGGGCACCTTGTGCATGGCGGCAGGAACGGGATGGGGCGTCCTGCTCATTGCGTACTTCCTGGCGGCGAGCCTGCTCTCACGTTACGGAAAGCGCGAGAAGGAGCACCTCACCGGGGGCGTCCTCGCCAAGACTGGCGCGCGCGATGCCAGGCAGGTGTTCGCGAACGGCGGCGTGTACACCGCGTGCCTGATGATTGCACCGCTCTGCCCCGCCACGCTCGTACCGGTACTGCACGCCGCCGCACTCGGTGCGCTCGCCGCATCGTCCGCCGACACATGGGCGACGGAGATCGGCACGCTGCACGGGGGTACGCCGCGCGCCCTCTTCACCCTTCGGCCGGTGTCGCCTGGAACGTCGGGCGGCGTAAGCGCGGCGGGCAGCCTCGCGATGCTCGCTGGAGCCGCCTTCGTAGCGCTGGTTGCGAGGGCGCTCGTCGTGCCGGTGGCCTACGGAGTGGCGTGCGTGGCGGGCGTGGCTGGTGCCGTCGCGGATTCCATGCTCGGCGCCACGACCCAGGAACGCCGCTGGTGCCCCACGTGCGCCACGCTGACTGAGCAGCGGGTGCACGAGTGCGGCACCCCAACGGATCTCACGGGCGGTCATTCATGGATGGACAACGACACGGTCAACTTCATGGCCACCGTGGTTGGCGCGGCAGTAGCCGCAATTCTCGCCAGTCTCTAGGCTTGTACGCATGACGAATCACGCGGACGATCGGCGGTACGACGCAATCGTAGTCGGGGGCGGGCCCGGAGGGGCGTCCACCGCGTTCGCGCTCGCGCGCGCGGGTGTACGCGTCCTCGTGCTCGACCGCGCCACGTTTCCACGGCCGAAGCCGTGCGCCGAATACCTGAGCCCGCAGGCGTCGCGTTTGTTGAGCGAGATGGGAGCGCTGGACGCCGTGGAGGCCGCCGGCGCCGCGCATCTGGACGGCATGATCGTGCGTGCCCCGAACGGCGCGGCACTTCGCGGCGACTTCGTCGCGCAGCACGGATACAGCGCGTTCAGAAATCGCGGCCTTGCCCTGCGACGCATTCTGCTCGACGCCATTCTCCTCGACTGTGCGCGGTCGGCGGGCGCCGTGGTTCGCGAGGACTGTCGCGTAGCCGATGTCGTGCGCGACACGAAGGGCCGAGTGATCGGCGTGCAGGTACTCGATGCCGCGGGGCAAGCGCGCGAGGTGCGGGCGCCGCTCGTGATCGGCGCCGACGGACTTCGGTCTGTCGTCGCACGGCGCCTCGGACTTGCGCGCACGAGCCGACTCTGGCCGCGCCGCATCGCGCTCGTGGCGCACTACGAGAATTTCGGCGGCATCACCGACTGGGGCGAGATGCACGTCGAACGGAAGGTCGGCTACGTCGGCCTTGCGTCCGTCGAAGGCGGGCTCACCAACGTGGCCATGGTGATCCCTGGCTCGTTCGGCCGCGAGATCGCCGCTGACCGCACCGCATTCTTCGAGGCCTGGCTCCGTGCGCGGCCTCAGCTCGCTGGTCGCGTCGCTGGCGCGCGGCGCGTCACTGACGTGATCGCGACCGGGCCATTTGCGTCGCACGCGCGGCGCGCGTGGGCACCAGGCGCTGCACTCGTTGGCGACGCCGCTGATTTCTTCGATCCTTTCACCGGCGAGGGCATCTACTCGGCATTGCGCGGCGGGGAGCTGCTCGCCCCGCACGCCGTGCGCGCCCTCGGCGCCACTTCGGGCGCTCTCGCGGACCGCGAGCTGCGCGCCTACGACCGCGAACGACGCGCGGAGTTTCGCGGCAAGTGGATCGTTGAACGGCTCATCGGTGCAGCCGTCGGATTTGCGCCGGCCATGAACTACTTCGCGCGAACGCTCGAGTCGCGAAAGGACATGGCCGACCTGCTCGTCGGCGTCACGGGCGACTTCGTGCCCGCGAGCGAAGTGCTGCGCCTCGGCTATCTCATGAACCTTTTCCGCACAGCGCCGCCACGCGCGGTGGCCGACATATGACCCTGGACGCCGATACCTTTCGCAGCGTGCTCGGCAGGTTCGCGAGCGGAATCACGGTCATCACCGCGGTTGACGCCGACGGACGCGACGTAGGCATGACGGCGAGCGCATTTTCGTCGGTCAGCCTTCAACCGCCGCTCGTGCAGGTCTGCGTCGATCGCGCGGCGTCGATGTTCGATGCGCTCCTGCACGGCGCACGCTTTGGCGTCAACGTGCTTGCTGCCGAGCAGGAGGCGTTGTCGCGACGTTTCGCCTCGATCGATTCGTCGCATCGGTTTGAGGGCATCGGCTACGTGCGCGGCGAGAACGGCGTGGTGTTGCTCGACGATGCGCTCGCACAGCTGGAATGTCGAATGTTCGCCAAGATGGAAGCAGGCGACCACGTGATCTTCCTCGGCGAAGTGGAGCGTGCCGTGGCGCGCGACGCCAAACCCCTGCTCTACTATCGCGGCGGCTACGCGCAGCTGGAGCGGTGAGCCAGGTGCTCACGCCGACACGACGCCGTGGCTTCGAGCACCTCGACAATCCCGACACCACTCCCGCGCTCCGCGAGCGATCGCTCCGCGATATTCGCCGCGCGAACACGGTTCTCGGCGGGGCCAATGCGGTGTTGTCGGAAGTGCGGAGGATCCTTCCATCGCTGGGCGAGAGCACGACGCTCCTCGACGTGGGCACCGGCCTGGCCGACATACCCCTGCGGGCGCGGAAACTGGCAACGCGGGCGGACGTCCGGCTCTTCGCGGTAGGACTCGACGAGGCGGCCTCGCTCGCTGCGCTTTCCGGCGGGTTGCTGAACGCCAGCGTGTGCGGCGACGCGCGCCGGCTTCCATTCGCCACAGCGAGCATCGACGTGGTGACCTGCTCACAGGTGCTTCACCACTTCGAGGATCGCGACATCCGCCTGGTTCTCCGCGAGATGAATCGTGTGGCGCGCCGAGCCGTGATCGTCAGCGATCTCAGGCGCAGCTGGCTTGCGGTCGCGGGCTTCTGGTTTGTCACATGGCCGCTTGGGTTTCACCCGGTGAGCCGCCACGACGGAGTTGTTTCGGTCCTTCGGGGCTTCACGCCGGCAGATCTTGGTGCGCACGTGCTGCGGTCCACTGGCCGCACGGCTACCATTCGACGACATTCTGGCTTTCGCCTCACCGCAACCTGGCTTCCCTCGCATGACTGAACTTCCACCACTCGAGCTCGGTCCAATGCCCGTCTCCCGTGAGATGGCGACGGTCGACGAGCGGCTCGTCCATGCGCCGCTGGCGGCGATCTTTGCGCTGGCGTCGGACGTGGAGCGGTGGCCGGCGATCCTGCCGCACTATCGTTTCGTGCGGTTCCAGGAGCGGCGGCGCGATGGCGGCGGCATCGTGGACATGAGCGCCAATCGACCCTTCGGGCTGATCCAGTGGCCAACGTGGTGGAGGTCGAAGATGCGGGTGCAGATGCCGGCCGCCGGCTCACCCTCCATCCGATTCACTCACATCGCCGGTGTGACCACGGGAATGGAGGTCGAATGGACTTTCGCCGAGATCACAGCGGGAACTCACGTACGAATCCTGCACTTGTGGAACGGACCGTCGGTCCCCTTGGTAGGAACCGCGGCGGCAACGATGGTGATCGGACCGGTGTTCGTGCACGGCATTGCGAGTCGAACGCTGGAAGGACTGGCGAAGCACGCCGAGCGCGGTACGATTGGCGCTCCTAACAGATAGCGGGCCTGAGGAAGAATCGAGTGAGTGAGCGTAGACGGGTTGCGGTTACGGGAGTTGGTGCGGTCACGCCGATCGGCATCGGACGCGAAGGCCTGTGGAATGGCATCCGGCGCGAGCGCTCGGCTGTCGCCACGGTCACGCGTTTCGATCCGTCGATCTGGCGCAGCCATAACGCGGCGCAGGTCAATGACTTCGACCCGCTCGACTTCTTCGAGTCGAAGAAGTCGCGGCGGTTTGACCGGTTCAACGCGTTTGCAGTGGCCAGTGCGCAACAGGCGCTCACCGATTCCGGGCTGGACCTCAAGGCAGAGGACAGCGAGCGCGTCGGCGCGATGATGGGCAGTGCGCTCGGCGGCATTCACTTCGCCGAGGAGCAGCTCCGAGTGTTCCTCGATCAAGGGGCGAGGGGCGTCGATCTTTCGCTGGCGCTCAACGTCTTCACCGGCGCGGCGAGCTGCAACATCGCTATCGAATTCGGCGCGCAGGGGCCGAACGTGACGAATGGCATGAGCTGCGCCTCCGGCACCATCGCGATTGGCGATGCATTTCGGGCGATACGAGACGACTACGCCGACATCATGTTCGCGGGCGGCGCGGAGACGCCGCTCGCGTCGCTCTGCTTCGGGTCGTTCTCGCTGATCCGTGCGATGTCGACTCGTAACGACGATCCGGGCAGTGCGTCGCGCCCGTTCGACAAGGATCGCGACGGCTTCGTCATGGGCGAGGGCTCCGCGGTGCTCCTGCTCGAGGAGCTGGAGCACGCGCTGGCGCGCGGCGCGCACATCTACGCGGAAGTCGTGGGGTTCGGAACGTGCAACGACGCACACCACATGACCGCACCGCGGCCCGACGGGTCACAGGCATCGCGCGCCATGAAAATGGCCCTGCGCGACGCGAAGTTGAATCCGGGCGAGATCGGCTACATCAACGCGCACGGCAGCTCGACGCCGCTGAACGATCCGACCGAGACCGTAGCGTTGAAGCAGACGTTCGGCGATCACGCGCCGCGCCTGCAGGTGAGCAGCACGAAGGGCTACTACGGTCACGCGCTCGGCGCCTCGGGCGCAATGGAGCTGGCGATCACGTCCCTCGCGCTCGATGCGAAGTGGCTGCCGCCCACGTTGAACCACGACGCGCCTGCGGAGGGCTGCGACCTGGACTACATCCCGAAGCACGGCCGCGCGGCGGACGTGGAGTACGCGCTGAGTAACAGCTTCGGCTTCGGGGGAATCAACGCATCCGTCGTCCTCAAACGCCATGACGGCGTTTGAGGACTCGGACAGTCTGACAGTCTGACCCGGGGGAGCGGCTGCGCCGCCGCCCTCGTCTGACAGCGGGCCTCAACTGCAGTCTGACAGTCGGACAGTTGGACAGCGGGTCAACTGAAGTCTGACAGCTGTTGCCTACACGAGTCGGTCCCTTGCGGATCGGGTGGTTGTTTGGTCCGGCTAGTGGCAAGAGCGGTGCATCAACCCGGTTGTGTAGATCATGACTGTCAGACTCAGTTCAGGCCCGCTGTCAGACGAGCGAGCGCGCAGCGCGATGCGGATCAGACTGTCAGACAGTCGGACCAAGGGCTAACGTTGGGCTTCGAGCGGGTCGCAGCCTCTTCCCCCAACACGGATCCCATGCGTGACGCGTGGCGGCACTTCGCCGCCGAGTTCATCGGCATTTTCGCCCTCGTGTTCGTCGGTGGTGCGACCATCATGTCGGCCACCATGGCCAACATCAATCCCATGGTCCCCTCGGCCATCGCGCAGGGGCTGATCTTCGCGATCATGGTGACGGCGACCATGCGCATCTCGGGACACCTGAATCCCGCGGTCACGATCGGGTTCATGGTCACCAAACGCATCGAGCCCATGATGGGCGTGGTGTACATCATCGCGCAGTTGCTCGGCGCGGCGATCGCGGCCTATGCGCTGAAGGCCACCTTTCCGCACGCCGTCGCGGCGACCACCCGACTGGGCGGCCAATTGATCAGCGCAGACACGACGCTGTGGCAGGCCGTCCTGTGCGAGGCGATCGCGACGTTCTTCCTCGTGTTTGTCGTGTTCGGAACTGCGGTCGACCCGCACGCGCCGAAGATTGGTGGCTTTGCGATCGGCCTGACACTCACCGCTGACATCCTCGCGATCGGCTCGCTGACGGGCGGGTCGATGAATCCGGCGCGGTCATTCGGACCGGCGGTTGTCTCGGGCATTCTCGAGGGGCAGGTCGTGTACTGGGTTGGCCCGATCCTCGGCGCGATTGCGGCCGCGGTGTTGTACGACCAGTTGTTCCTGCGGCGCGGCAAGGAGATGGTCGATCACGGCGCCATCAAGCCGAACGAGTGAGCGGCGCTTTGCCGGGGGGCTCCGCGGCGCTCGCCGCGCTTCGGCGGCAGAGGAGCTTCGTGAGGGTGGATATCCGGACGGTGTTCTGACGCTGCGCGCGCGCGGGATGCAGAACCCGTCCGCTATGTCACATGCCGTGCGATTTAAAGCAACTTCCGGCGCTCCTTGCGCTCGCGCAACTCATGCTTCGACCCGTACGTGGTTTCGTACCGCTCCACCGACTCCAGCACGATCTTCGAGGCCTCTTCGCTCTTCCCCCACCCGATGATCTCCACGCGCTTGCCCTCGAGGTCCTTGTACGTGCGGAAGAAGTGCTCCACCTCCATCAGCAAGTGCTGCGAGATGTCGGCGATGTCGAAGTGCTCGCGCTGAAACGGATCGTGCAGGGGGACGCCGAGGATCTTGTCGTCCGGCTCGCCGAGGTCGAGCATCTTGAGCACACCGATCGGCCGCACGTCAATCTGGCACCCAGGGAATGTCTGCTCCTTCACCAGCACGAGGACGTCGAGTGGATCGCCGTCCTCGTGGAGCGTGCGCGGGATGAAGCCATAGTCCCCAGGGTAATGCACGGCCGAGAAGAGCACCCGGTCGAGCTTGAGCATGCCGCTCACCTTGTCGAGCTCGTACTTGTTGCGGCTGCCGGAGGGAATCTCGATCACTGCGGTGACGCAGTCAGGAACGTGCATGCCAGCGGGGAGGTCGTGCCAGAGGTTCAGCATTACGCTGTGGTATGGGCCGGGGTCGCCGGCCGTGAAATGGGATTGCGCGCGTCCTGCAGGTCAATGTTCGCGCCATCCGCCCGCGTCATGGCTCCCTTGTATTTCATCGCGTCCTCCTCGATGCCGAAATTCACGACATCGAGCGCCTGAACCTGAGCCAGCTGATCCGATGACAGGTCGGGAAGCTCGCTCGCGTCGGCAAATTCGGACAGCTGCTCCGCGTCGTAGATGTTCGGCAAGGCGGTCACGACGAGCGGTTCCGCGAGCAGCCACTTGAGCGCCGCCTGACCCAGCGACATGCGCGCGCTCGTGAGGAAGTCCAGGGTCTTCACCTTCTCCACGCCATTCACCAGCCAGCTGCGCGGTCGGTGCTTGCGATGGTCAGTGTCTGGAAAGACCGTGTCCGCGGTGTATTTCCCTTCGAGCATCCCGCTTGCGTGCGTGACGCGAACGTTGAAGCAGCAGTTTGGGGCATGACGTCGCGCCGCCTCGATCATTGCCGTACCGGGGTGCTGCTCGAGGACGTTCCAGATCATCTGGATGGTGTTGACGTCGGGTTCCCGCTCGACGAGCTCGACGGCCTCGTACAGCCAACCGACCGCAGGACCGAAGGCCGCGCCCCACGTCTTGATCTTTCCTTCCGCCTTGAGGTCGCGCAGGGTGCCCCACAGCTCGGGGTCGCGCACGTGCTCCATCTTTGCGTTGTGGATCTGGAGGACGTCGATGACGTCGGTCTCCAATCGCGTGAGGCACCGCTCGACGGCGAGTCGCAGGAATGCGCGATCGGTGCGCATCGGAAGCTCCTGCTGTCCGCGACGATTCGCCTGCGCAGCCTCGTCATAGATGTCGTAACCGATCTTCGTACCGATGACGATCTCATCACGTCGCCCGCGAAACGCCTCGGCGATCTGCCGCTCGGCGCGCCCGTTGCCGTACGCGTCCGCGGCGTCGAAGAACGTGACGCCGTGGTCGTCGAGCGCAGTGCGCATCATGGTGACCGCTTCGGCGTCGGTCTTCTCTCCCCACCACCCGGTAGCGAGGGTCCACGTGCCGAATCCGACTTCGCTGACGCGGACTTCAGTGTTGGGGAAGTGGCGATACTTCATGCTTCGCGGGAGGATAGGAAGATAGGACGATAGGACGATAGGAAGATAGGACAACGATGCCTCACCTCCAATCCTCCTCCTACTCATCCTATCATCCTATCGTCCCAGGCCGTCAGCCGCCGCGCGCGAGTTAGATGCTCTGCACGATCGCCATGGTGTTGCCCTCGCTGTCCTTGAACCACGCGGCCATGGCGCCGCCGCCGGTGGCGACGCTGCCCTCCATCTTCATGCCGGGGACATCGTATTCCTCGAACACTACGCCGCGCGACTTCAGCTCCGCCACTTCGGCCTTGACGTCCCTGACGTTCCAGAACAACTGACTTGCCGTCGACGTGCCCGCGCCCTGCGAGACGTACATGAACGCTGTGGACCCGTTTCCGAAGTTGTAGACGAGGCCGCCGTTGGCCTCCATCGCGGGTTTCAGGCCCAACATCTCCTCGTAGAACTTTCGCGCGCGCGCGAGATCCGAGGCGGGGATGTACGGGACGACTGGCGAATTCTGGAGCATGCTGACCCCCGGTGTGATTTGTGGTGCTGGACGCAGTCGCCTATCGTGCGAGCACGCGCGCCGCCTCGCGGGCGAAGTACGTGATGATGATGTCGGCGCCCGCGCGCCGGATACCCGTAAGGCTCTCGATCATCGAGCGCTCGAGGTCGATCCAGCCGCGCTCTGCCGCCGCGTGGATCATCGCGAACTCCCCGCTCACCTGGTACGCCGCGAGTGGATAGCGCGTCTCTGCCTTCACCCGTGCCACGATGTCGAGAAACGGACCGGCGGGCTTCACCATCACCATGTCCGCGCCTTCCTCGATGTCCTGCAGCGTCTCGCGGAGGGCCTCGTCTGCGTTCGCCGGATCCATCTGGTATCCACGCCGGTCACCGATCTGTGGCGTACTCTCGGCCGCCTCGCGAAACGGGCCGTAGAACGCGCTGGCGAACTTGGCGGCGTAGCTGAGGATCGCCGTATTCTGGAATCCATCCGCATCGAGGGCACGACGAATGGCGCCGACTCGGCCGTCCATCATGTCGCTCGGCGCGACGACGTCAGCTCCGGCCCGCGCATGCGCGAGTGATTCCTTGACCAGCAGCTCGAGTGTCGCGTCGTTGTCGACGTCGCCGTCGCGCAGGATGCCGCAGTGGCCGTGATCGGTGTACTCGCACATGCAGACATCGGTGATGACGACGAGCTGCGGCAGCTCCTGCTTCAGTGCACGCACCGCCCGTGGCACCGGACCCTCGTCATCCCAGGCGCCGGAACCTTCGGCATCCTTGGTGGCGGGAATACCGAACAGCAGCACGCCACCAACGCCGAGCGCGGCGGCGGCGCGCGCGTCGATGAGCAGCTCGTCGACGGACGTCTGGTGAACGCCCGGCATGGAGCTGACCGGCAGCCGCACTCCCGAACCGGAACGAACGAAGAGGGGCAGCACGAGCTGCGATGGCGCGAGAAGCGTCTCGCGCACGAGCGCGCGCAGCGCGGGCGTGCGACGCAGGCGTCGTGGACGGTACTCGGGGAAGCTTGGCATGCTATTCAGGCTGTGGCGACGGAAGATGACTCGCGCGACGAAGGCCTTCGAGGATATCGCTCGCCCCTTCCCCGCGAAGCTGGTTGGCGAGGCGGATGCCACCCAGTTCGGGGTCGTTGTCGTCGAGGAGCACCGAGCCCCGAACGACGCGCGTGCCGTTCATGTCGGCGATCATCCCGTGCAGCGTCGAGGCACCGTCGGCCTCGATAGCCAACGCTCCGATAGGGACCTGGCAGCCGCCCTCGAGCGCCGAGAGGAATGCGCGCTCCGCGCTCACGGCACGCATGGTCGGAGCGTGGTTCATTGCTTCGACGAGTGCGCGTATTCGCTCGTCGTCAACGCGCGTCTGCACGGCGATCGCACCCTGCCCCGCAGCCGGCAGCCAGGCGGGTGCATCGAGATAGCAGGTGATGTGCTGGCGTGCGCCGAGTCGATGCAGGCCGGCCGCGGCGAGAATGGCGGCGTGAACGCGACCCTCGTCGAGCTTCTTGAGGCGCGTCGGCACGTTGCCGCGCAGTTCGGCGACCTCCAGGTCGGGGCGCGCCGCCAGCAACTGTGCCCGGCGCCGCAGGCTCGACGTTCCCACGCGCGAGCCGCGCGGAAGCTCATCGAGTGAACCGGCGAGGACGCGCCCATTCACGACCAAGGCGTCGCGCGGATCCTCTCGCTCGAGCACCGCGCCGACGCGCAGGCCATCAGGAGATTCCGTCGGTAGGTCCTTCAGTGAATGGACCGCGACGTCGATCTTGCGCTTCAGTAAGGCGGTCTCGAGTTCTTTCGTGAACAGCCCTTTCGCACCAATGGAGCTCAGGGGTTCATCGAGACGCTTGTCGCCGACAGTCTTGAAGGTGACGAGCTCCGTTTCCAGGCCCTGTGCACCCAACGCCTCCTGAACGAGGCGCGCCTGTCGGAGCGCAAGCTCGGAAGTCCGGGTGCCGATGCGGATGAGCGTCGATGGGTTCGTCACGTCGGGAAACCTAGCCGCAGCCATCACCCCTCGCTGATTCGTGCGAGCAGCGCATCGGCGAGCCGTGCCGGCGCCGCCGCGCTCGCGCGAAGGAACAGGTCGGGCTCGATGAGCTCCAGCTCCATCAGCACGAACTGTCCGTCGACAACGCATCCGTCCACGCGCGCATACAGCGACCGCGCGCGGCCACGTTCCGCCTCGGCGAGCGCTCGGCCCGCCGCCTCGATGATGGGAGGGTCGGGCTCGCGCACCTCAGACCCGCCGCCGTGCTCCACCTGCACGCGAAAGTCGCCGGGTCTCGGCCGCTTGACCACACCGTGGCTGTACGCTCCATCGTAGAACAGCAGCGACCATTCCCCGTCGGTCGCGATAACGTCGAGATATGGCTGCACGAGCACGCGGCCGCGCGCCACCATTTCGCGGAAGCGACCTTCCGACGCGAGTGCCGCCCCGGCTGACGTGCGCCACGTCTCGTGTGCCGACGCCGAGATGGCAGGCTTCACCACGACCTCCGGCCAGTGTTGCTCGCGCATGATGGTCTGTAGCGGCTCGACGTCGCCACGCTCGATCCATCGCGTTGGCACAACGCGCACACCGCGCGTCGCAAGATCGCGAAGGTAGCCCTTCTCTGCGTTCCAGCGCACGAGCGGCGGGAGGTTGCAGATGCGCACTCCGGCTGTCTCGAGTTCCGTGATCCATGCGAGGAATGCGTCGTGCGCGAGGTGATAGTCCCAGCACGAGCGGATCACGACGGCTTCGTAGTCAGTCCAGCGCTGGGCGGGATCGTTCCAGATCGCCGCGACTGCGTTCGTTCCTCGCGTGGCCAGGGCATCCACCAGCAAGCGGTCGTCGGCCACCAGGTCGGGAAACGCCGCGGCTGTCGCAAGCGCGACGGTGCGCGGTGCCCTCACGGCCGATCGCGGTGGGGCATGCAGCTCGGCGCGCTACCCCGCATCCGGCTTCGCCCGGGAAGCGACGTAACTCGCTGTCGCATGGGCCAGTGCGACCACGGACGCCTCCGTCGCCTCGGCACCCATGGAAATGCCGGCGGCCCGAAGCGCATCACTCGTGATCGGACCGATCGATATGCCCGGAACCGTTCGCGCCAGCACTTCGCCGACAGCATCCACGTAGCCGCGCACCGCGGACGCAGAGGCGAACGTCACGGCGCTCACGGCGCCGGCGGCGAGTGCGGTGCGGAGCGCGTCGCTGCCCTCGCCGTCGGAAACCGACCGGTAGACGTGCACGACCTCGACCTCGCAGCCGATCGCGCGCAGCCCCGATGGCAGCACATCGCGCGCGCCTTCCGCACACAGGTAGAGCGCGCGCGTGCCCCGGACGTCGTCGCGAGCGCGCATGACGTCCAGCACGCCCTCAGCGACATAGCGCTCCGGGACGACATCCGCCGAGATCCCTCGGGCGTGCAGCGCATCGCGGGTCGCGCTTCCTACGCACGCCACCCGGCACGACGCAAACGCGCGCGTGTCGCGACCGCTGGCGAGAAGTGCGTCCCACGCGATCTGCACTGCGTTCTGGCTGGTGAATATCACCCAGCCAAATTCATGGAGCCGTGCCAGGGCCTTGCCCAGTGGCGCAGCGTCGAGCGGCTCGATGCGTAGCGCCGGAAGTTCGATGATGTCGGCACCGAGCTCCGCGAGCGCATCGCGGAGTCCTGTCGCCTGTGCGGAGGCACGGGTCACCACGACACGCTTGCCGAAGAGCGGCCTGCGGTCGAACCACGCGATCTCGTCGCGCAGCGCGACGACATTGCCAATGATCGTGATCACCGGTGCGCCGAGGCCTTCGCGGGTGATGGCGTCGGCGAGTGTGGTGACGGTGGCCACGACAGTGCGCTGTCGGGCGTGCGTGCCCCATTGTACCGCCGCGGCCGGTGTGTCAGGCGACATGCCGCCGCTCACGAGCGCGGCGGTGATGCGCGGCAGTGACTTCACGCCCATGTAGAGCACGATCGTTCCCCCGGCACGGGCGAGTGCCGCCCAGTCGGTCTGCGTGTCGGTCTTTGTCGGATCTTCGTGTCCCGTGACGAAGGTGACGGACGTCGCGACGCCGCGATGCGTGACGGGAATGCCCGCGTATGCTGGCGCGGCGATGCCGGCCGTTACGCCTGGCACGAACTCGAACGCCACGTTCTCCGCGGCCAGCGCCTGTGCTTCCTCGCTGCCACGGCCGAACACGAGCGGATCTCCGCCCTTCAATCGTACGACGCGTTTTCCGTCGCGGCCCAATCGCACCAGCAGTGCGTTGATCGTGTCCTGATTCGCCGACTCGCTGTTGCCGCCGCGCTTGCCCACGTCCACGATCGCAACCGTCGGATTGGCAAGTCGCGCCGCGGCGACGATCGCGGGATTCGCCAGCGCGTCGGCCGCGATGACGTCGCACGATGCAAGGAGATCACGTCCGCGCACGGTGAGCAGGGCTGGATCGCCCGGCCCCGCGCCGACAAGGTAGACGATGCCCGTCGAGCCGTCGCTCAATGTCGTCCGCCGTCGTACTCGGAAGACGCTGCGTCCTGTGCCATCAGTCGCTTCGTTCTCGACCGGATCGTCATGGCATACGCGATGAAAATGATAGCCGCAGCGAGGTAGGCCGCTGTCGCGTAGCCGCCGTTGTCAGGAATCATCGCGCGTTCTCCCGGTCAGCGATGGAATCTCTCAGCGTCGCCATGCGGTACCTCGCCCGCAGGAGCCCGGCGAACAGCAGCGTGAAGGCGAGGAACGCCGACGCAAATGTCCCCAGCATCACCGGCGGCATCGATGGCGCGCTCGGCTTCAACACGATCGGCATGGGGTGCATCGTGCGAAACAGGTAGACGCTGAGATGGATGAATGGAATGAGAAATCCGGCGAGCAGTGCGAGGACCGCCGAGTATCGCGCGCGCATCCCGCGCTCGTCGATCGCGCCGCGCAACACGAGGTAGCCGAGGATGATGAACCACAGGAAGAGCGTCAGGGTGAGGCGCGCGTCCCACGTCCACCATGCACCCCAGATCGGTTTTCCCCAGAGTGGTCCCGTAATGAGCACCACCGTGGTATACGCCAGACCGACTTCCGCAGCACTCTCGGCCACGCGATCCAGTTTCTCGTCCTTCAGCCAGAGATAGAGTGCACTGGTGAGCGCCATCAGCGCGAAGGCGAGATAGAGCGCCACAAACGCCGAGGGTGCGTGAACATAGAGAATGCGCTGCGCCGGCCCCTGTGTCGCCTCGGGTGGCGTGAAAAGAAATGCGCGCACGTAAACGGCCGCAACGGATACGAAACCGGTGATGATCAGCCAGTCAGGTCCCGTGGAGACGGTTGGTGTAGCGGGTGCGTTGGCGCGCGCGGGAGGTGAGGTCATTCTTCCAGTGTGAACGGAAAAGCCAGCGTGCAAGCGACGACGAACACGACGTCGAACGCGACGAGAATGCGAAGCCAGGGCCACGCTTCAGCCACTGGGCGGCCCGCGAGCAGCTTCGCCGACGACCCCGCCGCCGCCATCACGACGGGAACAAAGAACGGGAGCGAGAGCATCGGCAGCAGCAGCTCGGCGAGCCGCGTATTCACGGCCATGGCGGCGAACAGCGTTCCCACCGCGACCAGCCCGATGGCAGCAAGAAGCGCAATCGCCGCCAGCGCCAGCGTGCTGCGGCCAAAGGGAAGGTTGTAGAGCAGCGTTACCGCGGGAATCGTGACGGCCTCGACGCCGGCCACGAACACGAGGTTCGCGATCGCCTTGCCAAGGTAGATCGCCTCGCGGTCAACCGGCGCGACCAGCAACGCGTCGATCGCGCGATCGGCCTGCTCCACCCCGAATGATCGCTGCAGGCCGAGCAGCCCCGAGAACGTGAAGATCACCCACAGCACGCCCGGTGCGAGATCTGACGGCGCCACCGCGGTCGAATCCCAGGCGAAGAAAAAGATGGTCGCCGCAAGGAGGGCGAAGACCAGCGCCGAGAGGAACGCGGTGCGCGTGCGGAACTCGATCGCGAGATCCTTGCGGGCGATGAGCCACGAGGCACTCAGCATGCCTGGTGGAGACGCCGGCTGGTTAGCCATGTCACGCATCAGCCGTCACGAGCTCGCGGTACTCCGACATGTATGCGTCGGCGGTGACTTCGGCCCTTTGTTCGTATCGGATGAACCGACCGCGCTGCATGATCGCCGCATGCGTCGCCAGCGCGAGGCCTTCGTCGAGATTGTGCGTCACGAGCACGAGCGCTGATCCACTCGCCTTCCGCTCGGCGAGCACACGGGTGAGCGCCGCGCTACCGGCGGCGTCGAGACCCGTGTAGGGCTCGTCGCACAGGATGAGGCGCGGCTCGTGGACGATCGCGCGCGCAATGGATACGCGCTGCTGGAGGCCCCGACTCAGCGCGCGGACGGGTGTCTCGGCGCGGTCGTGTACGCGCATGATTTTGAGAGCCGCTCGCGCCGCGGCGATGGGATCAGCGAGTCCGTACATCCTCGCTGCAAATTCGACATTCTCGCGCGCCGTCAGCGCTGAGTAAAGCATGCTCGCGTGCGAGACGAGACCGATCTGCGCCCGCGCGATCGAGCCGTCGCGCATCGCTCGCCCGCCAACGGTGCAGCGGCCAGACGTCGGCGCAAGGAGTCCAGCGAGGAGCCGGAGCAACGTACTCTTGCCGGCCCCGTTTGGCCCGAAGAGCGCGAGGCACTCTCCGGCGCCGAGGGCAAAGCTCACGTCGTCCACCGCGCGCCGTCCGCTGAATGCACGCACGAGCCGCTCCGCGCCCATGAGGGGCTGGGCGTCGTCGTGAGGGATTTCGGCGGAGATCATTCCTTAAAGATACGGCGACGGGATGCCCCGGAAGAGGGAAAAACGATTTCACGACCTCACGGGTATAGCTTCCAGCCATGTCGAAGCGATACCTCTCGCTCGCCCTGGCTGGCACCTTGGCGTGCAACACCGCCATGGCCGCCGGCCAGTCGCCTCCACGGCCAATTCCGGACAGCATCGCCGACCTCGGCGCACTCGTCGCGAGGCTCTCGGACGCGGGTGGCTATTTCGACACCGACAACCTGATTTCCAATGAGCGCGGCTACCAGCAGGTCCTCGGCGCCATGGACCGGCTGAATGTCCGCGGAGGCGCGTACATCGGCGTCGGCCCCGACCAGAACTACACCTACATCGCGAACACACGTCCGCGCATCGCGTTCGTGGTGGACGTCCGTCGCGACAACATGCTTGAACACCTGCTGTTCAAGGCGCTCTTTGCCGCGGCGACCAACCGCGCCGAGTACCTCGCGCTCTGGGTCGGGCGTCCGGTGCCGCCGAACGTCGCGAAGTACGCCAATCGCTCGATCGAGGAGATCGTCGCCGTGATCGACTCAACGCCAGCGACGCCCGCGAGCGCGGCGAAAGCGCGAGCGATCGTCGGCGATCTCGTCCGGCTCAGCGGAATCGCCCTATCGGCGAAGGACCTGGCGACCATCGCGCGCTTTCACGACGCCTTCATCACGGACGGCCTGTCGCTCCAGTTCACGACCGACGGACGCTCGCCGAGGCCGTACTACCCGACGCTTCGCCAACTCGTGCTCGAGCACGACGCAAGCGGCCAGCGCCGCGGCTACCTCGCGAGCGAGGCAGGCTATCAGCTCATCAAGTCGATGCACCGTCGCAACCTCATCGTGCCCGTCACGGGCGACCTCGCGGGCGCGCACACGCTGGCCGGCATCGGCGGATATCTCGCCGAGCATGGCGAACGCGTGTCGGTACTGTATGTGTCCAACGTGGAGGACTACCTCCTTCGCGACGGCACCTTTGCGTCGTATGTCGCCGGCGTTCGCGCACTGCCCCGTGACACCAACGCGGTGATCATCCGCAGCTACTTCGGTGGCGGGATGGATCACCCTGAGTCGACGCCGGAATATTACGCGACCCAGTTGCTTCAGCGGATGAATCGCTTCGTCGCAGACGGTGGCGTCACGAGTGTTCCGCGCTATCGTGACCTCGTCGTGCGCGACTACGTACCGCTCCGGCAGCCGTAACGAGCTGGCGCGGCCGGCTCATCACTCCAGCGCTTGCTCCGGTCGTCATTCCCGCGAACGCGGGATCCATTTCCTATCGCTGTACCTCGGCATAGAGTGTCTCCATGCGAACGATTGCAGTAGAAACGGGCACGACCGAGCCGCTCACCATCAGCGAGCTCTCCCTGGGCTGCATGCGGATCAACAAGCTGGCGCCGGTGGATATGGACGCGCTGTTGCGGGCGTGTCTCGACGTCGGCATCACGTTCTTCGATCACGCCGACATCTACGGCAAGGGACGCAGTGAGGAGGTCTTCGCGGCCTCCGTCGTCCGCCTCCGACTCGCGCGCGAGTCGATGCACCTCCAGAGCAAGTGTGGCATCCGGCAGGCGGAGGGCATGTTCGATTTCAGTCGCGACCACATTCTCGCGTCGGTCGACGGCATCCTTGCGCGACTCCGCACCGACTACCTCGACGTCCTGCTTCTTCATCGCCCCGATGCGCTGGTGGAGCCCGAGGAAGTGGCCGAAGCGTTCGCACGGTTAAAGGACGCCGGGAAGGTCAGGCATTTTGGCGTCAGCAACCAGAACCCTGCGCAGATCGCGCTGCTGCAGCGTGCCCTGCCACAGCGGCTGATGTTCAACCAGCTCCAGCTCAGCATCGCCTTCACGCCGCTCATCGACGCCGGCATCCACGTGAACAACAAGGACGAATTCGCGGTGATGCGTGACGGCGGGGCGCTCGACTATTGCCGTCTCAAGAACATCACGGTGCAGGCGTGGTCGCCGTTCCAGTACGGGTTCTTCGAAGGCGTGTTCCTCGACAGTCCAAAGTTCCCCGAGCTCAACGCTGTCATCGACCGCATAGCCGGTGAGCGCGATGTCACGAACACCGCGGTGGCTGTCGCGTGGATCAGCCGCCATCCAGCGCGTATCCAGACGATCCTTGGTACGACGACCCCGCAACGGATACGTGACGCGGCGCAGAGCCAGAACTTTCAGCTCACGCGGCAGGAGTGGTACGAGATCTATCGCGCGGCGGGCAACGTGTTGCCCTGACGCTGGGTGCAGCGGAGGGAACGGCGGCGGAAGCTGATCGAGATTTACGCATCGCGCTGCGGCGCGAGATCGATTCAAATCAGGCCGCTGCCGCAGCCGGCATAGCGCCCGCATCGACGAGCCGCTTGGTAATGGGATCCACAATCAGGTTGAGCCCTTCGAGCGTCCGCGCGCCGAGCAGAACCAGATCGCCCGGCTCTGCAAACACCACCTCGTCGGTCGTCGAAGTGCCGCCTGCGTATACAAACGCGGGACCAGTCCATCGCTCCACAATCGCGCCGGTAGCCTGACGAAATCGCAGCAACTTTCTGCGCGGAATGCCCATGGACTCGAGCACTTCGGCCGGACACCACGAGAGTTCGGAGCCGGTGGCCACGAGCGCCGCCGCGACCGTACGGCGTTCTCCCGGCTGCGCAGGATTCTCGAATTCGACGTCAAGGCGAAATGTGCCCATGTCGTCCATGATAGTCCTCCCTGCTGAAGTTGCCCCATCATCCCGCCGCAATATCCACATCCTTCGTCTCCTTCACGAAGAGCATGCCGATCACCAGCGTCACCACCGTGATCACCACCGGATACCAGAGCCCCGAATAGATATTGCCCGTCGACGCCACGATCGCGAACGCCGTCGTCGGCAGGAATCCGCCGAACCATCCATTGCCGATGTGATACGGCAGCGACATCGACGTATAGCGAATGCGCGTCGGAAACATCTCGACCAGCATCGCCGCGATCGGCGCATACACCATCGTCACGTACAGCACGAGGATCGTCAGCAGCACAACGAGCATCGGAATGTTCATCGCCGCGCGATCCGCCTTCGCCGGATACTCTGCGGCCGTCAACGCGGCGCCCAACTCGGCATCGAATCGCTTGGCGTCATCCTTGGCGGTTGTGGCGAGCAGGCCATACGAAGCAACCTCCGTCGCGCCGATTCTCACGAGCGCACCAGCACCAGCAGTTGACGTCTCATTCGAGTACGGCACGCCCCGTTTCACGAGCGCGGCCTTCGCGACATCGCACGGCGACGTGAACTTCGACTTGCCGATCGGATCGAACTGCACGGAGCACGCAGCGGGATCCGCAACCACCGCAACCGGTGCCGTCGCCTGCGCGGCCTCGAGCGCCGGATTCGCGTAGTGCGTGATCGCCTTGAAGATCGGGAAGTACGTCAGCGCCGAAAGCGCTAGCCCGGCCATGATGATCGGCTTGCGACCAATGCGATCCGACAACGAGCCGAACACCAGGAAGAAGGGCGTCCCGATCAGCAGCGATCCCGCAATGAGCAGGTTCGCCGTCTGCGCCTCGACTTTCAGCGTCTGCGTCAGAAAAAACAGGGTGTAGAACTGGCCTGTATACCACACCACCGCCTGCCCCGCCGTGAGCCCAAACAGCGCGAGCAGCACGATCTTCAGGTTGCCACATCGCGCGAACGATTCCGTGAGCGGCGCCTTCGATCCCTTGCCCTCCGCCTTCATCTGCTGAAAGAGCGGCGACTCGTTGAGCTTGAGACGGATCCAGACCGACACGCCGAGCAGGACCAGCGAGACAAGGAACGGAATGCGCCATCCCCATGCCTCGAACTGCTCCGTGCCGAGCGCCGTGCGGCAGCCGAGAATGACGAGGAGCGACAGGAAGAGTCCCATCGTCGCCGTCGTCTGGATCCATGACGTATAGGCACCGCGCTTCCCGTGCGGCGCATGTTCGGCCACATACGTCGCTGCGCCGCCGTATTCGCCACCGAGCGCGAGCCCTTGGAACAACCGCATGACGATCAGCAGCACCGGCGCCGCGACACCGATCTTCGCATAGCCCGGCAGCAACCCCACCACGGTCGTCGACAGACCCATGATCATGATCGTGAGCAGGAAGGTCACCTTCCTGCCCACCATGTCGCCGATCCGGCCGAAGACGATCGCGCCGAATGGCCGCACGGCGAACCCTGCAGCGAACGCGAGCAGTGCGAAGATGAATGCCGTATTCGCATTGCTGACGCCGGCAAAAAACTGCTTGCTGATGATTGCGGCCAGCGAGCCATAGAGATAGAAGTCGTACCACTCGAACACCGTCCCGAGTGACGACGCGAAGATCACGCGCCGCACCTCGGCCGTCGAAAGTTCGATCACTCCCGTGGTGCCACGGTCAACGTCCGCTGCTGATGCCATCGATCCTCCGTAGGGGGACATGCCTCGGCGCATAGGCTACCGTGTCCCCTGCGTTCGTCAAGGAGTTGCAGGCGCGCGGGTTGCTTCCACGGCCCCAGCAGGTCAGAATCCGCTCGTACCATCTTCAGCGAGCCACCAACATGTCCGACATTGACGTGCTCCTTCAGGAGCACCGGAAGTTCGAGCCCGATCTCGCTTTTCGCGCGCTCGCGCGCGTCTCCTCTCCCGCGATCTACGCGACCGCAAGCGCCGACGTCGAGGCGTACTGGGCCGAGCAGGCAGCGAAGCTCGAGTGGAGCACGCCTTGGCGGCAGGTGCTCGACTGGAAGCCGCCGCACGCCCAGTGGTTCATCGGTGGCAAGCTCAACGCGTCCGTGAACTGCGTCGATCGACACATCCGCTCTGGGCGCCGCAACAAGGCGGCCCTGATCTTCGAGGGCGAGCCCGGCGACCGCCGCACGCTCACCTACTGGGACCTCTATGTCGCCGTCAACCAGTTCGCGAATGTCCTCAAGTCGCTCGGCGTCGGGAAAGGCGACCGCGTGGCGGTCTACCTGCCGCTCATTCCCGAGGCGGCAATCAGCATGCTGGCGTGCGCCCGCATCGGTGCCATCCACTCGGTGATCTTCGGCGGATTCTCGCCCGAGTCCGTGCGGGACCGCATCAACGACTCGCAGTGCAAGGTGCTCATCACCGCCGATGGCGGCTATCGGCGTGGCGCCATCGTCCCGCTGAAGCGAAACGCTGACAAGGCGCTGGAGGACACGCCCTCTATCGAGCACGTCGTCGTCGTGCAGCGTCGAGCAGGCGCCGTCAGCGGCGAGGCCGGCGCGGAGATGACCGACGGACGCGACAAGTGGTGGCATCGCCTGATGCGAACCGCGCCCATGTGGTGCGAGCCCGAGCAAATGGATGCCGAAGACCCGCTCTACATCCTCTACACGTCCGGCACGACCGGCAAGCCGAAAGGCATCGTCCACACCACCGGCGGCTACATGGTCGGCGCCGCGTCCTCCACCGAGATGGTCTTTGACCTCAAGGAGGATGACGTCTACTGGTGCACCGCCGACGTCGGCTGGGTAACGGGCCACACCTACCTCGTGTACGGCCCGCTCGCATGCGGCGCGACATGCCTGATGTATGAGGGCGCGCCCGACTGGCCCGAGAAGGACCGCTTCTGGGAGCTCTGCGAGCGCTACGGCGTCACCATCCTCTACACCGCCCCAACGGCCATTCGCGCCTTCATGAAGTGGGGCGATCACTGGCCCGCGAAGCACGATCTCTCCCGCCTTCGCCTGCTCGGATCCGTCGGCGAGCCGATCAACCCCGAAGCCTGGATGTGGTATCGCGAGCACATCGGCGGCAATCGATGCCCCATCGTCGATACCTGGTGGCAGACCGAGACGGGCTCGATCATGATTTCACCGCTGCCCGGCATCACGGCCACCACGCCCGGCAGCGCGACCCAGGCGCTGCCCGGCTACTCCGTCTCGCTGCTCGACAGCAAGGCGAACGAGATCAAGGTCGGTGGCGGGCTGCTCGCCGTCATGCAACCCTGGCCGTCTATGCTCCGCACCATCTGGGGCGACGACGCCCGCTACGTCGAGACCTACTTCACCAAGTGGCCCGGCCGTCCCGACATCTACTTCCCCGGCGACGGCGCCAAGCGCGACGACAACGGCAACTTCTGGATCCTCGGCCGCGTGGACGACGTGCTCAACGTTGCCGGCCATCGCATCGGCACCATGGAAGTGGAGAGCGCCCTCGTCGAACATCCGGCGGTCGCCGAGGCGGCCGTCGTCGGCAAGGCCCACGAGTTGAAAGGTCAGGCGATCGCGGCGTTCGTCACGCTGCGTGAGGGCTTCTCGCAGTCGGCGGGTCTCAGGGACGAGCTCCGCGACTTCGTGGCGCAGAAGATCGGGGCGATCGCCCGTCCCGACGACATACTCTTCAGCGCGGACTTGCCCAAGACGCGCTCGGGCAAGATCATGCGCAGGCTGCTGCGCGACATCGCCGAAGGTCGCGCGCTTGGCGACACCACCACGCTTGCCGACCCGAACGTGGTGAATTCGCTCAAGGACATGTACGAGGCAAACGAGAGTTGAAGCGCACACTTCCACCAGGTATCCGAATGACCCGCACCACAAGGCTCGCAACGGCACTCCTCGCGCTCGGCGCATCAGTCGCGTGCCGATCGACTCCCGTCCCCATCAACGATGGGTCCACCCGCGCTATCGCCTATCTGCTCGATTCGGCGGGCAAGGAAGTCGGCCAGGTGCGCCTGACGGAAACCCCGGGAACGCCTGGCATCACGTATTCGGTGCAGGTGGAACGCGGTGCGACGACCGGCCAGCACGGTATTCACTTCCATGCGGTTGGCATGTGCGACGCCGCGACGAAGTTTGCCGGCGCCGGCGGTCACTTCAATCCGACGGGGAAAAAACACGGTCTCTCGTCGACGGACGGACCCCATGCGGGCGACCTCGAGGCGCTGACGATCGACTCATTCCATCACGGCACATTCACGGCCCTCGATTCCCGCATCACGCTGTCGCCCGGACCCAACTCGCTGCTCGATGCCGACGGCAGCGCGATCGTCCTCCATGCGCTGCCTGACGATCAGCGGACTGACCCATCGGGAAACAGCGGGGCTCGCGTGGCGTGTGGAGTCATCGTTCGCGTGTAACTGATGTGCGAACTGATGAGCGGCGGGCGTTGAGCATGACAGACTGAGCCACCGGCGAGCATAAGCTCGGAGCCTGAGCTCAACCTCAAGCTTGAGCCCAGGCTTGAGCTAGGGCTTGAGCTCCGGCTCGAGGTCCTTGCCTCTGCTCGCGGTTGGCTCAGCAGTTCATGCTCCGTGCTCGCCGCTCGGTTCTGATCTCGACGCGATTGGCACAATTCCAATCCCGATTGCTTTTGTCGGGATTAACGCTTAATTATGCGGCGCCCCTCCGGAGTCCCGCCATTGGCCTCTGGATCGTGTCCACCCACGAACCGCATGTCGAGTGTCTATCTTCTGTTTTTCCGCTCTCGTACGCGTTCCGCGTCACCGCGCCTCGGCCGGTTTGCTGATTCTGCTGGCGCTCCCCATGCGCGGAAACTCCCAGCAGTCAGCGCCTCCTTGCCGTGATACCGCGTGCGACACCCTCGCCCACCGTCTGCAAGCGGTACAAGTCACCGCCCGCATCGCACCGCGAACGATCACCGCGTTACCAGAGCGCTACGGCACCCTCATCCTCACCGGGACAAAGACCGAGGTCATCCTGGTGGACAGCATGGGGGCCAACGCTGCGCAGAACGTCGCGCGCCAGGTCCTCGGGCGCGTGCCGGGGCTTGTCGTCGCAGAGACCGAGGGGGCTGGCTTCCCCTCAAACGGGATCGCTGTTCGGGGACTCGACCCGACACAGTCAATCGAAATGAACGTGCGACAGAACGGAGTCGGCATTGCTGCGGACCCATACGGGTATACGAAGACCTACTATCTGCCGCCACTCGAGTCCGTGGAAAGGGTGGAGATCATTCGGGGCGCGAGCGGACTCCAGTTTGGGCCCCAGTTCGGCGGAGTCGTCAACTACGTGTTGCGGCGGGGTGATCCAACACGACGGCTCGCCCTCGTGGTGCAGCAAACGGCGGGGAGCGACGGGCTCAACAATACCTTTGGGTCCGCGAGCGGGGGCGCCGGTCGAGTACAGTGGTTTGGTGCCGTCCAGAGAAAGGCGCAGGCTGGCTGGCGGCCAAATGCCGACGTGCTCCAAACCACGAGCTATGCTGCCGTGACGGGCTCCATCACGCCGACGCTCACAGCGACCATTGACTACTCGGCCCTTCGGAACCGCATTCACATGCCGGGTGGATTGTCCGACGAGCAGTTTCAGGCCGGAGCGCAGCAGTCATTCCGCGCGCGCAATTGGCTCACGTCGCCGTGGAACGTCACTGCGGGCACGCTCGTGTGGACGCCCTCGCGCTCGACTCGTCTCGAAAGCGTGACGTCCTTTCTTGCGAGTGGCCGCTCGCTCGTGTGGCGCAACGAGGAAGGCGGGCCCGGTGCACCAGACGACCTCGATCCGGTGACCAACACGTATAGCAACCGGGAGGTTGAGGCCGAGTCATTCCGCAACGTCACCGAGGAGCTCCGGTTACGTACGGACTACGAAGTTTTCGGCGTGCCGTCCACGCTCGCCGCGGGCGCTCGGTGGTTCGAAGGGCGCATGCACCGGCAAGGCGGCGGCGAGGGGACCACCGGCGCTGATCTTGATCTTTCGCTCGTGCCGGGGGCGGAGTACGAGTACGACAATCGGTTCGGCACGCGGAACCTCGCTGGCTGGGTGGAGAACGCGTTCCGTTTTGGTACGCGCCTCTCAGTCGCTCCGGGACTCCGTCTGGAGTATTTGCGTTCAACGGCGACAGGGTACACCGACACCCCGTTCCCGTCGCAGGTCAAAAGGCGGACGGTCCCGCTGGCCGGCCTCGGGGCCAGCTGGCTCGCGAACGCCACGACAACCGTCTATGCGAACGCATCCCAGGCGTATCGTCCGCTCGACTACAGCGTCATCACGCCTATCGGGAGTGTCTCCCGCATCGACCCCGCTATGCGCGACGCCAACGGACTGAGTATCGACCTTGGCTGGCGCGGCACTGCTGCGGATGACCGTGTTCGCTTCGATGTCGGCGTGTTTCGCTTGGGGTATAACGACCGCGTCGGCCTCCGCACTCGGTCGGATGCTTCCGGAGTTTTCACTGAACGCACGAACGTCGCGAACAGTGTCCATCAGGGTCTCGAGAGCTACCTCGAAGCCACGCCAATAGCCGCACCCGACGGGGCCGGTACGCTGACCGTGTTCAATTCGCTTGCGGTCACAGATGCGCACTACTCCTCCGGTGACGTGCAAGGCCATCGCGTGGAGTATGCGCCGCGCGTCGTGGAGCGGGTTGGCCTGACGCTGGCGCGAGGGCGTCTCTCCTCGACGTTCCTCACCAGCCACACCAGCCAGGCATTCGGGGACGCCGACAACACGGTGAGCAGCACAGATGCCGTGGTAGGCATCATCCCAGCGTACACGGTGCTCGATCTTTCCGGCTCGTTCAATCTCGAGCACGGCTGGCGGATCCAGGGAGGCGTGAATAATCTGACCGACCGTCGCTACTTCACGCGGCGTACGGACGAGTATCCCGGCCCAGGAATCCTGCCCTCGCTCGGACGCGGGGTTTACGTCACTCTTCGCTTTGCGCCGTGAGGGGCGGCGCTCTGCGGACACACCGCGGCCTTGTTGAAACGATCGGTCATCGTTCGCGGGTAATCGATGAGCGAACTGATGAGCGGCGAGCTTTGAGCATGACCAGCTGAGCCAACTGCGAGCATAAGCTTGGAGCGAGAGCTCGGGCTCAAGCTCGAGCTCGGGCTTGAGCTCAGGCTCGAGCTCCTTGCTCAAGCTCGCGGTTGCTCAGCAGTTCATGCTCCGTGCTCGCCGCTCGTCTTGAAGCTCGAAGCTCGAAGCTGGATGTCAGGTGGAGATTCCCGCCCGCCTCTCCGCCGAGAGCTCCGCAACAGCCCTCACCCGCGCCCCCTCATCGAACGCATTCTCACTCCGCGCCACCACCAACGTCGCCGCCCCGTTGCCGATCAGGTTCGTGATCGCCCGCGCCTCGCTCATGAAGCGATCGACGCCGAGCAGGATCGCCACGCCTTCCACCGGCACCACGCGCATGGCGGTGAGCGTACTCGCCAGCACGATGAAGCCCGACCCCGTTACGCCCGCCGCGCCCTTCGATGTCAGCATCAGCACACCGAGCACGCTGAGCTGCTCTCCCAGCCCAAGGTGAACCTGGAACGCCTGCGCGATGAAGATCGTGGCCATCGACAGGTAGATCGATGTGCCGTCCAGGTTGAAGGAGTAGCCCGCCGGAATCACGAGACCCACCACCGATCGCGCGCAACCGTAGCGTTCCATCTTGTCGAGCATGCGCGGCAAGGCCGGCTCACTCGACGAAGTGCCGAGCACGATGAGGATCTCCTCGCGGATGAACTTGAGGTATTCCCAGAGGGAGAAGCCGTATCGGCGCAGGATCAGGTTCAGCACCACGAAGATGAAGATCGCCATCGTGAGGTAGACGTCGAGCATCAGTCGTCCCAGCGGCAACAGGCTCTTCACCCCGAAATTGCCGACCGTGTACGCCATCGCCCCGAACGCGCCGATGGGCGCCACCTTCATGACCAGCGCGACAATCCGGAAGAACACCAGCGAGATGCGGTCGAGCAGTTCGGTGAGTGGGCGGCCCTTGTCGCCGAGGTACGCGAGCGACACGCCGAACAGCACTGCGAAGAACACGACCTGGATCACCTCGCCGCTCGCGAAGGCGCCCACGACGCTGGACGGCACGATGTGCGTCACGAAGTCCACGAACGTGAGCCCCTTCCCCGCCTCGGCGTACTTCGACACGTCGGCCTTCGCGAGTGAGCTGACATCGAGTCCGGCGCCCGGTTTCGTGATGTTCACCACCAGCAGGCCGATAGCGAGGGCAAACGTGGTCACGACCTCGAAGTAGAGCAGCGCCTTCCCCCCAACTCTGCCCACCTTCTTCAAGTCGCTCATGTTCGCGATGCCGAGCACGATCGTGAGGAAGATGACCGGCGTGATCACCATCTTCACGAGGTTGATGAAGATGTCGCCGACGGGCTTCATCGCCTTGGCGGTCCCGGGCGAAAACAGCCCGAGCAATACGCCAAGCGTGATCGCGACGAGGACCTGGAACGTCAGATTGTGGTGGACTCGACGCATTCGAGGATGATGGGGCGATGGGAGGATAGGAGGATAGGAGGATTGGCGGACACTGGTTGAGTTCCGCCGTCCTGTCAGACCGTCAGACTGTCCGACTGTCCTTCCGCGGTGTGGTACATTCCCTGCTCTACATTGCGCCTCAAAAAGGACCGACCGACATGTGGAGCTTCCTGAAGCGCCTGTTTCCTGAAAACCTGTTCTCGCGCAAGATCGACCCGAGCGCGGAACGCCGCCTGCGTCTCGCCCAGGCGCGCGGTGAGGAGTCCATCATCCGTACGCACGTCGACAACGCCCTCATGTTCGTCGATACGCTCGCGGAGGATCTCACCTTCGACCGCGCCATCGATTCGTACATCCGGATCATGTCGATCCCCGAGCCCCTCGCCAGCACCGTCGCGACACGCACGCTCGTCGTGCTCGGTCAGGACCTCGTTCCGTATCGCCGGCGGTCTCGTGAAGAGACGACCCCTGCTCCCGATGAATCGCGTCCGCCGCTGCGGATTGGTGAGTCGTCCGAGGCAAAGCGCGGCGTCAAGCGCGCCTAGCGGATCGAGCGCCCTCCGCCATCACTCCTCGGGTTCGATGGCGCGCAGGCTCACCTCTGCGGTGTTCCTGATCCCACGGCCGTAACCTGCCCGGCGAAGTTCGGCTCCGACGACATCGCCGAATGACGCCACCTCACGCAGGTCGAGGACGCTGATTACGAAGAGCGCGGTCGCCAGCACCGCCGAAATCACGCACCACTGGCAGATGGCGTGGATCACAAAGAGCTCGAGGTACGTGAGCCACAGGGAGAATATCACGCCGAAGCCGGTCATCCCGACGAGCACCTGCGACACCGCCCGACTCTCGGACAGCGCCGCCGACAGCCCCGCAAGCGAGAGCGCAAACACCGCGACGTAGTAAGCCACGCCCCAGGCGCCGACCGGGAATCCCAGCAATGTGGCCCATTTCGACGTCTGCACCGTTTCGCAGCTGCCAACTGCGCAGACCAGCGTGCCGATGTAGCCGAGCTTGTAGAGCGTCAGGTATAGCGCGACAAATATTCCGGCAAGCGCGACGAGCGCCGCCAGCATTCGCTTGTTCACTTGCCTTTGGTGGCGGGCGCGAGCGGCGCAGGCTTCGGCGCATCCCGTGGTACTGGAGCGCTGGTCGCCGCACCCTTTGCAATCTCTGCTTCGACAAGGGTGTTGATCTGGTCGAACGGGAGAGCGCCGGGGTAAAGCTTTCCACCGATGATGAACGAGGGGGTCGAGTTCACGCCGCGGCGCTCTCCCTCCTGTTCATTCGCCTGAATCTGCGCCCGGTGCGTCTCCGCCTCCATGCACGATCCGTAGCTGGCCATGTCCAGCCCGAGGCCCTTCGCTAGTCCCTCGAGCACCTTGCGCGGGTTGCTTGTCGCTTCGCCGTTCCAGCGGTCCTGGGTCGCGAAGATCTGGTCGTGCATCTCCCAGAACTTGCCTTGGTCGTTGGCGCATGACGCGGCCAATGATGCCGCCCACGTGTTCTTGTGCATCGTCAGGGGGAAGTCGAGAAAGCGCACCCGCGCCTTCCCAGTGTTGACCAGCCGGGTCCGGACGTCCGGCTCCGTAAGGGTCGCATACTGGCCGCAGCTGGGGCACTCGAAATCGGCGAACTCGGTGATCTCAACGGGCGCGGCGGCGCTGCCCAGCAGGTAGCCCTGCGCCTTCATGGGGGGAAGCGAGGGATCAATGGCCGTACTGGCCGAGTTCTTCGGCCTGGTGGCCACCCAGCTCAGTGCGCCGATACCGAGCACCGCGACAAGGCCCACGGCAATCCAGAAGCCCTGCCCGGGCCCACTCCTGCGGGCCGCCTTCACGACCGGTGCGCGGTTCGTGGTTCCTCGACCTTTTGGTTCGACCTTCTTCGCCATGCGCTCCTCGTTGTATGAAACAATTGTGCGGGCGAGAAAGCTACGATACTGCGGGGAAAAACCGGAAGAGCGTACCTTGTACGGCGTACCTTGTACCGGGAATGGCATAAGAGCCACGGGGAACAGTGGACGCTCCACGGCGCTCGCACATTTCTATCGACCAACGCTCCCCCGGAGCTCCTTACCCGTCCAGGTACCTGGCACAAGTACCCGGTACGCAGTAAAACTGCTGCGACGGCGCGGTGCGTGCATTGGTAGGGCGACCTTGACCTGTCGGCGACAATGCACCTACGTCCGCCAGCGGCTGATTCGTGCCACCTGTCCAACCTGCGGAGAAAGTACCATCGACGCTGATCTGCTGCGCCTTCCGGTCGGGCCGGGCTCGATTCATGTCGAGCGGTACGGCCACGGCGGTGCACCCGTCGTCCTGTTGCACGGCTTCGGGACATCGAGCTTCCTCTGGCGGAACATCGCGCCCGAGATCGCCCTCGCAAACCGCACCGCGTTCGCCGTGGATCTCTTCGGGTATGGCGAGTCGGACCGGCCGTTCGACGCCGACTTCGGCATCGCGTCGCAGGCGGAGCTCGTCGACCGCGCGCTGACGGCGCTGCGGCTGCCAAAGGCAACGGTCGTAGGGATCGACTTCGGTGGCGCGGTCGCCATGCGCCTGGCGTTCACCCGGCCAGAGCGTGTCGAGCGACTCTTTCTCGTGAACCCTCTGGGACTCGACGAGATCCCGGCCGGCGACATCACAGCCCTCCAGCGCAACACCGCCAGGCTCGCGTTCCGCGTGAGCAAAGGGATACTCGGCGCCGCGCCCGTCCTTGGCGACGTCCTGCGAAAAAGCGTTGCCGACGTCGAGCATATGCCGGACAAGCTCATCGCGCGCTATCTCGCACCGTTTGTCGGCGAGGAGGGGATGAACCATCTCCTGCTGCTTGCTCGCTCGGTGGACGACGAGGACATGGAGGACGTCGACCTCGCCACGCTGTCCCAGCCAACGCAGATCGTGTGGGGGGACCAGGACCCATGGGCCACGCCGAAGTTTGCCGATCGGCTGAGCGCGGCCATCCCCGGCAGCCGGCTGGTCCACCTGCCAGGCGTCGGTCGACTGGTGCCGGAAGAGGCGCCGGACACACTGGTGAACCTGCTGCTGGAATTCATCGGCGCGACGGCGCTGCAGAGCTGATTTTCGCCTGTTCGCACCTGTGAGAATGGGGTTTAGCTGGTTATATTCAGAAGTCTTTCACCTCCAATCCGAATTCATGGCCAAGCCGCAGAGAAATACTGGAGCACGTCGATATGCAGGACCCGTGGAACCCTCGCCATTCGAGCAGGCCCGCGACGAGCTGTTTCAGCACATCATGCGTTGCGGCGTCGTCGGTGCTGACGCCGAGCACGTCGAGGAGTGGTTCGCCGAGACGATCAAGTACATGACCGAGCGCTTTCCCGAGTTGAGCGAGCAGCAGATCAATGAGCTCAAGACTCTCGGAATGCGTTTCGCTCAACCGCCCAAGGCTCGTGTCGACTCCGACACCGCATCAGCAGCCTGAGCGTTCCGCTCTACCATAGAAGTACAACGACACGCCTCCATTGTTTTTGGAGGCGTTTGCGTTTGTGGGGTGCGCCGCGAAATCGCGAGAAGCGGCTGCGCCGCTCGTCATCCACGCAAATGCGGAAGTCCGTGTTTATGGGCGCGCACTAACTCCCGGTAAACCGGTTACTTCCGCTGCAGTCATCAGGCTACCAGACCGACAGGCTGCGGCTCGGCTCGCCGTTGACCGGCAAGCAGTCAACGCGTGACGCGCCCACCCCACCGCAGCGCCGCGCCGATGCGAAGACCGCCGCCGAGCCCGACCTGCAACGCAGGCGCATATCCAGCGTCGCCCCGCGGTCCTTCGAGATCCAGCACGGTGGCCAGATACGGTCGAACCCTGTCGCGCTGCGCCGCGCGCAGGCTGACGCCGGCACCCGCCGACAGTCCCCACCTATGCTCGCGAAAGGGATCGAACAGGAATCGGCCGATGATGTCCAGTCGCCCATTTACGCTTCGGTCGCCCGACGACACCGGCGCCCCGATCGCGCCGATGACCCCGACCCGTGCATAGTAGCCCGCCGGGATCTCGACCCCGCCGCCCGCCTGCAGCACCGTGGATGATCTCGCGGTGATCGCATCGATGCGCACCTCGGGCTTGACGCCCGCCTCAAGCGTGGACTGCGCATCAGCCCGCGACGCCACCGCCACCGCAAGCAGCAGCCAGCTCACGACACCGCGCGCGATCACGCGGGACGTGCGCGCCACAGCGCCAGCGTATAGTCGGCAATTGCGAGCACGGACGTCATGCCCACCGCGGCAAGCAGAAGCGGAACCGCCGCCGGCACCACGAGGACCGCCGCCAGCGTGAAAAGCTGCAGGACCGTCACGGCCTTGCCGAGGATCCGCGCCTTGAACTCCACGGGCCTGAGCCATGGAATCACGCGCGCCACGAGAAAGCCGATCGCCGTCGCGATGTCGCGCGACAGCAGGATGAAGTACGCCGGCGTGGAAAGCAGCCCCGCGAACAGGAACGTCCCGACCACCGTCAACACGAACACGCGGTCGGCGATCGGATCGAGGAGCGCGCCCCATCGCGATGTCGCATGCACGCGACGTGCGAGCCAGCCGTCGAGGAAGTCGGTGACTGCCGCCACACCGATCAGGCTCACGCGCGTCTCCGGACCGACGGTCGCGACAAAACCCGCCGCGAGCACGAGACGAGAGAAGGATAGCAGATTTGGGAGTCGGCCGAGCGCACGGCGAGAAGTAGACATCCTGCGTGGAAGATAAGCGCATGCGCCCCACGCCACCTTGCCCCACCCTATGACCCTCCGTACCCTTTCGGTGGATCGCCGAGCCCGTCATTCATGGAGCCGCATGCCCGACACGATCGCGCTGCTGAGGAACGTTGCCATCTTCAAGGATCTGGACGACGGCGAACTCGGGGAGATCGCGGAGATTTGCCGCGAAGAGAGGTTCGTGAGCGGTGAGTACATCTTCCGCGAGGGTGAGCACGGCAATCGCCTCTACCTCATCTGCGACGGCGAGGTGCGTATCAGCCGCGACGTCCCCGGCAGCGGCGAGGAAGCGCTCGCGATCCTCAAACTGGGGGCGCTGTTCGGCGAGATGGCGGTGTTCGACCGCAGCGAGCGCTCGACGCATGCGATCTCGAATGGCGGCACGACCGTGCTGACGATCTCGCGCCCGGACTTCGAGATGGCGCTCGACTTCAACCGCGAGCTGGCCTACAAGGTGCTCTGGGCCGTAACGCGCGTGCTCTCCGGTCGCCTGCGCAACACGAACGATTCCCTGCGGTCGTTCCTCGCGATGTCGATGTTCTGATCGGCTGACAGGAGAACTGACGTCGTCAACGGCGTTGTTCGTGGGCATCGCGAATCTGGCGAATCTCACCGAATCTCCACGAATCTTTCTATTGCGAAGCCGTCTGGCGCGGACCCCGCAAACATCTCGACCAACACCTCAAGAAGCCTCTTCCTGATACTTTGCAAACGTTGTCGAAGGTGACGCTCCGCTTCTCATATCTTTGTGGAGCAATTCGCGTTGATTCGTAAAATTCGCGCAGATTCGCGCTGCCCCCGAACAACGTTTTCCATGACGATGCGAAACGCCATTCTGTCGATCCTCGCCACCATAGCCGCCGCCAACGGCTGCACCTCGACGACCACCCACGTCGACATCATGCCATCGGCCAGCGGCATCGCGGCCATCCCGGTCGGCACCGGTTGGCTTGGCGACCCACGCATTGGCCTCCTGCGCGACTCCGCGCTCGCCGCCGTACTCGCCGACATCGACCCCGCCCGCATTCGCGCCACCGATTCCGCACTCGTCTCCTTCGGGACCCGCAACACCTTCTCCGACACGATCAGCGCGACGCGCGGCATCGGGGCAGCGCGGCGATGGCTGCATGCGCAACTCGAGCAGGCCAGTCACGACTGCGGCAATTGCCTGCGCGTCGAGTACGACGCCGCCGTCATCCAGGTCGCTCGGCATCCCCAGCGGGCGTCGGCCAATATCGTCAACGTCCTCGCCATCCTGCCGGGGCGTGACACCAATCGCGTCATCGTCATCGGCGGGCACTACGATTCGTGCATCTGCAGCATCACGCCGAACGGCTCGTTCGACTCCACCAGCACGGCACCGGGTGCGGACGACGACGGATCCGGCACGTCCGCGGTAGTGGAGCTCGCGCGCGTGGTGTCGCGTCGTTATCCGAGGGGGCTCGACGCCACCGTCATCTTCGCGCTCCATGCAGCCGAAGAGCAGGGTCTGATCGGTGCCACGCACCTCGCGCAGCGCCTGAAGGCAGAGGGCAAGCATGTGGTCGCCGGAATGACCGATGACATCGTCGGCAACGTGGTTGCGGAGAATGGCGCGGTCGATTCCGCCAGCGTCCGTATCTTCGCGCAGGACCCGGACACATCCGGCAGTCGCGAGCTGGGCCGTTACGTATGGGGCCTCGGAGTGCTCTACCTTCCCGGATTCGAGGTAATTCCCGTCTTCCGGCTCGATCGGATCGGCCGAGGCGGGGATCACTCGCCGTATATCCTGGCGGGCTGGCCCGGACTTCGCTTTACGGAACGGCTGGAAAACTACAAGCGACAGCACCTCCCGACCGACGACTTGTCCCACGTGAACTTCGGATACGTTGCCCAGGTGACCCGCCTGAACGCGGCCACCGTCATCTCGCTCGCCTCTGCGCCCGCATCTCCAGATACGGTCATTGCGAGTCGTGAGAATGCCGCGTCCGGTGGCCAGGCGTGGACGCTGCGGTGGACGCCGGTTCGGGGCGCGACCTCGTATGAGGTCCTGGTGCGCCGGTCCACCTCGCCAACGTGGGACCACGCCATTCAGGTCGGAAAGACACTGACGCACCAATTGGACTTTCAGCTCGATGATGGTTGGGCGGCGGTCCGCGCGGTCGGCGCGAACGGCCATAAATCCATTGCACGCGTGGCCGGGCCGGCGGCGCGGCCAACCGCTGCCGCGCCCGTCGGCCGCTCCGGTGAATGAGTCGCCCCCCCTCGCGCACGTCAGCGCGGACCTCATCGGTGTCCGCTCCGGTCCGCTGCGCGATGCGGCACTCCTCAGTGGCCTCCTCATTGCCGCAGCGGGCGCGGCTGGACTCAATGCGCTCGGTGCGCCCGTCGTGCATCGCGCGCCGTCCGGTGCAATTGCGGCCGTGCTCCTCCTCGATCCCTGCCACGTGAGCGTGCATTCGCTACCCGAACGCGAGCTCGCGCTCGTGGACATCCTCGCCCGTGACGCGGCCGCAGCCGACAAGGCGCTCGACGTCTTCGTCCGTCGGCTTACGCCCACCTCGGTCGTGAGCAACACGCGGGCGCGAGGCTGATGCGCGAACTCCTCCCCGCGCTCCAGACGCTGCTCGTCGTCATCATCGTCGCGTGGGACATTCTCCTCAGCGCACGCATCGCTCAGGTGCGGGCGTTACCGCGGCCGTTCGTCTTCCTGACGGCACTAGCGGGTTTCCTCCTCCTGCCCGCGCTCGCGCTTCACCTCGCAACCTCCGACGCCATCACCGCGCGTTCGGTGAGCGCCGTCGAGTGGATCTGGCCGATCACGCTCGTGCTCTTCGCGCTGCAGGCACTCTATGCCGCGACTCGCCGCCTGGTGAATCCGTTCCTGGGATTCTTCATGTCGGCGTACGATGTCGTTATCGCCGTCGACGCGGTGCTTCGGCACCTCGCGTCCGAGGGTCGTCCATTGCCCGGCATTGGCCTCGTCTTTCTCGCCGCCACATCCGGCGCGTTTGCCTTCATCACGCAGTCGCCGACCATCATCGCATCGCCGGCATTCGTGTTCGTGCCCATCGCCGCACCGGCGTTTCCTTCATTGCGCGCATGGTCGGCGAGCTTCCGCTTCTTCCTGGCGCTGGTTGGGTTCCTGTGGATCGCCGTGGTGGTGTCACAGGTGCCGCCCGCATTCGAGACGGTGTCGTCGTACCGGATCCATGATCCCAGCACTGAGCGATTGACAGAACGGCCGGCGGGGGACCTCGACATCGGCATCAAGATCTTTCCCGATCTCTCGAGCGGGCCGCCGCCCGCCGCGATCAAGAACGACCTGACGCTCGTCGACACGCTCGGCGTTGCCGTTGTGAGCATCACGATCGTGCCCGAGCAGATCAACAAGGCGGGCCTCGACTCGATCGCGCACACGCTCGAGAACCTTCGCGGTGACAGCACGCAGCTGATTGTCACACTGGGCTACCCCAGCAGCCTGAATCCACTGCCTGGCCGCACGTTCAATGAGGCAAAGCGTTTCGGCGCGATCGAGCCGATCGTGCGAATCCTTCGCCCGGACATCCTCGTGCCTGCGCTGGATCCCTACAGAGCCGGCACCGCGTCGACTGGCTCACGGCCGCCCGAGTTCTGGCAAGGCTATCTCACGCGCGTCTCAGCGGACGCGAAGCGCACACGTCCCCGCACGCGCATCGGTGTTGCGGCCTCAACGTACGACACTCGCGACAGCACCCTGTACGCCTGGGCGGCCGCGCCGGGTTCGCCGGTCGACGTCGTCGGCTTCTCGCTCTGGCCCTCACCTACGGGCCTCCGCACCCTCGACGCGGCACGAGGTGCCGCCGATCGCTGGATGCGCGAGTCGAAGTCGACCAAGGACCACTGGGTATTCGCCGCGGGCGGTTTCCCGACGGCCCATGGAGAATTGAGCCAGGAGCAGGCGGTGTGGGACGCGCTTGCCTGGGCCACGAGCCGCCCATTGATCAAGGGTTTCATCGTCGCCGAGGCGGGTGACTATGGCACCATCCGCGGGATCCGGGCGGCCGATGGTCACCTGCGCGGTGTGGCCTTCGCGATCAAGCGCGCCATCAAGGGACTGCAGGAATCGGCGGCGCCGGATTCCACGCCCGCCGCGCTGAAGAGGGGACGCGCGCGAGTTGGGTCGTAGCGGCTAGACCCCTCGCTCCGTTCCGCGCACGATTCCCTCGACGCGACGCTCGGCCACGAGATACTCGTTCGCGAGTCGCCGCATCTGCTCGGCGGTCACGCCGCGCACGCGTGACTCGTATTCCGCGAGCTCATGCAGTCCGCCAAACATGTACGCGTCGACGATGTCCGCGAGCACGGAGCCACCGCTCTGCTGCCGGATCGCGTGGGTGCCGATCGCGTACGTTTGCGCCTGTTCGAGCTCGCGCGGCGTGACCGGCGATTCGCGCAGCTTGGCGAATTCACCGAGCAACCCCGCTCGCGCCTGGTCTTCCTTGCCCGGCGATGTGGCGATGTATGCGACGAAGGTTCCGGCGAGCATCCGCTCGCTCGAGAACGCGTGAACGGTGTAGCCAAGCGACTGCTTGTCGCGAAGCTCGTCGAAGAATCGTCCGCCCAGCCCACTCGCGACACCGGCAATCATCTGCGCCGCGAAGCGCGCATCGTCGCCGCGCGCAGGGCCCTGGAAGAGCATCGCGAGTGCGGTTTGCGCCTTGTCGCGCGTGTCGATGCGCTGCACCAGTTCCGTTGGCCAGTGCGGTCGGTCGAGGGGAGCCACTGTTCCGCCACGCAGGTCGACAAACGGGCCTGCCATCATCGCTGCCAGCTCGTCAAGATCCGCATCGCCCACGATCGCGAGCATCGTCGCACCACTGAGGAACTGCCCGGTATGCCAATCGCGAACGGCTTGCGCGGTGATGCGTGGCAGCGTGAGCTCGTCGCCATTCACCGGCACGCCATACGGGTGGCCCGCGAACGCGGACATCGTTGCGAGGCGCATGGGGTACCGATACATGTCGTCGCGCAGGGCGGTGAGATCCGACAACGCAACGGCGCACTCGGTCTCGAGCGCCTCGTCCGGAACGGTCGGATGCTGAGCGACATCGGCCAGCAACGCGATCGCCGCGCTCGCATGCCGTGACGGAACGCTGATCGACCAGCCGAAGCTCTCCGACGAGGCACCGCCGCTCACGCTTCCCCCAAGCAGTTCCCCTTCCTCGGCAATCTGTTCCGCTGACCGCGTCGACGTCCCCTTCAAGGCCGAGCGGACGAGCATCGACGTCAGTCCCGCCTCGGACGCGGGCTCGTCGCGCGGGCCTCCAACGGCGAACACACCGGCATGCACGAGCGCACCGGCCTTGCGACGCACGAGCAAGGGCGTTCCACTCTCGGTGCGGTACACGCGCACACCAGCCTTCTCGCGCTCGATGCGAAGCCGCGTGTGGACTGCCGGCGCCTCGATCGTCGGCAACGTGGCCGGAACGACCTCCGCTGGAGGTGCATCATCGAGGAACGTGCGCATCGCGCCCGCATCGGCGGCGATCTCCGGTGATTGATTCGGACGGTAGATGACGACCCCGGCCTGATCCGGATCGAGCCAGATACGCGCCACGGTCGCGATCTCGTCAGGCGTGACGGCGAGCGCACGCTCCAGATATGCTTCGCCACGACGCCAGTCGCCGAGCGCTTCCCATTCGGCCAGGTAGTTCGCCTGACCTTCCATGTCCTCGAGCCGTCGCACCCATCGCGATTCGTAAAGACTCTTCGCGCGCGCGACCTCCGCTTCCGTCACGCCGCGCTCGCGAACGTCGCGCAGCTGCGCCCAGATGGCGCGCGCCGCTTCCGCGGCGCGCTCCGGTGGCGACTCGGCGTGCACGACGAAAACACCGATGGTCGTCGGCGTATAGTCATAGGCCGACACCGACGTGGCAAGCTTCTTCTCGCGAACCGCACGGTATAGTCTCGACGCACGCCCGCCGCCAAGGATCACCGAGAGGATGTCGAGTACCGGAGTCGCCTCGTCCAGTGTGCCGGGTGTGCGCCAGCCGAAGGCGACCTGCGTCTGCCCGATGTCGCCGCTCCACTCTCGGTAGCGGAAGCCCGGCAGCGCGACCTCGTCGTCGCCCGCTGAAAACGCCGGGGTGCCGGCGGGAAGTGCTCCGTAGCGCTGGGTGATCTCCGCGAGCGCTTCGTCGTGGTCGACATCTCCGACGACAGTGAGGACGGTGCGCTCGGGACGATAGAAGTTGCGATAGAAGCCGAGCATCGCGTCGCGCGTGAGTGCGCGGAGTCCAGGCTCACGCCCGATCCGCCAGCGCCGAATGCGATGGTGGTCGTGAAGCAGCTCGAACAGCGTCTCCGAGGCCACCGCGCCGGGATTGTCGAACTTGCGCTTCGCCTCCTGGATGATCACCTCGAGTTCTCGCCGCAGCTCGTCCGCGTCGATCACGGAGTTCGCGTACGCATCAAATTGCACGTCGAGCCCGCTCCTGAACCCGGACGATGGCAGGACCGTGTAGTAGACGGTGTAATCATAGATCGTCGCCGCATTCAGGTATCCGCCCGACGCCTTCGTCTCGCGCGCGATCTCGCCGACCCCGCGGTCGGGCGTGCCCTTGAAGTACATGTGCTCCAGCACATGCGCGATGCCGATGACATCGTCCGTCTCGTCGAAATAGCCCGCGCGGACATACGTCACGATCGCAACGACCGGCGCGGATTCGTCGCGCCTGATGAGCACGGTGAGGCCATTGGGTAGCACCGTCCGCCGCACCGTGGCGGGGTCGAGCGCGATCTCGAGATCGGTACGGGTCATTCAGAAGGTGGAAGGACGTCGTTCGTCAAACGATAGCGAGCCGCCGGTAGCGCAACACCACCAACCCGCCGATGAAGCACGCAATTCCATATCCCGCATACCACTCGATGAGCGGCCACGGCAACGCCTCGGCCTTCGCCAATGCATTGTACACTTCGTTCGTGCGGTGCACCGGTGGTAGGACATAGATCAGCTTCGCGAGCACTGCCGGCGAGTCCTGGTAGCGTTCCCAGAAGAAGGTCGCCGCCACGGTGACTGCGACGAGCGAAAGCCAGTCCCACCGCGCCGCCGCCGACAGCACGAACGTTATGCCGGCGTACATGAGGAACATCAGTCCAAGCACCAGGAGCAGGCGGAGGCTGAGTATCGGCCAGATGAGCAGTCCATAGGCCGCGCCAAGCAGCGTCATGATCCCCACAAATGCAACCGTGTGTATCAGGAAGGCCTGGCCGTAGTAGCGCCAGGGCGCGAGCGGCTTGGTGAACAGGAACCGGTAATAGCCCTGCTTGCGATCGTTCGCCACGATGCCATTCATGGCGAGCACGGCGCCGACGAATATCATTGCGCCGAGAAAGCTGCGAAGGAACGTCTCGTTGAAGTCCTTCATCAGCATCGCGGTCGCACCCTGTAAACCACCCCACTTCTGGATCAGGCGCGGCGGCAGCATCGCCAGGTTGCGATGTAGTGACGAAAGCATCGGCGCCACGGTGAGATAGCCGAGCAGGCTGCCGATGAGGAGGATGGGGATCCCACGCTCCACCAGAAAATCCCTGAGCTGCCACAGTCCGTAGCGCGCGACGCGCGCGCGCCTGGGTTTCGCGCCAGTCATCAGCCGTTCGCCCGGCGCAGTCGGGGCCGTCATCGATCGCTTTCCCGCCGGCCCACTGCATCACGGAACTGCTGCTCGAGCGCCGAATGGACCGGGGTGAGCGCGCTCACCTGCGCCCCCGCCGCGATCAGCGCCGCGATCCCGGAATTAATGTCTTCGAGCGATACGTCTTTCATCTCGAATTCGCCCCGTCCGAGCGACTGCGCCGCCGGCAGGTGTGTAGTCACGAGCTCCTGTCCTCGCGTCACCACGAGCCGGTACGCGGCACCCTTGGTGACCTCGCGCTCCGTCGCGCGGACGTCGACCACACGCGCCAGGCGCCCGCGGTCGATGATGCCCACCCGATCCGCCAGTCGCGCGAGCTCGTCGAGATTATGCGATGCGATCAGGATCGTGCGGTCCGGTCGCCTGAGCTGGTCCACCATGTCGCGGAATCGTCCGGTCCAAACGGGATCGAGTCCGTGTGTGGGCTCGTCGAGCACCACCAGCCGAGCCTCGGACAGTAGCGCCTGTGCGAGACCGAGTCGCTGCAGGTTGCCCTTGGAGAGCTGGCGCACCCGCTTGCCGCGATGCTCGTCCAGCCCGAGTTGCGCGATGGCGGCCTCCACTCGCGCGGATACCTCCGACTGCAGCACGCCCGACAGTGTCGCGTAGCGTTGAAGGGCGGGCGCGACTTTCCACGCGGGCGGAATGTTGATCAGTTCCGACAGGTAACCAACGCCATTGTGCTCGACGTAGTCGCGCGGATCCTTCCCATCGATCTGCGTCTGGCCTTCACTGGGAGCGAGAAAGCCGAGCAGCAGTGAGATGAGTGTGCTCTTCCCTGCGCCGTTCGGGCCCGCCAGCCCGAAGACCTCGCCCGCGGCAATCTCGAGCGAGAAGTCCGTGAGCGCGCGAACCTCTCGCCCCACCCAGCTGCGATAGCTCTTGCCCAGCCCGGAGAACGCGATCATGACGTCACCCGCTGCTCGCGCAACGGGAACCAGTGCAGACAGAATCGCGTTTGCGTACGCCTAGGGACGTGGCACCGTCATCGGCACTGTCGGCGGCGCCATCGTGCCCGAGGTAGCATCAGCCGAGGTACAGGCGGACCACGGCCCGCTGCCCGCTCGGCCTATCCACCGCTGACCCTCATCGACACGCCCCAGCCGCATGAGCGAGCAACCCAGATATCCCTGCGACGTCTTGTCGTTGGGATCGGCCGTCAGCGCGCGAATGTAGAACTTGCGTGCGTCGTCGAAGTGCTGCGCGGCGAACAGCGTGCTGGCGAGCTCACGGAGCGCCGTCGCATTCGTCGGCCCGAGCTTCACCGCGTTCACTGCTTCCGTATTCGCGTTGCCGAGATTTCCGCGCTCACGCTCCATGCGCGCGAGGTAGACATGCGGCATCGGATCCGTCGGCGCGTCGGTCGTCGCCTTTCGGAACGAAGCCTCGGCTGCCTCTGTCCGACCTTCCTTGTAGGCCTGGACGCCCTGTTCATACGCGGCACTGCTCGTGCTCCGGCTCGATAGCGCCAACCACACGATGGCCGCGACCACGATCAGGCCAACGGCGCCGAGCACGGGAATCATCCACGCCGGCCGCGATCCGCGCACGCCCACGGGTGTCGATGCGACGACAACCGGATCCGCGCTCGCCGCAACGGGCGCAGTAGCGCTGGCCGGACGAGCCGCGGCCACTTCGCCCATCAGGCCCGACTCCAGCTTCAGAAATGCGTCGCGCGCTGCGTTGACGTCGCCTTCGGTGGGCGAGTAGTCCACGCGACCTGCCCGCTCACGCGCCGCATGAAACTCGGCCAGCGAGTTTGCCTGGTCGAGTGACAGGAAGTTGCGCTGGCGGAGCTCGCGGATCAGCGGCTGGCCGGCGAGCGTCGTTCCGCCCACGAGCGACCGCAATCCTGTCTCCACCACACTCCACGCTTCGATGATATCGGCCGCGAGGTCTTCCTTGTCGCGCGCCGTGCTCAGCCGCGCCACGATCGGGCGCGCCGAATGCACCGCGTCGAGCGCGGCGCGCTGTGCGACCGTGCTCACTGGACGATACGCAGAAGCCCTGCGTCAGCGCTCGCGCGCACGAACAGCTCGACGTCGTGACTCGGTACTCTCACCCCGGTTTCGCGAAACGTCCGCTTCGCCATCCGCGACATGAACATCTCGAGGGACACCTCGCGCCCCCCCTCCGCATCTACGTGTTGCAACGAACGCACGATGTCCTCCCACGAGCCAGTGAGCTGTCGTCCATCCCGCGTCAGGACCTCGTGCGCCGAGACATGCCTGTCTCCGGCGGCCGAGGCGTCCTGCGCCTTCCCGTCGGCCAGCGAGGAAAGAAGCGTGCCGAACAGTTCCAACTGACCACGCGCCACCTCGACGTCGCCGTTTTCTCCACCAGCGCCCCGGTCGATCTCGATGAACAGCTCATCGAGGTCGTCCAGCTCCCCGCCAAGTTCCTGGAGGCGATCCTCCCACGGCTTGAGCGACGGGTCATGCTCGTCGAGCTTGTGGGCCGCGCGCTTCAGCTCGATCAGCCGCCAGATTCCGAGCTCGTCCCAGTGGTCCTCGGTTGTAGTGCGGTCAAAATGATAGAGCGAGGCATCGTAATCACCGCGATCATACAGGATGTTCGCAAGGTAGATGCGCGCCTCGGCGTGCTCGTTGTCCGCCTGGAGCGACTTCCTCAGCGACGCGATGGCCGCCTCGTCCTCGCCGAGCCGGTGCTGCGAGTAACCGACGCATGCGATGGCCTCGGCGCTGTCTGGTGCCTGCTGGACCGCCACCTCGAAGAACTCCAGTGACGCGGCGAAGAGCTCGCGGCGATCGCGGGCCGACGCCTCGCGAAACAGCGCACGCCCGCTCTGGAGCATGAGGTCGAGGTCATCGGCGTAGCCGAGCTCCAGCGTGCGTCGAAAGCAGCGAAGCGCCGACTCCTCGAGACCGAATTTCAGCAGCGTTTCGCCGAGTCCGGCCAGCGCGTCCTCGTGCTCCGGCTCGAGTACAAGCGCCTCTTCGAAGCTCCGTCGGGCCCAGGCGAACTCTTCGCGGGCAAGGCGCGCATACCCAACGCCAATGTGCAGCTCCACCGAGTTCGGGTAGAGTGCGAGTCCTTCGCGAAGCACGCTTAACGCGTCGTCGAACTGCCCTTCGTTGTAGAGCTGGTGCGCCTGCTCATCGTACTCTTCGGAGCTCAGGAACGGAGTGGCCATAGCGACGAAAGCCTCCTGCTCGTGAGGGACACCCAATTGTACCATTCAGTGATGCGGAAGTTCAACAGCGTTTCTCTGAAATCGACTCGCTAATTTTCTCCCTCCCTTCCGCCGTGCATGCGCCGCTCCCGCAGCGCGGTCGCGATCTCGCCAGCCAGGAAGGCGTTCTCCTCCAGTAATCCGAGATTGGCCGATAAAGATCGCCCCTCGGTCGCTCGGAGTACCGCTCCGAGCAGAAAGGGGGTGGTCGCTGCACCGCGGATCCCCGAACGCTCCGCTTCGGCGAGCGCATTCGTGACTGCCCTGCTCACTACCTCACGATCCAGCGCAACGTTCTCCGGGAGCGGCTGCACGACGAGTGTCGCCTGTGCGCGACCAAGCGCGCGCGAGGCGAGGTGCATGGCGGCGATCTCGCCCGGCGTGTTTGCGCGCGACGCCAGCGGCAGGCCGGTGGTGCGGGTGAAGAAGCCAGGGAGTTCGTCGGTCCTGTACCCGACCACAGCCACCCCGAGCGTCTCGAGGCGCTCCAGCGTGGCGGGCAGGTCGAGGATGGACTTCGCGCCGGCGCACACGACGATCATCGGTGAGCGCGCCAGCTCGCCGAGGTCGGTCGATTCATCGAAGGGTGCGCCCCGATGCACGCCGCCAATTCCGCCAGTCGCGAAGACTTCCACGCCGGTCGCCGCGGCGATGCAGAGGGAGGCCGCCACCGTCGTCGCCCCGTCCGCGCCCTGCGCCGCCGCCACGCCGAGGTCACGCGAGGAAACCTTGCGCACGCCCGTGCCAGCAAGGAACCGCTCGAGTTCCTCCGGCTCGAGCCCCATCGTCGGCACTCCGCCGACGACTGCCGTGATCGCCGCGAGCGCACCGCCGCGCGAGACGCCGGCGACCATGCGATCTGCGGCCTCGCGGTTGGCCGGTATGGGCAATCCCTGCGCGAGCACCGAACTCTCCAATGCGACCACCGGCTCGCCGGCCTCGAGCGCGCGAGCGACTTGGGCAATCACCCGCACGTAGCCTCCGCGTGGGGTGCCGCGTTCGTTGTGGGTTGTCGCACCACTCCTCATTGCGCCGGGGATTTCGCTCGCCTCGGCCACGCACCCACGATCGCCTCGCCCATGTACGCCATCATCACCTGGGCTTCGTTATCGATCATATACCGTTCGTCGAGATTCTCCTTCGTGAGCACGCAGTACGCGATGCGCGATTGAAGGGGAAAGAGGCCACACTCGGTGCGCACCTTGTCGGTCGCGCCCGTCTTGTGCGGGACGTTGAGCCCCACGACAAATCGCTGCAACTCTTCGGAATCCTCGTTGTGCGCGAGGATGTCGAGCATCGCGCTGTCAGACTTCTGGCTGACCGCCTTTCCTTCCGACAGCAGTGCAAACAGTCGCGCCATCTCGCTCGGCGTTGTCACGCCGAGTCCGTACTTCACCGAGCTGTCCATCGCGACGCTCGCGCTCCGAAGGAAGCTCTTGGAATGCACCTTCGTGTTCAGGAGGCCGAGCTTTTCCATCGCATCCCAGACCCGACGAATGATGATGCGGTCGAGGAGCAGGTTCGTTGCGGTGTTGTCGCTGATGGTCGTCATCAGCCACGCCGCGTCGTGCACGGTAATCGTGCTGTTGTCGTGCATGAACTGCAGAATTCCGGCGCCCGGAACCTTGTCGATCTTCAGCACCGTCAACGGATCGTCGAGCGAGAGCATCCCCTGCTCCACCAGGCCGTACACGGTCACGAGTACCGGCACCTTGATCAGGCTTGCCGTGGGAAAAGTCTCGTCAGGGCGACGCTCGATACGCTCGCCGGTGTCGAGATTGTGCACCACGTATCCCACGACGCCGCGGTGGCGACTAGCGAGCGAATCAAGCGTGCGATGCAGCGCGGCGGTGTCGGCGCGCTGATACGCCGAAGGCGCGAGTCGTGTCCCCTGTCCGCGTGCACAGCCCGGTAGCGTGAGCAGCGCGAGCAGCAGTGGGACGCATGGATATGCTCGCATCAACGCGACTCGTGCGGTTCGGCGTCGGGAAGGTCCTCGGCCCGAATCGACTCCAGCAGGTCGCGCTCCGCGGAGCTCGGGTCATAGACCGCAACCACGCGGATGATCTCGCCGGTATATGCGTCGAAGGTCTTCACCTTTCCCTGGGTGACGTGGATCTGATGGCCGTCCTCGAACCGCAGGATGACGCTCGGATGGTCGACGTTGACGTAGGCCTTTCGAAGCTTCGTTGGTACGGGCGGCATGCAATTCTCGCTGGTTTCGGCGCGGAGGAAAATTGATTGCGGGCGGGCACCTCGTCGAGTGCGACGCCCGCCGAATGGTCAGGTGACGACCAGCTTCGCGTCGGTGAAGGGCTTCCATGCGTCCGTCGCAAGGATTTCGTCGATCATGCTTACGACACCTTCTATCTCCGCATCGGATGTATAGAAGTGTGGGGCAATACGAATACCTGCGCCCGGCCGATAGTCGACGATCACCTCGCGCGCGAGCAGGACCTGCGCGACCTCGCGCGCATGCGGCACGTCGAACGCCACGGTCCCTCCGCGGCGTGCCGAGTCGCGCGGCGCCGTCACGGGAAAGCCACGCGCGTCGGCGAGCTCGATCAGCCGCGTCGTCTGGCGCATGCTCTTCGCGCGAATCGCGTCCATCCCTGCCTCACGCACGATTCGCGGCCCGGGTACGGCAGCGAATAGCGCCGGGATGGACGGCGTTCCCGTCAACCAGCGCCACGCCCCGGTCGCGTAGGTCATCTCGGGATCGAACGCGAACGGATGCTCATGCGCCTGCCAGCCGGTGAGCGACGGCGCAAGCGTCGCGCTGACCTCGGGCTTCACCCAGAGGAAGCAGCCGCCGGGCCCACCGCACAGCCACTTCAGCACGCCTCCGGTCAGGAAGTCGGCGCCGAGCGCGGAGACGTCCACGGGAACGACACCCACCGAGTGATACGCATCCAGCGAGACGAGCGCGCCCACGTGGTGGGCGTGCGCGGCGACGCGCGCGACGTCGACGATGTAGGCGGACCGGAAGAGTACGTGCGAGATGGCAACGAGCCTGCACCGCTCGTCGATCGCGGCAATCAGCCTATCCTCGTCGATGCTGATGCCGTCGTCGCTCGGCACGACCACGATGCGCGCGCCAAGCCGCGTCGCGAGCTCGTCGTATACGTAGCGAACCGAAGGAAAGTCCAGCTCCGTCATCACGATGGTATCGCGACCGCCCGCTTCATACTGCAGGGCAGAGAACACCTGGGCCTGCGCGATCGAGACATTTGGCACCATCGCGACCTCACCGGGGCCCGCGCCGATGAGCGGAGCAATCTCATCGCCCACCCTGACCGGCATGTCCCACCAACCCTGCGCCCACGCCCGCACCCCCCTCGTTTCCCACTCGCGCACGTACTCCCCGAACTGGCCCGACACGGCGCGCGGCATGGCGCCCAGCGAGTTGGAGACCAGGTAATTGGTCGTCGCGAGTATGGGGAATTCGCTCCGGAAGCGAATGAGTGAATCGGTCATGCGTTCAATGTGCGAGTGCGGCGCGACGGCAGGGACACCAGGTACACGAGTGAGGCGACGACGACGACCGTGAGCGCCGCCAGCCATTCATTCCTTTGCACGCTCGAGAGCATGAGCACGATGACCGCCAGCGCGGCGAGCGGAACCGCTCGGCCAGCCGGTATACGAAATGGAATGCCTCCCATCCTCACGTCGCGGCGACGCAGCTCGAGCACCGCGAGCGCGCACGCGGCATACACGAGCAGGATGGCGACGTTCGCCGCGACGGCCAGCACCTCGAAGATGCCAAACACTGCCAGGATCGCGACAACCACCGTCTGCACGGCGATGGCGACATACGGAGTACCGCGCACCGGATGCGTGCGCGCGACTACGCGCGGCAGGAAACCGTCTCGCGCGAGCGCGAACAACATGCGTGGCACCGCGAGCATCATTCCACTCACGTACCCGAACATCGAAACGATCGAGCCCACGAGAATCATGCTCCTGCCTGCCGGTCCGAGTGCAACCGCGGCCGCGGAGGCGAGTGGTGTCGGATCCGAGGCAAGCGCGGCGCCGAGCAACCCCTGCGCGACGACCTGAATCACGATATACAGCACCGTCACCACTGTCATCGCCGCAAAGATGGCCCTTGGTATTGTCCGCGCTGGATCAATGACCTCGCCACTCGGGACCAGTGCTGATTCCACGCCGAGAAAGGCGAACAGCAGCAGGACGGAGGCGCGCGATACTTCGCCGGTGGACGGCGTGTGCGACCAGTGCAGGTTCTCCCATCGCATGGCAAAGAGCCCGGCAGTGATCAGCACGACGAGCGGCGCCAGCTTCGCCACCGTGGCCACGGTGTTGAACCGCGCGACGAGCCGGACTCCGCTCGCATTGGCCGCCGCCAGCACAACGAGTGTCACCATGAGCGCACTGCGTTTCTCCCACAGCGAGAGCGACGGAAACATCGCGCCGACCGCGTCCATGAGAAATGACGCGACCGCGGAGAGCGCAAGCGTCACGCCGACCCAAAGGAGCATCCCCACCAGGAAGCCCACAAACGGACCGAACGCGGTTTCCACATACGCGTAGGGGCCGCCCGTCATCGGGACCCGGCTTCCTGCTTCCGCGAAGCACAGCACGATGAGCCCCATGGATATCGCGCAGACCACATAGGCTACCGGAGCGGCGGCGCCCAGCGTACTCGCCACGCCTGCGGGAAGACGGAAGATTCCGCCCCCGATCGTGACGTTCACGATGCCCGCAGCCAGGCTCCACGTGCCCATGGCGCGGACCAGGTGACCCTCGCGAGGGCTGATCGTTCTGCCAGTCGCTGTGACATCCATCACGTCGCAAAGCCGGTGCTGCAGCGCATAAATCGTGAGTGCGTAGTAAGTCGGGCGCGAGGACATCGCGACAAAACCTCTGCCAAAAGCTCAACGGCCCGAAGTTCGCAGGGCAGTCGCGTCCAAGACTAGACTTTGCACACAGTAGGCGCCACCTTCGCGATATCGGCTCTCTGATATACGGCGCCGCGTACCTCTGCCATGACCAACATGCACTTGTCCTCTCGTTCGTTTCGCTCCCTTGCCCTCGGCGCGGCATTCGTCCTCGCCGCCGCGCCCGTGCGCGCTCAGGGTCCCTCGGCCGCCCCGTCCGGTAACGTGGACGTTGCATCGCCAGACTCGGCCGTGGTAGCAGGCCCCACCATGGGCAGCGGTGCCGTCGGCGTTCGGCATGTCGATGCGGCCGCAGCCAGCGCGAATACTGCTCCGGCGGCCGCACGCGGCGGACGGAGCCACGGCGAGGTCCTCATGATCGTCGGCGGAGTCGCCATTCTTACCGGAATCGTGGTAGGCAACAGTGCGGGCTACGCGATCTCGATTGCCGGCGCAGTGATCGGTATCTACGGCCTGTACCAGTATCTCCAGTAGCCGCTGATTCGTTCGAAGTGCGAGGGGCGCGTGCCAGCCTTGCACTCGTTCGAACGTTACGTTGGGGGCGCGGTGTCACGCTTGACCCGCCCCCAGCGTAACCTCCTACCGGAACACTCGTGAGCAGACGAATCGCCCTGGTCCTGGGCGGCGGCGGGCTGAAGGGCTTTGCGCACATCGGCGTCCTGCGTGCGCTCGAGGAGCTCGGCATCCAACCCGATGTGTACGCCGGGACGAGCATCGGCGCGCTCATCGCGGCATCCTATCTCGGCGGCACCGCCGTGAACGAAATGGCCTCGCGCGCTGAGGCCATGCGGCGAAAGGATCTCTTTCGCGTGAATCATTTCGGGATGCTGCTCGACCGCATGCGGGCGTCGTCGATCTATCTCGAGGAGCCACTGCGCGAGCTCTGCCGGGGAGCGATCGCCGAGGGAGATTTTACGTCCCTGCCCAAGCGCCTGCTCGTCAACACGGTCGACATCGACCGCGGCGCGCGAGTGGTCTGGGGATCCCCCGGACTCGAAAATGTGAGCGTGCGGGATGCGGTGTACGCGTCCTGCGCACTGCCGGGCTTCTTTCCGCCTGGCCACGTCGGCGACCGAACGTGCATCGACGGCGGTGTCGTCGACAATCTTCCCGTTTCCATCAGCGCCGGCTTCGCGGACATGATCATCGCGGTCGACGTCGGCAGTTCCGACGCTTCCCAGGAGAGGCAAGCCGATACCCAGGGCTTCGCCACACTCTACATGCGGGCCGCCACGATGATGTTCCATGCGCTCCAGCAGTATCCGCTCGAGCGCTGGAGCGGACCGCCCATGGTGCTCATCCGCCCGAAGGTCAACGACGCCAACTGGCTGAGCTTCACGGATACCGCGGCGAACATCGAGGAAGGCTATCGCTCGGCCAAGCGCGCGCTGGAGCGCTTCGATTCGTACTGGGACAACACCGGCTGTGTGTTTCCCAGGCGGCGCGTGGAGCTTGCCGTCGATCGCGCGCAGTGCACCGGGTGTGGGCTGTGCGTGACGCTCGCGCCCGCGATCATGAGTATGGACGATACGCACAAGGCGTATCCGCGCACGAGAATCGTGGAGTGGTCGCCCGCCGAGGGCGGCTTCGTGCACGAATGTCCGACTTACGCCATCACCGCGCGAAACATTGACCGTCGTGCCTCGAACCTGAACGAAGAGGAACAGCACGATCCCACGCCGAGCGGTGCTGGCGCGGGCGCTTCCGCTACGTCGTGAGCATGCGGACAATTCGCTCGTAGACATCCACCGCCGCTTGCAGCTCCAGCACGCTCACGTGCTCGTCGTCGCGATGCGCCACATGAATGGAACCGGGCCCGAACAGGTACGGCGTACCCCAAGAGGGCATCGCGGGGATGTCGGTGGCGAACGCCACGACCGAGGTCGGAAACCCATCGAGCGTCCCCAGGCGGGCGAGCGGTATCTCGATGCCGCGCTCGATGTGCGCGCGGCCCGCCGCCCAGGTCGACAGGATGCGCCAGACTTCATCACCGTGCGTCACGAGCCTGGCCATCAGCCGCGCCTCGGCTACCGGTGCCACAACATTGTCGGCGACGCCGCCGGAGAGCTTGCCGATATTGATCGTCGTCGCTCCGAGCATGTCGTCGGTGGGCAGCGCGACGGCATCGAGGTCCGCCAGCAGGTGGACGAGGTCGTGCGTGGCGGAGTGTCCCAGGTGCGGATACGCAGAATGCGCGGCCTCACCCTTGGTGCGCACCAGCACGCGCAAGGCGCCCTTGGTGCCGAGTGCGAGGGTGCTTTCCGTGGGCTCGCCGTTGATCAGCGCGCGGCTGGCAAATCCCGTGCGACGGAGCCATTCGTCCGCTGCGTGCGCTCCGTCGTGCGTGGTCTCCTCGCCGACCACGAACAGCAGGGCGACGGAAATGCCATCGCGCCGCAGGCGTTCCGCGGCGCAGAGCATCGACGCCGCGATGCCCTTGGCGTCGCAGGCACCGCGACCGAAGATGGTGTCGCCGTCACGCCGGGGCGGGATGTACGGCGGAACGGTATCGAGGTGCGTGGAGAGCGTGATGTGCGGCCCTTGTCCCGACGTCGCAAGGATGTCGGCGCGGGTGCCGTTCACGGGAATGCGCGTCACGGACCAGCCGCCGTCCGCGAGTGCCGCGCTGAAGCTGTCGATGAGCGCCGTCTCGTCTCCGCTCGTGGACGGAATGGCCATGAGCCATTCGGTTATGGCGGCGACGTCGGCGAGGTCGTTTGGAAACGGTGTTGGATCCATACCGAAGGCTCGTGGGTGTGGCTGCGCGGGGCAAGCGTCCGTCCTTCCAGTGGACACCTGGCGTTCGCAACGGCCTCCCGTCCGTGCTACATTGAATGCAGCCTGCCGTCAGAGCGTTTGCTTCCGGCAGTGGCTCCGTTCTCCACCGTCGTCCAGGCGAGGACCCCGGGCGGCAAAGCGAGACCCGTAATGACCTCACTCGATTCATTCAGGAGTCGCGCGACGCTCGACGTCGCGGACAAGTCCTACACGATCTATCGCATCGATGCGCTGCGAGATGCGTCTGGGGGCAACGCCGACCGCCTCCCCTTCAGTCTCAAGGTTCTCCTCGAGAACCTCCTCCGCAACGAGGACGGCGCGTTCGTCAAGAAGGCCGACATCGACGCCATGGCGAAGTGGGACGTCCGGGCAAAGGTCGAGAAGGAGATCGCCTTCCGCACGGCGCGCGTGCTCCTGCAGGATTTCACCGGCGTTCCCGCGGTAGTCGACCTTGCCGCCATGCGTGACGCCCTCGCGAAGCTCGGCGGCAATCCGCAGCTCATCAATCCGCTCCAACCCGTCGACCTCGTCATCGACCACTCCGTGCAGGTCGACGAGTACGGCAGCGACGCCGCGTTCCTCATCAACACCGACCTGGAATTCGAGCGCAACGTCGAGCGCTATGTGTTTCTGCGATGGGGCCAGGACGCGTTCAAGAATTTCCGCGTCGTGCCGCCCGGTACCGGTATCTGCCACCAGGTGAATCTCGAGTACCTCGGCAAGACCGTCTTCGTGAACCCGGAGACGAACGAGGCGTACTGCGACTCGCTCGTCGGCACCGATTCACACACGACGATGATCAACGGACTCGGCGTCCTCGGTTGGGGCGTCGGCGGTATCGAGGCCGAGGCCGCCATGCTCGGCCAGCCCGTGTCGATGCTGATCCCGGAAGTCGTCGGGTTCAAGCTCCATGGCAAGCTCCCCGCGGGCACGACGGCCACCGATCTCGTGCTCACCGTCACCGAGATGCTGCGCAAGAAGAAGGTCGTCGGAAAGTTCGTCGAGTTCTATGGCATCGGCCTGAGCAGCTTGAGCCTTGCCGACCGCGCCACCATTGCGAACATGGCGCCCGAGTATGGCGCGACGATGGGCTTCTTCCCCGTCGACAGCGAGACGCTGAAGTACCTCACGCTCAGCGGACGCAGCGATGCCCACGTCGCGCTCGTCGAGGCGTACACGAAGGCGCAGGGACTTTTCCGCACGGACGAGACGCCCGATCCCGTCTTCACCGACACCATCGAGCTCGACCTCGCCACGGTGGAGCCGAGTCTCGCCGGACCGCGGCGCCCGCAGGATCGCGTGCCGCTCAGCAGGGCCGCTGCGATGTACACCGAGGCGCTCGCGGCCGACAAGGCGAAGATCGCTCACCCCATCGCCGCCTCTGCGGAAACGCAGAAGAAGCCGGAAGCGACGAAGGTCGCGGCCAACGTGAAGAGCGCGGTGCTCCGGCAGGACGATGAAGGTGGCGCGCAACAGCAGCACCCGGAGCATGACCACCCGGGCGTCGCGTGCACATACAAGGGCGCAAACTTCGACCTCACGGACGGCTCCGTGGTGATCGCGGCCATCACGAGCTGCACCAACACGTCCAACCCTGGCGTGATGCTCGCCGCCGGACTGCTCGCGAGGAACGCCGTCAACAAGGGCCTGGCAGTGAAGCCGTGGGTGAAGACGTCGCTCGCCCCGGGCTCCAAGGTCGTCACCGATTACTTCGAGGCCGCCGGCGTCACGCCGTATCTCGACAAGCTCGGCTTCAACCTCGTCGGTTACGGCTGCACCACGTGCATCGGCAATTCCGGACCAATTCCCGACGTGATTGCAACAGCAATCGAGTCGGGAAAACTGTTCGTCGCGAGCGTGCTCTCGGGCAATCGTAACTTCGAGGGCCGCGTCAATCCGCTCACGCGCTACAACTACCTGGCGTCGCCGCCGCTCGTCGTCGCGTACGCACTTGCCGGGCGGATGGACCTCGACCTTACGCGCGAGCCCCTCGGCATCGGCACCGATGGGCCGGTATTCCTCCGCGACATCTGGCCGAGCGCGAAGGATGTGGCGAACGAGATTCTGCGCTCCGTAAAGCGGGAGCACTTCGTGAAGCAGTACGCCAACGTCTTCAAGGGCGACGAGCACTGGCAGGGATTGAATGTGCCCGCAGGCGAGACATATGCCTGGCAGGGCGACTCCACCTACGTGAAGAATCCGCCGTACTTCGAGGGCATGACGATGCAGGCGCCCGGTGTGAAGCCGATCGCCGGTGCGAAGGCGCTTGCCATGCTCGCCGACTCCATCACGACCGATCACATCTCGCCAGCGGGCAACATTCCGGCGGCCAGTCCCGCCGGCAAGTGGCTGCTGGAGCACGGCGTAGCGCGCAAGGATTTCAACTCGTACGGTGCGCGTCGCGGCAATCATGAAGTCATGATGCGCGGCACATTCGCGAACATCCGCCTGCGCAACGAAATGGTGCCAGGTACGGAAGGTGGCTGGACCACGTCGCAGCCGGGCGGCACTCCCGCCTTCATTTACGATGTAGCGATGCAGTACGCGAAGGACGATACGCCCCTCGTCATCATCGCCGGGAAGGAGTACGGCACCGGCTCGTCACGCGACTGGGCGGCCAAGGGCACCACGCTGCTCGGCGTGCGTGCAGTCATCGCCGAGAGCTTCGAGCGCATTCACCGGTCGAATCTCGTGGGCATGAGCGTGCTGCCGCTGGAGTTCACCAATGGCGACACACGTCAGTCACTCGCCCTCACCGGCTTCGAGACGTTCGACATCGATGGGCTGGACGAGGCGCTGTCCCCGCGGCGCAAGCTTACCGTCAAGGCCACGGGCGCCGGCGGAACCGCAAAGTCGTTCGAGGTATTGTGCCGGATCGACACGCCGGAAGAGCTCAACTACTACAAACACGGCGGCATCCTGCCGTACGTGCTGAGGAGCCTCGCCAGGCGTTAGGACGAACGGGGTGCGGACGATCACTCGTCCGCATCCCGCGCGCTATTTCTTGTAGTACAGGATCGTCGACGATCCTTCGACGGAGAAATCCGACGCCCCTATCGTGCCGGAGAACACGGTGCCGGTGCTCGTGGTGAAGTTTGCCGTCTGTCCGCGCACCGTGAACGTGCCGCGCAGCGTATCGGCTGGGAAGTCGACGGTGGGCGTCTGCGTTCGCCGGTAATGCGTGACGTCGAAAAATGCACCATTCGCGTACAGCGAGAAGGTCTCGTCAGTGATCTCGAGCGTGACCGACGACGACTTGAGGATGGCGTAAGGAAGCGCGAAGCCGTTCACGGTGCGTAGTGTGTAGTCACCGACATAGGGCGTCACGTCGTCGGTGATGATGCCCGCACGACAAGCCAGCAGTGCGATGGCGAAGAGAATTCCGAGGGACGACCTGCGCATGCGCCATGGCTCCGTGTGAGTGGTCCTACGCATGAGACTCCCGCACGGTCCAGTTCGTCATTTCGCGACGACAGCCGCCCGCGTGTCGGTGATCGCCGCCGGGGTCTTCTCGTCGAGCATGGTGTTGTGGTGCTTCTTCGACGTGGCGGCCTCGATCTGCGAAAGAAGGTCGCGCTCGATGGCCTTCACGTCGAGTGGCTGCAGCATGTGCAGGAGCTCGGGATCGTCGCTCACCCGGTGGCCGAGCCGTGTGTAAAGCCCGGCTACGAGCTGCAGGGTCTTCGTCACTTCCTGCTCCACGCGGAGGTTCACCTGCAGGCCGAGCTCCTCGCGAAGCTCCGCGATCGCGGATTCTCGCTGCTGCGCCATCAGCACGAAGATCGAGAGAAAGATCGCCTCGAGCGACACGATCGTCGTCATCAATCCGAACGGGAACGGGTCGATCGGCGTGATGCCCAGATGTCCCGTGTTCCACAGCAGCCAGGTCGTGAAGGCGAGGACGTGGATCACCAGGAACGCCGTGGAGCTGGCGATTTCGTTCAGCTTGTCGACGAACCGCTCCAGCAGCGAACGATGCGCGGCATGCTGCGCCTTGATCGCGCCGAACGCGAGATTCGCCACGTAGCGCCGCTTCCGGCGCTCCTCCTGTGTCGCATCGATCAACCGCGCGTCGACGACGGCCTGCTCTATCGGGGACTTTTCCTCAGTCATGCGAACGCGGGAAGCGAGAAGCATGCCCTGCAAACGCAATGGCGCCCTTCCGCTGTGGGAAGGGCGCCAACGCCATCGGCGTCACGCACGCTCGCATCAATATCGCTTCACGTCAATCGTGTGGCCGATGATGCCCCCAAGGATTCCACCGGCGGCAGCGCCGATGATGCCCCCCTTCACGCGATCGCGACTCGTCGTCGCGCCAATCACGGCACCGGCCGCCGCACCGATGATGGCGTCACGCTTGGTATGGCGTTGGGGCTCGGGTGGCTCACTCGGATAGCTGGTGCCGTACGAGCCGTCGCTCGTCGATCCTCCACGCGAGCTTCTCGTACGCGAGGCAGTCCGGCGCGTGGCCGCGCGGCGCGCCGGCGCTGGGGCGCGATATACCGGCTGCGCGGAACTCGGCGTCGAAGCATACCGCGGCGCGGTTGCCCCGAGCGACTGTTCCGACGGCGACACGAATTGGCTGGCGCGGTACGGCTGAGCCTGCGCAGCCAGCGCGAGATCGTTCCTCAACGCGTCATCCTGGTGCGAATCCGCACCACGGCTGCACGCGCCAACGAGAGCGAGGCCCGCCAGCGAGAGAAGAAATGGGTGAGTACGCATGAACCGTCTCCGTGTGGGTTCGGTGCTCCCTAGCGCCCTCCTTCAAGGCAGCATACGGACCGCCCGTTAAGCCCTCATGCAGGGGTTTAGCGGTGGTCGTTGTCCCCTTCGGAGAGATCGGCCGTCCCCTTTTGGGGAAGTGACTCGCGGACTTGAAGCGGCGCTCGACTGCCCGGATTCGGACGCTGACATTGCACCCCGCCTGCGACCAGCCCATTATGGCCCGTTCGTAGAAGCAGCCAGACTCAAAACGCCCGTCGCAGCCCCCTCAATGCAGCAGGTCCCCTGAGCCGATCCCCCGCGGAGGCGCGCAGCCTTCTCGTAGAGCTGTACAGTGCCGCCGTCGCGGGGGCTGCGCCGGACCCCGTCACCACCGCCGCGCTTCAGAGCTTCCCCGCGCGCAGTGGGCAGCGCATCTGGCTGTACGCCATGGGAAAGGCGGCGCACCCAATGGCTACGGCGGCAGTCGCGGTCCTCAAGCGCGCGATGCTCACAATCGCCGGGGGGGTGATCGTCTCGCCCGAGCAGGAGCCTGCGCCGCACGTCGCGCTGCGTTCGATGCAGGGCAACCACCCGCTCCCGGGGCGCCTTTCGTTCACCGCCGCGGACTGCATCGGCGAAACCGCCGTCGGCATGCGCTCGGATGACATCGCCGTCGTCCTCCTGAGCGGTGGCGTTTCCAGCCTCATCGCTGCACCGCTGCGGGGCATGGCCGAGGCGGACGTTGGGCAGCTGTTCGAGCTGCTGCTCGGCGCTGGGCTGGATATCCATGAAATGAACGGGGTGCGGAAACGATTCACGCGGTGGGGTGCCGGGAGGCTCGCTCTCGCACTCGCGCCCGCGCGGACGTACGCCTTCGCGATCAGTGATGTCATCGGCGACGACCCCGCCTCGATCGGCTCGGGACCGTGCACGCCCGACAGCCTGACGGTGAAGCAGGTCGTCGAATTGCTGCAGCGCACGTCGCTGCTGTCGCGCCTGTCTCCCGCCATGCGCGAGTACCTCGCGGCTGTTGCGAGAGGATCGATCCCCGAGACGCCGAAGTCGACACACCCTGCGTTTGCCCACGTGACGACGCGGGTGATCGGAAGCAATCGGCTGGCACTCGACGCGGTGGCCGCGCATGCCTCCTCACTCCGACTCGACGTAGAGGTCATCCGCGCTCCACTCCACGGCGATGCCGCGTTGTGCGGAGCCGCGCTCGCCGACGTACTGCTCCTGCGCGCGCAGCAGGGTCGTCGAGGCTGCGTCGTCTGGGGGGGAGAGACGACGGTGCAACTGAATTCAGGCGCCGGCGTCGCCCCCGCCCGAGTCACTGGACGTGCGGCCGCACTCGCGAACGTCGAGCCGCATCCGAGTGGTGGCCGGTGCCAGGAACTTGCCCTCGCGGCCGCAAAGCGCCTGGCACAGGCCGGCGACATGGCGCAGCACGTGACACTGCTCGCGGCAGGCACTGACGGACGGGACGGCACCGTTGACGCCGCCGGCGCCTTCGCCGACAACACCCTCTGGTCGTCCATCGGGGAGAGCGGACGGGACCCCGAGGTGGCGCTACGCCGCCACGAGTCGCACGCGGCGCTCGCGTCCGCCGGCGCGCTCCTCCCCCGGCGATACACCGGCACCAACGTGATGGACGTCGTCATCGGTCTTGTGAGCTGACACCACCTTCGTGATCCCGGCGAAGCCTCCATCTTCGGCGAGCGGTAGATGGAACGCGGGATGCACATTCACGATTGATGCACTGCGTACATCGCCCGTGTTCCGGTCCTTAAATTTCGTTCCATGACCAACCGCGTCTTCACTGTCGGCATCATTCAGGACTCTGCGTCGGCGGACATGCAGGCGACGATCGAGGCATCCATCGTTCGCGTGCGTGAAGCCGCCGCGCTCGGTGCGCAGATCATCTGCCTCAAGGAACTTTTCAACGCGCCGTACTTCTGCAAATCACAGCAGTGCGACCGCTTCGACCTCGCCGAGCCGATCCCCGGACCGACCACGCAGACCATGCAAGCGCTGGCGAAGGAACTCGAAGTCGTGCTCATCGTGCCGCTGTTCGAGAAGCAGGGCCGCGGTGTCTATCGCAACTCGGCCGCCATCATCGACGCCGACGGCGCGCTACTCGGGGTGTATCGCAAGATGCACATCCCCGATGACCCGATGTACAACGAGAAGTACTATTTCGCACCGGGCGAGGCCGCGCACGACGATCGGATCGACGCCATCGGCGCGCTCGCGAAGCAGGCCAGCGGGTTCCGCGTCTGGAAGACCAGGTACGCGACGATCGGTGTGCTCATCTGCTGGGATCAGTGGTATCCGGAAGCGGCACGAATCACGAGCCTCCTTGGCGCGGACATCCTGTTCTATCCTACCGCCATCGGTTGGCATCCGGCGGAAAAGGACGAATTCGGTGTGGCGCAGCTCGACGCCTGGCGCACCATGCAGCGGTCGCACGCGATCGCCAATGGCGTGTACGTCGCTTCGCCCAATCGCGTCGGCCATGAGGACGACGAGCCCGGCACGCGCGGCATAGAATTCTTCGGCCATTCGTTCATCGCCGATCCATTCGGGCGCATCCTTAGTGAAGCGGGAACGGACGACGCCGTGTTGATCGCCACGTGCGATCCGAAGCTCATCGAGGACACCAGGCGCAATTGGCCTTTCCTGCGCGATCGCAGGGTCGACGCATACGCGCCGATCCTGTCGCGATATCTGGGAGCCTAAGCGCCCTGCCCAGCCCGCACCTGACCTTCCCGGCCGAGTGGCACCCGCACGATGCCACCTGGATCGCCTGGCCGCACCATGAGCCCGATTGGCCCGGGAAGATCGCGCCCATCCCATGGGTGTACGCCGAGATCGCGCGCGTCATCGCGCAGCGTGAACGGGTGGAGATCCTTTGTCACGACGAGGCCGTGCGCGTATCTGCGCAGGAGCACCTCACCGCGCATGGCGCCACGGACAACGTGCGCCTGCACATCGTCGCGAACGATCGCGTGTGGCTGCGCGACTCGGCACCGACGTTCGTGCACGATGAGGCGGGTCACGTACAGCTCGTGAACTGGGGCTTCAACGCATGGGCCAAGTACCCGAACTTCGCGCGCGACGCGGCAATTGGGCGGGCCATCGAGCTGATCACCGAGCTGCCGCGGATCACGCCGCGACGAACCGACAACGGACATCGGCTCGTGCTGGAGGGAGGGGGAATCGAAACCGACGGGGAAGGCTCCCTGCTCGTCACGGAGGAGTGGCTACTCTCCGAGGTGCAGGTGCGAAATCCCGGCTTCACGCGCGACGACTACGAACGGGTATTCCGCGAATATCTTGGCATTCGGCAGACCATCTGGCTCGGCGAGGGCTGCGTCGGCGACGATACGCATGGGCATGTCGACGACATCGCGCGCTTCGTTGCGCCGGGCGTCATCGTACTCGCCTACGAGGAAGATCCGGCGGACGACGAGAACCATCGACGGTCACAGGACAACATGCGCCGCCTCGAGCTCGCCGGCGCGGGCGATGGCGCGCTCAAGGTCGTGAAGATGCCGTATCCCCGCGCAGTCACCATGAACGGCGACCGACTGCCCGCCAGCTACGCAAACTTCTACATCGCCAATGGCGTCGTCCTGGTTCCGACGTTCAACGATGCGAACGATCGCGTTGCGTTGAATCTGATCGCGTCCCTGATGCCCGACCGGGAGGTCGTCGGCGTGCACGCGGTGGATCTCGTCTGGGGATTCGGCACGCTGCACTGCCTGACACAGCAACAGCCCTCGGGACGATAGGACGATAGGAGGCCGTCCCTCCCTATCATCCTATTCATCCCAGGGTTCTAGCCTGATCCTTGCACCCCTGCCTGCCGATGAAGATCACGCTGTGTGGTGATGACGCGATTCGTCTGGAGCCCACGCCGGGCCCGCTTACGATCGAGGCTCCGTCGGCCGACGTCGGCTACTCGCCCTTCCACATGCTCGCGAGCGCACTCGCAAGCTGCACGTTCTCCGTGCTCCACTCATGGGCGACCCACAAGACGCTCTCGGTCGATGACCTCGTCCTCGACGTACAGTGGAAATTCGCCGACGAGCCACATCGGGTTTCCGACATGGACGTGAGCTTCACCTGGCCGTCGCTCCCGGCGGATCGCGTTGCAACCGCGAAGCGCGTGGCGGCACTCTGCACCGTGCATGCGACACTCTCGCATCCGCCGCGCATCGACATTCATGCGTCAGACGAACCTGCAGCGATCGGCTCGGCCAACGCCCAGATCGACGCGCACATGCATGGCGACCCCGCAGCTGCGCCAGCGGCGGTTAGCGCGGAAGCCGGAACGTGACCGTCCCAGTCGTGCGCTTCACCGTCGCTGGTCAGGATGAAGTGACGACTCGCGGGCTCGGTCGCGCTTATACCGTCGTGTTCGACGGTGACTGCAAGGTCTGCACGCGGCTATCTGGCGTCCTGCGCACGTGGGACTCAGCCAGGCAGCTCGAGGTCGTCTCGTCGCAACAGCCTGGCGTCACCGCGCGCTTCCCGTGGATCCCCATGCGCGCGTACGCCGATGCGCTTCAGCTCATCGCGGCGGACGGAACGACATGGCAGGGCGCCGCGGCCATCGAGCAGCTTCTCACCATCCTCCCGCGAGGCGGATGGATCGCATGGGTCTTCAAGATTCCGTTCGTGCGGCCGCTCGCCGACCGCTTCTACCGTTGGTTCGCCCGCAACCGCTATCGACTCGGCTGCGGCGCACACTGCCAGTCTCGCCCCCTGGATGTGATGTGGGCCGAGGCCGAGAAGGGCTGATCACGCCGGTTCGGCGATGCGCTTCTCGTTCTCGGCGCGCTTCCGCTGGATCGTGAGCTCCTGAAGCCACGCCGTAATCGCGTCCGCCTCCTGCTCGGAGAGTGACTCGGAGTCGTGCTCCACTCCGGCCGGTGCCTTGCCCCCACTCAGCTCCACGAGCTTCTCGACGACCTGCGACCACGTGTGATCCTGAAGGTGGTCGCCGATCGTTCTCATCGCCACGAGATCGATCAAGTTCGCCGCGCGGTCGTAGACCTCTGCCTGGAAGCGGATGTCTTCGCCGCGCTGCTCCGTCAGAAATCGCACCGCTCCGGCCAGGGGATGCCCGGCAAGGGTGACGAGCGTGACGCGCCGCTCCTCGAGCGCGGCCACGCGGACCTGCACGTGCCCGCGCATCGGCAACGCCAGCGTCAGTGTCTCCCCGTCCTCGAGCGACTGCGTCGTTCCCGGCTCCGCCGCGGCGTCGACGAACACCGGCGTTGCTTCATTGAAGTTCAAGCGAAACAGCTCGAAGAGCGACTCCGGCGTGTGCGCGCAGTCGTTGATGTCAACCCAGAACCGCTTCCGCTTCAGCGCGCCAATCCCGGTGTCGGGAAGCTGTTCGGGCTGGAGATCACAGAGCGCCCGCAGCCCCGTGTCGAGCGGAGTGGGCGTCATGCCCAGCACCGTGACGAGCGCGTTGGGTCGATCAGGTGCAATGACGTTGCCCTCGCGGAGCATCTGCAGCTGATCGTCCGTAAAGTTGATGTCCCACCCTACCGCCGAGACGAGTTTGGCGCCGAGCGTGGCCACGAACTCCGGAAGCGCGATGCTCTGTACGGACTTTCCGGTGATCCTGTGGAATCGATCGAGCAGATCATTTTGCGACGTGACATCCGTGCCCGCGACGTCGAGTTCCGCGCCGGCGAGGTCGGCTCGCTTAACCACTTGGGCGAGCGCGGCAGCAGCATCCTCCCACCAGAGCGGCTGAAATATCTGGTCGCCACTCCCGACCTTCGGCACGATGGGGCTGGGCCCTCGAACGAGGCGAAGGAGCACTGAGATCTGCTCATCGCCAGGACCATAGACGTTGCCAGGCCGAAAGATGGTCCAGTTGCCGGTGAACGCGCGCGTCAGCGTTTCGCCGGCGCGCTTCGACTGATGGTATGCCGAGTCGCCCTTGTCGGCCCCGAGTGAAGACACGTAGACGAAGCGACCCACCCGCGCGCGCTGTGTTTCCGCGATCATGTTCCGGGTGCCGCCGACGTTGACGCGCTCGAAGGTGGCGTCGGGAGGCGTTTCCTCGACAATGCCGGTGATGTGCAGGACGGCATCGCATCCCTCGGCGAAACCGTGGATCGACGTCGCGTCGCCGACGTCACCTTGGCGCGCGACCACACCCGTCGGCCACTGGCGCACCTCGTCGTTCGCATGTCGGGAGACGAGCAGCACCTCGTGCCCACGTCGCACCAGCTCCGTCACCGTCCCGGTACCCACCACTCCAGTGCCGCCCGTCACGAGTATCTTCATGACATCGGCAAAAGCAGGTAGGGTGCCAGCGCCGCCTGAGCCGTCCGTGCACGCCTGGCTGTCGGCGTGTTGCTATTTTTCAGCGATGCGCCCCGCGGTTCTTCTCCTCTCAGGCGGACTCGACTCCACCACCATGCTGGCCCTCGCGGTTCAGCAGGGCTTCGACGTGCACGCCATGACATTTCGTTACGGCCAGCGGCACTCGGCCGAAATCGACGCGGCTCGGCGCGTATCACGTGCCTATGGCGTGCGTGACCACGTCGTGGCGGAAATCGACCTTCGAACCTTCGGCGGATCTGCCCTCACCGCGGACATCGATGTCCCGAAGGACCGCACCGACGCGGCCATCTCGCACGGCATCCCGATCACCTACGTACCGGCGCGCAACACGATCTTTCTCTCCTTCTGCCTGGCGTGGGCGGAGGTCCTGGGTGCTTCCGACATCTTCATCGGCGTGAACGCCCTCGATTACTCGGGCTATCCCGACTGCCGCCCGGAATACGTGGCGGCGTTCCAGGCGATGGCGAACCTCGCGACGCGAGGCGGCGTGGAGGGCACCACCCCCATTCGCATTCAGACGCCGCTCCTCCGAATGACCAAGCGCGAGATCGTTCAGCTCGGTCTTTCACTCGGCGTCGACTACTCGATGACGCTGAGCTGCTACGATCCCGATCAGAACGGCGTAGCATGCGGGCACTGCGACGCCTGCCACCTGAGGCTGAAGGGTTTCACCGAGGCAGGCGCGGCCGATCCCGCACCGTATCTCGGCTCTGGGGACACGGTGTGACGTACGTCGTCAAGGAAATCTTCTATACGCTGCAGGGCGAGGGGCAGCACGCAGGTCGTCCTGCGGTATTCTGCCGCTTCAGCGGATGCAACCTGTGGACGGGCAGAGAGCAGGACCGCCACAAGGCGGTCTGCAAGTTCTGCGATACCGACTTCCTCGGCACCGGGCCGGATGGTGGGAAGTTTTCGTCGGCCGCCGAATTGGCCAATGCCGTGCTCTCCCGTTGGCCCACGATCGCCAACGGCCGAGCGATTGGCGGACGTCCGCTGGTGGTGTGCACGGGGGGTGAGCCGCTGCTGCAGCTCGACACCGCCGGAATCGACGCGCTGCATGCGCGCGGCTTCACGGTCGCCGTCGAAACGAATGGAACCCAGCCCGCCCCCGCAGGCATCGACCACGTCTGTGTGAGTCCGAAGGCGGATGCTGGCCTCATGCTCCAGAAAGGCCAGGAATTGAAGCTCGTTTTCCCGCAGCTCCAGCCTGACGCGCAGCCGGAGCGCTTCGCCCATCTGGAGTTCGACGCGTTCTTTCTTCAGCCTATGGACGACGCCGATTCCACTGTCACTCGGCGGAATACCGAGGCTGCGCTGGCGTACTGTCTCGCCCACCCGCAGTGGCGACTCAGCCTCCAAACACACAAGCTTCTTGGCATTCGGTGAAGCGGACTGAAGCTTTCTAAGTATTTGTCTCGTAATCTCTTGAGACACACTGTTGAGGTAGGCATACACGCTGCCAGATTGACAACGGTTGACCCCGCCGGACGGCCGGAGTAGCATCCCCCCATGCCCACCGTCGCCCCCCTCCGTCCTCGCAACACACTCCGCATTCCGATCTTCGGGTGTGTCCTGGTGCTTTCGACGGCGTTCCCAGCGCGCGCCCAGCGCGTTCGTGAAGCGGACGAGGGGAAGCCATTTGCAGAACTTTCCAGGCCGTTTATCAATCAGCCGAAACCGCTCGCGGCGATGAGCGCATCCGTGCATTCGTTTCGGGATTCGCTGGTCGCGATCGCTCGGGCACAGATTGGCACGCGGTACGTCCGCGGCGGCACCACTCCCGCGCTTGGTTTTGACTGTAGCGGCCTCGTTCGCTACGTCATGGCCGGCTTGGAGGTGCACCTTCCGCGCACGGCCCGGCAGCAGGCGAGGTCTGGCTTCGCGGTTGTGCGCGATTCCAAGCGGCTGCGTCCAGGCGACTTGCTCACGTTTGGCACGGATTCGCGCGAGGTGAGCCACGTCGGTATCTATGTCGGGAACGGCCGATACGTCCACGCCAGCATTTCAGCGGGCCGGGTGATCGAGAGCGACCTTGGTCGCAGCTCGTCATCGCTGGTACGAGCCTGGCGTGGTGTCCGGCGCGTTGTCGCGGGCAGCGCTGCGGATTCCCTCCGGCTGGCTGACGGCGGCTGACCCTCTGTCGGTACAGGCTGGAGTGAAACGTTCAACAGATCGGACCATCGTTGCTGGCGACGCGGCGGCGCTACGTGCGCTGCCGTCACGCCGGGAGTTCCTTCGTCTTGTCGCAACGGGCGGATCGCTGGTTCTGGCGGGCGGGCTTCTCGCCGCCTGCGACGATGCGGTGAACGACGGCGGCCTGACGGGTCCCGGTACGGGCGCCACCCTCACAATCGACTTCTCGAAGGGCGATATCGCCCTGCTTCAATTCGTGGCCATCCTCGAGCAGCTCGAGGCCGACTTCTATAGCCGGGTAGTCGCGAACTTCCCGCGCTCCGATTTCACGACGTCGGATCAGCTCGTGCTGACCGACATCGCGAAGCACGAGGCCGTGCACCGCGAGGTGCTCTCCGCGATTCTCGGGACGAATGGAGTCTTCAAGATCAGCCCGACATATGGATCTCTGACGTTCCGGGTGCGGGCGGACGTGCTCGCCTTTGCCAGGGTCCTCGAGGACGTCAGTACGAGCGCGTATCCCGGGATCGCACCGTACTTCACCGATTCCGCAAACCTCGCGCTGTTGGGAAAGATCTTGTCGGTCGAGGGTCGACACGCCGCAGCGATTCGGGACCTCATCAGCCCGCTTACGGGCACCTTCGCCCCCTCAGCGTTCGAGTCGGCGGCGATGCCATCGGTGGTCGCGGCGGCAGTTCAGCCATTCATCGAGGACAAGCTCGCATTCGCCTCCGCCCCCGCCACCTTCGCGCTCGGTGCGAGCGCTCCATTGGCCATCACGCAGGCCCCACCTGACGTGATCGGCGCACTTCAGGCTGTGCTCCTCCTCGCGCAGATCCAGTCCGACCTGTATCAGCGCGGTGCAAGTGTTTCAGGGCTGATCCCGAGCGCAGACACGACGGTGTATGCCACGCTCGCGACGCACGAGACGGCGCACGTGAATGCGCTACAGACGCTCATCACCGCGCGCGGATCAGCGTCGCGGACGCGCCCCACCCTCGACTTCACTGCCAAGGGTAATCTGCCCGGGTTTGCCTTTCTGCCCACGCAGTATGCGCAGTTTTCGATGCTCGCCCAGGCACTGGAAGATATTGGCGTCCGCGTCTGGCAGGGTCAGCTCAAGATCCTCCTGGAGGATTCCGCGGCGCTTCAGTCGGGCCTATCCATGCTCGCCGTGCAGGCGCGCCACTCCTCGGAGATCCGACGGCTGCGCGGCAAGAAAGGTTGGATCACCGGCAACAATCGCGATGACCTGCCGGCGTTCATGCAGGTGGTCTATGACGGAGAGGAAAACACGACACAGGGCGGCGTGAACGCGGCGACTCTCGGCGGAATACCAGCCGCGAATGAGGCGTTCGACGAAGCGCTCACCCCCGCGCAAGCAACTGCATTCCTCGCGCTGTTCCTGCCCTGACGCAGCGGCAGTCGCTAGTACCTGACCCCGCGTGCGGCTTCGGTCACCATCTCGACGCGGCCCTGCGTATCGGCGCGGTAGCACGCTGACGCATTCGGCGCCGGCTGGGCACCGCTGGCCTGGCCGCGAGTCCCCGCCTTGATCGCCGCAATGCCAGGTGGATCGAGGATTCGGCCGAGCGCATCTCGCCCACTCTGGTTCACCTGCGTTGTGCTTCCGGAGCTTGCGGCACACTGCCGAAGCACGCGTTCGTAGCCGTACCCGAAGTTCACGAGCACCGACCCGTCGGAGAGGGCTTCGTAGGGTGCGCCGTACGTCACGTAACCGCCGGACGAGTACACGTAGACCGGCTGAACGATCACCTGCGGCGCAGGTGACGGAGGCGGAGTGGGCGTTCCGGCGTAGCCGACACGCGGTCGCGGAGCGGGCCGTGGCGCCGGCGCGGGAGCGCTGGTGGACTGGCCTTCCAGACTCCCGGCAAGGCCAAGCACGGCGACGGCGAGAATGAGTGCGTTCGGCTTCATTGAGCTTCTCCCTCGAGAGTCCAGCAACTCCTGCGGCGCAGCAACGCCTTGAACGTTCTACACCAAACTGTTCAAGCGGTTCGCCATTCCCCCAAAAGCGGAATCCAAACTACCATCATTCATTCCTGCGCTTTTCACTGCAGAACGGCGGACGCAGAAATGCGCAGGCTTCGCAACGCAGGAGGGCACAGAAACAGCGGCCGGAAAATCATCGTTCGCTGCTTTTGCAGCGTCTTCTGCGATTGCGCAGCCTGCGGCATTCTGCGGCCGCCTTTTGTTCGAAGTTGATCGCCCCGTGTTCGTGATTCCCACGAACGAGGAATCGACTGTCGCTGTTACGGAAAACTGGACGGCGCGCTCGCGTGCAGCCCACGCGCCGCCAGCCTCAGACGTTGTTCCTACTGCTTCACGATCTGGCCGCGAACCTCGCCGCCCCCGTACGTGCTCGTATGCACGTTCGTGTATGCGTTCCCGTTGTTCAGCAGCACCTTGAGTGAATCACCGGTGATCGTCGAGGTGCCGTTCGAAATGGTCGAGGAAAGATCGATCATGCCGGCCGTCACGTTTCCGCTCTGCACGGATCCGGTGACGTACGGTACGATAACCGGGCCTGAGACCGAGGCGGCGCCCACGTGAATGTGCGACGCCGTGGCCGGGGTGGTGAGGCCGCTCACCGTGACGACGTACGAAAGGATGTTGCCCTTCAACGTGTATGTGGCCGTCCCGGTCGCCGTACTGGCGTTCGCATTCGGCCTCTCGTTCGCACCGGAAAGCTGCGCCTTGTACGTGACGATAGGCGTCGTATCCACCACAACGCCAGAATCACTACCGCACGCAGCAAACGCGGTGATGCTTCCCAATGCAGCAGCTCCCAGAATGACACGACTTCTCATGGACATCTCCAAACGAATGTGGGTGTGCGAGCGAGAACATGGAATCGACCCGGAATAACAGGAACCGGTCACATGCATTTGCACCAATACATACCTGATTTCACTACGGGCGAGTATTCAACCCGAAAGACTGCGGAGAGGGGCGGGCATTGCCGCCGTCGACGACGTACTTCCACACCCCATCCCGTTGCCGCTTCCAGACCGTGAGGTATTTCGAGTACCTCACCAAGGGGGCCCCGTCCTGACGCTCTACCGTGACAACGGCGTTTCCGACCGTGAAACCCAGGTCGCCGGACGCGGCGATCTCACCATACACAGGCCGCCACGTGAAAGACGAACTCGCCGATGAAGGGCCGAACGACGCGGTGATGGCGTCCGGGCCGGTAATGAACTCTCCCGCGGCCGAGAACATCTGCGCGTCTGGCGCGGCGTAGCGGCCGAACGCTTCTCCGGCGCCGAGTCCTCCGGCGTCGCGCGCAAAGGCGACGTCGGCGGCGCGAAGCGGGTCTACGGGATCACGGGTGGCGGACATCGCGACATCCGCCAGCATGCCATCCGCGGCACCCGCAGGTAATGTGAGCGTCGTCGGCGGTGAGCCATACGTCTCGGCGTAGCCCGCAATGCGCCACCCAGCTGCAGTCTTTCGCCAAAATGCGATGTACCGGTCGACGCGCAGGGACGCTTCCTCCACGCCCCTGCCTACAATCGTATAGCCGTAGGTGTAGCCGCTCGTACGACCCCGACTCACCTCGGCCCGCACGGGCTGCCACCTGACCGCCAAACCTGTGGCCGCCGACTCGGCACTGGCGACGGCACGGATTGCTCGGATGCCCTTCAGGATGGGCAATCCTCCGCGCAAATAGACCGCGTCTTCCGTGAACGCACTGATGAATCCTTCGGCAACGCCCTTCCGGCGCACCGAGTCGCCGCGGGTGAGGTCCGCGTTCAAGAGCTCGTCATGTGCCGCCTCTGCGTCGGGCGGAGGCAAGAGCAACGCCTCAGACGAAAAGGCCGGTCCGGGCTGGGAATGGCAGGCGCTGCACAACACGGCTGCCGACAGTATGAAGCGAGTTCGCACGAGACCTCCGCCCGCCACAGGAGTGAATGAACTCCGGGACTGCATTGACTGTAACCCGGCGTGCACGCTTTTCGCCACGATGGATTAGGAGGGTAGGCGAGTCTTCGGCTGCCGCGACGGAACGGCTGTCGGGACAACGGGGTACCTTATGGCGTGGCGTCGCTGGCGCAATCGTGGCGCCCACCCCAGTCGATCGTCCTGTTTCGATCGCCTCAACTCAAGTGGCCGTGGACCGGCTGCGATTTTCCTGACGTCGTGACAACACCCCGAAAACGTTCCACCAGGCGCGCTGGGCGAGGAGGCACCTCCACCCAGCTTACGTCGACCTCGACAAGCCGTACCGCCTACGCAGAGACGAAGCGATGGCTGCTTCAGCAGCACGGCGCCGTATGTGCCTACTGCGGGCGACGCGTCCCCCCCGCCACGATCACCCTCGATCACGTCGCGCCGCGCCGCGGCCAGAGTGCCTATGATCGCCGCGACAACCTCGTGCTCGCCTGCGCCGATTGCAACGGGGCGAAGGCAGACATGCCGATCCTGGCATTCCTGCTCCGCAAGCGTGAACGTGCCGCAATGCTCCGTCGCTACGGCGCTCACCTCAGCCCGATGCTCGTGGACCTCGTCCTTGCGCTCGCACCCGAGGCCGACGTCGTTCGAGTAAAGGAGAGCTTCGACGATCTCTTCACCGACGATGAATCGCCCTATCACGACTCGCCATACCGTGAGTAGGCCGCGCCCCTAGGCCGGCCGCTCGAAGTAGTAGGCTTCCACAAACCACCGCCGGATCCGGCGAACGTCGCTCAAATCGGCACGCGTCGCCTCGTCGACTTCCAACCCGGCGTACCGCTCGGCCAGCATGGTCTTGAGCCGCACCATGGCCTCGATCGCGGGCATCTTCTTCTCCCGTGCCTGCTGCGCGAACACCCTCACGGCATCGCGGACGAGACCCGTATCACCGACTTCCTCGGAAATCGGTGGCGCCGGCGTACGTGGCTGTTCACTCCGTGCGACGCGCGGAGCCCTGACGCGAGGACGGTCGTCGGAAAACCTGGGTGGGTTGGCTACCCTCGCGGCTACGCATAGCCTCTCGAGCTCTGAGGCAGGGATCTCCTTCCACTCTGGCGGAAAGGGCGCGAGGCGCCGCTTGCCGCCTTTACTCATGAACGTGAGCCAACCTTTCTCGAGACCGTGAGACACGCCGCCCGGAGCCTCTGAGGTACGCCTGACCTCGAACACTTCCCAGAGAATTCCAGAGGAATCCTCGAACGATCGAGAGGCCACGTCGCCGTTCCTGAATTGAGGATCGCCAAGAGCCAGCCAGCTGTCCCGTCGCGCACCTTTGGGGGCCGCAAGGATCGTACCCTGCGCGGCAGTCAGTTCCTTCGACAAAGCCACGCGCGGCAATCCAACTCACGTTCGTCTTATGCAGTCAATCGATTGCCTTGAGCTTCGACACGATCTGCTCTCGGCGCGGCTCGAGAAACGGCGGCAGCACGACCTTTTCTCCCAGCGTTTCCTCGCTTTCGTCGACGCCAAAGCCAGGCCCGTCAGAGGCAATCTCGAAAAGAATGCCGTTCGGCTCACGGAAGTAGAGGCTTCTGAACCAGAAGCGATCCACCTCCCCGCTGTTCGGAATCCCGAGCGTCCGAAGGCGCTCGGCCCACGCTTCGTACTCCGCGTCGGGAGTGCGGAACGCCACATGATGCACCCCGCCCGCGCCCTGACGCGCAACTGGCAGGTCAGGCTGAACGGCGATATGCAGCTCCGCGGAAGGCCCCCCTTCCCCCATCTCGTAGACGTGAACGGTTTGGCGTGCGTTCTCCGCGTGCGGATATTCGCGCACCGCGCGCATGTTCATCGCCTTGGTGAGTATGGCGTCGGTCGGCCGCAAGTCCGGAACGCTGAGGACGATTGGTCCGAGTCCGCGAATCTGCCGCTCCGCGGGAACGGAACTCCGCTCCCATGGGTGAGACTCGCCCACGCCGTTGTCGTCGACAAGCGAAAGCCGCTGGTCCTCGGGATCCTCGAAATCGAGTGTCAGGCGGCCATCACGCTCGGCGATGGGTGACGCGGTAATTCCCTTCGCCGCGAAGTGCATCGCCCACCACTCCAGCGTCTCGGCACCGCTGACGCGGAGACTGGTGCGCGCGATGGAATTCGTGCCCCTTCGCTCCTGTGGTACCGGCCAGTCGAAGAACGTCAGGTCGGTACCCGGTGTGCCCTTGGCATCGGCATAGAAGAGGTGATATGCGCTCACGTCGTCCTGATTGACGCTCCGCTTCACCAGTCGCATGCCGAGCGACTGGGTGAAGAAGCAGTGATTCTCGCGAATCTTCGCCGAGATCGCCGTGAGATGATGGATGCCGGAGAGTTGCATGATGTCCTTGTGGTTCAGGCGCGAACGAGCTGCGCTTCGATGTGGATCTTGATGTCATTGCTGACCAGAATGCCACCCGCCTCGAGAGCCTGATTCCACGTCAGGCCGAACTCACGGCGATCGATCTTGGTGTCGGCGCTGAAGCCAAGGCGCTCGCCGCCCCATGGATCAATGCCCGTTCCCTCGTAGGTGGCGTCGAGCGCGACCGACTTCGTGGTGCCGCGAATGGTCAGGTCGCCCGTGATGGTGAAACGTTCCTTCGTGCCGGCGATCTTCGTGCTCGTGAAGGTGAGTTCGGGGAAATTTTCGACATCGAGGAAGTCCGCGGAGCGGAGATGTCCGTCGCGCTTTTCGCTGCGCGTGTCGATACCGGCGGCCTTGATGGCGGCTCGCACGACCGCCGACTCCGGCGTGGCGCCATTGATCTCGATGGTTCCGTCGACGTCGGCAAAGCGGCCCTTCACTGTGGTGAACATCATGTGCCTGGCGGAGAACTCGATCGACGTGTGGCTCGGGTCGAGCTTCCAGGCCTGCGTCGCGATTGGGGAGGTAGCTGTCATGGTCGTTTCCTTTGGAGTGAATGGTAAATTACTGAGTATTACAGTACTAAGATTTTATGCTATACTCTTTTTTTACGATCGTCGGCCCTAGGCCTCCTTCGTGGCGGCGGCCGAGAGTCCGAGCTTTCGTAGGAGATTGGTTGCCGCGGTCTTTTCATCGAGTTCGAGCCCCGACATGGCTCTCGCAATCATTGCCGCATGTTCCGGGAACACGCCGCGGATGAGCGCGTCGCCCGCGGGCGTGAGCACTGCGTAGCGCGCCCTTCGATCACTGGGGCATTCTTCGCGCTTGACCAGTCCCTTCTCCACCAGCCGGTCCACCAGGTACGTGATTCCTCCACTGGTCACCAATATCTTCCGCTGGATGTCGCCTAGTAGCAGCGGACCCTTGTGAAGCAGCACCTCGAGGATGCCGAACTCGGTCGTGGTGAGTCCTTTTTCCGCGACGTGGGCATCGACCCTGGCACTCACGGTCAGGAACGCGCGGGTGAGCACGATCCAGAGCTTCAGCGCCTTGGCGATCTCGTCGTCGGTCGGTTCAGGTGTCTTGGTAATCATCTTAGAACTAAGATAAATCGTCGGAAGGTGGCGCGCAAGTGCGTCCCACTCGTACCCGCTTCGCGATCAAAGGTCGTGCGCCGCGCGATGGCTGGACGCGGCGTGTATCTGCCGCGAAGACACATGGGAACGCGAAATACGGAGGCGGGACGGCGGTTGGACGGAGACCTCGAGGCCGAAAGTCTGCCTGGAAGTGGATCGACGTTCACGTTTACGCTGCCCCTCGCCGTTCCTGAGACCGAAACGCCAGAGACGTGATACGTGATCAGCGTCCAAACGCACGAAACCCGGCACTGACTGTTGTCAGTTACCGGTTTCCCGCGCGGTCAGGGCCAGATTCATCGCCCCTTCTTACTCTTGGCGGTGCCCGATGACCGGATGCCACGCGATGCGTGGCCGGTCGCAGCGGACGACTGTGCGCCACCGGCGAGAGGTTGTAGTCGGTGACTGTCCATGAGCCGCACCTCGACAACTGATTGGCGCGGGCGAGTAGGGCGCTCGGCCTGGCGCGCGGTTACGGCGACACCACCCGCACTCCCACGGCCGGCGACACCAGTCGCCGTGCAGCGCGCTCGTTGAGCGCCGTCGCGGTGAGCCGCACGCTGCCGACGAGGTTCGCGCGGAGCCGGAGGGACACCGGTGTGGCACGTGCCCATTCGTTGCCCGCGGGAGGACTCGTCACTGCCCAGTACGTGGTGTCGGGCATCAGGTTGAAGAGCACGCCGTCCACCAACGCTCCCACTGCGTCCGTGGCCGTGATGGTGACGGTGATAGTGTCGCCGACCGTCGCGGAAATGGCATCCGGACTCGCCTGGAGCGCGGCGGCGCGTGGCACCACCGCGAGCCGTAGGGCGATGCTCTCGGCGCCCTTGGCGGCCGCGCGCAGGATGGTGGTACCCGTGCGCAGGGTCCGTACAACGCCCTCCGCGTCGACCGTGGCAACGCTCGGAGCGCTCGAGCTGTAGGTGAAGCACCGAGGCTCGGTCGCCGAGTCGCAGACCTCCTTCGCCGGCCAGGTGATGATCCCAGCCGTCGCGCGTACTGTGTCCTGGTCGCCGACGGTGAGGTATCCCTGGTACGCCTGGCCGGGATAGTCGAGCGTGATGCTCACGAAGACGCGCGACGGATCGGTCGTCAGCAGTCCGCAGCCGAGTACGACCATGCTCGCGAGGATGGCCGCAGAGGGCAGGGCTCGGCGGGCCAATCGGAAGGCTCTAGGCTGGGCTTGCATGGCATTCATAAGTGCAGCATGGTTTACTCCGCCGAGGGAGCGGCATGATCGCCCGGTGGCACCATCGACTGGATCGAAAAAGGGCGCCCCTTTCGGGGCGCCCTTTCACCCGCAAGTCATTCTGCTGCTTTCGATAGCCCCTCCTGGGATCGAACCAGGACTCTTCTGCTCCAGAGGCAGACGTGTTGCCAGTTACACCAAGGGGCTGCAAACATCGCCGCGTATCGTGCGGCACGGACGATGCTCGTGTAAAATAGCTGGGGTCGGATGCTGCTTCAACCCCTGAGACCCCCACCGGTGCTCAACTGATAGATCGTCTCCGCCCCCGGCCGCGGCCATTCGCGGCTGCGCTCCTGTGCGCCTCGGGAATGTTGCTCGGAATAAATGGCTGCCGCGAGAGTCTCTCCGGCTTCGGGGCAGGTGTCCGCGCGCGCGCCGCCTCCGATCAGTTCTTCGGGGCGATGGCCGATCGCCACTTGGAGCTGGTGCGCAATCCGAAATATGAGTATGCACGCCTGCAGCAGTCGCGTGGTGCGCTCTCGCCCTCGCGCGTGTTCGACGACACCGCGGCGTGGACGGCCACCTCAGGCACGGTGCGCGTCCTCGAGTCGTACGGGACGTCCGCCGACGGCAAGTACATGATGAGCTCACGCCGGAACGTTCCCGCACCGGTGAAGGCCGCGGACGGCCGGCACGTAACGACGCTCAGTCGTACTTCGGACAATCAATACCAGTGGGACACCGCCGTTGATTTCGCGATCGGCGCAGCCCGGCCGAGCGAGATCGCGCTCGTCCTCTCGCGACTACTGGTGGCCGGCGAGGGACTGACGGAGCGGGATGCGCATGCGGAATTCGCCAAGAGCCTGCCGCGATCGTCGGCCGTGCTGGGTGCGCTCTTTTCGCTCGACACGTTACGACCGGTGCACCTCGCCGATGGCTCGACGGCGGTCACGATCGGCGTGGGCGTTCACTCGGAGGAGTTTCTACAGAAATATCCGGCGTTCGGCGACTATCTCCGTCGCTACCTGGACCCTGCCCGCTTCCGCTTCGTCGTGAGTGATGCCGCAGGAAATTCCTACATCGAGTTCCAGGGTCGGGATCGTGCGATGTCCGTTCGGCTTCGCTCGCACGAAGGACATCTCGTGCCTCTTTCCGGGCCGATGCGAGCAATGCCCGACACGCTCCTCATCACCGCGGACTTCACCCTGAAGGTGAAGCTGTTCAACGTCGGCTTTCACGACCTGAGCCTCGACTTCGTGAACTCGACCAAGGGCGACAGGGAGCGCGACTGGACCATCGTGGGGCACAGGGAGCCGCGCTGGAACCTGCCGTTCTTCACCGCGCGGCTCGTCCGGGCTCCGCTTCGCTTTCCGTTCGCCGGTGCAGGTGCGCTCTTCAGGATCGGGCTGCGAGCGGGCGAGGGCGCTGCACCGACGGTCATCGTACGTCAGGGTCGGCTGGGCGTGCAGGAAAGCGCGATCCTGAAGTTCATCAATTCGCTCTCCAGCACCGCCATGGATGATTTTGGCGTGCGCGTGGAACAGGAGGAGAATCATTTCCTGCGCGAATTCTTCCTGGCCCTTCGCGACGATGCGCGCAGCGTGCTGACGCCGTGAGCTCGCGGATATAAATCGAAACGCCGCGATCCCGAAGGATCGCGGCGTTCTGTCGTGGTGCGCCCGCCAGGCGGACCAGTGGAACTGCCACGCACGCTGTCATTGGAACTCTGCGTCCTACCGAACAGCGGCGGGCAAAACCTGCGATGGCGACGCGCGCCAAGCCTGATTGAATCTCGATGGAGCTGAGGGGGATCGAACCCCTGACCTCGCCGTTGCGAACGGCGCGCTCTCCCAGCTGAGCTACAGCCCCGTAGTGTCACGTGTTCACGCCGGCTACCCGATGTGACCTGGGACCACATACAGGAACGGCCCCGCAACCGTGCGGGGCCGCTGTCATTCTCACCAAAGCTAGTCGTTTGTCGCCGGGTGTCAACCGTTCGCACTGGCAGGCGCGGATAGGTCACCACGTTTCGTTATCCCCGCGAGAGCCGGGATCCATTCCGGGTAGCGACCCACCATGGAGCTCACGGCAATGACGAACAGACAGCGATTAACCACGGAGAACACAGAGAACACAGAGGACGGCTTGTTACGCTTCAGCGGAATGCGATGTTCCGCGTTGCTACCTCCGTGTCCTCTGTGACCTCCGTGGTAAGATTGAGCTGATGCTACCATCACCTGCCGACGTCATCAGCGCCGCACACCGGCTCCGCGGCATCATCGACCGCACTCCGCTCTTGCACTCGGCCTCGCTGAGTGCATTAGCGGGCACCGCCGTATTCCTCAAATGCGAGAACCTCCAGCGGACCGGATCGTTCAAGATCCGCGGTGCGTTTACCGCGCTCTCTTCGCTACCCACGGAAGTGCGCGCGCGCGGCATCGTCGCGTCTTCCGCGGGCAACCACGGACTTGGCATTGCGCTCTCCGCACAACTGCTGGGCATCCGCGCACG